>CP157796.1:0-647500 GCA_040112665.1 Oceanicaulis sp. | reverse complement strand
TGGCCGGCGCGCATTTTTACAACACCGATCTGCGGGGGGCCGATCTGCGAGCGGCCCGGAATCTGAAGGCGAGCCAGCTGGAGACCGCGATCGTCGGCGACGACACGAGGCTGCCGGACAATATCCGCTAGCCGGCTCGTCTTGGGGGCGGGATAGATGCGTAAAATTCTCACTGTGTTCGGTAACCGGCCTCAGTTCATCAAGGCCGGGGTCGTCTCCTCGGCGATCGACCGGTTCGGCGGCGGCGATCTGCGCGAAGTCACGGTTCACACCGGGCAGCATTACGACGCCGCGCTGAGCGATGACATCTTTCGCGACCTCGGCATGCGCAAGCCCGATCACCATCTCGGGCTGGGTTCGGGCCCGCTGCTCGATTCGATCGGCAAGATGCTGCCGCTGCTGCGCGAGCTGGTGGAGGCCGAGCGGCCCGACGCCATCCTCGCCTACGGCGACACCAATTCGACCGCAGCCGCCGCGATGACGGCCGGTCATTGCGACCTTCCCTTCATCCACATTGAAGCAGGTGAACGCAATTTCCGGCGCCGGCAGGCGCCTGAGGAGATCAACCGGATCATCGCTGATCATCTGTGCAGCCTGGCGCTCGTCAGCACACGGAAGGCCGAGCGCTATCTGGCTCTTGAAGGGTTCCACCCTGACAGGGTCGGGTTCGTCGGCGATACGATGCTCGACCTCTTCATGAAGGCCGCCGGCGAACTCGAAGCCAAGCGCAAGGTCGATCTCGGCGACTTCAATGTGAAGTCCAAGGAATTCTACCTGGCCACGATCCACCGGGCGGAAAACACCGACGACCCCGACCGGCTCGTTCGGCTGATGACCGCGCTCGACAGTCTCGACCTGCCCGTCGTGCTTCCCGCCCATCCGCGCACCAAGGCCGTCCTCCAGCGCATCGGCTGGCGGCCGGGCGGATCGCTCCGGCTTTTTGATCCGGTGGGCTATTTCGACGTCCTTTATCTCGCGCACAACGCCCGCGCGACGATCACGGACTCGGGCGGCCTGTCGAAAGAATCCTTCTTCGCAGGCGTGCCCGTGATCGTGCCGCTGCCGAACTCGGGCTGGCGCGAGATCGTCGAGCAAGGCTGGGCGAAGGTGATCCCCGACCGGTTCGACACCTTCCCCGAGGCGCTCGCCGAGTTCGAGACGCTGGGCGAACGCTCGCTCGAGGCCTTCGGCGACGGCCGGTCCGGGGAAAAGATCGTCGAAGCCCTGAAAGACTATCACTACGACGTGTCGCGCACCCCCTGGCACGTGGCGGGGCCGTTCGACGCCGTCGCGCCTGCGGACTCCACCCGCCCGTGGCGGATCGATACGGTCGCGGCCGTCTCCGAACCGACCGTTCTGCTGATCCGCGCCTTGCCTGATGGTGAAGCAGGCGAGCTTGCGGCGCTGGTCGGCCGCAACCAGGCTCTGGAGCCGGTGCTTTGCGTCGGGGACCAGACTCTCAACCCGGCGTCGCCTGACTTCACCGCTCTGGTCGAAGCCTCGGCCGGCCGTGCGCGCGTGATGTGCGAACCCGACCGCGTCGCCGCGCTGACCGCTTTTCTCGACGCGCTCGGCCTGAAGGTCGCCGCCGTTGAAGGCCGGGAAGGCGCCGGACGGCGCTGGACGGAGCTCGACGCCTCGATCCTCGCCGGCGGCGCCCGGTATATCGAGGCCGCCCGCATCGCGCCGTTCGGCATGGGCCGGCTGGAAGCGCTGGAAAGAGAAACGGCGCGCGCGCACCGGAAAGTTGCAGATAGTCGTCTGTTCGGCGACTGATCAGAACATTGTTTCGGTGTTATAGATCATATTCTGAGCGAACTTTTAAGTTTACTACCCCTTGACCAACCCGGTTATGCGCCTAAAACCAGTCTCCGCTTCATGGGGGGAGCTGGTCTATGGCTGCAAAATCTACACAACCGGTGCTGCCGCCGGCCTTCCGGTACGCCGTACGCGCGGCGGGATCGGGCGTCATCGCCCTGATCTCATGCGTCGCGCTCGGCCTGCCCGGAGCGCCGGCGATACTGATTTCCGTGATGGTCCTGATCGCCGGCCTGATCGGTGCGCTGCGCATAATCTCGCTGATCGCGACCGGGATCCTGTTCGTCCTCGGCGTGGTCTGGATGGTCACCGGGATGCCGCCGATCTATACGCTCGGCGCCTCTCTCGGGCTCTAGCGCCGGCGGATGTGATACGGCGAGTTTGTGCGGACCCCGTCTGACTGTAGCTTGAGCGTCCATTTCTGGATGCTGGAAGCGAAACCGTCATGCGGGTCCTGCTCATCGCACGTCATGCGCCGCCAGAGGCGTCCGGCGCGACCCGCCGCACCCTTCAGTGGATCGCTGCGGCCGAGCGGGCCGGGGCGGAGATCACCATCGCCTCGCCGGTCGAGCCCGCCGGCCCGCACGCCTGGACGCCGCTGCCGATCGGTGTGGGCCGCGGGCAGGCCGGATCTAGCGGATCCGTGTACAGACTACTCAACCGGCTGCGCGACGGGCTGGTCTGGCCCGATCCCGAACTCGCCTGGGTGCTTCGCCACGGCCCCAGGCTGGCGGATGCGATCGACGCCGCCGATCTGGTGATCACGACGAGCCCGCCGGAGTCCCTTCACGTCGTCGCGAGCAGGCTCGCCGCGCGCAGGGCCGTGCCCCATCTCGTCGATCTTCGCGATCCGTGGCTGCGCTCGATGCACCGCCCGGCGCGCCGGCGCTTTCCGCGCCGCCTCGTCGAGCGGGCCTTGTTGCGGCGGGTCGTGAGACGGGCTGCGGCGGTCACCGCGGTGCACCCGTATATCGCCGAGGATGTCGAACTGGCGCTTCGGGGCGCGCAAGTGCGGGTGATCGGCCAGGCGCCGGCCGCGCCCGATCCCGACTTCGTCTGGCGGTTTGAGGAGGGACGGCTCAACGCGGTCTACGCCGGAGGGTTCGAGCTCGGCTCGGGGACACGGCGTCTGACGGACTTCCTGGCCGCGCTCGCGCCTCTTTTCGCGACGGAGCCACGCCTGAGCGTGCATCATTTCGGACCGCTGTCCGAAGCGGAGGCTGCGCTTGCGTCCGACACTCCCAATCTGGTCGCCCACGGCCCCCTGGATCTGGACAAGCTCGCCGTCGTTCAGCGCGCCGCCGACGCGCTCGTCCTGTTCAATGCGCCGCACGCACGGTTTCCGGGCGGCAAGCTGACCGAGTACGCCGCGGCGGACAAGCCGATCATTCTGCTGGGGGAAGGGCCGTGGCGCGCCGATCCGGTTCTGACCCGCGCGCGTGATGTTTCAATCGGAGAAACCGGTCTTCCCGCCGTTCACCCTCGCCTCGAAGACGTGGAGGCCGCCCGGTCCGACAGGGTCGGCCAGCTGGCTGATCTGATCGTAGCGCTGGCCGGCTCCGCCAGGTGATCCGTCAGGCCGCAGAGCGCGAGGGCTTGACCGTCGAGTTGTCCGCGATGTCGTCGAGAAGCCGGGCGTGTTTGATCTCGGTCAGGCGGCGCAACCGGTCTTCGGGACTTTCGGCCGTGTCGAAAGCCCACCAGATCGGATGGGTGAGCAGCTGCATCGACCGGCGTGTTTTATAGGCCTTCTGCTCTTCGGGCCGCCCGAAGCGCCAAAGGCCCCGGCTGTCCGAGCAGTAGGCGATCGCCTTGAACCATGATTTGCCATAGGTCGAGATCAGCCCGCCGATCCGGTCGGGACCGCCGAGCAGGTCCTGCGCGGGTCTGTGGAAGCTGACGACGCGGCAGGGCGCAGCCGCCGCGTCCGACAAGATCGCCGCCTCCCTGGCCGCTGCGGCGTCGTAGTCAGCGCCGACATGGCTCGCGGTCACGTCGAAATGCAGCCCGACTTCGTGGCCCTGTGAAACGAGTTCACGCACGGCGCTGCGCGACCGGTTCTCCATGCAGTTATAGAACGGCCCGCTGACGAGAATGAAAAAGGTCGACCTCAGCCCGGCGTCGCTTTCGATCGCGCCGATCCTGACCGCCAGGTCGAGGTCGAAATCCACGTCGTGGCGAAGATAGACGACCCCTTCGGGCTCGGGCCTGTCCTCAAAGCGGTCGAAGCGGTAGCCCTGCCCGTCGAGCCGGTCTAGAAGGCGGCGATATCCGCCGGTGTCGAACTCATCGTTCATCGCGTCATGCGCCCCCGTGTTCCGCCGCGGACCGGCGCCCCCGGCCAGCCGCTGCAAATTTCCTTACGCGCGGTTGAACCGACCGGAGCGGCGAAGCGTTCCATACGTCCACATTTTGAAAAAGCGCCGGGGTCCGTCGTCACGCGGGCTCGCTTCGGCGTGTGTCAGACAGGCGGCGCGCCGGGGTGTGCGGGCCGTAACAGGGACAGGGGCGAGCACGATTAATGGGTTATTTCAGGCGTCACAGGATCGCGATCATGGTTCCCAATTGCGGGACGCGCGACCCCAGAGTGATGAAGTGGGCGCGCACGCTCGCCGATGCGGGTGAGGACGTCTGCATTCTGGGGCTCTGGGAGAAGAGCCATCCGAGCCACGCCTTGATCCTCGAAAACGGCACCACGGCTTACCGCGCGAAATGGTACCAGCGCGCCCAGCTCCAGCTCGCGGTGGCCGGCATCCTGAGCGCGATCATCCCGACACTGATCATGCTGGGCGTGGCCGCCCTGCTGCTGGTCGCGGCGGCGGCGATCATCGGGGTGCTCTGGGAGTTCGTCGAGCCCTTCCTCGTCTGGCTCGGCGACGCCGCAAGATCGCTCACCGGCTTGCTCGTCGATCCCACTGTGGGCGACCTGATCGCCCCGGCGCTCGTGCTTGCGGTCATTCTCGCACTGGTCGTCGCGCTGGCGTTTCGCCCGGTGCGGCGTGCCCTGGGACGCGCCTTGCTCGCGCCGTTCAAGCTTCTCGCCTGGCCGTTCGTTTACGCCCGCCGCCTGATCCAGGGCTTCTCCTCGCGGGTGGAGCGGCTTTCGGAGATCGAGGGGCCCGGCGGCGGCGGCGTCTTCATGGACACGCTGCGCGGCTATCTCGCGCCGATCGCCGCCTCCGGGCCGCGCGAGTTCATCCAGTCCTTCTTCGATTTCGACGCTCACAAGGTCACCGCAAAGGTGCGTACGCAGTCCTGGCTCGAGGCGCTGGACGAGATCCAGCCCGAGGTGATCGTGGCCCAGGAAGTGCTCACCCTGCCGGCCGCGCTCAAATACAAGAAGAAGACCGGGGCCCGCGTGATCTACGACGCGCACGAGATCTACGACGAGCTCACCCAGGGCTCGGTGCGCACGATGCGCTTCTACCGCTCGATTCACAGCAAGGCCTTCGCGGAGATCGACGGCGCGACCGTGGTCAGCGAGAAGATGAAAGACTACTACGCCGAAGAGTATGACCGCCCGACGGGTATCCACGTGGTCGCCAATGCGACCGAAAAGTACGGGCCGGTCGAGTATGACGGCAGGCTGCACGACGCGGCCGGGCTGCCGCGTGACCGAAAGATCCTGCTCTACCAGGGCGGTTACTCGATCAACCGGCATATCGAGAACGTCATCGATTGCGCGCTCGATCTCGACGACGAGTGGTCCTCGGTGCTCATGGGCCACGGCGCAGGCGAGGACGACTTCCACGCGCGGGTCGCTGAAGTGAAATCGGAATGGCTGGGCAAGAAGCGCCGCAAGCTGTTGCGCGCGGTCAATCTCGAACTGGGCGAGAAGTACGACCAGATCGCCAAGGAATACATCACAGAGCTGCGCAGCATGGCCGATCTCGACCACAGCGTTCTGGTCGACCGGGCCGTCACGATGCTCAATCTCGACGCGGCGTTGCGCGGCGATTTCCAGGCCGCCGAGCGCGAGCGGGCGCGCCGGGAGGGTCCCGAGCCGCACCGCGCGGCGCCGGGTTCGGTGGCCGTGCTGAACGCGGACGCTTCATCCGCCCAGACGCGGGAGCCCGCCGAGCGGGGCGTCGATTTCAGCACGTTCGACCGCGACAGCGCGGCCGGCGCTCTGTTCAATCTGCTCTCCGCGATCCGCCTGTACGACGAGGTGTCCAACCAGTTCCTCGAGGACGCCTATCAGTCCGCCCGCGCCGCAGCGATCGAGGCCGATCTGCAGGACCAACTCGCCAAGCTCGAGCGGGGCTTCGACCGCACCGCGGTCATCAAGTCTGCGCCGATGAAGGATCTGCCGCTGTGGACCTCCGGCGCGACGGTCGGGATCATCCCGTACCGCGCCGAGACGCTCAACGGCTGGGTCGCGGCGCCCAACAAGCTGTGGGAGTTCCCGAACGCGGGCGTTCCGGTTCTGGTCAACGGCTCGCCGACCATGCTGGAGAAAGTCCAGAAACACGGCTTCGGCTGGGTCCTGCCGCCCGACCCGACGCCCAAGCAGATCGCCTATTTCGTCAACGAACTCACAGATGAGGAGATCGCGGAGAAAGCGCGCCACTGCGCGCCCTTCATCGAGAAGGACGGCTGGCACGCCTACGCCAAGACGATCCGCGCGCTGGTGAACGGAGACGCCCGATGAAAATTCTGACGATCATCGGCACCCGCCCGCAATACGTGAAATGGTGGGCCCTGGAAGCCGAGCTGCGCCGGCGCGGCGTGGATTACGCGGTGGCCGACACCGGACAGCATTTCGATCCGAACATGTCCGCGGTGTTTTTCGATCAGCTGGGCCTCACTCCGCCGAAACACCGCCTGGAGGTTCACTCGCTTCCGATCGCGCACATGATCGGGACCATGGCCGGCAAGCTCGCCCCGATCGTTCAAAGCGAACCCTGGACGAAATGCGTGGTGATCGGCGACACCGCCTCCACCCTGGCCGGCGCGCTGGCCGCCGCGCGGGCGGGATTGCCGATCTATCATGTCGAAGCCGGCGTGCGGTCGCAGAACCGCAATCCCGAGGAACTCAATCGCGTCGCGGTCGACCATCTGTCCGAAAAGCTGTTCTGCCCGACCGATTACGCCTTCGACTGCGCGCGCGAGGAGGGCCTCGAAGCGCGCTCGATCTGGACCGGCGACATCAATTTCGATTGCGTGCGCCTGGTCCGCGAGGGCGGTCTGGCGGTGCGGCCAGAAGGCCTCGACGAGACCTCCGGCTCGATAGACTTCATGACCCTTCACCGCGCCGAAAACACCGTGTCTGCGGACGTTCTCTCGGACATCTTCGAGTACGTGAACGACACCTCGGGCGCTGACGAGATCATATTTCCGGTCCATCCCCGCACGCGCAGCGTTCTCGATCCCGAGCGCGCGCGGATCGGCAAGATCCGTCCGATCGCGCCGATCGGCTATCTCGAGACGCAATGGCTGCTCGAACGCGCCCGTCATGTCTTCACCGACTCGGGCGGGGTTCAGAAAGAGGCCTTCTTTCACGGCGTCCGGGCCACGCTGATCCTCGACGACACGCCCTATCCCGAGCTGCTCGACGGCGGCTGGGTCCGGCTCTGGCGCGGCGAGGACTTCAAGGACCGCCAGACGATCGACGCGTTCGGCGACGGCCGGGCCGCGGCCCGCATGGTGGACGAAATTCTGGCTTGAAGCCGCCTGGTGAAGTCAAGCGGGGCGCAAGAGCCGAGCAAGGGCAGGAGGACGCAATGTCCCGAACCGAAGTCACCGCTGCTGATATTCTCGAGCTGCTGGGCGAAAGCGCACGCTTGCTGCACGGCGAGGCGGGCGCGACGATCACTGCCCCGGCGCGGCTCGATCAGGCCGGACCGGGTGAGCTGACCTTCTTTCAGCCCAAGCGCGGCCGGGATCCCGCCAAGGCGATATCGGGCACGAAGGCGGGCCTGCTGATCGGGCCGGAGGATCTCGATACGACAGCTGCGCCGGACCATCTGACCGTGATCGGCGCCGACAACCCGCGGCTCAGATTCGTCCAGGTGCTGAACGCCTTCTTTTCCGAACCCAGGCCTGAACCCGGCGTGCACCCGACTGCGATCATCGATCCCGGCGCGAAGATCGATCCGTCCGCTTTCATCGGTCCCTACGTGGTCGTGGACGGCGATGTCGAGATCGGGCCGGACAGCGTCATTCACGCCGGAGTGCATATCTATCCGCGCACACGCATCGGCGCGCGGGTGGTGGTCCATTCCGGCGCCAGCATCGGCCAGGACGGGTTCGGGTATGACCGCATGCCGGACGGCACGCTGCTGAAGTTTCCCCATCTGGGCGGGGTGATCCTCGAAGACGATGTGGAGATCGGCTCGTCCACCTGCGTGGACCGCGGCGCCCTGCAGGACACCATCGTCAGGAAGGGCGCTCGCGTCGACAACATGGTCCAGGTCGGCCACAACTCCGATGTCGGCGAGGAGACCTTGCTGTGCTCGCAATCGCACATGGGCGGCAGCTCGAGCATCGGACGTGAATGCTGGCTCGGCCCCTACAGCTCGGTGCGCAACGGCTCGCATGTCGGCGACCGGGTGTTTGTCGGCATGATGACCTATGTGACGAAGAATTTCGGATCGGACATGACACTGGCCGGGATCCCGGCCCGCGAGCTCGGCGCCTTCAAGGCCGAGTTCGCGGCGATGAGGCGGCTTCTGCGCGACCACGACGACGCCGGTCCGGAAAAGGAGGGCGACGGGTGAGGCCCGCGCCTGAGATTTATCGCAAATTTTTCATGCGAGGCGGAACCGGTGCGGCGCTGTCTGGTTTCCCGTGCAGGTCGGGGCGGATTCGTGCTGCCTGACTGAATTTATTCAGGGAAACTGGTTCATGTCGGCTTCAGCGCTTCGCACGATGAAATCCAATTCCGATCAGGGCGGGCGAAACGCCTCGCGCAATCGCGGCTGGGCGCACGAGACCGCGGTCATCGACGAGGGCGCGGATATCGGTGAAGGCACGAAGATCTGGCACTACACTCACGTGCTGCCGCGAACGCGGATCGGCCGGGCCTGCTCGCTCGGCCAGAACGTCATGGCCGGGCCCGACGTGGTGATCGGCGATCGGGTGAAGGTTCAGAACAATGTCTCGCTTTATAAGGGCGTGACGCTCGAAGACGGGGTGTTCTGTGGGCCGTCCTGCGTGTTCACGAACGTGCTCACCCCGCGCGGCTTCGTCGAACGCAAGACCGAGTTCGGCGAAACCATCGTGCGCAAAGGCGCCACGATCGGTGCGAACGCGACGATCGTCTGCGGCGGGCCGAACGGGCGCACCGAGCTCGGCCGGTATTGCTTCATCGCCGCCGGCGCGGTTGTGACCAAGGACGTCCCCGCCTTCGCCTTGATGGCCGGCGTGCCCGCCCGGCAGGTCGGCTGGGTCAGCCGTGCGGGCGAGGTGCTCGGCGAGGACCTGGTCTGCCCGCGCACCGGCGAGCGCTACGCCGAGCGCGACGGCGTGCTCGACATCGTCGAACCTGTCGAACAGGACACGCCGAGCCTCTGACACGGCGCCGCCCGGGCTCGCTCCCGGTCCCGGCGCATGACATGATCGCGGGCCCGTCCCCCGGACCCGTGAGCCCGACCATGCCTTCCGCCCGCCCGCGCCGCACCACGCCGTGACCGCCGACGTCTCCATTCTCGTCGTGCTGTTCCGCAGCGCGGCGCACGTCTCGCGCCAGGCCGCGGCGCTCGATGCGCAGACGGTGCGCCCGCGCGAAATCCTTTATCTGGAAAACGGGTCGCCCGAGGGCGAGCGCGCCGATCCCGCTCAGCTGCCTCACGGCGCCGAGCTGGTGACCAGCGAGGCCAATCTCGGCTTCGCAGGTGGAAACAACCTGCTCGCGCGGCGGGCTGAAGGTGAGTGGCTCCTGCTTCTCAACCCCGACGCCTTTCCCGAGCCCGACTGGATCGAGCAGATGCTCGCCGCGACGGGGCGCTGGCCCGATGTGACTCTGTTCGGATGCACGCAAGCCGCCGACGGCGCGCCGGGCGTGCTCGACGGCGCCGGCGACGTCTATCACGCTGCGGGGCTGCCCTATCGCGCCGGGTACGGACGGTCGATGACGCCGCCGGAAGAGGGCGAAGTGTTCGCGCCCTGCGGTGCGGCGATGATGATAAGGCGCGATCTGTTCGAGGCGCTGGGCGGGTTCGACGAGCGGTATTTCTGCTATGTGGAGGACGTCGATCTCGCTTACCGGGC
The DNA here is from genome assembly GCA_040112665.1 of Oceanicaulis sp. NCBI lineage: Bacteria > Pseudomonadati > Pseudomonadota > Alphaproteobacteria > Maricaulales > Maricaulaceae > Oceanicaulis > Oceanicaulis sp. The sequence goes on along the minus strand of CP157796.1, from coordinate 637,471 downwards.
GCGTCTGCGCGGTGAGCGCTGCATCCAGGTGCGCGACGCGGTCGTCAGCCATCTGGGCTATGCGAGTTCGGGCCGGCGCTCGGAATTCGCCGGCTATCACGGCGCGCGCAACCGGCTCTGGACCTTCCTGAAAAACACGCCCGCGCCGCTCTTGCCGCTGCTCGCGCCGCTTCACGCGACGGCCAATCTGGCGCTCTGGCTGTCCGCGGCGCGGTTCGGCCAGTTCGGTCTATACGGCCGGGCCATGCGCGACGCGCTGGCCGGCTGGCCGGACATCATGCGTACCCGATCGGAAATCCAGGCTTCAAGGACGGCCTCGGCCCTGCAGATTGCGCGCGCGCTGACCTGGAGTCCCCTGAAGCTGATCACGCGGGCGCCGGACGTCAGGCCTGCGCGCCGGCGCTAAAGCTCGGCGGCCTTCCCGCGATACATCGCGATCACCGCCGCCCGCAGGGCCTCGGCGGCCGGCAGGGTCTCGGCGGCTTCGTCCGCATCAAGGACGATCCCGCCGTCGACCGCACCGAGGCTGAACACCGGTTCCCAGCCGATCTCGCCGTCCGCTTGCACGAGCCGCTCGACGGCGATTGTTCCGGCGAGATCATCAGGACCCGGAGCGGCCGCGACATATCCGGCCAGAAAATGCACGCGATTGAGCGGATGCGCGCCGGGCGGGATCCAGCGTCGATAGGCGTTCTCCGCCAAGCCGTCCTCATCGAGCCAGCCGCCATAGAGCCGCTGATCGGGGGACGCCTCCCAGGGCTGAGAGCCGTCGATGCGGAAGGCGACCGCGTTCTCGCGCGCGGCGATGAGATCGGCGATCGCCCCGGGGTCGAGCGCTTCTTGCCGGTCCAGAAGCGCCGTCGCACGCGCGTCGAACCGCACGCTCAGCGCGGCATGGCCGAAATCCTCCGCCTTGATCGCTTCGATTTCGGGCCGCGCCTCGGCGGGCTTTGCGACTTCGCAGCTCCGCTCCTCCTGGCCGCGGTAGTAGGTCTCCGGCCAGTAGGCCCAGATCCGTACCCCGTCCTGCTCGTAAGTCGCGTCCTCGAAACCTTGATGCAGCGCCGTCAGGCGGGTCCGATCGGCCTCGCGCCCGTCGGCTTCGACCAGATGGGCCAGCAGCAAGCCGATGGCGTTCTGCTGGTTCCAGGGCAGCCGGTCGCCCGGCCAGCGATAGTCCGCAGAGCAGGGCCAGCGATACGCCTCTCCGTCCCATTGCGCCTCGATCGCTTCATAGGCCTGCCGGGCCTGCTGGACGATCGCCGCGCAATCCTCGCCCGGCACGCGCTCGCAACTGGTCAGCAGCGCGTCGTAGATCACCCCGTCATGGACCGCATGCGTGGTGAGGATGTCCGGCCGGACCGAATAGCGCCAGGACGGGAACCGTCCGTCCACGGCATGTTGCATGGTCGCCGTCCTGAGGCTGCGGACGTACGCCGCGACCGCCGCGTCATCATAGAGCGCGGCCAGTTCGGACAGGCTGTGGAGCTGATAGGCGAGGCTCCAGGACAGGCGGCCATAACCGTTGCCGCCGAGCGCGGCGCGGGCCGCAGGCGCACCGAGCGCCTGCGACCAGTACGCCAATAACGCAGCTTCAAGGCTTTCATCGCCGGTGACCCGGTAGATGGCGCCGTCATGGCTTAGAAGCAGCGCCTCGTCGGCATGGAGGGTTCTGACCCTTGCACCGTCCGCGCCGGCGGTCACCGACAGAACCGCATTGACGTCCGCGCCGATCTCAGTCCCGGCGGCCAGAACGCCGCCTCCCGCGCGCGGGGTCAGAGCGCCGATATAATGCCCGGTCTCCGCGCAAACCGGGCTGTCGCCGTCCAGCGACGGCAGCCGGCAGATCCGGTCCCGCCGCGGCCGGTTCGATTGCCGGACGAACCACAGCGCGCCGCGATCGTCGAAGACCGGAGAGCGGTCGAGGCTGTCAGGTCCGGTGACCGGCCCGTAGGCGGTCGTCAGCCGGCTTTGCGCCAGCGACGCGTCCGAGCGCGCCCAGAGCAGATCGCCGTCCGGCGTCTCGGTCAGGTCGAAAAAGCTGGACCCGTCCACTGGCCGGCGTTCACCGTCCACGAACAGGTGCACCCGTCCGTCTGCGGCGGGGCGGGTTTCATACCGCGCGCGGTTCACGGTGTGCAGGGTCTCGATCGCCGGGCAAAGCGTGAACGGCGCCTGGTCGGGCCGGGCGCAGTCTTCATTCCCCGGCGCCGCTGCGGAGAGCGCGGCGCCGATCAGAACTGTCAAAATCATGGAGTCAGCCGGCCCTTGTCGATGAAGCGTGCGCGGCGACGGCCGCAGCGGTCGATCAGCAACGCCCGCTGGCGGTCGAAGTTTCGCGACGCGTCAGCGCAGGCGGTCGAAGCGTCCGCACTCGGCGATCCAGATTTCCGCCCAGTAGGGGTGGGGCACGTCGCGGAACACGCCGCCTTCGATGAGCTTAGCCCATTGTGGAGCGCTTCCCGGCTCGGCCCGGAAGCGTGCGAGATCTCCCGGCGAACGGTAGCCCAGGCTCGAGAGCGCGTCCTCGCGGATACGAATCCAGACCGCGCCCGGAGCGTCGAACAGATGGGCGGCCTCGGCGCGCAGGGTCTCTGTGAAATCCGACACGCTGGTGGCGACCGCGCCGACATCGCGAAGATCGAAGACACGCAGGCCGCCGAGCAGATCGAACAGGGTGGCCGGCGCGGACGGATCGCGTCCGTTGCGGGCCGGGTCGGCGTAAAGCGCGCCCCAGACGGTCGCGGCCTCGAACTGAGACTTTCCGGCGGCGTGCCACACCCCGCCGATGAGCGGGGCGAGCCTGTCGGGCTGGATCGACGGAACAGGAGAGGGCCGGGCGCCGGCGGGGATCTGGAGCGTGGTCATGCGTCACCTCACGACGTCAGAGTTCCCTCCGTCATCTTCAGGTGATCTGAAGCCCGCGAGAACCACGGTAACAAAGCCGCGCCGCGGTGTCAGTTCCTCGCGCCGGGAAAATTTCAGGCCGCCTGCGCCTCGACCGCTTCGCGCACGATCTTCGCGGCCTTGCGCGCGGCGTCTTCGGGGCCTTCTGCGAGAATGCGGATCACCGGTTCGGTGCCCGATGCGCGGACCAGGAGCCGGCCCTCCTCGCCGAGCGCGCTTTCCGCTTCGCCGATCGCGGCTTTGACCTGATCGTTCGACAGCGGCGTCGCGCCGCGCGCATGGCGGACGTTTTCCTTGATCTGCGGGACCGGTTCGAACACCGAGAGAAGCTCGCTCGCCGGTTTGTCGCTCTCGATCAGAAGCCCCAGCACCTGCAGCGCTGCGATCAGCGCGTCGCCGGTGGTCGCATAATCGCGCATCACCACATGGCCCGAGCTTTCCCCGCCCAGATTGCCGCCGCCCTCGCGCATGGCCTGAACCACGTTGCGGTCGCCGACGCCGGTGCGCACGACCTCGACGCCCTCGCGCGCCATGGCGCGGTCGAGCGCGATCGTGCTCATCACCGTGGTCACCAGCCGGTCGCAGGAGAGCCGGCCCTGCCGCTTCCAGGTCTTGGCGATCAGGCCCAGCACCTGACCGCCGTCGATCACCCGTCCGGCCTCGTCCACGACCACCAGCCGGTCCGCGTCGCCGTCCAGCGCCAGGCCGATATCGGCGCGATAGCGGCGCACCTCTTCGGCGAGGCTTTCAGGCGCGGTGGCGCCGCAATCGGCGTTGATGTTGAACCCGTCGGGCCGGTCATGGATGGCGATGACGTCCGCGCCCAGCTCCCACAGCACCGCCGGGGCGACCTTGTAGGCCGCGCCGTTCGCGCAATCGACCACGATGCGAAGCCCTTTCAGGCTCATGCGCCTTGGGAAGGTCGCCTTGACGATCTCGGTGTAACGCGTGCCCGCATCGTCGATCCGCCGCGCCCGGCCGAGCTCGCCGGCGCCGACCAGGCCGGTCTCGTAGGGCTCGTCCATCAGCGCTTCGATCTCGGCTTCCTGGGCGTCGTCGAGCTTGTAGCCGTCAGGGCCGAAGAGTTTGATTCCGTTGTCCTGGTAGGGGTTGTGCGAGGCTGTGATGACGACCCCGAGATCGGCGCGCAGCGTGGTCGTGAGGTTCGCCACCGCCGGCGTGGGCAGGGGGCCGAACTGGGCGACGTCCATGCCTGCGCTGATGAAACCCGACACCAGCGCGGTCTCGATCATATAGCCTGAAAGCCGTGTGTCCTTGCCGATCACGACGGTGCTGCGCCGGCCGTCCTTGCGTTTGAAATAGCGCGCCGCGGCCATCCCCAAGCGCGTGACGAAGGGCGAGACCAGCGGCGTCTGGTTCGTCGTCCCGCGAATGCCGTCCGTGCCGAAATAGCGCTTGTCCATCATCGCGCTCCCTCAGGTTCGGTTGAAGGGTGTGCGCGAAGGAACGCGCAAGCCCGGCCCGGCGTGCCGGAGCGGGCTGAGCCTTGTTCGCGCCCGGCTGCGGCGTCACTTGAACTTTCGCCGATAAAGGCGGATTTTGGTTGTCATGACCGAAACCGGCCCCGCCCCTTCCTCTGAGAACGCCGACGACGATCCGGTGACCGGCGCGCTCGCCCGGCTCGATCAGGCCGCCGGCGCGGTGCAGCGCCGGATCGAGGACCTGACCGCCCGGCTCGCCCGCGCGGAAGCCGATGCGATGGCGGCGCGGGACTCCGACGCCGACCGGGCCCGGCTCGCCCAGGCGCTGGATGAAGCGCGGGCTTCCGAAGCCGCGCTCGCCGAAGCCGCCGAGGAGGCCGGCGCAGCCCTCGACGCGGCGATGGACGATCTCAGGGCCGTGCTGGCCGAAAGCGGGGAGGGGGCGTGAACAAGGTCACGATCTCCCTGAACGGCCGGGCCTTCACCATCGGCTGCGAGGAAGGCCAGCAGGCGTATCTGCGCGAACTCGCCGGCCATCTCGACGGCCATGTCCGCGACCTCGCCGACAAGGTCGGCCAGATCGGCGACGTGCGGCTGCTGCTCATGGCGAGCCTGATCGTGGCCGACGAGATGCGCGAGGCGAAGGGCCAGATCGAGGCCCTGAAAGAAGAGATGATCGACCTCAAGGGCCGGCTGAGCCAGGCCGACGCCCGCCGCCGCGCGGACCGCGCGCGCGCAGCCGAAGCGATCGCGAAAGCCGCCGCGCGGCTGGAAACCCTGTGCGAAACCGGCGCTGAGGACGGTGAGACTGGAGAAGGCTCTTGAGCGCGGGCCTCGCGCGCCCCATCTTCAGACCCGGCGGCTGCTGGAGCGTGCGTCAGGTCTTAACATCCCGGCGACCTTACATCTCTGAGAGGGAGCTGCCTCTGTCCCCGACCGTGGTCTCGGACACGCGGCGCCCACCTGGTTTACCGGGTCATCAGGGTTGGAAAACGACCAACGGCGCATCTGGGGCCGCCACCCCTTTCCTCTCGCGCGACAGGCTTTCGGCGCCATGCTGACCGGCTGGCGCAAGAAACGTGCGCGCATGACGGCCGCCCGCGCCCGGGCCGCCGCCCACGCCGCCGATCCTGAGGCGGGCGCCCGGCTGGCGGAAACCTTCCCCGACGAGATCTGGCCGTCGATGAACCAGATCGTCGCGGGCTACCGCGCCATCCGCGACGAGATCGACCCCTCACCGCTGCTTGAAACCTTCGCGCTGGAACAGGCCCGGCTGTGCCTGCCTTGCGTGACCGGGCCGGGCCGGGCGTTGGTCTTTCGAAGCTGGACGCCGGGCGAGGATTTCGTCACCGGCGCGTTCGGGGTGCAGGAACCCGATCCCTCCAATCCGGAAGTCCGCCCCGCCCTCGTTCTCGTCCCGCTGCTCGCCTTCGATCAGGCCGGACGGCGCCTGGGTTACGGCGCAGGGTTTTACGACCGCACCCTCGCGGCCCTGAGGGAGCTGGGCCCCGTCACCACGGTGGGGCTCGCCTACGAAGCCCAGCGCATGACCCGCGTGCCCACCGACGCGCACGACCTGCCGGTGGACTGGGTGGTGACCGAGCGCGGCGCGTTCCGGGCGGGGCGCTAGCGACGCCGCGCCGCAGACACGGCGGTTGGCGCCGCGGCTGCTCGCGCCTAGAACCCGCTGGATATTTTTGAAAGCGGCGAGGGCGATCATGGCGGCGGTCAGCGAGCAAACGGTGAAATCGGTCAGGCACTACACCGACCGGCTGTTCGCCTTCCGCGTGACCCGGCCGCAGAGCTTCCGCTTCCGCTCGGGCGAATTCGTGATGCTGGGCCTACCGGTCGACGGAAAGCCGCTTCTGCGCGCCTATTCGGTGGCCAGCCCCAGCTGGGACGAGGAGCTGGAGTTTTTCTCCATCAAGGTGCCTGACGGCCCCCTGACCTCGCGGCTTCAGAAGATCGAACCGGGCGACACCATCCTTCTGGGGACCAAGTCAGTGGGCACGCTGGTGCTCGACGCGCTGACCCCGGGCAAGCGGCTGTATCTTCTGTCCACCGGCACCGGGATCGCCCCCTTCGCCTCGATCATCCGCGATCCGGAGACCTATGAGCAGTACGATCAGGTGATCCTCACCCATACCTGCCGCGAGGTCGCCGAACTCGAATACGGCCGCGAGCTGGTCGAGGCGGTGGCGAGCGATCCGCTGGTGGGCGAGTTCGCGAACGGCAAGCTGGTCTACTACCCCTCGGTCACCCGCGAGGACTTCGTGCGCACCGGCCGGATCACCCAGCTCATCGACGAGGGGATCATCTTTGACGAGCTCGGCGTGCCCGCGCTGAACCCCGAAACCGACCGGGTGATGATCTGCGGCTCGATGGAGATGATCGAGGACTGCAAGCTGCGCTGCGAGCGCGCAGGCCTCACCGAAGGCTCGAACGCCCGGCCGGCCGAATACGTGGTCGAGAAGGCCTTCGTGGGCTAGCGCTCGAGCGCGCCGAGCGTCGCCTTTTCAGGCCGTTAGGATTTGGTTAACCTTCTGATCGGGGGAACGCGCACCGCAGGTGCGGCGTCGCGGGCCGAACGACAGGGGGGACGACCATGCTCGACATTTTCGGGGACGACGCCGTGCGCGACCTCGCACTGCGCTACGCCGCCTGGGCGGCGCTGATCGCCGGCGGATTGCTGCCTCTGGTCTGGGCCGTCCAGCAGCGCTTCGGCGGCGGGCTGAGCACGGCGATGGGCGCTTACAGCAAGCGCACGAGACGCGGCGCGCCCTGCCAGAAAAAGCAGTGCTTTCTGGACAATCTGGATCGCGACATCGACCGCGCCGAGAAGGTGCGCCGCTCTCGCATGGTCTATACGGCCGGCTATATCGCCGCCGTGCTCGCGCCCGGCGTGGCCCTGGCGGTCTATGCGCTGAACCAGCCCTTCTTCGCGCCGGGCGCGACCGCGCCCTTCGTCGACCCCGACGGTGCGGCGGCCTCGCCGGGCGTCGCCGAGGTGGTCCGCTTTTTCTTCCTGTCGAGCAATTTCATCGCCATGCTGGCCGAACAGCTGGCGCAGGACATTCCCGGCGCGGGCGGCCTGGCCGCCTCGCTGATCGGCCCGCCGCCCATCATCGCCAATCCGGACGCGCAGATCTTCGCCGGCCTGACCACTGCGTTCAAATGGGTGTCCGGCCCGGCGCTGCTCCTCTCCGGCGTGGTGATCGCCGACCTGTGGGGCGGGTTCCGCCATATCGGCGGGGTGGTGGACCGTTACAGGAAGGCGAAAGAGGCGGTCGCGGGCATGGCCGACGGTGAGGACGCGGAGAAGTACAAGCGCAAGATCGCACGCACCGTCGCGGTGCAGGAGGGTTAGCACCGCCGCCATGGCCAGCGCCGGGCGCGCGCGCTATATGCGCACGCTTCGAAAGGAGCGGTCATGCGCATCGGATTTTTCGGAGACGTCGTCGGCAAGTCCGGCCGCGAGGCGGTGGCCGAGCACCTGCCCGGCCTGCGCGACCGGCTGAAGCTCGACTTCGTGATCGTCAACGCCGAGAACGCCGCGGGCGGGTTCGGCATCACCGAGCGCACCGCCAACGAGCTGTTCGACGCCGGCGCGGACGTGCTCACCCTGGGCAATCACGCCTGGGACCAGTCCGAGGCGCTGAGCTATATCGAGCGCGAGCCCAGACTGTTGCGGCCGGTGAACTACCGGCCCGGCGCTGCGCCGGGCAAGGGCGCGTCGCTCTACGATCTGCCCGACGGGCGGCGGATCCTTGTGATGAACGTGATGCTGCGCCTGTTCATGCAGCCGCTGGAAGATCCGTTCGCTGCGGTGGAGAAGGAAATCGTCTCGTGCCCGCTCGGTCAGGTCGCCGATGCGATCGTGGTCGACATGCACGGCGAGGCGACCAGCGAGAAGACCGCCATGGGCGTTTATTGCGACGGCCGGGCGAGCCTGGTGGTCGGTACGCACACCCATGTGCCCACCGCCGATCACCGCATCCTGCCCGGCGGCACCGCCTATCAGACTGACGCCGGCATGTGCGGGGACTATGACAGCGTGATCGGCATGGAGAAGGACGAGCCGGTGAACCGCTTCGTCACCGGCATGCGGTCCTCGCGCTTCACCACCGCCAGCGGCGAGGCGACCGCCTGCGGATTGTTTGTCGAGACCGACGACGCGACCGGGCTTGCGGTTCGCTGCGAGCCGATCCGCATAGGCGGGGTGCTGGGCGAGATCCTGCCGGCCGCCTAACCCGTCTCGTCTGCCGCGAGGTCTTCCATCACGCGGCGGGTGAACAGCCGGGCGCCGGCGCGGTTGAGGTGATGCACGTCGTAGAACGCGCCTTGCCGACGCCGGGGCAGCGTGGCGTATCCGGCTTCAAATGCGGGCCTGTCTGCGATCCAGTCATAGGGAAACTCCGGATCGAAACCGCGATTGAACAGGAAGCGGACGTCCAGCCCCCAGTCTTCCAGCACCGGCCGGTCGATGAGCCGGTCGATGCAGGGCATCGCCTCTTGGAAAAGCGGCCCGAGACCATAAGGATCGACGCTGAACTCGATCGGCAGGTCGGCCACGAATTCGGGCCGGGGCATGGGCGAGACCACCACGTCCACCGCGATACCGCGCGCCGACAGCGCCCGGCAGATCCGCTTCAGGGCCGCCGGCGCGGCCGGGTCGGGCTCGACGCCGGCGTAGACGCCCTGATGGCGCTCATGGACGAACTCGACGTCGAGGACGAGCGCCTCGGCCGCCTCGCGGTCGAGCGCGCGCGTGCGGGCTTCGACCTCGTCGATCTGTGCACGGAGAGTCGCGGCAGCAACGCCCGAAATCGGCGAGCCCTGCGCCAGGTTGGTCCGCCAGCGATCGAACACCGCGCTGCGCGCGACCGGATCGAACAGGGTCGCCTGCTGGTCGGGCAGATAGTCGTTCAGGGGCTTCTGCAGAAAATAGGGATCGACGATCCAGATAAGGCGGCGCGGTTCGAGCCCGTGATGGTCGAGATAGTCGATCAGAAGATCGAACGTGCCCAGATGCCAGGTTCCGAAGGCGCAGACGCCGGTCTGACGATCGGGAAAGGCTTGGGCGAGCTCCCAGGCGTCGATGCCCGAATAGACGTGCGAATTGCCCACCACCAGAACATCGAGCCGGTCGAGACTCGCCAGGGCGACGCACGCCTCCTTGTCGATATTATAGAGCGAGAGCAGGAAATCTTCGGACACCACGTCTTCGGCGAATTCGCCGGGCGCTTCGGGGCGGGGCGCGAACAGGAAGATCGACGCCGGCCAGACCGCCAGGGCGACCAGAACGACGAACAGGCGAGGAGAGAAGTTCGGCACGGAGAACCCCGTTTCACCGCACGCCTGCAGCGCGTGCGCCTGGGTCAGAAATCGCTTCGCCGGGGCGGGCTGTCAACCAGGCGTGGCGTGGTGTTCAGCGCCCGCGCCTGAGATCCTGGAACACCTGCTCGAGCCCGTTCAGGAAGGCCGAGCGGTCGCGCGGGCTGAAGCCTTTCGGGCCGCCGGTCTCCATGCCTGCGCTTCTGAGGTCGGCCATGAGGTCGCGCATGGCGAGCTTGGAGCCGATCGAGTTGGCGGTGAACACCGTGCCGCGATGATCGATCGCCTTCGCGCCGGCCTTCAGGCAGCGGTCGGCCAGCGGGATGTCGCCGGTCACGCAGATATCGCCCGGCCCGATGCGCTCGGCGATCCAGTCGTCGGCGGCGTCCGCGCCTTCAGGCACGATGACGAGTTCGGCCCAGGCGCTTTGCGGGCGGCGCAGCCCTCCGTCGCAGACCAGCAGCACCTGCGTCTTCCAGCGCTCGGCGACGCGGATCGCCTCGTCCTTCACAGGACAGGCGTCGGCGTCCACGAAAACGGTCATTGCTGTCCGGCGGCGCGCGGGGCGTCGAGCCCCTTCCAGCCTCGGAACCAGCGCGCGAACGCGCCGATCCCGTCTTGCAGCGCAGTGTGCGGCGCCGCGCCGTAGGCCGCTTCAAGCCGCGAGGTGTCCGCCCAAGTCGCGCTGACATCGCCGGGCTGGGCGTCGATCTTCTCGGTCCTCGCCTCGATCCCCAGCGCCGCTTCGAGCGCGGAGACCAGCGCCAGCGTGTCCACCGGGCTCGACCCGCCGATATTGAACACGCGATTGCCCGGCCCCGGACGATCGTCCACCAGCGCCAGAAGATGGGGAATGATGTCGCCGATGAAGGTGAAGTCGCGCAGGTTCCGGCCGTGATTGAAAAGCTTCAGCGTCTGCCCGGCGATCATCTTCTCGGCGAACGAGAAGTACGCCATGTCCGGCCGGCCCCACGGTCCGTACACGGTGAAAAACCGCAAGCCGGTCAGCGGCAGGCCGTAAAGATGCGCATAGGTGCCGCTCATCAGCTCGTCGGCGCGCTTGGTGGCGGCGTAAAGCGAGACCGGCGCGTCGACAGCGTCGTCCTCGCTGAAGCCGCGCTCGGCGGGCCGCTCGCCGTAGACCGAGCTCGAACTCGCATAGACGAGGTGATCGAGCTCGCCGTCGAGCGCGCGCGCCGCTTCGAGCACGGAGAGGTGCCCTGAGATGTTCGAATGCGTGTAGGCGAACGGGTTTTCCAGCGAATACCGGACGCCGGCTTGCGCTGCGAGATGCAGGATCTTCCGGGGGCGGACGGACAGGACGAGCGCGCGCACTGCGGCGGCGTCGGCGAGGTCCAGTCTCTCGAACCGGAAACCCTTGAACCGGCCCAGCTCGGCCAGGCGGGCCTGTTTCAGCGCGACGTCGTAATAGTCGGTCAGGCAGTCGACGCCCACCACCGCTTCGCCGCGCTCGAGCAGGGCGCGGGCGGCGTGATATCCGATGAAGCCGGCCGCGCCGGTGACCAGTACCGCCATGGGTTCGGGCGTCCCCTGAAAAAGTTCGGCGCACAATGCCTCTGTTTAGAGCCCGTTGTCACGCCGGGCGCTGCACGCGGCGCGGCCGCACGCCGCCTTGCAGGCGGGCGCGCGCCATGCTCGTTTGCGGTTGCAGCATCCCTATGCGAGGTGAGTCCATGGCCCGCTCCACGCCCTTCGACGCGCTCCTGCTCGAAAACGTCCACCCCGACGCCGACGAGGCGCTTCAGGCGCTCGGCCCGGTCTCGGTGCGGCGGGTGTCCGGCTCGCCCGATCCGGCGACGCTGGGGCAGACGATCTCTGGCGCGGACGTGGTCGGCATCCGCTCGCGCACCCAGCTGACCGAAGAGGTGTTCGCCGCCGCTTCGGGTCTGGCGGCGGTGGGCTGTTTCTGCATCGGCACCAACCAGGTCGATCTCGACGCCGCCGCAAGGCGCGGGATCCCGGTCTTCAACGCGCCCTTCGCCAACACCAGGTCGGTGGCCGAGCTGACCATCGCCAGCGTCATCATGCTGATGCGCCGCATCCCCGAGAAGATGTTCGCCACCGAAAAGGGTCTGTGGCTGAAAACCGCCGAGGGCGCGAACGAAGTGCGCAAGAAAAAGCTCGGCATCGTGGGCTACGGCAATATCGGCGCCCAGCTCTCGGTGATCGCCTCGGCGCTGGGCATGCACGTGTATTTCTACGACATCGAGCCCAAGCTCGCGCACGGCAACGCGCGGCCGACCGAAAGCCTGGACGCGCTTCTGTCCACCTGCGACGCGGTGACCCTGCACGTGCCCTCCACCGCGCGCACGCGCAACATGATCGGCAAGCGCGAGATCGCGCTGATGAAGGACGGGGCGTATCTGATCAACCAGGCCCGCGGCGACCTCGTGGACGTGGACGCGCTCGCCGAGGCGCTGAGATCAGGCAAGCTCGCGGGCGCTGCGGTGGACGTCTTCCCCGTCGAGCCGAAGAGCAAGGACGAGGCCTTCGAAAGCCCGCTGCAGGGCTGCCCGAACGCCATCCTCACCCCCCATATCGGCGGCTCGACCGCCGAGGCCCAGCAGGCGATCGGGCTCGATGCGGCGACCAAGCTGGCGAAGTATCTTTATCAGGGCGCGACCAGCCATGCGGTGAACTTCCCCCATGTCGAACCCGGCCCGCTGGGCGAGGGGCAGGTGCGGGTGCTGGTGCCCCATTTCAACCGGCCGGGCTTTCTGAGGCGGCTCAACGAAGCGGCCGAACAGGCCGGCGCGAACGTCGCCGCCCAGTATCTGCAGACCGACGGCGAGTACGGTTATGCGGTCGCCGATCTCGAACGCGCCCCGGCCGACATTCTCGCCCGCGTCGAGGCGCTGGACGGCGCGATCCGCGCGCGGCTGATCACCGGGTGAGCAAGCCTGGTCTCCAAGCTGCGGACAGTGCAAGCAGCGCTTCATCTGCTCCTAAGCAGTCAAGTGCGGCGTAATGATCTTTCGGCTGTGCCAGATTGAGGTATGCATGTGGGGACTCGGGAAACGTCCCCGTTTCATCGCGAATAAATACGGCATACCGCAGGCCGTCCGTGACCACTAACCGCTCGGCATTTGGAAGCGCTGACGCGTAGGATCGAGCTTGCTCCACCCCGACCAAGCAAGAGCGATTGAATCGCTTCGCCTCAAGCACCAGCACGATGTCGTCTTGATTTCGGACGCTCTGTCGAAACGGCCGGAACGCCGCGAGATCTATTCGTCCGATACCAGATATCGACCACTCCATCGCTAGTGTCTGAGGAGACCAGCCGAGTGCTACGAAAAGCGGCAAAACAAGTTGCCCGAGCGTCTCTGCTTCAGAAATGGCCTCGGTTTTGGTTCGGTACCATTGTGCAAGCTTCGTCAGGTCGGTAATCCGGTCCGTTAGCGAGGTCGCAGACGTGGCGCTTAGTCCGCATTCAAATAAGAGTGCTGCACAGTCGGCGATATCAAGCGATTTTGAATCGTCGAACTGTGTAAATTCTGGCTGCTTGTCTTCATCATATGTCTCGAACAGATTCTTGATCCAAGCGCGAAGTTCGTGGGCCTTTTCGCCTGTAGGTAGGATTTGCGTCGTGTCGCCTAGTTTCATTGTGTAAGTCGGGAAGTGGCGGGGCATCTGCTCCTGGGCTACCCAGTGGACCCGTCTGGCATGCGCAACGTCCCAGCCATCAACATCTAGAAAGGCGTCAATGTATTCATAGTCCCCGACAATTCTCCCAACCGCCCTGACGGTTGACGTGCCCTCTCTCAGAACGACCAAATCTCCCGACGACATTTGCGTACAAAAGCGGTCCAATATTGTACAGGTTCTGGGCTTGATGCCATGTTCTAGGTATTTTTCACGCGCATTCGGCCCCCAGCGCCCAATATTGCTTGGCCCCAATAAAATAACGTTATTTCTGATGCATAGGTCCGCAAAGCTTCGATCGCCGTCGCCCGCAGCGTGTTGCCAAATTTCCATGCTCGCTCCAGAGCGCAATCATAAGCTTTGATTCTATGTCGCCACAGGGGCGCGAGTTTGTGAAGCCCATAGGGGCGCTCACAATAATTGCTCTGTAGGCGTTCGGCGCGTATTCAGGCCCCGCCTCAACCCGGAGCGCGCCATGACCGACCCTGCCCGCAGCCTTGACGCGCCCGAACCCGGCGGCGACCGCCGTGAAGACGGTCCCGGCCCCGAACCCTCCGGCGGGCTGATCGCCGCGCTCGAGGACATCGCGCAGGGCGCGCCCGAGGAAGGCCTCACGCTGGGCGCGTTCACCCGCACGCTCGGCGAGCGGGTGTTCGGCGTGCTCCTGTTCGCGCTCGCGATCCCGGTCTGCATGCCGTTTTTGTACGGCGTGCCGCAGGTCGTCGCGCTGCCGATGATGGCGCTGGCCGCGCAAATGGCTGCTGGGCGAGAGCAGCCCTGGCTGCCGCGCAGGTTTTCAGACCGGCCGCTGTCGAAAGCCGATCTTCAGCGCATGGCCAAAGGCGCGCGCAAATGGTTCGGCTGGGTGGAGCGGCTGGCCCGGCCCCGGCTGAGCCTTCTGTCTGGGCGCAACGCCGAGCGCATGGTCGGCGCGGTGTTCGTGCTGTTCTGCGCGTCGATCCTGGTGCCGCTGCCGGCGACCAACACCACGCCGGGCATCGCCATCGCCCTGTCCTCGATCGGGCTCATCACCCGGGACGGGCTTTTAGTGATCCTGGGCCTGTTTCTGGGCGTGATCTGGATCGGGCTTCTGATCGGCGGCTTTCTGGTGTTCGGCGCGGCCTTCCTCGACATCGTCAAGGACTTCCTGCTCGGTGTTCTGGGGCGGAGCTAGCCCAGGGAGTCCCGCCCGGTCGCCTTTTTCCAGTCGGAGAGGAAGGCGGACAGCCCGGTGTCGGTCTGCGGGTGCTTGTAGAGCTGGTCGAACACCTTTGCAGGGATGGTCGCCGCGTCGCAGCCGACCAGAGCGGCGGCCTCGACATGGGCGGGCGAGCGCAGGGAGGCGGCGAGGATCTCGGTCTCGTAGCCGTACTGGTCATAGATCGCCCGGATCGCCTGAAGGAGTCCGATCCCGTCACCGCCCGCATCCTCGACCCGGCCCACGAAGGGCGAGATGTAGCTCGCCCCCGCCTTGGCCGCGAGCAGGGCCTGATTGGCCGAGAAGCACAGGGTGACGTTGGTCTGGATCCCGTCCCTTGCGAAGGCGTGGCAGGCGGCGAGCCCGGCTTCGGTGAGGGGCAGCTTGACCACGACGTTCGGAGCGAGATCGGCCAGCTTGCGGCCCTCGGCCAGCATGGTCTCGGTGTCTGTGGCGACGACCTCGGCGCTCACAGGGCCGTCGATCAGCTCGCAGATCGCGGCCACGCGCTCGAACACGTCCGCGCCGGACTTGGCGATCAGAGAGGGATTGGTGGTCACCCCGTCGACCAGGCCCGATCCGAGCCGGTCGGCGATCTCGCTGGTCTCGGCGGTGTCGAGGAAGAGCTGCATCGGAGGTCTCCGGGATGATTGCGGCTGCGCGTACGAGCCTATAGGCAGGTTTCGTTACTGATTTACAAGCCCGGCCGGCCCCTGCGGAGCGTCTCGCCGACCATGACAGCCCGACGTTTGAGGCGCGCTGTGCGCCGCGCTCTGCCCAGGCCCTTCGTGCGTTTCATCTGGAACGCGGCGAGCGACCTCAAGGATCTGCCCGGACGGTTGAAAAGCCGCCGGCCGGCGCCCTGGCGCGTGATCCACAATAACGGCGGCGGCGATTTCCACCGCACCGGCGAGACGCTGTTTCACGCGATCCGCGAGGCGACGGGGCTGAGCCCTGACGAGACCGTGCTGGACATGGGCTGCGGCGCGGGCCGGCTGGCTTTCCCGCTTTGCGCCTACCTGTCTGAAGAAGGCCGCTATATCGGCTTCGACATCGCCCCCCGCGCGCTCGACTTCGCCCGCCGGCATGTAAGCGGCGCGGCGGCGATCGACTTCGTGCACGCTGATCTGTCCAACCCCGAATACCGGCGCGAGGGCGGATCGGCGGCGGACTATCGCTTCCCGGCTGAAGACGGCTCGGTCGATCTCGCGGTGGCGACCTCGCTCTTCACCCATCTCGATGCGAAAACCGCCAAAGGCTATCTCGCAGAGACCGGCCGGGTGCTCAGGCCCGGCGGACGAGCCTATCTGACGGTCTTCGAGATCGATGCGGAGGGCCGGCAGGCGCTGCACGCGGGCGTGGCGCGGCTGGGCTTCGTTCAGCTCGGCGGGCCGGCCTGGAGCACCGATCCGGCGGCGCCTGAAGCGGCGATGGGGTTCGAGACCGAAGCCCTGAACGGCTGGATCGAGGCGGCCGGGCTGGTGCGCGAACGCACGGTTGCGCGCGGGGACTGGCGCGACGCTGCGCCGTCAGGCCAGCTTCAGGATCATCTGATCGTCAGAAAGCCCGGCTGAGGCTCAGCCGCCGCCGCCGCGCAGCACTTCGCGGACCGTCCTGAGGACGATCACGCCGTCGCGCCAGAGCGACCAGTTGCGCGCATACCAGTCGTCGAGCCGGGCGCGCTCGGCGAAGCTCGTTTCGTGCCGGCCGTTGACCTGCCACAGCCCGGTCAGGCCTGGACGCAGGCGGGCGTAGGCTTCCAGCGACACCCCGTAGGCGCCGCGCTGTTCGGGCAGCATGGGGCGCGGGCCCACAAGGCTCATCTCGCCTCTGAGCACGTTGATTAGCTGGGGCAGTTCGTCGAGGCTGGTCTTCCTCAGAAACCGGCCGACCGGCGTGATGCGCGGATCGTCTGAGAGCTTCTGATAGGTCTCCCACTCCGCCTTGCGCGCCGGATCGGCGTCGAGCAGGGCGGCGAGCCGGTCTTCGGCGTCCACGCTCATGGTGCGGAATTTCAGGCAGGCGAAGGTCGATCCGGCCCGGCCCACACGGGTCTGGCTGAACAGCGCCGGCCCGCCGTCGCGGCGGATCAGAAGGGCGATCACCCCCATGAGCGGGGAGAGCACCGCGAGCGCCAGCCCGGCGGTCAAAAGGTCTAGGACCCGCTTGGCCGCACCGGCGAGCGGACGGTCCAGGCTGTCGGTGATGCGCATCACGAAGCCGTCCGCAGGCGGGGCGTCGAGCAGGTCGACATGCTCGGTGGGGATGCGGCCGACGTCGGGGCGGTAATAGAAGGCTGCGCCGCGCGCAGACAGCCGGCCGGCGATGCGCGCGGCGAGCGGCTGGGTCTGCGCGTCCGGCGCGAGAAACACGGTCTGCCCGCCCAGCGCGTCGAGCCGCGCGCCCAGAGCGGCGTCGTCCAGCCCGGCGAAGCTTGCAAGATCCACCCGCCGCGCGACGGTGAGGCCGTGCCCGTCGTTTTCGCTCAGCAGCGTCTCGGCGGCGTCCGCCGCGCCTTTGGGCGCGAGCAGGGTCACCGGCGCGTACCAGGCCTTCGAGGCCTTGAGCATCTCGCGCACGGCGAACCGCCCGGCCAGCATGGAAGCGGGCGCAGCGGCCCATTTCAGGATCGAGCCGGGATCGAGCCGGGCTTCGCCGAGCGCGAGCTGGGCGGTGCTGACCGCCAAGGCTGCGAAGCCGCAGCCGATCAGCAAGGGCCGGATCTGGTCGGCGAGCGCCTGGCGGTTGCGGTAATGGCCCAGCGTCTTCAGCCAGAACACCAGACCCAGCGCGCTTGCGAGCGTCAGCACGGTCCAGCCTTCGGGCAGGCCCGCGCCGGCCGCGCTCAGCGCCGCGCCTGAAAGGCTCGCCAGAGCCAGCGCGATCAGATCGGACCAGAGAAAACTTCGCGGCGCCGAGGCGGCGGCGTCGCGCCGCGCCTGTCCGGCCGATTGAAGCGTGTCGATATGAAACGCCGTCATGTCCGCTCCCCATGCTCCGGCTGCGTTCTGCGCCGGCCTGAGTGCGGTCATGCAGGTTTCGCGCCGTCTCCTCTGGAGAAGAAGGCGCAGCCGAGCGCCAGGGCGAGCGCGCCGTGATGCCATTCCTGCCAGAGCCCGTAGCCGAGGATCACCAGCATGGCCCAGGCGGTTCCGGCGAAGGCGAGGCCGGCGGCGACGGGGGGGGCGAGCCCCGCCCGGCCCAGGGCGATCCCCGTCCCGGCGAGCGCGGCCGCGCAAAGGCCCGCGCCGACCGCGCCGGCTTCGAGCCAGATGTGCAGGCCTGCGTTATGCGGGTGCAGGGGCAGAAGATCGAAGGCCTGACCCCGCAACTCGCCAGGCCTGCTCATCGACCGGCTGGCGTCGAGGCCGTGTCCGAAGAAGGGGGCTTCTGAAAGCCGCGCCAGGGTTTCGCTCCAGATCAGAAGCCGCATCTCCCAGGACATCGGCAGCATGGCCGCGAGCCCGTCCGGGACGAGCAGGATAAAAAGCCCGGTGAGCACGGGTGCAAAGACGACGTAGACGGCGAGACCCAGGCACAGCGCACGCAGGCTCGCGCCCGGCCGTACGAAGGCGGCGGCGGCCGCGGCCGACCCGGCCGCGAGCGCGACGAGATTGGCCTCGACCCCGAACGCCGCTGCGCCCGCGAGGGCGGCCGC
This sequence comes from Oceanicaulis sp., assembly GCA_040112665.1. Taxonomy (NCBI): domain Bacteria; kingdom Pseudomonadati; phylum Pseudomonadota; class Alphaproteobacteria; order Maricaulales; family Maricaulaceae; genus Oceanicaulis; species Oceanicaulis sp. Next base: position 619,269 of record CP157796.1, on the reverse strand, counting down.
GCCGAGCAGGACCGCGACAGGCCTCAGCCCGTTCAGCCAGGCGTAGATCGCCATCGGCCCGGCGACGAGGATGAAGGCGCTGGCCCCGCGCGAGATCATCCGCTCGGCGAAGGCTCGCGCCCATTCGCGGCCGATATCCACGCCTTCGACCCAGATCTTGTACTGGGTCGCGATCGGGATGCCGAACAGCGCCTCGATCAGCAGGTAGATCGCGCACAGCCCGAAGACGATCAGAGCGTACCGGCCGTAGCGAGCGCGCACAGGATCTGAAAGCCGGGCGAAACCGTAGGCGGCGAGCACGAAGAGCGGGGTGAGCAGGCCGAGCTTGATGAGCTGGTCGGGCCGGTCATAGGGCGACCAGATCCAGCTCAGACAGATCCAGCCGATCGCGAGCGCAGCGAGGATCGGGGCGCCCGGCGACCGGCGCGTATCCTCCCAGATCGGCCAGATCAGCATGGGCACCCAGAGAAGGCCCATGAAGGCGGCCGATCCGGCGAGGCCGAGCCCGCCTGCGCCGATGAAGATCGCGCTCCACGTGATCCAGAAGTAGAACACGGCGTCCCGCCACAGGCCGAGCGCGCGGCTGGCGGTCAGGGTCACTTCAGGCGCTCCGCAGCCTCGTCCGGAGCGAGGTTCCAGAACATCAGGTCCGCGCCCGGCCCGGTCACTTCGGCCGCGCAGATGCGGCCGGTCTTCACCTTGGCGTCCTCGAGCGCGGCGGCCTCGCCGGCGAGCAGTTCGTGGAAATACCTCAGGATCCCGTTCGAGGTGACGACCAGCACTTCGCGGTCCTTCGACCGGTCGATGGTCAGCGCGGCGTAGAGCGCGCGCACATTGGCCCGGATCGTCTCAGGGCTCGGCGACCAGCCCGCGCCGGCGGGCGGGACGGACCGCTCGCGCCAGTCCTCGATCGCCGCCGCGCTCCAGCGCTCGGCGATCTCGGCGTCGGACTTGCCGCCCCAGACGCCGTAATCGATTTCCTTCAGCCGCTCGTCGATCTCGATCTCGCCGGTATAGCCGCACCGCTCCGCGGCGAGTTCGGCGCCGATCCGGGTGCGTTTGAGCGGGCCGGCCACGATGCGGTCGGGCAGCACGCCCGCGCTCCGCAAAGCGTCGCCGATGGCGCGCGATTGCTCCAGCCCCTTGTCGACCAGCGGCAGATCCTCGTTCGCGCCGACCCAGACCGGCGTGTCTTCCGGTCCGAACGTGTTGCCGTGGCGGGCCAGGATCAGCCGCATCAGACGAGTTCCCCTTCCCGGGCGACGATCTCCGCGGCGATCTCCGCGTCGCGCGGGCTGTCCACGCTCCAGGGCGTGCGGCCGCGATAATCGGTCAGAACGATCCGGATCGCGATCCCGTTCTCGAGCGCGCGCAGCTGCTCGAGGCTCTCGGTGCGCTCGAGCGGGCTGGGCTCCAGCGCGACGAGCTTCTTGAGCGCGGCGAAGCGATAGGCGTAGAGCCCGATATGCTTGTGCACCGGCACGCCGGCGTCCTCGCGGCGATAGGGGATGATCGTCTTGGAGAAATAAAGCGCGTTCATCGCCCTGTCGAAGACGACCGTGGTGCCGCCCACTTCTCCGGCCGCCTTGGCTGCAGCGAGCTTGGCGTAGGCGTCTTCGGTCAGCGCGACGGCAGGAGTGGCGAGCTGCAGATCCGTGTCGGCGGTCATGGCCGCGGCGGCCGCGTCGATCACCCAGGGCGGGGTCAGCGGCGCGTCGCCCTGAAGATTGACGATCACGTCGCCGGGCCCGGCGAAATCCTTCACCGCCTCGTAGGCGCGCTCGGTGCCGTTGCGGCAGGTTTCCGGGGTCATCACCGCCTCGCCGCCGAAGCCGGTGACGCAATCGATGATCCGCTTGTCGTCGGTCGCCACGATCACCCGGTCGATGCTGGGCGCGGCTTCGGCCAGGCGGCGCACGCGCTCGACCATCGGCACGCCGGCGATCTCGTGCAGCGGCTTTCCGGGAAAGCGCGTGGAGCCGTAGCGGGCGGGGACGACGGCGATGACGGTCATGAGCACATCCGGACGGCGGGGCGGGGCGGTCTGATTGCCACGCTTTTTCTCTTCGCGCAAAGCCGCGCGAGGGCTTTGCCCGCCGCGCCGGGTTGGGTTAGAACGCGCGCCTCGCGCGCCGGGCGGACGATCGCCGCCGGCGGCGCCGTACTTCAGGAGGTGGTTTCATGGCCGGCCATTCGAAATGGGCGAACATCCAGCACCGCAAGGGCCGTCAGGACAAGGCGCGCGCCAAGCTGTTCTCGCGCCTGTCCAAGGAAATCATGGTTGCGGTGAAGATGGGCGGGCCCGACCCCGACATGAACCCGCGCCTGCGGCTGGCCGTGCAGAACGCCAAGGGCCAGTCCATGCCCAAGGACAATATCGAGCGCGCCATCACCAAGGCGGCCGGCGGGGATGTCGAGGAGTATTTCGACATCCGCTATGAGGGCTTCGGCCCGGCGGGCGTCGGGGTGATCGTGGAAGCCTCCACCGACAACAAGAACCGCGCCGCCGCCGAGGTCCGCACCGCGTTCTCCAAGAACGGCGGAAACATGGGCGAGACCGGCTCGGTCAGCTTCATGTTCGACCAGGTGGGCGAGATCCGCTTCCCGCTGAGCGTCGCCGACGAAGAAGCCATGCTGGAAGCCGCGATCGAGGCCGGCGCCGAGGACGTGGTGCAGGAAGATCTCGAAGACGATGACGGAGAGCCTGCGCCCGAGCACGTGATCTACTGCGCCCGCGAGGATCTCGCCGAGGTCGCCGCCGCGCTGCAGGAGCGCTTCGGCGAGGCCAAGAGCGCGAACATCATCTGGAAGCCGCAGAACCTCATCGAGGTCGAGGGCGAGAAGGCGGCGACCCTTATGAAGATGATGGAGGCGCTGGAGGATCTCGACGACGTCAGCCGCGTCTTCGCCAATTTCGACATCTCGGATTCCGAGATGGAAAAGCTGGACGGCTAGGGACGGTGATCATCGCCGTCGACGGTCCGCTCGCCTCAGGCAAAGGCACGATCGCCCGCGCGCTCGCCGCGCGCTTCGGCCTGCCGCATCTGGACACCGGCACGCTCTACCGGGCCGTCGCGGTGACGCTGATCGACGCCGGGATCGCACCCGAAGACGCCGAAGCCGCAGAGCGGGCGGCCCGCGCGCTGGATCCGACGAAGATCGACGAAGCGAAGATCCGCACCGCCGGCGCGGGCGTGGCCGCGAGCGTCGTCAGCGCCCATCCCGGCGTGCGCGCCGCGCTTCTGGACGTGCAGCGCGACTTCGCCCGCCAGCCCGGCGGGGCGGTGCTCGACGGCCGGGACATCGGCACGGTCATCGCGCCCGAGGCCGAGGTGAAGCTCTACGTCACCGCCAGCGAGGAGGCGCGCGCCTGGCGCCGCCGTGCAGAGCTGGTCAATCGCGGCGAGCAGATCAGCTTCGAACAGGTGCTCGGCCAGCTGCGCCAGCGCGACGCGCGCGATTCAAGCCGCGCCGACGCGCCGCTCACCAAGGCCGCAGACGCGGTGGAAATCGACACCACCGACATGACCATCGAAGACGCGATCGCAGCCGCGGTCGCCGCGGTCGAGGCGAAGCGCTAGCCTTGCGGTCATGACCGCGCTTCCTCTCGGCTTCGGTGTTTCCGGCACGCACGGCACGCCGCTCGTCTCGCGCAGCTCGACGATCGCCATGATCGAACGTTCGTTCGATTTAGGTGTGCGCCTGTTCGACACTGCGCCCGCCTATGGCGCGGGCGAGGCCGAGCGCCGGCTCGGGGCGGCGATCTCAGCGATCGGCCGGGAGAAAGTGCGGATCTCGACCAAGGCGGGGCTGTCGAGCGCCGGTCTCGCGCGCCGGATCCGGGATTTCTCGCCGGGCGGGATTGAGGCGAGCGTGACCGCCAGCCTTGAAAGGCTCGGCGTGGAGGGCGTGGATCTGCTGTGGCTGCACGGCGCGGACGGGGCTGAGCTGACAGGGACGCTGCTGGACCGGCTCGACGCGCTCAGGCGCGCCGGGGCGTTCGCAAGGCTCGGCGCGGCGGGGCGGGGGGCCGAGCTCGACGCCGCGCTCGACACCGGCCGGTTCGAGGCGCTGATGGCGCCGGTGCATCCGTTTCTGGACGAGGTCGAAAGCGCTCGGCTCGCACGAGCGAAAGCGCTCGGCCTCGAGGTCCACGCCATCGAAACCGCCGGCGACGCGCCTTCAGGCGTTTCGGCGCCGCGCTCGGCGGCCGATCTCTACAAGCTCGCCAAGGTGTTGCGCGCCCGGCTCTCCGGTGTGTCCGGGCGGGGCCGGGTGAGCCATGCCGACGGATTGCGCGCCGCGCTCGCCCGGCCGGAGATCGACCTCGCGCTGGTCACCACGACGCGCCCCGGCCATCTCGTCGAAGCGATTGAAATCGCCGCCGCCGCGGCGCGGCGGGCCGATGGACGCGCGGGCGCCGATCCGTTAAACCCGGCTTAAGGGGCGTGCGAACCTAACGGGAGGGGACCGGCGTGAGACGAAGCTTTGCGCAGGGCGTCTGTGCTGCAGCGCTGATCACGGCGCTGGCGGCGAGCCCGGCCGCGCTCGCCCAGGCCGTGCAGACCGCCGCCGAGCGGGTCTTCATGGACGCCGACGAGCTGATCGAGGATCGCTCCGCAGGCACCTACACCGCGCGCGGCGACGTGCGGCTGGCCTCCGGCGACCGGGTCATCTACGCCGACGAGATCGTCTACGACATCGCCAACGGGCGCATCACCGCGCGCGGCGGGGTTCGCATCTTCGAAGGCGGCGCGCCGGCCCAGACCGCCGACGAGGTCGAGCTCGACGACGAGATGCGCGAGGGCGTCGCCTACGGCTTCGCCACGCTTCTTGAAAACAACGGCCGCGCCGCCGCCGCCGCGGCTCTGCGCCGACCGGACGGCTCGGTGGAGCTGACCGACGCCTACTACACGGCCTGCAATCTGTGCGAAGACGCGAGCAAGGAACCGACCTGGCGGCTGCGCGCCGACCACGTGGTCCGCGACGTCGACGACAGCATGATCTACTATCGCGACGTGCGGCTGGAGATCGCCGGCGTGCCCGTCGCCTACGCGCCGCGCTTCGCCCACGCCGACCCGTCCGCCGAGCGCAAGTCTGGTTTCCTGCTGCCGTCGGTCGACATCTCCAACCGGCTGGGGCTCAGCTATCAGCAGCCCTATCTGTGGGTGATCAGTCCCTATCAGGACCTGGTGATCGCGCCGCGCGTGATGACCGAGGTCAATCCGCTGCTCGAACTGGAATGGCGCAAGCGCTTCTATTCCGGTGAGATCAACGCCGAGGCGAGCTTCACCTACGGCCAGGAATTCGACGCGGACGGCGATTTCGGGCCCGAACAGCTGCGCGGTCATATCTTCGCCGACGGCCTGTTCGCGCTCTCGCCGGACTGGCGCTGGGGCTTCGGCGTTCAGGCGGCGAGCGAGGACACCTATCTGCGCCGGTACGACTATAACGAATCCCCCGAAGAGAGCGACGCGCTCTACGCCTTCAGCCAGCAGCGCACGCTGATCAACCAGCTCTTCCTGGCCGGCAAGGGCGAGGATTATTACTTCGACACCGCCGTCATCGCCTTCGACAAGCTGCAGGACGGGTTCGACGACGACCAGCTCGCCTATGTCACGCCGCTGGTCCGGGGCCATTACGACGGCGAGCTGCCGATGGGGCTCGGCGATTTCGACTTCGACTTCAACCTGACCAATCTGCGCCGCGAGTTCGGCGACGATTACACCCGGGCGAGCCTGGGGCTGTCCTGGTCGCGGCCGGTGATCATCCCCGGCGGGCTGAGGGTGGAAGGCTTCGCCGACACCCGTCTGGACGCTTACCGGACGGTCGAAAGGGACGCGTTCAACACCACGATCGACGAGCGCAATTTCGTGCGTGCGCGCGGCGCGGCGGGGATCGACGTGTCCTATCCCTTCGTGCGCCCCGGCAGCCGCTATGATCTGATCATCGCGCCGCGCACCGCCGCCATCATCGCCAACGGCGGCGATCCGGACGAGCGGCCCTTGCTGCAGGATCTCGAAACGGTCGATTTCGGCCGCTCCTTCCTGTTCGATCCGATCCGCGCGCCCGGCTACGACATCTTCGAGGACGGGTTCCGCATCGATGCAGGGCTCGAATTCGCCGTGCGCGACCGCGAAGACGTCTACGGGCTCGAGGCGTTCGTGGGCCGCAGCTACCGGCTGAGCGGCGGGAAAGAACGGTTCGGTCCGGCCTCGGGCCTGTTCGAGGACGATTCAGACTGGCTCGCCGACGTCGAGGTGGATCTCGGCTGGTTTGAAACCGGGGCGAGCGCGCGCATCGATTCCGAGACCGGCGAGATCAACCGGATCGACGCCGAGATCACCGCCGAGTACGGACGCGCGGTCGGCAGCCTGCGCTATACCGAACTCGCCGACGAAGCCGCGGCGCTGGCCCGGGAATCGCTCGACGTCAGTTACGCCTACGCCCTGACCGAGACCTGGTCGACCTTCTATCGCGGCAGTTTCGATCTCGACGCCGGCGAGGGCCGCCGCCAGGAAGCCGGCCTCCGGTATCGCGACGAGTGCACCGATTTCCGCATCTTCTATCAGCGTGAAAACATCCAGATCGGCAATCTCGGCCCCTCGGAGTCGCTGAAGTTCGAGATCGTGCTCTTCACCCTGGGCGGGGTCGGCGAAGACTAGGCCTGGGCGGCTGGAGATCGGCGCGTCCGCGCCTAGTTCTCCGGCCATGACCCAGACCGATCTCTTCAGGGCCGACACCGCGCCGTCAGGCCTGTTCACGCCGAGCCGCAGCGTCGGCCTCGCCCGGATCGAGGCGTTCACCCCGGCCATGGGCGGGCGGTACGCCGGGCGGCGCAATTTCGATTTCGGGCCGGACGACCGCTCGAACGTCTCGGCGCTCAGCGCGCATGTCCGCCACCGCCTGGTGCTCGAATCCGAGCTGGCTCAGGCCGCGCTGACCGCGCACGGGATTTCGACCGCAGAAAAATTCCTGCAGGAGGTCTGCTGGCGCACTTACTGGAAGGGCTGGCTGGCGCACCGTCCCTCGGTCTGGCGCGACTACGCCGCGGAGCTTGATCTCGCGATCGCCGCGCTGGGGAAGGACGGGGCCCTGCGCGAGCGCTATGACCGGGCGGTGGAGGGGCGCACCGGGATCGCGTGTTTCGACGCCTGGGCGGAGGAGCTCGCCACCCACGGCTGGCTGCACAATCACGCCCGGATGTGGTTCGCCTCGATCTGGATCTTCACGCTCGATCTGCCCTGGGTTCTGGGCGCGGACTTTTTCTTCCGCAACCTGATCGACGGCGATCCGGCGTCCAATACGCTGAGCTGGCGCTGGGTCGGCGGGCGTCAGACCGCCGGCAAGACCTATCTCGCCCGCGCTTCCAATATCGAGAAATACACAGCAGGCCGTTTCGCGCCCGACGCTGCAGACCTCGCCCCCGACGCGCCTGAGCCCGAGGACGGCGTGGATCATCCCGCGCCCGCTGCGCCCCCGCCGGGCGTGCGGCCCGACCCGGGCGCGCCCGCGCTGCTCCTGATCCATGACGAGGATTGTCATCCCGAGAGCTGGGGCGTGGACGGGCTCGACATTCGCGGCGCGGCGACGCTGTCCGCGCTCGACCGCCGCTCGCCCTTGTCCGCCGGCGACGCGGCCCGGACGTTCACCCGCGGCGCCCTCGCCGACGCAGCCGAGGGGACGCGCGCAGCGTTCTCTGTCGATGCGGCGCCTTGTGAAACGCTCGCCGATGTCGTCGAGGCCGCCCGCGTGTGCGGCGCGGCGCAGATCGTCACTCAGCGCCCCCATGAAGGCCCGCTCGGCGATCTGATCGACGGCGGCCGGCCGGACATGAAGTCGGCCGGACTCGCCTTCGCCGAACTCAGGCGCGACTGGGACCGGGCGTTTTATCCGCACGCCACCAAGGGATTTTTCAAGTTGAAGAAGGCGATCCCGGGCGTTCTGGCCGAGCTGGGGCTTCGCTGAGCGCTGCGGGGAGAGTGACTTTCCGCGCGGGCGCGGCTAACCCTTGATCCGTTCCGTGATTGTCGGCCCGGGGTCCCGATGCAGCAAGATCTGCTCGTCAAACTCAAAGCGCTCGCCGAGCCGACCCGTCTGCGCATCGTGCTGCTGCTCGCCCACGGCGAAATGACGGTCAGCGAGATCATGCAGGTGCTCGGCCAGAGCCAGCCGCGCGTCTCGCGCCACCTGAAACTGCTCGCCGACGCCGAGCTGTGCGAGCGCTTCCCCGAAGGCGGCTGGGTGTTCTACCGGCTGGTGCGCACTGGCGCGGTCTCGCGCCTGGCCGCGGTGATCGACGAGTTCGCCGATCCCGACGAGCCCCAGGTCCAGCGCGACCGCCAGCGCCTGGCCGAACTCAAGCGTTTGAGGAGCCAGACCGCAGAGCGCTTCTTCGAGGCCGCCGCCCAGCAATGGGCCCATATCCGCTCGCTGCACTTCTCCGAAGAGGCGGTGGAGAAGACCCTCGTCGCGCTCGCCGGCGATCGCAGTTTCCAGAACCATGTCGACGTCGGCACCGGCACGGGCCGGATGCTGGAGCTGTTCTCCGACCGCGCCGCGGACGGCATGGGCGTCGATCTCAGCCGCGAGATGCTGCACGTGGCGCGCGCCAAGCTCTCAGAAGCCGGGCTCAGCTCGCGCTTCGTGCGCCAGGCCGACGCGTCCGCCCTGCCGCTCGAGGACGGCTCGGCCGATCTCGTGACCCTGCATCAGGTGCTGCACTATCTCGACGATCCCGAAGCGGCGGTAGCCGAATGCGCGCGCGTGCTGGCGCCCGGCGGCCTGCTGCTCGTCGTCGACTTCGCCGAGCATCGCCATGAGGCGCTGCGCGTGGAACACCACCATCAATGGCTCGGTTTCCCGCCCGCCCAGGTGACCAGCTGGATGCAGTCCGCCGGCCTCGAACTCGCCGGGCTCGAAAGCCTCGAGCCTGAAGGCATAGACGGCGGGCTGACCGTGCTGATCTGGGCGGCGGAGAAGCAGGCGGCGGATGACGATGCCCGGACCTGAGACGCTGAAACCGCACGCAGACCGGCTCGCCGGGCGCGCTCTGGCCGATCTGTTCGCAGAGCCGGGCCGGGATGCGGCGCTTCAGTTCAGCGCGGCTGGGCTCGAATTCGACGCGCGCCGCCAGCGGCTCGACCTCGAAGCCTGGCGCGCGCTGACCGCGCTGGCCGGGCAGGCCGCTCTCAAAGACGCGTTCGAACGGCTGTTTTCCGGCGCTGCGGTCAATCCGACCGAGAACCGGCCGGCGCTGCACCCGGCCTGCCGCAACCCGTCCCGGCTTTCCGACACCGCGCTCGCCGCCCGGCTCGAACAGGCCCGCGCGCGCACCCGCGCGTTCGCAGAAAGCCTGACGCGGCCGGACGTTCTGGGCGGCAAGCCCTGCCGGCGCGTGGTCAATATCGGCATCGGCGGGTCCGATCTGGGCCCGCGCTTCGTTTATGACGCGCTCAAGGCCTTCCGGCGCGACGGCGTGCAGGCGCGCTTCGTGTCCAATCTCGACCCCGCCGATCTCGACGACGCGGTCGAGGACGCCGATCCCGAGACCACCCTGTTCGTGATCGTCTCGAAATCCTTCACCACCCAGGAAACGCTGATGAACGCGCGCGCGGCGCGCGCCTGGCTGGTCTCGGCGCTGGGCGAGGACGCCGCGAAAGCGCGCTTCTGCGCGGCCACCGCCGCGCCTGACAAGGCCGCCGCGTTCGGGATCGGCGAGGACAGGATCTTCCCTTTCGAGGACGGGGTGGGCGGGCGCTATTCGCTTTGGTCGCCCGCAGGAATCGCGCTCGAACTCGCGCTGGGCCCGGAGATTTTCGACCGGCTGCTGGCTGGCGCGCGGGCGATGGACGATCACGCGATCGACGCGCCCTATGAAGCCAACATGGCCGTCGCGAAAGGCCTGATCGACGTCTGGAACCGGGCCGGGCGCGGCCGGCCCTCGCGCTGCGTGGCGGCCTATTCGTCGAGGCTCGAACGGCTTGCAGCCTATCTGCAGCAGCTGGAAATGGAATCGCTCGGCAAGTCCGTCGCCGCGGACGGGTCGCCATTGCCGCAAGGTTTCTCGGGGCCGCTGGTCTGGGGCGGGCGCGGGTCCGATCTGCAGCACTCGGTCTTTCAGTGGCTGCATCAGGGGCAGGACGAGACCCCGGTCGACTTCATCGCCGTCGCCGATCGGGCGTTCACCGCCGATGAACGCGCCCGCGCGCTCAACGCCAATCTCGCCGCCCAGGGCGCCGCGCTCGCTCACGGCCGGAGGGGCGAGGGCGAGCTCGCCACGCACAAGGCGATCGCAGGCGGACGGCCCAGCGCCACGTTTCTCCTGCCCCGGCTCGATCCTGAAAGCCTCGGCGCCCTGATCGCGCTCCACGAGCACAAGGTCTTCGTCGAGGCCGTGCTCTACGGGCTCAATCCGTTCGACCAGTTCGGCGTCGAACTCGGCAAGGACCTCGCCCGCGCCTTGCTCTCGGGCGACGAGGGCCCGCTGGACGCCGCAGCGAAGGACCTCGCCCGGCGCATCGGGGTCTGACCGGGCGGTCCGGCGCACACGCCGCCTTGATCGCGCGACGGTTTGCGCCCAGACAAAAGACCGGCCGCGCCCCGCACCGCCGCGAATCCGTTTAGCGCTGTCTTCTCCTTCCCGTCCCACGAGGCCGCCCCATGACCGACGCTCCCCTCGACACCAACGCGATCAAGCCGCTCGCCAACGCGATCCGGGCCCTCTCCATGGACGCGGTGGAAAAGGCGAACTCGGGCCATCCGGGCATGCCGATGGGCATGGCCGACGCCGCCGCCGTGCTGTGGACGCGCCACATGAAGTTCGATCCCGCCGACGTCGACTGGCCGGACCGCGACCGCTTCGTGCTCAGCGCCGGGCACGGTTCGATGCTGATCTATTCGATCCTGCACCTGATCGGGGTCGAGGGCGTGAGCATGGAGGAGCTGAAGAATTTCCGTCAGCTCGGCTCTAAAACCGCCGGCCATCCTGAATATGGCCACTGCCCGGGCGTCGAGACCACGACCGGCCCGCTGGGGCAGGGGATCTCCACCGCGGTGGGCATGGCGATGGCCGAGCGGATGATGAACGCGCGCTTCGGCGACGATCTGGTCGATCACCACACCTATGTCATCGCGTCGGACGGCGACCTTCAGGAAGGCATCAGCCAGGAGGCGATCTCGCTGGCCGGCCATCTGAAGCTGAACCGACTGATCGTGCTGTGGGACGATAACGAGATTTCCATCGACGGCGCGACGAACCTGTCCGACACCGTCGATCACTGCGCCCGCTTCACCGCCTGCGGCTGGGAGGCGATGCGCGTGGACGGCCATGACCCGGCCGCGGTGGACGCCGCCATCGAGAAGGCGAAAGCCAGCGACAAGCCGACCCTCATCGCCTGCCGCACCCAGATCGGCTTCGGCGCGCCGACCAAGGCCGGCACCGCCGGAAGCCACGGCTCGCCGCTCGGCGCGGACGAGATCGAAGGCGCGCGCAAGGCGCTGGGCTGGAGCCACGGCCCGTTCGAGATCCCCGGCGAGGTCTATGAGGGCTGGAAAACCGTCGGGACCCGCGGCGCGCAGGCGCGGGCGGAATGGGAGAAACGGCTCCAGGCGTCAGACCGGCTCGAAGCCTTCATCGCCCAGCTCTCCGGCGAGCCCCCGCGCGAGGCGATCGACGGGCTGAAGGCGCACATCAGAAAGACGCTGACCGACAAGCCCGCGCTCGCCACCCGCGCCGCCTCGGGCGCTGCGATCGAGAGCTTCTGGGAAGCCTATCCCGGCCTTGTGGGCGGGTCGGCAGACCTGACCGGATCGAACAACACTCGCGCCAAGGGCCATCGCGCGGTGACGCGGGACGATTTCGGCGGGGACTACATCCATTACGGCGTACGCGAGCACGGCATGGCCGCGGCCATGAACGGCATGGCGCTGCACGGCGGCATCCGGCCCTATTCGGGGACGTTCCTGGTGTTCTCGGACTATTGCCGCCCGGCCGTGCGCCTGTCCGCGCTGATGAACCAGCCGGTCGTCTATGTCTTCACCCACGATTCCATCGGGCTGGGTGAAGACGGTCCGACCCACCAGCCGGTCGAGCATCTCGCCGCCCTGCGCGCCATTCCCAATCTCGCGGTCTACCGCCCGGCCGACGCGGTGGAGGCCGCCGAAGCCTGGATCGCCGCGCTCGAGCGCACCGACGGTCCCACCGCGCTCATCCTGTCGCGTCAGAAGGTCCCGCATCTGCGCGAAGACGACGGCGCGAGCGTGCTGTCAAAGCGCGGCGCGTACGTCATCCGCGAGGCGGAAAACGCGCAGGTCACCCTGATCGGCACCGGCACCGAGCTGAGCCTGGCGGTGCAGGCCGCCGAAATCCTGAACGGCGAAGGCGTCGCCGCCAGCGTGGTGAGCTGCCCGAGCCTTGAAACCTTCCTTCAGCAGGACCCCGCCTATATCGAGGCCGTCGTGCCGAAAGACCGCCCCGCCGTCGCCGTGGAGGCCGCCAGCCGCTTTGGCTGGGACGCGCTCATCGGCCGCGAAGGCGGGTTCGTCGGCATGACCGGCTTCGGCGCCAGCGCCCCGGCCGAAGACCTCTACCGCCATTTCGGCATCACCGCCGACGCGGTGGCCGAAGAAGCGCGCAAGCGCCTCTAGCCGCCTTCGCCGTCCATGCCGCCGGCGCCGTTCTGAGCGGGCATGTCCTGACCGGTCATCTCGCCGCTTTCCGCGCCGCCGGGATCGGGCAGGTCCATGCCTTCACCCATGCTGCGCAGGGCGATCGCCGCGATGTCCACGCCCTGGCCTTCGGGCGGCAGCAGAGCGAGCACGTGCCGGCCTTGCGTGTCGGACGGCGCGTCATAGCTGAACACCGCCTTCTGCCAGTCTTCGGTGAGGCTCATCGTGCGCCAGCCCGAGCTGTCGCCGTTGGGCTCCACCCAGGCCGCGCGCAGGGCGGGACGCTGGCCGCCGTTCTCATAGCCTTCGCCGGCGCGGGCGATGATCGTGACGATCACCGGCTGGCCCAGCACGGGCGTCACTCGGTCTTCAGTGAGTTCAATCGCCAGCGCGTCGCGCGGCTGGATCAGCGCCTGTTCGGGATCGATCGGCTCGTCGGTGTCGAAGCTGAGATAGCCCAGCTCGCCCTGATTGAGCTGATATTCGACATGGTTCGAGGTGATGTCCGCGGTCGACCGGTAGGTGGTCGGCAGCAGGATCTCGTCGGCCTCTTCAAGGCCGAAGCGCTCGGCGACCGCCTCGACCGCCGGGCCGGGCCGGTCCTCGCCGCCGATGGAGATCTCGTCGCCGCCGCGGGCGGTCCGTTCGGCGTCGGCCGGATCGTCACCGGTGTTTTCCTCGCCGGTATAGCCTTGCGTGGAGCGTTGGGCGCCGGGTTCGGCGTCTGCGGCGTTGGGTTCGGCCTCTTCAAGGCCGGCATCCAGCGTGGCGCCCTCTTCATCGTCGGGTCCGCAGGCGGCGAGCGCCAGCGTCGCGGTCGCGGCGGCGGTGAGAAAACGGATGCGCATGGCGTGTCCCTCCCTGGGAGTTTCGGCTTCACAGCTGAAAACGCCGCTCCGCTTGATGCGTTGCGCCTCGCGCGCGCCGGAACGAAACCGGTATGCTGGCCGAATGGCGGGACCGATTCGCATACTGGGCGTGGACCCCGGGCTGAACGCGACGGGCTGGGGCGTGATCGCCCAGGACGGCGCACGGCTGAGCTTCATCGCCTGCGGGATCATCAAGGCGCCCCCCAAGGCGCCGATGGCCGAGCGATTGTGCTTCATCTTCGACGGCCTGACCGCGCTGATCGAGGAGCACCGCCCCGATGAGGCCGCGGTCGAGGACCAGTTCGTCCACGTCAATCCGGGCAGCGCGCTGAAGCTCGGCCAGGCGCGCGCCGCCGCCGTGCTCGCGCCCGCCCGCGCCGGCCTGCCGGTGGGCGAATACCCGCCCAAGCTCGTCAAGAAGGCGGTGGTCGGCACGGGCGGCGCGGAGAAAGGCCAGGTCGCGGCCATGGTCGGCATCCTCCTGCCCGGTGCGAAGGCCGAAGCCGACGCCGCCGACGCGCTGGCGGTCGCCATCTGTCACGCTAATCACCGGCCCGCGAGAAGGATCGCCTCATGATCGGAAAGCTGAGAGGCCTCGTCGACGCGGTCGGCGAGGAGGAGGCCGTGATCGACGTCAGCGGTGTGGGTTATCTCGTCCACGCCGGATCGAAGACCCTCTCCCGGCTCGAACCGGGCAAGGAGGTCACGGTCCATATCGAGACCTATGTGCGCGAGGACCAGTTCAAGCTCTTCGGGTTTTTAAGCGAGGCCGAGCGGGCCTGGTTCGTCAGGCTGCAGTCGGTGCAGGGCGTAGGCGCGAAACACGCGCTCGCCATGCTGGACGCGGCCGGGGTGGGTGAGATCGAAAGCGCAGCCGCGCTGGGCGACGTCTCCACCTTCGAGCGCGCCAAGGGCGTGGGCAAGAAGCTCGCCCAGCGCATCGCCACCGAACTGAAAGACAAGGCGCCGCCGCTGGGCCGCGGTCTGGCGGCCGGCGCGGCGGGGTTGAACGCCGCGCTGGGGACGAAGCCGGGCAAGCCCGCCCCCGCCGGCGCCCCGCCCTCCACCGACGCCGGGGCGCGCGAGGCCGCAGTCAGCGCGCTGATCAATCTCGGCTATGCGGAAACCGACGCCCGCCGCGCCGTCGCCGTGGCCCTGCGCGAGGCGCCGGAGGCCGATGAAGCGAAACTCATCCGCGCCGCGCTGAAGGAGCTGGCGCGGTGACTGTCTTTGCGCCCACGGTTCTTCCCTCCCCCTTGCGGGGAGGGTGGACCGGACCGCAGGTCCGGGCCGGGTGGGGGTGCGGCGCCAGAATTTGCGGGCGGTCGCGTGCGCGGCCCCACCCCACCCGTCCGCTTCGCGGACACCCTCCCCGTCGAGGGGAGGGAAGGAAAACTTCGTCAGCCAGGCGCTTAACAGACCAGCGGGGAGGACATCGCGCCGCCGCCATGTCAAAACGCGCCCATGACTGAAGACCGTCTCGTCACTTCCGAGGAAACCGCTGGCGATACGCGCGACCGGGCGCTGCGGCCGCTGTCCTTCGACGATTTCGTCGGTCAGGCGGACGCGATCTCCAATCTGCGGGTGTTCGTGGAGGCTACGGCGCGGCGCGGCGAAGCGCTCGATCACGTGCTGCTCTCCGGCCCGCCGGGGCTGGGCAAGACGACGCTCGCGCAGATCGTCGCCAAGGAGTTGGGAGTGAATTTCCGCGCCACCTCCGGCCCGGTCATCGCCAAGGCGGGCGATCTCGCCGCGATCCTGACCAATCTCGACGAGCGCGACGTGCTGTTCATCGATGAGATCCACCGGCTGATGCCGGCGGTGGAAGAGATCCTCTATCCGGCCATGGAGGACTTCCATCTCGATCTCGTCATCGGGGAGGGGCCGAGCGCGCGCACCGTGCGCATTGATCTCCCCCCGTTCACGCTGGTGGGCGCGACGACGCGGGCGGGTCTTCTCGCCACGCCGCTGCGCGACCGGTTCGGCGTGCCGGTGCGGCTGGAGTTTTATGACACGAAGGAACTCGCCAGCATCGTCGCGCGCGGCGCGTCGAAACTCGGCGCGGCGATGACGCCCGACGGCGCGGAAGAGATCGCCAAGCGCGCCCGCGGCACGCCGCGCGTGGCCGGCCGCCTCTTGCGCCGGGTGCGCGACTTCGCCGAGTCCGACGGCGCGGAAACCATCGACGCGAAGACCGCCGACGCGGCGCTGAAACGCCTGCAGGTCGACGAGGTGGGGCTCGACAGTCTCGACCGGCGCTATCTGAAGGTCCTGATCGAGGGCTTTGCGGGCGG
Source organism: Oceanicaulis sp. (assembly GCA_040112665.1). Taxonomy (NCBI): domain Bacteria; kingdom Pseudomonadati; phylum Pseudomonadota; class Alphaproteobacteria; order Maricaulales; family Maricaulaceae; genus Oceanicaulis; species Oceanicaulis sp. Next base: position 603,437 of record CP157796.1, on the reverse strand, counting down.
GCCGGCCGGCGTGGAGACGCTGGCGGCGGCCTGCGCGGAAGCCCGCGACGCGCTCGAAGACGTGGTCGAGCCTTTCCTGATCCAGCAAGGCTTCATCCAGCGAACGCCGCGCGGCCGCGTCGCCGCCCCGCGCGCCTGGACCCATCTGGGGCTGACCCCGCCCAGGACCACCGCGCCCGACCTGTTCGGAGAGGGGAAATGACCGAGCCCACCTCCGGCGCCTGGACCTCCGGCGTGCACACGCTTCCGGTCCGCGTCTATTACGAGGACACCGACTTCACCGGGGTGGTGTATTACGCCAACTACCTGAAATTCCTCGAGCGGGGCCGCACCGACGCGCTGCGCAGCGCCGGCGTGCGCCATGAGGATCTGCTTGAGCTCGACACGCCTCTGGGCTTCGCGGTGCGCCGGATCGAGGCGGAGTATCTGAGGCCCGCCCGCATCGACGACGCCCTGATCATCGAGACCCGCTTCACCGAAGCGCGCGGCGCGCGCCTCAGCGTCGCGCAGCGTATCCTGCGCGGCGAAGAAGTGCTGCTGACCGCCAGCGTGGAGGCGGCCTGCATCGATCTCGCCGGCCGGCCGAGGCGGCTCCCGAAAAGCGCGGCGGCGGCGATCGAGGCCGCGGCGGAGGCCGGCTGAGCCCCGCTTCAGCTCCGCCGTCCTCAAAAATCCGCCTTAATCTCGCTTAAGGGTGCGCGCCGTATGAAATGACGGTGAACATCCTGGGCTGCGGCTTGGCGCGGACCTTGCGTCCGGCTAAACCACCCGTCCGGGGGTACAAGTTTCGCGTAACAGCGGTTCACGCCGCGCCGCGATCAAGAAGGGGTCTGAGCGCACTCATGGAAAGCGTCGCCGTCGAGCTGGCCGATCCGGGTCAGGAACTGACCATCGTCTACCTGTTCATGCGGGCCGACATCGTGGTGAAGGCCGTGATGGCCATTCTCGCCTTCATGTCGGTCTGGTCCTGGGCGATCGCGATCGAGAAATTCGTCGCCTTCTCCGGCCAGCACGGCAAGGCGCGCCGGTTCGAAAACGAGTTCTGGTCCGGCGCGTCGCTCGACAAGCTCGCCGACCGGTACGGCCGCGATCCGAACCATCCGTTCGGCCGGGTGCTGGCTGCGGCCATGCGCGACTGGGACGGGTTCTCGGTGGCCAAGTCCGGCGGCGCTGAAGCCAATCGCGAGCTGTCCAAGATGGAGAGCGGGCTGGGCGTGCTCGCCATCATCGGTTCGTCCGCACCCTTCATCGGCCTGTTCGGCACGGTCTGGGGGATCATGAACGCCTTCCGCGCGATCGCAGCGACCGACAACACCTCACTGGCCGTCGTCGCGCCGGGCATCGCCGAGGCGCTGTTCGCCACCGCGCTGGGCCTTCTGGCCGCCATTCCGGCGGTGATCTTCTTCAACGCGCTGAGCTCGAGCCTGGGCAAGTTCGCCGCCAAGCTCGAAGGCTTCGTCGACGACCTCGCCGCGATGGCGTCGCGGGAGGGCTAGATGGCCGGCGGAGTCGACACCAGCTCTGGAACCTCGAACGGCCGCCGGCGCTTCAAGCCGAGCGCGGAGATCAACGTCACGCCCTTTGTGGACGTGATGCTGGTCCTGCTCATCGTGTTCATGGTGTCCGCGCCGCTGCTCACCGTCGGGGTCGAGGTCGACCTGCCCGACACCGAGGCGCGGGCGATGACCACCAGCGAGGAGCCGCTGACGCTGACCATCCAGCGCGACGGCACGATCTATCTGATGGAGACCGAGATCGGCTTTGACGAAATCGGTCCGCGCCTGCAGGCGATCTCCGGTGCGGGATCGGATGCGCGCGTGTATATCCGCGCCGATGACGGCGTGGCCTATGGCGAGGTGATGCGCGTCATGGCGCGGGTCTCCTCGCTGGGCTACGCCAATATCGGCCTCGTCACCGATCCGGCGCAGCGCTAGGAGGCGCCGGCGAGATGCGCCAGGCCCTCGGTTTCATCCTCTCGGCGGTGCTGCACGGCGCGCTGATCGGCTCGGCGCTGATCTATTTTCCCGCCGCCTCGCGCTTCGCCGAAGACATGGTCGTCGTTCCCGTCGAACTCGTGACGCTGGCCGAGAACACGAACGTGCGCGCCGCGCGGCCAGAGCCCGAACCTGAAATCGAAGACGAGCCCGAACCGGTCGAGACCACGCCCGAGCCAGACACCGCGCCCGAACCGGTCGTCGAGCCCGAGCCTGAAATCATCCCGCCCGAACCCGATCCGGTCCCCGAACCGGTCGAGCCCGAACCCGAGCCCGAGCCGGTCGAGCCGGAGCCTGAACCCGAGCCCGAACCCGAACCGGTGCGCCCCGAGCCCGAGCCCGAACAGCCGCGCGGCCTCGATCTCAACAATCTGTCGCGCATGGTCGACCGCTCGCGCGAGCAGCGCAGCGATCCCAATGCTGAGACCGGCGAGACCCGCCAGGGCGCCGGGCCGGGCACGGCGATGACCGCCACGCTGCAGGCCATGGCCGCCAGCCAGATCGCCCGCTGCGTGCGCTCGAACGCCGACGCGCCGCCGGGCATGGATCTGCGCGTCACGGTGCGGGTTCGCCTGGAACGCAGCGGCGAGCTCGCCGAACCGCCGCGCCTCAGCGACGAGGCGCGGGTGATGAACTCGCCCAACCCCTTCCTGCGCGTCGCCGGCGAGCGGGCGCTGCGCGCGGTCATCGACTGCGCGCCCTATCAGCTGCCGGCCGCCAACTACGCCGAATGGCGCCTTCTTGAGGTCAATGTTGACACCCAACGTAACCGCTAGCCGCTTCAGCCCCGCCGGAGACCGCCCGATGACCGCCGCCGTGAGACACCGCCTTCTTCAGGTTTTCGCCCTGATCGCCGCCTTCGCCGCGCTCGCCGCCCAGGCCGCCGCCCAGGGCCCGCTGCGGGTGGACGTCACCGAAGGCCATCTCGATCCGATGCCGATCGCGATCACCGACTTCACCGGCGCAGGCGGACGCGAGGCCGAGATCGGCGCGGACATCGCCCGCGTGGTCACCGGCAATCTGGGCAATACCGGCCTGTTCGATCCGGTCGATCCCGAAGCCTTCATCGAGGAGATCGAGAACATCGATCTGCGCCCGCGTTTCGGCGACTGGCGCGTGATCGACGCTTCGGCGCTTCTGGTGGGCCGGATCACGATCGAAAACGACCGCATGACGGTGGCCTTCCGGCTCTGGGACACCGCGACCGAGCAGCAGCTTCTGGGCCTTCAGTTCGCCTCCACGCCGGACAACTGGCGGCGCATCGCGCACAAGGTCTCCGATGCGGTCTATGAGCGGCTGACCGGCGAGGAAGGCTATTTCGACACCCGGATCGTCTACGTCTCCGAGCGCAGCGGGGCGAACGGCGCGCCGATCCGCCAGCTCGCGGTGATGGACCAGGACGGGGCGAACCCCTCGCTCCTGACCGACCGTTCCTACATGGCGCTTCTGCCGAACTACTCGCCCAGCGCCCAGCAGATCACCTACGTCTCCTTCCGTGACGGTCAGGCGACGAGCTATCTCTACGATCTTCAGACCGGCCGGCAGGAAGCGCTGTTCGACTCCGGTCCGAGCTTGGCTGAAGGCGGCCAGTCGCTGTCGGCGAGCTTCCATCCCAACGGGCGCGAACTGGTGGTCGCCGCCGCGCGCCGGGGCGGGCATGACGTGTTCCGCTTCGATCTGCGCATGCGCACGCTGCGCCAGCTGACCAACCATCCCGCCGACGACATCGAGCCGAGCTACGCGCCGGACGGCGAGCAGATCGTCTTCTCCTCCTCGCGCTCGGGCCAGTCCCAGCTTTACGTGATGAACGCCGACGGCACCGATCCGGTGCGCATCACCTTCGGCGAAGGGCGCTACACCGCCCCGGTCTGGTCGCCGCGCGGCGATCTCGTCGCCTTCGTCAAGCAGCATCAGGGCCGGTTCATGCTCGGCGTGGTCGACGCGGACGGTTCGGGCGAGGAGCGCATCCTCTACGAAGGCTACAAGGTGGATACCCCGACCTGGTCGCCGAACGGCCGGATCATCCTGTTCACCCGCGGCGATCTGGTGAACGGCCGCGAGGAGCCCTCGATCTGGAGCGTGGACCTCGCCGGATTCAATCTCCGCCGCCTGCCGACCGACGGCGCGGCCTCCGATCCGGCGTGGTCTCCCTTGATCGACTAATAAAAGAGCGTATAGAGTCCGCTCCGAGTGCGCCGATAGAGAGGGGTGAGCGCTCTCGCCGATTAAGGGCTGCTTAAGATGCGGTCTGCGTCAATGAACGCGGACCCGGCCGGAAGGGGCGGGAACCCGACGGCCAGTAAGAGGGACTACCTAAATGAAGCGTTTTGCTTTCGCCGCCGTCGCCGGCCTCGGCCTGCTGACCGCCGCCTGCGCCACCCAACCCGAGCAGATCGAAGAGGTCGAAACCGATCCGATCGTCGACGAAGTGGTCACCGATCCGGTCACCGAGCCTGAAGGCCCGGCCCCGGGTTCGGTCGAGGACTTCGAAGTGACCGCCGGCGATCGCGTGTTCTACGGGTTCGACCAGGCCACGCTGACGTCTGAAGCCCGCGAGACCCTGCGCCGTCAGGCCGCCTGGCTCGCCAGCTATCCGTCGGTTCGCGTGCTGATCGCCGGTAACGCCGACGAGCGCGGCACCCGCGAGTACAACCTCGCGCTCGGCGCGCGCCGCGCCGCCGCCGCCCGCGACTTCCTGGTCGCCCAGGGCGTCGATCCGGCCCGCATCTCCACCGTGTCCTACGGCAAGGAGAACCCAGTCTGCCGCGAGTCCACCGAATCCTGCTGGGCCCGCAACCGGAACGCCATCACCGTGATTCAGTCCGGCGCGACCTCGTAAGAGGCCGTATCGGCTGATCTAACCAACGCCCGCGAGCCTCACGGTTCGCGGGCGTTTTCGTCTCAGAAAACCGCTTTTCGGGGGGAAAGCATCATGATCGTCATCCGTCTCATCGCCGCCGTCATTGTCTCTGCCGCGCTCGCGCTCGGCGCGGGCTGGGGGCTTTCCAACCTGCTCGGCGCGCCCGCCGCGCCCGCCGCTGAAGCGCCTGACACCGACACCGAAGCCGCACCCGAGCACGGCGAGGGCGAGCCGCCTCTGGCGCTTCCTTACGAGGCGGACGGCGCGGCCGCCTTCCTGGCCGATGCGCTGGCCGGGACCGGCGCCGTAGAGCCCGCGTCGAGCTGTTTCGGCGGAGACGCGCCGGGCGGGCCGGTCGATCTCGCCGCCCAGGCCGCCGAGGCGGCCCAGCCCCAGCCCGCCATTCTGGACGACGGCGCCGCGCAGACCCGCACCGCGTCGTGCGAGGCGAGCCATGTGCGGCTGGTCTGCACGATCTCGACAGCGTGGGTTTTCGATGACGGCGTTGACACGACCGAGAGCGCGGAATGGTACCAGTTCCAGGTCGAGCAGAGCGAAGCCGGCTGGGCGCTGGTTCCCGGCAGCCTCTCCTGGTGCGCGGCGGGCTGAGCCCGCCTTGATTTCGCCAATCAAAACCGGATGCTCGCACACCCATCCGGATACCGAGGGAAACGCCATGCTTCGCCTGATTGCGCTCGTCCTGCTCGCCGCCGGCCTCGCCGCGCCCGCCGAGGCCCAGTCCCGCCGCGAGCTCGCCGCCCGGCTCGACGCCGCCGAAGCCCGGCTCGCCGAGATCGAGGCTCAGGCGCTCGCCGGCGATCCGGTGGCCGAGACCCTCATCGTGCGGATCGACGCGCTCGAGCGCGAACAGCGCGTGCTCACCGGCGAGATCGAACGCCTCGCCTTCGAGAACCGCCAGCTCCGCACCCAGCTGGACCAGCTGCAGCGCAGCGTGAATGTGATCCTTGAAGGCGGTGTGCAGACCGGCGCCGATCCGCGCGCCGGCGACGGGCCCGCCGTTCTCGAACCGAACGAAATCAACCCCGACGATCCTTTCGCCGAAGCCCGTGCCGAAGACGTGCAGCCGCTGCAGGCGCCGAGCGGCGCGCAGGCGCAGCGTCCGGCCGGTCAGCCCGCGAACGCGGGCGGCGCGGCGTCTTCGGGTCCCGCCGGCGGCCCGTCCCAGCTGGGGGCACCGGAGGCGGCGACGCCGGCCGATCCCGACACGCTGTTCGCCCGCGGCCGCAACGAAATGCTCGAAGGCGATTTCGCCGACGCGCGCGACGCGTTCGAGTCCTTCGTCGCCGCCTATCCCGAAGACGACATGGCCGACGAGGCCTTCTACTGGCTGGGCGAGACCCATTTCGTGGCCGGCGATCTCGACGCGGCGGCGGACGCCTATATCGCCTCGCTTCAGACCGACCGCAGGGGCGAGCGCGCGCCGGACGCGCTGATCAAGCTCGGCGCGGCGTTCGCAGGGCTCGGCGAGACCGAGCAGGCCTGCCAGGTGCTCGCCACCTTCCCGGTCGAGTTTCCCAGCGCCGATCAGGACGCCCGCCGCAAGGCGCAGCGCGAGATCGCCCGGATCGGGTGCAGCTAGGACGCGCGCCAACGCTCGCCGTCGGCCTGTCCGGGGGCGGGGATTCCACGGCGCTTTTGCTGGCGCTGCGCCGCGCCGCGCCCGATCTCAAGCTCGCTGCGCTCATCGTCGATCACGGCCTCAGGCCTGAAAGCGCTTCCGAAGCCGGGCGCGCCGCAGGATTCGCCCGGTCGATCGGCGCCGAGGCGCGCGTTCTGAGATGGGATGCGCCGCGCCCCGGCCAGAACGCGGCGCGCACCGCCCGGCATCTGATGCTCGCTCGCGCCTGTGCGGAGATCGGCGCGCCGGTGCTGTGCCTGGGCCACACGCTCGAAGACCGGGTGGAGACGCTCCGCATGCGCGCGGCCCGTCCCGGCAGCGCGCTCCGGCTCGCAGGCCCGTCCGGGCTCGACCCCTCGCCGGTCTGGCCGCAGGGGCGGGGCCTGCTCATCGCCCGGCCTTTCCTGAGCCTGCGCAGGAAGACGCTGCGCGCCTTTCTGCGGGCCGAAGGCGTGGACTGGATCGAGGATCCCTCCAACGCCGACCCCGCCTATGAGCGCGTACGGCTGCGCCGCGCCCCGATCGACCCTGCGGCGGAAGCCGCGCTTCTGACCTTCAGCGACGCCGCGCAGGCGGTCCGGGCCGCCGAGGGCCGGGCGGCCTTTGCGCTCCTCGGCGAGGCGATGAGGCTCTGCGATCTCGGGATCGCCGCGCTCGATCGCGCCGGGTTCGCCGCCGCGCCGCGCCGGGTCGCGATCCGCGCGATCGAGGCGGTGGCGGCGGGCGTGTCGGGCGAAGCCGACGGTCCCGGACCGCACGCCGAAGTCCTGCTCGACGCGCTGCTTGCGGGCCGTGCGGCGAGCGCCGCCGGCGTTCTGCTCACCGCGTCGGGCCGGCTGGGGCGCGATCCGGGCGCTGCGGCGGGCCGGGCGGACGGGGCGGGCGGAGCCGAGCCGCTGATCCTGCCTGACAACGGTGCGGGCGTGTTCGACGGCCGGTTCGAAATCGGCGGCCCGGCGCGGATCGAGGCGCTGGGCGGGCGGGCCTGTCCGCCGGAATTCGCTGACGCGCCTGCGGTGTTTCGTCCCGGCCTTCCGGTGGAGGCTTCGGGTGGCGAGGCTCTTGCACCGCAGCCTATGCGCCTGCTGGCGCGGGACAGAATCGCCGCGCGGCTGCTTTCCCCGGCCTCTCCGGCGTGGTTTGATGCACTTTCAGATGCGGCGCGCGGCGTCGCGGCACTGGCGAAAGCCCCCGCACGGCCCAATATCAGGGCGTGACACGACTGAACACCGGGCCAGGCCCGCGCGCGGCCGGCGCGTCATCCGGCCCGAGATAAGGAACGCGACCTTATGAATATGCGCAACATCCTCGTCTGGGCGATCCTGCTGGTGCTGCTCCTGGCGCTGTTCAACCTGCTCCAGGGTCCCTCCCAGCCGGCGGCCACCGACGAGCTGAACTATTCGCGCTTCATGGACCAGGTCGAGGCCGGCGAGATCCGCGAGGTCACGATCCAGGGCGAGACGATCACCGGCGAGACCGCGGCGGGCAACACCTTCCGCACCACCGTGCCGGCCGACGCCAACGTCACCGCCGCGCTGCGCGAGAACGAGGTGGAGATCACCGCCCGTCCCGAGAACGAAGGCGGGATGAGCCTTCTGGGCGTGCTGATCAGCTGGTTCCCCATGCTGCTCCTGATCGCGGTGTGGATCTTCTTCATGCGCCAGATGCAGGGCGGCGGCCGCGGCGCGATGGGCTTCGGCAAGTCCAAGGCGAAGCTGCTGACCGAGAAGACCGGCCGGGTCACCTTCGAGGACGTCGCCGGCGTCGATGAGGCCAAGGAAGAGCTCCAGGAAGTCGTGGAGTTCCTCAAGGACCCCTCCAAGTTCCAGCGCCTGGGCGGCAAGATCCCCAAAGGCGCGCTGCTGGTCGGCCCTCCGGGCACCGGCAAGACGCTGATCGCGCGCGCGGTCGCGGGCGAGGCGGGCGTGCCCTTCTTCACCATTTCGGGCTCCGACTTCGTGGAGATGTTCGTCGGCGTCGGCGCAAGCCGGGTGCGCGACATGTTCGAGCAGGCCAAGAAGAACGCGCCCTGCATCATCTTCATCGACGAGATCGACGCGGTCGGCCGGGCGCGCGGCGCGGGTCTGGGCGGCGGCAATGACGAGCGAGAGCAGACGCTGAACCAGCTCCTTGTGGAGATGGACGGCTTCGAGGCCAACGAGGGCATCATCATCATCGCGGCGACCAACCGGGCCGACGTGCTGGACAAGGCGCTGCTGCGCCCCGGCCGTTTCGACCGCCAGGTCACCGTGCCCAATCCAGACATCACGGGCCGGGAGAAGATCCTGAAAGTGCACATGCGCGAAGTGCCGGTCGGCGACGACGTCGATCCCAAGGTCATCGCGCGCGGCACGCCGGGCTTCTCGGGCGCGGATCTCGCCAACCTCGTCAACGAGGCCGCCCTGATGGCCGCGCGGCGCAACAAGCGCATCGTCGGCATGGCCGAGTTCGAGGACGCCAAGGACAAGGTCATGATGGGCCCCGAGCGCCGCTCGATGGTGCTCACCGCCGACCAGAAGGAAAAGACCGCCTATCACGAGGCCGGTCACGCCGTCGTCGGCCTCAGCCTGCCGCTGTGCGATCCCGTCTACAAGGCGACGATCATCCCGCGCGGCGGCGCGCTGGGCATGGTGGTCTCCCTGCCCGAGATGGACCGGCTGAACTGGCACAAGGACGAGTGCCGCCAGAAGCTCGCCATGACGATGGCCGGCAAGGCCGCCGAAATCCTGAAATACGGCGCCGATCACGTCTCCAACGGTCCGGCCGGCGACATTCAGCAGGCGACCCAGCTCGCCCGTGCGATGGTCCTGCGCTGGGGCATGTCAGACAAGGTCGGCAATGTCGACTACGCCGAGGCGCACGAAGGCTATAACGGCCAGACGCCGGGCTTCTCGGTGTCGGCCCGGACCAAGGAGCTGATCGAGGAAGAGGTTCGCCAGCTCGTCGACGACGCCTATCAGGAAGCCGTGCGCATCCTGGAAGAGCGCCGCGAGGACTGGGAGAAACTCGCCCAGGGGCTCCTGGAATACGAGACGCTGACCGGCGACGAGATCACCAATCTCCTCAAGGGCCAGCCGCCGGAACGCGACACCAGCGTGCCGCCGAAATCGGACAAGACCCCGCCCTCGGGTGCGGTCCCGGTCATCGAAGACGAGGACGAGGAAGCCCCAGGCGGCCTCACCCCCAAACCTGGCGGCGCGTAAACCCCGCCAGCCCTGAAAAAGAGCCCGCCCGGAGCGCTTCCGGGCGGGCTTTTTTGCGGCTGGCGGCTGGGGCCGGGGTCGATCGAGCCCCGCCCCTGGCTTCCCGTGCGACCGGAGGGAGACACGGGACCTACCGCATGCGCTCAGCAACGTGGCTGAGTGTTTCCGGTGGATCCCGGCTCAGCGCGCTGACGCGCTTGGCCGGGAAGCGAGGAGAGGGCGTCTCAACCTCGTCATCCCCGCGGAAGCGGGGGTGAGCGCTGGTCCGCGTAGCGGATCAAAGGGTCTGGGAGACCCTTTGAAAGCAGCGAACGGGTCGGCAGATCCAGTGCGGCCTCGCCGCTGCTTTACGATCACCTGGGTTCCCGCTTTCCCCGCCTTCGCGAGGACATGCCGCAGGAATGACGATGGGTGGCTGCTTTCCAAAAACCCGAAGCGTCGGTGCGTGCGCGCCCTATCCTGCACGAGGTCCCTGTGTATCGGTCGTGTGCCATGATGATTGCGGGACGGAGGCCGATAGGTCCCCGGGCGGTCGAGCCCGAGAGCCGGCTCAGGCCCCGTCCCGCTTGCACATCAACAACCTGAACAGTTGCACGAGGCTGGTTGCAACAGACCTCGCACCACAGGGACAGGCACGATGACTTTACCTGATCGCTACGTCGGATGCGACGTGTCCAAGCTCTGGCTGGACGTTTTCGACCCCGCCCAGGGCCGGGCGTGCCGCATCCCCAACACCTCCGCCGACGCGGCCCGGCTGGCCGCCTCGATCGCCGCCACCGGCGGCTTCGTCGTCTTCGAGGCGACGGGTGTGTATGACCAGGCTCTGCGCGCCGCGCTGCATGCGGCCGGTGTTCAGAACGCGCGCATCAACCCCACCACCGCCCGGCGCTTCGCCCAAGCCACCGGCCGCAAGGCGAAGACCGACGCGCTGGACGCGGTCGTGCTCGCAGATCTGGGCGCCCGGCTCAGGCCTGCGCCTGACCCCGCGCCGTGCCCGCACCGTGAACGGCTGGGCCGGCTCGGGCTCAGGCGCGACCAGCTGGTCGCCGCCCGCAAGGACGAGATCATCCGGCTGAAGGCGACCGGCGAGCCGATCCTGATCGACAGCTTGAAGGCGCACATCGCATGGCTGGACGGCGCGATCTCGGCCATCGAGCGCGAGATCGCCGTCCTGATCGCGGCCACCGAACTCAACGACCAGGCCCGCCTGCTCGCTACCGCGCCGGGCGTTGGGCCGGTCACTGCGCAGGTGTTGCTCGCGCTGATGCCCGAACTGGGCGCCAGCACCCCCAAGCGTCTCGCCGCGCTCGCCGGGCTGGCCCCGTTCAACCACGACTCAGGTCAGCTCAAGGGAAAGCGCTGCATCTCCGGCGGGCGGCGGCGCGTGCGATCCGCCCTGTTCATCGCCGCCATGATCGCCGCAAGGCTATGCCCGGACCTGAAAGCCTTCGCTGACCGCATCCAGGCGCAGGGAAAGCCCAGAAAACTCGCCCTCATCGCCGTCGCCAGAAAACTCCTCACCCGCCTGAACGCCATGCTTAGAGATCAAACCGCCTACAGCACCGCATAACAGTTGCCGGCTCTTCCCCCGGATCAGGTCCGGGGGTTCGGCCGGGAATTCAGGGCGGTGGGGCGGTCGTTATCCCCGGCCTTATCCGCCTCTTTCGCGCCGCCGGTATACTTCTCCCCCTCTTCACCCGGTTAAGGCGGCGGTCGCGACGCGTCACGGTCGGGGTGAGGGGCGGTGTCCGGCGGGGCGGCCGCTTCAGCCTGGGGAAATCCCCGGGCTGGATGCGAGGCGGCGGTCTTTCCGGGGTGACCGAGGTCGAAATCCCGGCGAAGCGCGCCCAAACCCCGCAATGGCCCACCCCGGCGTGACCGGGGCCGGCTGAGCGGGGCGAAGCAAGCCATACCCGCCGGGCTATACAGCAACCGTAAGGTATCGGCCCGTACTCACAGCACCGGGCGCGGGCGTTTCGTCCGGCTCTTGAACCTTCGCAATTGCGTTCGGCCGAACGGCCGCCCGCGCCGACCGTCTTCTCTCATCGCCTCGCGCAAGATCTGCGGCGAGGGTTTCGGCGCTGGGGCGGGTCTGTCGCGCACCGCCGCGCGGAACCGCGCCGTCGTCCTGTCGTTCGCGGAGTCCCCTTCGAACGACAGGAGCGCCCCATGACCGGCGATCGCAAAGAGCTTCAGGGCGGACCGCCCGCGCAAAAGCAGGACCGCCAGCCCGGCCGGGAGGCCGAGATGGACCCCAGGCCCGATTACACCCCGCGCTATCCCGGCTCGGGGCGGCTCAAGGGCAAGCGTTGCCTCATCACCGGGGCGGATTCGGGCATCGGCCGGGCGGTCGCGGTGCTGTTCGCCCGCGAGGGCGCGGACATCGCCTTCGGCTATCTCGACGAAGACGAGGACGCCGAGGAGACCAGACGCCTGTGCGAGGCCGAAGGCGCGAACGTGTACATGCACAAGGGCGATCTGGGCGAGGAAGAGACGGTGTTGAGCTTCGTTCAGACCGCGATCGACCGGCTGGGCGGGATCGACGTTCTGGTCAACAACGCCGGCGAACAGCACGTGCAGGGCGATGTCGAGGACATCAGCGCCGAGCAGTTCGACCGTACCTTTAAGACCAACGTGCGCAGCTATTTCCTGATGGTTCGGCACTGCCTGCCGCACATGGACGAAGGCTGCGCCATCGTGAACACGGTGTCGGTCACCGCCTATCGCGGCATGCCGGTGCTGATCGACTACACCGCCTCGCGCGCGGCGACGGTGGGGCTCACCCGCGCGCTCGCCAAGCAGCTTTCCAGCCGCGGGATACGCGTGAACGGCGTCGCGCCGGGGCCGGTGTGGACCCCGCTCATCCCGGCGAGCTTTTCCGAAGATCAGGTCGAGAGCTTCGGCACGAATTCCGAAATGGGCCGTCCCGGCATGCCCAACGAAATCGCGCCGAGCCATCTGTTCCTGGCGTGCGAGGATAGCTCCTTCATGAGCGGTCAGGTGCTTCATCCCAACGGCGGAGACGTCGTAGGCGGCTAGCCGCCTTCTATCCTCTAGGCGGCCGCTTTTCGGGCGGGGCTTGATCATTCGGCGAAAACCAAATGATATATCATTTGGAAAAGCGGGCCGGACAGCGGCCCCGCCAGGAGGAGACGCCGATGAAAACCCTGATCGCCGCGCTCGGCGCGAGCGTGTTCGCCCTCACCGCCGCCTCGGCCCAGGAGCGCCTGAGCTTCGACGATCCCGAGGACGTGCTGGAGATGAACCGCAAGATGGGCTGCTCCACCGTCGACGGGGAGGCGGTCACCTATTACTGGAACGGGTACGCGTATTCCCGCCGTCAGGGCGAGCGCGACCGGCGCCTGTTCCGGGTCGAGGGGATGAACACCCGCGCCTGCGTGAGCGTGACCCATCCCGAGTACGGCCCCGGCTACAAGATGGTGAGCCGGGAGCTGCTGCTCTATCTCGACCCCGAAACAGGCGAGATCCTGTCCACCTGGGACAATCCCTGGACCGGCGAGACGGTGGACGTGCTCCACGTCGCCAACGACCCGGTGAACTTCGAGAGCTATCTGAACGGCCCGCGCGGCCCGGCGCAGTTTCGCGGCCAGATCCAGGGCGACGACTGGTGGCAGACCATCACCGTGCCGCTCTTCTACCCGAACCCGCTGGCCAGCGAATTCCAGGCCGAGATCGGCGGCGTCTATCACGCCACGGAGATGTTCAACTATTTCGGCTCGGTCGAGGATCTGACCGATCCCACTCGCACCACCGCGGACACCGAGGTGGGCTGGGTGCGCCAGTCCGACTGGCTGCCCTGGATGAAGATGCAGGGCCGCGACGGGATCATCTATTTCCACACCGCCGGCACCAAGCTCGACAGCTGGGACGAGCTGCCTCAGTTCTTCAAGGACGAGATCGCCGAGCACTATCCCGAGTACACCACCCCGCCGCCGCTGGACGACGACCGGGAGAACGTCACCAGCTGGATCTATTACCGGGACGTGGCGCGCGGCGAGATCGAAGCGCCCGACCGGAACTGAAGACCGAAACACCGGGCCGCCAGCGCTGCTGGCGGCCCGTTTTTGTCACGTAAATGCAACACTCCGCGCCGGACGAGGCCCGATCGGCCAGACCGGAGCGGCTTGTTCGGACAAAATGGTATACCAATAGGGTCGAGCCCCGCCCGACATGGCCGAGACGCCGGCGGCGGGACGATCAGCAGAGCGGCTCGAAACAGGCCGCGCAGGGGAGAGCGACAGGTGAAGAAACTTACCCTTCTGACGTCCGCAGCGGTCATGGCGATCGCCGGTCTTTCCGCTCCGGCGCTCGCGCAGGACGGCTCGGCGCCCGAGCCAGGCGCGTCTTCAGCCCGCACAAGCGACGTGATCACCGTCACCGCCCGCCGCCGCGAGGAGAGCCTGCTCGACGCTCCGGTCGCGGTGAGCGCCTTCGGCGAGGACGACATCCGCAAGCTCGGCATCGAGAGCGTGGACGACGTCGCCCGCTTCACTCCGGGGCTGAGCTTCTCCGCCGCCTTCGGCCGCACCACCGAACGCCCGGTCGTCCGCGGCCAGTCGAACGTGCTCGCCGGCGTGCAGTTCGGCGTGGAATCAGGCACCGCCTACTTCCTGGACGGTATTTATTATTCCGGTCCGATCTCCGCGCTCGATCCCAATGATCTCGAGCGCGTCGAAGTGATCAAGGGTCCGCAATCGGCGCTCTACGGCCGGAACACCTATGCGGGCGCAATCAACTACGTCACGCGCGGCGGCACCGACGAGTTCGAAGCCGATCTGCGCCTGCGTGCGGGCAGCCATGACGAGCGCGAAATCGCTGCGCGCGTGTCCGGGCCGCTTGTCGCTGACCGTTTGGGCTACTCGATCTCAGCCCGCCACTATGAGTACGGCGGCGAGCACACCAACCTCGTGACCGGCGAGAAGGTCGGTCAGGAAAGCTCCTTCAACCTCTCCGGCACGATCGAAGCGAGCTTCACGCCGAACTGGGATGTCCGGCTGCGCGGCATGTATTTCAAGGACGACGACGGCACGCTGCCGATCTTCCTGCAGCCGTCCGAAGCGAACAATTGCTCGCAGGGCTGGGCGTCGCTGTCGCGTTACCCGCTGTCGGGCTCGACGAACGACAACCAGTATTTCTGCGGCGTGATCCAGCCCGCCCCGGTTCAGCTCAACACCGGTCCCGGCCCGATCATCCCGGTGGACGGGGTTCCGCCCAACGCCATCCTGCCCTTCCTGGGTTCGCCCTACTCCACCGCCGACGGCACGGCCTTCGACGGGCTGGAGCGCGACGGGGTGATGGGCTCGGTCCAGTCGAGCTGGGATATCGGCGGGTCGGGCTATGTGCTCGAAGCCTCCGCCTCGTCCTGGACGCAGGACCGCAAGTTCGGCACGGACTCCGACCACACCAGCGTGAACTGGTTCGCGAGCGGGCCGGGCTCTGAAGCGTTCTTCGCGCTGACCGAGCGCAAGGAGCAGGGCGATTACTCCTTCGAGGCCAAGCTCTCCTCGCCGGTCGACCGCGCCTTCCGCTGGATGATCGGGGCGTTCTACTACGACTTCGAAGAGACCACCTACGATCTGACGTTCGCCAGCCCCGAGATCGGGGATCTGACGACCAATGTGGGCACGACCAACCAGGCGATCTTCGGCCTGATCGAATACGATCTCATGCCGAACCTCACCGCGACGCTCGAAGCGCGCTGGGCCGAGGAAGAAAAGACCCGGACCGAGTTCGGCGCCGGCGGCGCGGTCAGCCTCGAGCAGGAAGGCACGTTCGACAGCTTCACCCCGCGCTTCACGATCGACTGGCAGACCGATATGGGCCTGATCTACGCGGTTTACGCTCAGGGCGTGAAGCCGGGCGGCCTGAACGGCTCTCTGGGCGCGGGCGTGGGCTCGGACGTCTACGAGCAGGAAGAGTCCGACAATTACGAGCTGGGTTACAAGAACACCCTGCTTGGTGGCGACGCGGTCCTGACTGCGGCGGGCTTCTTCATCGAGGCCAGCGACGTGCAGGTCACCCGTGCCGTCAGCGCGCTGGGCGGCGGCGGCGCCACCTCGATCGCGGTCAACCAGGGCGCGGCCGAGATCTGGGGCCTCGAACTGGCCTGGAACCACTCGCCGGTCGACTTCTTCAATTACGGGGTCACCTACGCCTGGACGAACCCCGAGTTCACCGAGGGCTGCGACGACTTCCAGTGGACGCTGACCTCGGGCGGCGGCGTGCTCGATCCCGGCTCTACCGCGCCGGGCACTGGGACGGAGTTCTTCGGTCAGACCGGCAATTGCGACATTTCCGGCAAGCAGCTCCCGCTGACCTCGGAGCACCAGTTCGCCGCCTTCGGCGAATTCCGGGCCCCGCTGGGCGGCGGCTGGGAGTGGTTCGCCCAGTCCGACCTGACCTACGAATCCTCGAAATACGTCCAGGTTCACAACCTGGCCGAAACCGGCGACACCACGCTGATCGGCGCGCGCCTGGGCGTGGAGACCGAGTCGATGACCTTCTCGCTCTGGGGCCGCAATATCGGCGACGAGGACTCCATCATCATGGCGACCCGCTGGGGCCAGACGCCGTACCACAATCTCGGCGCGCTCTCGACGAGCCCGGATATCGCGCCTCCGGGCGCCGCGCGCGGCTTCCTGCCCACCCGCGCCTTCTTCGCAAACCTGCGCCGGGGGCCGGCCTACGGCGTGGAAGCGCGCCTGCGCTTCTAATCGGCCCGGGGTGGTCTGAAGGGGGAACGGCCGGGCCTTCGGGTCCGGCCGTTTCATTTCAAGGGAAAGGGACCCGCCATGCTGTCAGCTCTCATCGCCGCCGCTGCGCTGCAGGCGGCCGACCCGTCCGCACCTGCGCCGCCGAGAGCCGTTCAGGACGCCGACTTTGCGATGTTCCTCGACTGGTTCGAAGGCCGGTTCGACAACGACCGGCAGGTGTTCTTCGCTGAAGAGCTCGGCGTGCCCGAAGACGTCAGGCACGAGCGCATCCACTCGATCTTCCGGCCGGTCGACCTGCCCGCCTTCGGCGCACACGTCTTCTATGTCGAGCAGTATTCGAACGCCGATCCAGCGAACATCTACCGCCAGCGCATCTACGTCTTCGAACCGGTCTATGAGACCGGCGAGATCCGGCTGGACATCCACGCTCCCGCCGATCCCGACAGAATCGCCGGCGCTCATCTCGATCCCTCGAAGCTCGAAGGGCTGACGCCTGAGGCGGCGACCGCCTACCCGCAGTGCGCGGTCTACTGGCGGCGTCAGGAGAACCAGTTCGTCGGCGAGACGCGGCGCGGGGAATGCCGGGTGGAGAGCCGGCGCTCGGGCCGCACGCTCGTGATCGAGGACGATCTGGTGCTCACCGACGGGGCGATCTGGATCCGCGACCGGGCGGAGACCGACGAGGGCGATTACGTCTACGGCAATCGCGCAGGCATCCCCCACAAGCTGCGCCGGGCGCGGCCGTTTTCGTGCTGGGTCGCCGTGCTGCGCGGCGCCGAACACGGCGATAGCGGCGAGGGCGCGCCGCCTTCGGCCTGGGATTTCCGCCGCGACGTGTTCATCCACGATCAGGGCGGCCGCGCGCAGATCACCACCGACGAGGACCCGCCGCGCTTGGTCGAATTGCGCCTGCGCGACGTGGACTGGCCGGACGCCTCGCGCCGGGCTTCGCTGACGCTCTACGTGCACGAGGCGGGCTCGAACCGCGCGGCGAGCTACGCCTGGACCGAGGGCGGGGCGGACCGGATCGGGATCAATCTGCGCTGGTTGCAGGCGAGCTGCACGCACACGCCGAACCTGTGGGGGGAAGGCGCCAACACGGCGGCGCCGGGCTAGGTCTTGCAGCCGGTCCGCTGCGGGGCTAGCTCCTGACCCAACTCAGGGAGCCCGCCATGACAGACGACGATCTCATCCCCGACACCTCCGAACCCGACGCGCTTGAAGACCCCAGGGGCCGGGTGCTGATCGTCGCGGGCTCGGACAGCTCGGGCGGCGCGGGGATCCAGGCCGACATCAAGACCGTCACGGCTCTGGGCGGGTATGCGGCGACGGCCGTCACCGCGATCACCGTTCAGACCACGACCGGGGTCTCGGCCGTCCATCCCGTTCCGCTGGACATCCTGAAAGGTCAGATCGGGGCGGTGCTGACCGATATCGGCGCAGACGCGGTCAAGACCGGCATGCTCGGGACCGAAGAGACGATCGACGCGGTGATCGAGGCGCTCGACGCCCACGGCGATCCCGGCGTGCCGCTGATCGTCGATCCGGTAATGGTCGCCGCCTCCGGCGCGCGCCTGATCGACGAAGGCGCGGTCAGGGCGATCGCCGAACGGCTCGTGCCGCGCGCCCGGCTGATCACGCCCAACGCGCCCGAAGCCGCCGCGCTGACCGGGATCGAGGTCGAGGACATGGACGGCCAGCGCGCCGCCGCCGAGGCGCTGATCGAAGCCGGCGCTAAAGCCGCGCTGGTCAAGGGCGGCCATCTCGAAGGCGGCGACGTCATCGACGTGCTGGCCACCAGAAACGGCGTGCGCCTGTTCACGCGCCCGCGCATCCGCACTCGGCACACGCACGGCACCGGCTGCACGCTGGCGAGCGCGATCTCCGCGCTGATGGCCCAGGGCCTGTCGCTCGACCGCGCGGTGGAGCAGGGCGGAGATTACCTCCACGAAGCGATCCGCCGCGCGCCGGGCTTCGGAAAAGGCTCCGGACCGGTCCATCACGGCTGGACCGTCTCAGGCGGTTTCGGCGCCGCGCCGGTGCGCGAGGGCTAGCGGTTCGGCGTGCGCCCTGATCTCGGCTTCGCGTTCCCGCGCCGGGCGATGAAGACGCCGGCGAGGATGATCGCGAGGGCGAGATAGGCGATCGGGCCCATCTCCTCGCCGAGCAGCACGCCGATCACGGCGGCGACCACCGGCACGGCGTAGTTCACCAGCGCGATGAAGGCCGCGCCGACCTGCCGGGCGATGCCCATGTAGACGATCGAGGCGAGCGCTGTGGGCAGAAGCCCCAGGGCCGCCACCGCCGCGATCGAGGCGAGGCTCGGCGCGGGCAGGGGCGCGGTGAGGAGATCGAACAGCGCGAGCGGCAAAGCGAGCACGGCGGCGGCGACGAGGCTTCCCGCCGCGGCGACCGAAGGGCTCGTCTCGGGCGCGGCCTGGTACATGATCGCGTTCGTGGCGTAGCTCAGCGTGGCGGCGAAGATCAGCGCCTGGCCCAGAAAGCTCGCGCTCAGAAGCCCCTGCACCGCGCTGGGCCCCATCAGCAGCACCACGCCGGCGAACCCGGTCAGAAAGCCCGCGAGCTTCCACGGCGTGAGCTTTTCATTGGGCAGGACGAAATGCGCCGCCGCGATGATGGCGAGCGGGGTCATGCCCATCAGGATGCCCGCCACCCCGGACGGCACCACCTGCTGACCCGCCGCGATCAGGGTGAAGGGCAGGGTGTTCCCGAAGAACCCCAAACCTGCGAACCACAGCCAGCGCCGGTCGCTCAGCGGCGGCAGGGGCCGGCGGCGATGAAGCGTGAAGGCGGTCAGCACCACCGCGCCCAGCGCCAGCCGGCCGAAGGCGACGAGGCTGGGCGGCAGGGTCTGCACCCCCACCGCGATGAAGGCGAAGGCGGACCCCCAGACCAGAGCGAGCACCGCGAGCCCGCCCCAGCCCTTCACGCCGGGCGCGTCAGGGCTCATGAAAGCTCGGCCCGGACCGCGGCGACCAGACGCTCGATGTCGTCCTCGTTCGTATAGACATGCGGGCTGATCCTCAGGCGCGGGCCGCGCTGGGAGACGTGTACGCCGCGCCCCCTCAGCCGCGCGGCGAGATCGCCCGGCGCGCCGTCCGGCAGGCTGAGCGAGAGGTAGTGGCCCGCCCGGTCCGGCACGTCGTCGGAAAAGCCGAGCCCGGCCAGTTCGTCTGCGATCTTCGCATTGAGCCCGGCGAGACGGTCGGCGATCGCCTCAGCCCCGATGCGGCCGAGAAACTCGAGCGAGGCGCGAGCGGCGGGGACGAGCTGATGGTTGGATCGCTCGCCGGAATCATAGCGCCGCGCGCCGGGCGCGTAGCCGTCCTTATAATCGATGAGCCCCGCGAAATTCTCGCTGCCGGCCCGATTGATCCAGTTTTCTTCGAGCGGCCGGCCTTCGATCCGGCGAGGCGCGAGGTAGAGAAACCCGGTCGTGTAGGGGCAAAGCAGCCATTTATACGCTGCGGCGACGGCGAAATCGGGATCGCAGTCGGCCACGTCGAACGGCTGCACGCCGAGCGACTGGGTGAGGTCGAGCACCAGCGCTGCGCCCTGGGCTTTCAGAGCGGCCGACACGGCTGAAAGATCGATCCGCCCGCCGTCGATCCAGTGGATGGCGCCGCAGGCGAGCAGGCCCGTCGCCGGTCCGATCGCGGCGATGAGGGCCTCGGTCCAGCTTCGCCCCGGCTGACGGGCGACGGTCCGGATGCTCGCGCCGGTCTCCGCGGCGAGCCGGCGCCAGGGATAGACGTTGGAGGGAAACTGACCGTCCAGCAGAACGATCTCCTGGCCGGCTTCGAGTGTGAGATTGTTCGCCGCGACGGCGAGGCCGTAGCTGGCCGCCGGGACGAGCGCGACCGCCTCGGGGCTCGCGCCGAACAGGGCCGCGCCCAGGGCGCGCAAGGCTTCGGGCGAGTCGAAGAATTGCTGGTCGGTGGTTTTCAGCCAGGGCCGGGCGCGTTCGGCGAACGCGGCCTGGCCCGCTTCGATCGCGACGCGGGGCATCGGGCCGATCTGGGCGGCATTAAAATATGCCTCGTTTGAAGGCAGATCGAAGGCGGACCGGAAATCCTCAATGCTCATGCGGGCGAGCGGTAGGCCGGGCCGGACGAGGGGTCAAGCACAGCTGCATAATCCCCACGCCGCTACTGAGATAATATCGGGTATTCGCCTCTACCCCATGTTACGGTTCGGCAATGCGGCGTCTGAAGATGCAGGTCAAGCCGCTGACCGGTCTGGAGTTTTCATGCGCGCCACCATCGACCGCCTCATCGAGGGCGGGGCCGTAAAGGTGGGCGAAGACGCCTTACCGCGCGCCATACTCGACCAGCTTCCGGTCGGGATCGCCATCAATCGCGCCAGCGACGGCACATGGATCTACCATAACGCCGAGGCCGAACGCATTCTCGGCCGTCCCCCCACCGTGGTGAGCGGATACGACAGCTATGGCGGGATTGAAGCCTACGACATCGACGGCGCCCGCATCGCCGCCGACCGGTTCCCGATCGTGCGCGCCTCGCGCGGCGAGGAGACCGTGCGGTCCGAGTATGTCAAGATGGCCCGGCCCGACGGCGCGCTGATCGAACTGAAAATTTCCGCCACGCCCGTTCGCGACCAGACCGGCAGGACGGTCTACGGCCTGGCCGTGTTCGAGGACGTCACCGCCGTGCGCGACATCGAACGCCAGCGTAACGCGACCGAGGCGCGCCTGGCGCAGGTGCTCGAAGCGACGAATGACGGCGTGTTCGTCGTCGACGCGGACTGGACCGTGACCTTCATGAACGGCCAGGCGCGCGAGATGCTCGCCGGCGGGCGCGACCTCGTCGGCAAGAATCTCTGGGAGTCGTTTCCCGGCTCTGAGGACACCGCCTTCTTCAAGGCCTACCGGGCCGCGATGGAAGACGGTCAGCCGCGCAGGGTGGAGGACACCTACGCGCCTTTCGGGGCCACTTACGAGGCGTGGGCCCAGCCCAATCCCGACGGCGGGCTTTCGGTGTTCTTCACCGACGTCACCGAAGATCGCGCCAATGAGGCCGCCCGCGAAGCGCTGACCCGCGAGCTCGATCACCGGGTGCGCAATCTGTTCCTGCTGGTCAGCGGCATGACCCGGATGGGCGCGCGCCAGCACGACGACGTCGCCGCCTTCGCCAAGGAGCTCGACGGGCGGCTTCGCGCGCTCGCCGAAGCCCACGACCTCATCAAGCCCGCCGTCACCGGCACCGCCCTCAGATCCGAAGCCTGCGTGCGCACGCTGCTGGATACGGTGCTCAAGCCCCACACCCGCGGCGCGGTCACGATCGACATCAGCGGCGAAGGCGTGCGGCTGGGGCCCAAGGCGGCCGCCGACATGGCGCTGGTGCTGCACGAACTCGCCACGAACGCGGCCAAGTACGGCGCGCTGAGCGAAGACGGCGGCCGGCTCGAGATCGAGATGGCGTGCGAAGGCGATCACTGCACGATCAGCTGGCGCGAGCACCGGCCGGGCGGGCTCTGCGAAACCACGGGCCGCGGCGGGTTCGGCGCCGGCCTGGTGCAATCGGTCGCCTCGGCGAAGCTCGGCGGCGAGCTCAGGAGCGAGACCGGCGAAAGCGGGCTTCACCATCACATGCGATTCCCCGTCGCGCGGCTGTCGGCCTGAGGCGCGGAGCCTCAAGGCGGTTGAACCCGACGCGCTCGCGGCGTACCGCTTGAGCCTCGCCGACCGGAGACGCCCATGCCCCGACCCAAGCCGCCCGCCCGTCCCGCCGATCCGCGCTTTTCCTCCGGCCCCACCAAGAAGCGGCCCGGCTGGGAGATCGGCGCGCTGGCGCACGCCCCGCTGGGGCGCACCCATCGCGGCGGAACGCCCAAGGCGCGGCTCGCCGAGGCGATCGAGCGCACGGCTGCGGTTCTGGAACTCCCCGCCAACTACAAGGTCGCCATCCTGCCCGCCTCCGACACCGGGGCGATGGAGGGCGCGCTGTGGTCGATGATCGGCGCGCGCGGCGTGGACGTGTTCAGCTGCGACGAGTTCGGCCGGCGCTGGACGGTCGATCTGCGCGACGAACTCAAGCCCGAGGGCCTGTCCACCTACGAAGCCCCGTTCGGCCAGGCGCCGGATTACACAAGGGCTGACTTTGCAAACAACGACGTCGTGATGACCTGGAACGCCACCTCCGCCGGGGTGCGCATCCCAGACGGGGGCTGGATCCCGGACGACCGGGCGGGCCTGACCATCTGCGACGCGACCAGCGCGGCGTTCGGCATGCCGATGCCCTGGGACAAGCTCGATGTGACCACGTTCAGCTGGCAGAAATGCATGGGCGGCGAGGCTCAGCACGGCGTGGCGATCTTCTCGCCCCGCGCCCGCGAGCGCCTGCGGACCTTCCGGCCGTCCTGGCCGGTGCCGCGCATCCTGCAGCTCTTCGAAGCCGGCGACGAGGCGGCCAAGCTCTATGAGGGCTCGACGATCAACACGCCCTCGCTCCTGGCCACCGAGGATTATCTCGACGCGCTGAAATGGGCCGCCCGCGTGGGCGGCGCCGAGGCGCTCTACGCCCGGGTGGAAGCGAACTACGCCGCGCTCGCCGACTGGGTGGAGCAGACCTCCTGGATCGATTTTCTCGCCCAGGACGCGGCGATCCGCTCGCCCACCTCGGTGACGCTGAAATTCGCCGGGTCCGAGCTCGAGGGCAAAAGCGAAGACGAGCGCTGGGCGGTCAGCCGGCGCATGGCCGCGCTGCTCGATCGCGAGGAAGCCGCCTTCGACGTCGCGCCCCATCCCAAGGCGCCGGCTGGCTTGCGGATCTGGTGCGGGCCGACCGTGGACGCCGACGACGTCGCGGCTCTGGGCCCCTGGCTCGACTGGGCGTACGCCGAGGCGCTGGAGGCCGAAAGTGTCTGAGGCCCGCGCGCCGAAATCCGAGGACCGCGCCGCCCGGCTCGCGCGGGAGAAGGCGTATTTCGACGCCCATTACGAAAGCTCGAACCGCGTCCACCAGATGAAATACTACGCCGCGCTCGAGCCCTGCCGGGTCGAGTTCATGCGGCGCGTACGCGAATACGGCGCCGGCGGGCGGGTGCTCGAATACGGCTGCGGCGACGGCGAGGTGTCCATGCATGTCGCCCCGGTCGCGAACGAGGCGGTCGGCATCGACATCTCAGAACGCGGGGTGCAGGCCGCGCGCGACCGGGCGGCGAAGCACGGCTTTGATAACACCCGGTTCGAGGTGATGGACGCCCACGAGACCGGGTTCGAAGATGAAAGCTTCGACCTCATTGCGGCGACCGGCATCATCCACCATCTCGACCCGCCCGTGGCCTTCGCCGAGATCAGGCGGCTGTTGAAGCCCGGCGGCCGGGCGGTCTTCGTCGAGGCGCTGGGGCACAATCCGGCCATTGCGCTTTACCGCAGTCTCACCGCGTCGGCGCGCACCGAGGACGAGGCTCCGCTCAAGCGTCGTGATTTCCGCGCCGCCGAAGGCCTGTTCGGCACGGTCGATTACGAGTTTCACGGCCTCGCCACGCTGGGCGTGGTGCCGTTCTGGGGCACGAGGGCGGGCCGTCCGCTGCTAGGCGCGCTGCGCGGGATAGACCGGGCGCTCTTCGCCGTGCCCGGCCTGCGCTGGAACGCCTGGGCGGTGCTCTTTGAATTGCGGAAATAGCCATCCTGGCCGCTTTCGTGTAATCACCGGCGAGGGCGGGACGAGCGAGAGGGAATTATCCTGATGCGCATTCTTGGTGCGGCGATCGCCGCGGTTTTTGTGACGTCTGCGCCGGGGTTTGCGGACGGGCTTATCAGCGAGGTGCGCCTGGGCGTCGCGGCCCACGATCTCACCGACCACTCCGAGGACGGCCCGCAGATCACCGGCGAGCTGCTGCTTCAGCCGATCGAGCAGCTGGGCTTCATCGGGGCGCCGAAGCCGGTGTTCAACATCTCGATCAGCACGCAGGGCTTCACCAATCTCGCCGGCGCGGGCCTGCTCTGGGACGGCCGCGTGGGCGAGAACTGGCGCATCGAGGGCGGGTTCGGCCTGGCGGTGCATGACGGGATCAACGATCTCGACACCACCCTGCCGCCGCTCGAACAGGTGCGCATCAAGGAGACCCGGGCGCTGCTCGGCTCGGACGTGCTCTTCCGTACGACGTTCGGGCTCAATTACGACGTCACCGAGCGCTGGGGCGTGGGGCTGTTCTACGAGCACTATTCGCACGGCCAGATCCTCGGCGACGGCCGCAATCAGGGCCTCGACGAGCTCGGCGTCCGCCTGAACTGGCGCTTCGGGGATTAGTCATCGACGCTTGAGGGGGCTGAAACGCCGCGATCGCGCTGATGCCTCCGGCGGCTGCAGGTCTCAGGCGGCGAGGGGCCGTTTGAACACGCGCTCGACCTTATTAGCGATCAGCGCGCCGGTCTCCCGGTCGGCGAGCACGGCGGTGAGCTTGCGGTCGATGCTGTGGGTGAAGGTGGCGTAAGGGCACAGCCCGCCGCCCAGAAGCGCACGGCGCAGGGCGTAAGGGGTGACCTCTTCGCCGATATCCGCGCTCTCGGGGATCTCGAACCCGGCGTCCGCCCCGCCCAGCACCATGTTGATGAGCGGAGCCAGCGTCGCGGTCAGGCTCACCAGCGCCGGCAGCTGGAAGCGGGTGCTGACCTGCTGGACGGCGTCATGGATGGCGACGCGGCGATTGAGCCGCTGAAACGTGCGGTCCAGCCGGTCTTCGCGAAAGGCCTCGAACGCGTCGGGATCGAGATCGTGGATGAAACGCGCCTGCGGCGACTTCTTCGCCAGGAACTGGGCGAGCAGGGTTTCGCGCTCGGCGACCGTTTCGGCGAACAGGGCGTACGGATCGGTCTCATCCGCCGCGAGGAAGGTCAGCAGCCCGAAGAACGGGAACACGCCCTGCCGGCGGAAGGCTTCGAAGAACACCGTCTCGTCGATCGCCGGGCCGAGGCGGCCGGCCACCAGCCTGTCGGCGCAATACCGGCTCAAAAGCAGGGTCTGCTGTTCGCGCACCGTCTCGATCTCGGGCGCGGCGAAGAGCGCCGCCCGGCCCTCCTCGGCGGCCAGCGTGTTCAGATAGTTCGACCGAAACCCGTTGATCAGGATCGCCGCGACCAGGCCCTGATCGGGGCCGGCGTCCCTGAGCACGGCTGTCGCGGACCGGCGCAGCGCGCCGAGCGCGGAGGCGGTTTCGAGGTCCTGTACGCCGATATCGGCCACCAGAAGCCCCGCCGCACACTTCGCGCCGTTGAACGGGTTCGTCCTGACGAGCTTCAGGGCGGCGACCGCGCGCGCCTCGGGGTCTTCGAACACGTCAGCGAGCGCGTCAGCGAATTTCGCCGCGGCTTCGGGTTTCAGCGGCCGCAGGCCCGGATTGCGCGCCAGAAAGTCCGCCCGGTCGCGGGCGAACGCGTCGAGACTGTCGGTGAGCACGGCCGAGCTTTGCGCGATCCCGCCGCCGCACAGGGCGAGCACGCGTTCGGGATCGGCCGGCGTGAGCGGCCGGGCCGACAGCACATCTCCGGCCGCGCCGGCGCGGCTTCTGAACCGGGCGAAGGCGGCCTCCACCGCGTCGGTCTCGTGCGCGGGCACGGTGCCGTCGATATTGAGGGCGTTCGACGTCGCGATCGCCTCGAGCAGCACGAACAGCCCGACCAGATCGGAGGCGGAGACGGCGTCGGCCGTCCGGCTCTCGACCACGGAGTCGAAAAACGCCCCGGTGCGCGAAATCACCCGCGTGTTCAAAAGCAGGTCGCCGCTGAGACCGGCGGGGACTTCCGTGACGGCGGCGTCGTTCATACCGGCTCTCCCGTGCGGCGAGAGCCTAGCCGTCCCGACGCGCGCCGACAACGCGGCTCGCTTGCGGGCGGGGCGAAAGGCGCTTAAGCCTCGGTCCCGGTTTTCACCGCCGTACGGAGCATCCGCACATGTCGAACGTGGTGGTCGTCGGCGCCCAGTGGGGCGACGAGGGCAAGGGCAAGATCGTGGACTGGCTCAGCCACCGCGCCGACCTCGTCGTGCGCTTCCAGGGCGGCCACAACGCCGGACACACGCTGGTCGTGGACGGAGTGACCTACAAGCTCTCCCTCATGCCCTCGGGCGTCGTGCAGAAGAAGCTCTCGCTGATCGGCAACGGCGTAGTGGTCGATCCCTGGGCCTTCATTTCGGAGATCGAGAAGGTGCGCGAACAGGGCGTGGACGTCACGCCCAAGCTGGTGCGCCTGGCCGAGACAGCCGCGCTGATCCTGCCCGTGCATCGCGAACTCGACGGTCTGCGCGAGAACCGCGACGACGGCATGAAGATCGGCACCACCCGACGCGGCATCGGCCCGGCCTATGAAGACAAGGTCGGCCGCCGCGCCATCCGCGTCATCGATCTGGCCGACGAAGACCGGCTACGGACCCGCGTCGCCGAGCTTCTGCACCACCACAACGCGCTGAGACGCGGCTTCGGGGTGGAGGAGACGACGGTCGACGATCTGATGGCCCAGCTCATCGAGATCGCGCCGAAAATCCTGCCCTACGCCGATCCGGTCTGGAAGACGCTGGATGCGGCCATCGCGGACGGCAAGAAAGTCCTGTTCGAAGGCGCGCAGGGCGCGTTCCTGGACGTCGATCACGGTACCTATCCCTTCGTGACCAGCTCGAACACCGTGGCCGGCCAGGCTGCGGCGGGCTCCGGCGTCGGGCCGGGACGCGTAGGCTATGTGCTCGGGATCGTGAAGGCCTACACCACCCGCGTCGGCGAGGGCCCGTTCCCCACCGAGCTGACCGACGAGATCGGCAAAAGAATCGGTGAGCGCGGTCATGAGTTCGGCACCGTCACCTCCCGCCAGCGCCGTTGCGGCTGGTTCGACGCGGTGCTGGTGCGCCAGAGCGCTAAGATCAACGGCATAACCGGCGTGGCGCTGACGAAGCTCGACGTGCTGGACGGGTTCGACGAATTGAAGGTCTGCGTGGGCTACAAGCTCAACGGCGAAATGTACGACCGCCTGCCTGCGGGCGTGTCCGCGCAGGCCCAGGTCCAGCCGGTTTACGAGACCTTTGAGGGCTGGTCGGGCTCCACCGCCGGCGCGCGCAGCTGGGCCGATCTGCCCGCCCAGGCGGTCAAATACGTCCGCCGCATCGAAGAGCTGATCGAGTGCCCCGTGGCGCTGGTCTCCACCAGCCCGGAGCGCGACGACGTCATCCTGATGCAGGATCCGTTCAGGAGCTGACCGCCCGGTTTGCGCTGAACCGCCCGCCCGCCTAGCCTTCGCTGCACATCGAGCGAGGAGAGACGATATGCGGGCGATCATCGGCGCGGTTCTGGCGGGCGGACTTCTGGCGGGCTGCGAGAGCATGCCGCAATTCGGCGCGGCGGGCGAAGCGCCTGCGCCGGCCGCTCCGGCTGCGGCGGAACAGATCGTGCTTCGCGGCGACGACGCCCTGCCGGTGGATCCCACTGCGCTGCATGACCGGGTGCTCACGCTGGACACCCATATCGACATCGATCCGGGTTATGCGACCTACCGGCTCGATCCGGGCGGGTTCACCCGCGCCCAGGCCGATCTTCCGAAGATGCGGGCGGGCGGGCTCGATGCGGGCTTCTTCATCGTCTATGTCGGCCAGGGCCTGATCAGCCCGATCGGTTATGAGGAAGCCGCCGCGATCGCCGAGGAGAAATACGCCGCGATCCTCAGGATGATCCGCGCCTATCCCGACGAGATCGCGCTGGCCGTCACCGCCGATCAGGTCGAGGCCATACACGCCTCGGGCAGGCTCGTCGCGCTGATCGGCATGGAAAACTCCTGGCCGCTGGGCGAGGACCTTTCGACAGTGGAGATGTGGGCCGACCGGGGCGTGCGCTACGTCTCGATCACCCATTTCGGCAACAATCAGTTCGGCGGCAGCTCGAACCCCAATCTCGCCCAGGGCGATCCGGCCGAGGATCCCGGCCTCACCGATCTGGGACGCGGCCTGGTGCGCGAGCTCAACGATCACGGGGTGATGGTCGACGTCTCTCACGTCGGCAAGCGCACCATGCTCGAAGCGATCGCGCTGTCCCGCGCGCCGGTCATCGCCAGCCATTCGGGCGCGCGGGCGGTCTACGACCATCCCCGCAATCTCGACGACGAGCAGCTGCGCGCCATCGCCGACAATGGCGGGGTGGCCCAGATGGTCGCCTTCCGCCGGTATATCGCCGACATCGACCCCGAACTCGCCGCCGCCGAAACCGCGCTCGCTGAAGAGATGGGGCTCGCAACCCGCGAGCAGCGCGCCGCCGCAGATCAGCGCACGCTCGATGAGTTTCGCGACCGGCTGAAGATGCTGCGCGCGTCGATGAACGACGTGACGATCGAGCACCTGATCGACCATCTCGACCATGCCGTGCGCGTGGCCGGTATCGACCATGTCGGCCTCAGCGGCGACTTTGACGGCGGCGGCGGGGTCGGCGGCTGGGACGACGTCAGCGAGAGCCCGGCGATCACCGCCGAGCTGATCGAACGCGGCTATTCAGAAGACGACATCGCCAAGATCTGGGGCGGCAACGTGCTGCGCGTCATGCGCGCGGTGGAGGCGGCTGCGGCGGATTGAAACTAGCGCGGCGGCTCGGTGAGGGCCGTCGCCGCGATCATGTTCACTTTGAGAAGGGGTGCGCCGGAGAGCCCCTCGACGACCAGCCGGTCGCCAGGCTCCAGCGCGAGATCGCCGTCGCCGTCGCGCGGCGCGTCTTCAAGGCCTTCGGTCTCCACGAGCCAGGTGCGGCCGAGCGCGGTGGTGATCTCCACGCGATCGGTCTCCACGCGCACGACTTCGCCTGTCACGCGGACCGGGCCGGCGGTGTAGGGGTCGTGGCCCAGCGCGGTCTCCTGGCCGCTGGCGGCCAGGGCGAGGATCGCCACTGCGGCGCCGGCGACGACAAGCGCGGCGGCCTGGTCTCGCTTGGACATGGTCGGGCTCGATCGGCGGGAAACAGGGTGGAAGAGGACCGGCCCGAGGCGTCGTCGGGAAGGGGGAGGGAAGAAAACGATCCGGTCCGGCCCTCTTCTCAGACCAGAAACGCCGCCCGCGCCCCCCGGTTCCCGCCCTGTTCTGCAGTTCGCGGCCGAGGGCGTGGCCGGGTGACAGCCCGGCCTGAAAGGTGTTCACTTTCCGAACGAACGACTCGCGCCGCATCGTACGGCCGGGCGTCACATCGGGAGGGCGCGTCTTGATCAAGCGCATCGGTATCGGCGTTCTGGCCGTGGTGATCGCCGCCGTTCTGGCGTTCGCACTGTGGTGGTTCAGGCCCTGGTCGCCCTATTCGCCTGCGCAGATCACCGCGCTCGACGATCCTGACGCCTATCCCGTGACCTTCCAGCGCATGGACGAGATCCTGCCCTCGACCCCGATCGAGCCCGGCGATCCCGAACCCCTGCCGCGCGCCGAGGCGAGCCTGCCGCAGACCTATGTCTTCGACGGCGAGACCCGCGATCTCGAAAGCTATTTCGAGCGCGCCGAGGTCACCGGTGTTACGGTGCTGCGCGACGGGGTGATCGTCGAGCAGGCCTTCTTCCATGGCGCCGGCCCGGACACCCGCTTCACCAGCTGGTCGGTGGCCAAATCGGTGGTCGCAAGTCTCGTCGCCATGGCGCTCGAAGAGGGGCGGATCGAGAGCCTCGAGGACCCGGCCGAAAAATACGCGCCCCAGTTCGCCGGCACGGACTACGGCGCGACCAGCCTGCGCCATCTTCTGATGATGAGCGCAGGCATGGACTTCAATGAGGAGTACAGCCCCGACGCGCCGTCCGACGTCCGCCCGCTCTTCTTCAACGCCTTCATCATGGGCCGGGACGTCGACGCCATGGTCGGCGAGATCGAGCGTGATCGTACGCCGGGCGAGGACCAGCACTACACCAGCCCCAACTCCCACGTCCTCGCCGCGGTCGTGCGCGGGATCTATGGCGAGCGGCTGGCCGAGATCGTCGAGGCGAAGATCTGGACCCCGCTGGGCATGACCGGCGAGGCGAGCTGGCTTCAGAACGTGGCTGGCGAGGACGGAATCGCGATCGGGTATTGCTGCCTTCAGGCCACCAGCGCGGACTATGCGCGCTTGGGCGAATTCTGGCGCGTGGGCGGCGTCTGGGAGGGCGAGCGCATGCTGCCCGAAGGCTTCATCCCGTCCTGGACCGCGCCCTCCCGGCCCTTCCAGGAGCCCGGCGCGACGCCCTATCCGGGGCGCGGCTACGCCATGCATTTCTGGGTGCCCGAAGGGTATGACGGGGAGTTCTACGCCGCCGGCGTCTACGGCCAGTATGTCTGGGTGGACACCCGCCGCGGCGTGGTGATCGCCCAGAACGCGGGTGATGAAAACTGGGGCGAGATCGCGCTCGAAGCCGCCGCCGTCTTCCGCGCCATCGCCGAGCATATAAGCCCGCTCGACGCCCGGCCCGAAGCCGAGCTCGACGCCTTGCGCGAGGCGGTGCGCGCGCGGCCGATCACCGCGCCCGAGGAGGACGGCGCGCCCGAACCGCCGTCGGAGTCCGACCCTGAAGCCGGCAGCGAGGCGCCGGGCCGATGAGCGACGTGTTCGATTACGTGATCGTCGGGGCGGGGTCTGCGGGCTGCGTGCTCGCCGACCGGCTGAGCGCGAGCGGCGAGCACCAGGTCTGCGTGCTCGAAGCCGGCGGCCGGGACGACAAGACCAACATCAAGACCCCGATGCTGCTCCAGTTCACGATCACCGATCAGAAGATCAACTGGAACTACTGGACCGAGCCGCAGAAAAACCTCAACGATCGCAAGCTGTTCTGGCCGCGCGGCAAGACCCTGGGCGGCTCGAGCTCGATCAACGCCATGCACTATATGCGCGGCGCGCTCGAGAATTACGACGAGTGGGCGTCGGTCCACGGCGCGCAAGGCTGGTCGGGCGAGGCGGCGCTGGAGGCGTTCAAGCGCGTCGAGCACAACGAGAACCACGGCGAGCCTTGGCACGGCAAGGACGGGCCGCTGAACGTCAAGGACATCGCCCCGCTCAACCCGCTGACCGAGATGTATTTCGAGGCCTGCCGCCGCCGTCAGATTCCCGAAAACCCCGACCATAACGGCGCGAGCCAGGAGGGTTTTGGCGTCTATCAGGTCACCCAGAAGGGCGGCAAGCGCTGCTCGGCCGCCGACGCGTTTCTGAAACCCGCCATGCAGCGGCCCAACCTCACCGTCGTCACCGACGCGCTGGTCCTGAAGGTCATCGTCGAGAACGGCCGCGCCACCGGCGTTCAGATCGAGTCCGGCGGCGAGGTCCAGGACGTGATCGCCACCAAGGAGGTGATCCTGTCGGGCGGCGCGCTCAATTCGCCCCACCTTTTGATGCTGTCAGGGATCGGCCCGGCCGATCATCTGCGCGAGCACGGGATTTCGGTCGAGCACGACCTGCCCGGCGTGGGCGAGAACCTGCAGGACCATCTCGACATCATGGCCCGGGCGCGCACGAAGAAGGCCACGTCGGTGGGCTATTCGCTGCGCAAGTTTCCCGCCACGGCCCGGGACGTGCTGCAATGGGCGGCGACGGGGACGGGCAATTTCACCGTCAATCCGGTGCAGGGCTGCGGCTTCGTGAAATCGAGCCGGGCGGGCGACCTGCCTGACATCCAGCTCGTCTTCATTCCCGCGCTCGCGAGCCCGCACGGCATGGAGACGCTGACCGGCCACGGCATGAGCCTTCACGCCTGTCACCTGTATCCGAAGAGCCGCGGCCGGCTGACGCTGGCGAGCGCCGATCCGCGCGATCCGGTCGTCATCGACCCCCACTATCTCGACGCCGAGGAAGACGTCGCGGTGATGGTCGACTGCCTCGAGATCGCGCGCGACATTCTTCTGTCGGACGCGTTCGACGGGGAGTTCAAGAGCCTCGATCTCCCGGTCTCGACCGACGGGAGCCGGGCCGATCTCGAAGCCGAGGTGCGTGCGCGTGCTGAAACGCTCTATCATCCCACCTCGACCTGCGCGATGGGCTCGGGAGAGCTCGCCGTGACCGATCCCCAGTGCCGGGTGCGCGGGATCGAGGCGCTGCGCGTCGTGGACGCTTCGGTCATGCCGCGCGTCGTCGGCGGCAACACCAACGCGCCCACCATCATGGTCGCCACGCGCGCGGCCGACATGATCCTCTCCGCCTGAACCAGGGAGCCTCCGATATGACCGCCGAGACCGCAGAAAGCCCCGGTTCGCACGCCGAGCTCGATCGCATGCACACCCTCTTCGCCGCCCAGAAGCGCGCCTTCGAGGCCGAGCGCCATCGCCCGATCGATCAGCGCAAGGCGGATCTGAAAAAGATCGAGGAGATGGTGAAGGCGCGCCAGGACGATTTCGCGCGCGCCATCGACGCCGATTTCGGCCGCAGGAGCCACGCCGAAACCGCGATCGCCGAGGCCGGGTTCACCATCGCCACCGCCAAGCACGCTCGCCAGCACCTGACCCGCTGGACCGCGCCGAAAAGAAAGCCCGTGCCGATGACGATGGCGCCGGGCACCGCCTATGTCCGCCGCGAGCCCAAGGGCGTGGTCGGCATCGTTTCGCCCTGGAACTACGCCATGCAGCTGGCGCTCGCCCCCCTCGTCGCCGCGCTGGCCGCCGGCTGCCGGGCGATGATCAAGCCCAGCGAATTCACCCCCGCCACCGCGCGGCTCCTCAAAGAGACGCTCGGCGAGCTGTTCAGCGAGGATCATGTGAGCGTGATCGAGGGCGGGCCTGACGTGGCCCAGGCCTTCACCGCGCTGCCCTTCGACCATCTGTTCTACACCGGTTCGACCCATGTCGGCCGGCTCGTCGCCAAGGCCGCAGCTGAAAACCTGACGCCGGTCACGCTGGAACTCGGTGGCAAGTCGCCGGCCGTGATCGCGGGCGATTTCAAGCTCGGAGAGGCGGCGAAGACCATCGCCTGGGGCAAGTTCTTCAACGCCGGGCAGACCTGCGTCGCGCCGGACTACGCGCTCGTGCCCAAGGGGTCCGAAGCGAAATTCGGCGAGGCGGTGATCGCCGAGGCCACAACCATGTGGCCCGACCCGGCCGCCAACGCGGACTACACCGCGATCGTCTCGGAGCGCCATCACGCCCGCCTGGGCGAGATGGTGGAGGAAGCCCGGTCGAAGGGCGCGAAAGTGCTGCAGGCCGAGTTCGATCCGGCGAAGGCGGGCAACACCCGCATCTTCCCGCCCACCGTTGTCATCGATCCCCCGCTCGACACGAAGCTGATGACCGAGGAAATCTTCGGTCCGGTCCTGCCGGTGCGCGGCCATGACGGGCTCGAGGACGCCGCCCGCTTCGTCAACGAGCGCGACCGGCCGCTGGCGCTCTACGTCTACTCCAGATCAAAGCAGATCGCCCGCCGCTTCCTGTCGCGGACGATGTCGGGCGGGGCGGCGGTGAACGTGCCCATGCTGCATCTCAGCGTCGAGGACCTGCCTTTCGGCGGGGTCGGCGCATCAGGGCAGGGCGCCTATCACGGCGAATACGGCTTTCTGACCTTCACCCATGAGCGCGCCGTGTTCGAGGCGCCGGTCTGGCATCCCTCGCGCCTGGTCGCGCCGCCCTACGGCAAGGTGTTCGAGTTCTTCAAGAAGCTTCAGACCGGCTGATACGAAAAAGGCCCGCCCCGGGGCGGGGGCGGGCCGTCTCGCGCCGATCGGCGACGACGCTGAATGTCAGCGGGCGTCGGCGATCATGGTTTCGCGCATGGCTTCACGGTGCACCAAGCTCAGCGCGTCGTGGCCGACGGCCTGCACCACGTTCTCGACGACGTCGATCCGGCAGCGCGCGGTGGCGTTGGTGTCCTGAAGGTCGAGCGCGTGGCAATAGCGCGCCGCCTCGGCGCCGAGTCGGCGATAGGCGTCGCGGGTCTCGGCTTCGGACGTCAGGCTCGCGCGTTCGACACGGAACTCGAAGGTCGGGGTGTCGGCGAGCGCCGGAGCGGCGCACAGCGCGGCGGCGACGCCGGCCAGCGCGGTCAGCTTTGCAAATTTCATCACGGGTCTCCTCATTGCGGGAGGAGCGGCGGAGGGCGGATGGGTGAGCGCCGCCGCGCCGCTCTGACTCTTGTTATGATTCTGTCACCCAACAGTCACATAACCGTAATACGTCCGGGCCCGGATGAAAAGCGGAATTTTACATTTCTGTCACAGAGGCGCGCTGAAAGGCACCAAGATCCTGTTTTTACGAAGGATATAATTTCCGCCAAGTGACGTGGAACCCGCCTCTGCGGCGCGCGTTGCGCTACGCCCGAAAACAAAACCGCCCCGCGGAGAGGGGCGCGGGGCGGTTGTTCAGCGAGGGTGAAGCGGCGGTCTTACGACACGCGGGTGATCACCAGTTCCGCGCCGTCCTCGGTCCATTCGGTCGAGGTGGCCGATTCGCCGATCTCAAGATCGGTCCAGGCGCCGCAGAGGGTTTCCGCGCCTTCAGCGGCCGGGGTGACGCAAAGCTCGCCCTCGGCGTAGGTGAAGGTCCCGGTCACGGTGTCTTCGCCGGAGGTCAGCGTGTAGCCGCCTTCGGAATCGAACACGATCGTGGAGGCTTTTTCGCCTTCGAGAAGGTCGAAGGTCTGACCCTCCGGGCCTTCGGCGAAGGCGGCCGCAGAGACACCGATCGCAGCGGCGGCGGCGAGAAGAATGCGCTTCAGGCGCCTGGGCTGCCGCCGTCGACGACGGCCGCTTGTCCGTCCACGAATAAGCAACTCTCGGAGTGCTGTCTGCGTTCGTTAACAATGGAACGATCGCGGAACACCGGCTTGACCGGCTCACTTGTTCCGCTTATGTTCCAATTCTCGGAACGAAAGGCGGAACCATGGGTCACGCTCATAAATCTGAAGGATACGCCCGAAACGCCGGCAAGCGCTGGCGGCGCGAGGATCTGGCTGCGCTGCGCGATCTCGCTCGCCGCGGCGCGCCGTTGCGGCTGATCAGTCTCAAGCTCGGACGCCCCGATGCGGCGATCCGCTCCAAGGCCGGCGATCTCGGCCTGTCGGTCAACGCCGGCGAGCCGGTCGTCGCGCCCCCGCCGGTGCGCACGCTCTCGCGCAACCGCTTGCGCGGCCCGCTCGCCGACCCCGCCCTGGACGCCCGCCAGCTGGAGCTGTTCGGCACGGCGTGAAAGGCTCAGCCGGGAAATACCTCCCCCTCTGTGGGGAGGGTGGATCGGCGCGTAGCGCCGAGACGGGTGGGGGAGCGCCAGCGGTTGCAGGTTCCGGCGCCTTACGATCTTCACCCCACCCCCGCCCTGCGGGGGGACCCTCCCCATCCAGGGGAGGGAGTGACGGTTCGGCTTTACGTTCCGACGTTCCAGCAATCGCAGCGCCTTACTCCCTCCCCCTCTGTGGGGAGGGTGGCCCGAGGCGGAGCCTCGGGTCGGGTGGGGAGCGTCGGCGTCTGCAGGTTTCAGCGCTCTACGATCCTCACCCCACCCCCGGCCTTCGGCCGGACCCTCCCCATCAAGGGGAGGGAGTGATGGCTTCGTTCGGGGACGGGCCGCCCGCCCCTCAGCCCTTCACCAGATCCTGCATGGTGTAAAAGCCCGGCTCCTTGCCTGCGAGCCAGAGCGCGGCCTCGACCGCGCCGCGGGCGAAGATGCCCCGGTCGAAGGCGCGATGGGCGATCGTGACTTCCTCGAAGTCGGAGATGAAGCGCGCCGCGTGTTCGCCGACCACCCCGCCGCCGCGCGAGGCGGCGAAGCCGATCTCGCCGGTCCGGCGCGATCCGCCCTGACGGGGCCGCTCGAATGCCGCGACTTTTTCGAACACCTGATCGCGGCCGCGCGCGGCGGCCTGTCCCAGGCTGATCGCCGTGCCCGACGGGCTGTCGGCTTTCTTGCGGTGATGGGTCTCGGTGATCTCGAGATCGAACTGCTCGGCGCTCAACGCGCGCGCGGCCTCCGCAACGAGGCGCTCGAGCACGGCGACGCCGAGAGAGAAATTGCTCGCCTGCAGCACCGGAATGGATTTCGCAGCCTCGTGGAGCGCGGCCTGCTGATCGGCGTCGAGCCCGGTCGTGCCTGTTACGAAGGCCGGCCCGCGGCTCTTCGCCAGCCGCTCGGCGATGGCGACCGTGACCTTGGGCGCGGTGACGTCGATGACGACGCCCGCGCCGGCGGACGCGTCTTCGAGCGCGACCTTGGTGGGGATTCCCGCCCAGCCCGCGCCGGTGAACTCGCCCAGGTCAGCGCCGAGATGCGGCGAGTCCGCGCTCACCATCCCGCCCGACAGCGCGGTCTCCTCGCGCGCGGCCAGCTCGGCGGCGATCCGCCGGCCCAGCCGTCCGGACACCCCGGCGACACACACTTTCAAGAGTTCGGCCATGACGCGCTCCTCCAGCCGGTCATCTCATCGCAGACGTGGTGAAGAAAGCGGTAACGCTTCGCGCACGCCAGAGGGCTCGATGCATCCGCCCGGCTTACGGGCTGCATCTCATGACCGGATTGATCGTGAAGGGGCAGGCTCATGAAAATCACGCCGTCGGCCGCCGCCGTGCTCGCCATCGCGGCGGGATGCGGTCACGCACCGAACGCCGGGCAGGCTGCTGTAACACCGCATCTCGAACTCGTTGTCGAGATCGACGTCGCACGGGAGCTGGTTCAAGCCGACGCCGTGCTCACAGCCCCCAGAAGCGCCTGGGCGGAGGGCTGGGTAATCAACGCGGCGCTGGCCGTTACGCAGGCGCAGGATGGTCTCGCGCCCGTCCCCGGCCCGCAGGGCGGGCTTCAGCTTCTGCGGCGGGACTCAGACGGCGATCCAGACGAGATGCTCACGGCGCGGTTTTCCTATCAGGGCGTTTTGAGCCGCGACGTCATGGCCTTTCCGCTCGATCGCATCTCCCAGGACGCGGTCGAGCTGTCCGCAAACTCGATGTGGCTGCCGGTCCATGCTTCCTTCAGCGAGGGCTATTCGGTCGCCGCCGAAATCACCGGACTGCCGGCCGACTGGACGCTGATCGCGCCCGGGGACGTCGTACAAGTGGACGAGGGGACGTGGCGGATACACCGCCGGACGCCCGATCTCGACCTCGCCCTCTTCGCTGCGCCGGACTACGCCTGCCGCGAGGCCGGGGCCCTCACATTTTGCGCGCACGATCTCGACGTGCCTCAGCTCGCGATTCTTTCCCGTCACGGCTCGGCGTCGCTGGCGCTGTTTGAAGGCCTGTTCGGCCCTCCGGAGATCGCCGAAACCCGCATCGCGCTCGTTGATCGCGACCTCTCCGGCGGATACGCCCGGATCGGATATATGGTCATGGACCTGGAGACCAGCGACACTGAGCGCCATCTCGCCGGCTATGTCTCCCACGAGTTCGCCCATTCGTGGTTCTCCGCGCCCATAGGCTCGCCGGACGATCACTGGCTGATCGAATCGCCGGCCGAATACGCGGCCTGGCGCTACATGGAGACCGCGTTCGGCCCGGACGTCCGCGCAGAGATGGAGGCGCTCGCGCGGGCACGCATGGCCGGCTCCGGACCGCTCTCGGGCGCCGGGCGGGCGAGCCACGCCGCGCTTTACAACAAGGGGCCGATCTTTCTCGCCGATCTCGAAGCCCGTGTCGGGCGCGACGCGCTCGACGCCGTGCTGCGCGCCACCCTGTCCGGCCAAGTGATGAGCACGGAGAGGTTCCTCACCGCTGTCAGCGATATCGCCAGCCCGGACGAGGCGGAGTGGGCGCGCTCGCGTATATTCGAGGAGTAGGGCGCAGGCCGGGCGCGCGGCGGCCGCCGCTTCGACTAGGCCCCCGTCTTCGCGTCGTCGTCGCCGCGGACGTCGTCCCAGAAGCGCCTGACCTTCTTGAAGAAGCCGTCGCTTTCGGGGTGGCAGCCATCCCCGGAGATCTCGCAGAACTCGCGCAGCAGTTCTTTCTGCCGGTCGGTCATCTTGCGGGGGATCTCGACGAAGAGCTCGACGAACATTTCCCCGCGCGCGCCGCCGCCGTTGAGCTTGGCCATGCCCTTCTGGCGCAGGCGCATGCGTTCGCCGGTCTGCGCGCCTTCGGGGATGCGGATCTGCACCTTGCCGCCCTCGATGGTCGGCGCGTCGATCTCGCCGCCGAGCGCGGCGGTGACCATCGGAACGGTGGCGCGGCAATAAAGATTGGGCCCGTCGCGCTCGAAAATCTCGTGAGGCCGGACCGAGATGAAGATGTAGAGGTCGCCGCGCGGCCCGCCGCGCGCGCCCGCCTCGCCTTCGCCGGCGAGGCGGATCCGCATGCCGTCCTCGACGCCGGCGGGGATCTGGACCCTGAGATCGCGCATCTTGCGCACCCGGCCCACCCCGTCGCACTCCTGGCAGGGGGTCTCGACATACTGGCCGCGCCCGCCGCAGGTCGGGCAGGTCTGCTCCATGGTGAAGAAGCCCTGGGTGCGCCTAATTCGCCCTGCGCCGCCGCAGGTGTCGCATTTGGTCACGCCGGTGCCCGGCTCCGCACCGTCGCCGCCGCAGCGGCCGCAGTCGGTGGTGGTCGGAACCCGGATCTCCGCGTCCTTGCCGTGGAAGGCTTCTTCCAGGCTGATTTCCATGTCGTAGCGCAGGTCCGCGCCGCGCGCAGGACCGGAGCGCCGGCCGCCGCCGCGCCCGCGGCCCATGCCGAAGGCGTCGCCGAAGACCTGTTCGAAAATGTCGGCGAAATCGGCCGCCGAGCCGCCGCCGAATCCGCCGCCGCCGAACGGGCCCTGACCGCCGCCGCCCTGGCTGAACGCGGCGTGGCCCATGCGGTCGTAAGCGGCGCGCTTGTCGGCGTCCGACAGCACCGAATAGGCCTCGCCGACTTCCTTGAACTTGGCCTCGGCCTCGGCGTCGCCGGGGTTTTTGTCGGGATGGTATTTCATCGCGAGCTTGCGATAGGCGCTCTTGATCGCGCCCCCGTCCGCGCCCTTCGCGACGCCCAGAACCTCGTAATAATCGCGCTTGCTCATGCGTTTTTCGTCCAGCTTCCCTACGGCCTCTCCCCCATATCGGATCGAAAGGCTTTTAGAGCTCTCCCTCCCCTCGAGGGGAGGGCCGGGGTGGGGTGGCGGCGGGTCATGCGTGGCCGCCTCGGCTGAAAGGTCTCGTGCCCCCCACCCCGGACCCTCCCCCGAGGGGGAGGGAGCGAGGTCGGCGCGGACCCGGATATCAATGCTTCAGTACCGGCAGGCGGGGAGGGCGGTCACCGGCTGAAGCGATGCGGCCCCGCCCCGGTGGTCGGGACGGGGCCGCGGGTATCGCGAGGAAGACCGCCTTAGGCGCTCTTCTTCTTGTCGTCGTCCTCGTCGTCCTTCACCTCGGTGAATTCCGCGTCGACGACGCCTTCGTCTTCCTTGGAGGCCTCTTCGCCTTCAGGCGCCTGGCCGCCGGCCTGCTGGGCGGCGTAGATCGCCTCGCCCAGCTTCATGACGACCTGCTGAAGGGCCTGGGTCTTCTGCTGGATGGCTTCGAGATCCTCGCCGTCCTTGACCCCTTCGAGGTCCTTGACCGCGGCCTCGATGGCCTCCTTGTCGGCCGGGCTCACCTTGTCGCCGAACTCCTTGAGCTGGGCGTTGGTCTGGTGAACCATCGCCTCGGCGGTGTTCTTCGCGTCGGCGAGTTCGCGGCGCTTCTTGTCGGCCTCGGCGTTGGCTTCGGCGTCCTTGACCATCTTCTCGATGTCTTCGTCAGACAGGCCGCCCGAGGCCTGGATG
Source organism: Oceanicaulis sp. (assembly GCA_040112665.1). Classification (NCBI taxonomy): domain Bacteria; kingdom Pseudomonadati; phylum Pseudomonadota; class Alphaproteobacteria; order Maricaulales; family Maricaulaceae; genus Oceanicaulis; species Oceanicaulis sp. The sequence goes on along the minus strand of CP157796.1, from coordinate 563,359 downwards.
CGGATCGCCTGTTCCTTGCCGGTCGCCTGGTCCTTGGCCGAGACGTTCACGATGCCGTTCGCGTCGATGTCGAAGGTGACCTCGATCTGCGGCATGCCGCGAGGGGCGGGCGGAATGCCCACCAGGTCGAACTGACCCAGCAGCTTGTTGTCCGCAGCCATCTCGCGCTCGCCCTGGAACACCCGGATCGTCACGGCGGTCTGGTTGTCGTCGGCGGTGGAGAAGGTCTGGCTCTTCTTGGTCGGGATGGTCGTGTTGCGGTCGATCAGGCGGGTGAACACGCCGCCCAGCGTCTCGATGCCGAGCGAGAGCGGGGTCACGTCCAGAAGCAGCACGTCCTTGACGTCGCCCTGAAGCACGCCGGCCTGGATCGCCGCGCCCATGGCCACGACTTCATCGGGGTTCACGCCGCGATGGGGCTCCTTGCCGAAGAAGGCTTTGACCGCCTCCTGCACCTTGGGCATGCGGGTCATGCCGCCGACCAGCACCACGTCGTCGATCTGCGAGGCGGAGACGCCGGCGTCCTTGAGCGCGTTCTTGCACGGCTCGATGGTGCGCTTGACCAGATCCTCGACCAGGCTCTCGAGCTTGGCGCGGGAAAGCTTCAGGTTCAGGTGTTTCGGGCCCGACGCGTCGGCGGTGATGAAGGGGAGGTTCACTTCATACGAGGACGCGCTCGACAGCTCCTTCTTGGCCTTCTCGGCCTCTTCCTTCAGGCGCTGCAGGGCGAGCTTGTCCTTGCGCAGGTCGATGCCCTGGTCCTTTTTGAACTCGTCGGCGAGATAGTCGACGATGCGAAGGTCGAAGTCCTCGCCGCCCAGGAAGGTGTCGCCGTTGGTGGCCTTCACCTCGAACACGCCGTCGCCGATCTCCAGGATGGAGACGTCGAACGTGCCGCCGCCCAGGTCGTAGACCGCGATGGTGCGGCTGTCGCCCTTGTCCAGGCCGTACGCCAGCGCCGCGGCGGTCGGCTCGTTGATGATGCGCAGCACTTCGAGCCCGGCGATCTTGCCGGCGTCCTTGGTGGCCTGGCGCTGGGCGTCGTTGAAGTAGGCGGGAACCGTGATGACGGCCTTCTCGACCTTCTCGCCGAGATAGGACTCCGCGGTCTCCTTCATCTTCTGAAGGATGAAGGCGGAAATCTCCGACGGCGCGTACTTCTTGTCGCGGCCCTGCACCCAGGCGTCGCCGTTGGCGCCCTCGACGATGGCGTAGGGCACCATGTCCTTGTCTTTCTTCACGGTCGGATCGTTCATGGTCCGGCCGATCAGGCGCTTGATGGCGAAGAAGGTGTGGTCGGGATTGGTCACCGCCTGGCGTTTGGCGGGCTGGCCGATCAGGCGCTCGCCGTCCTCGGTGAAGGCGACCACGGACGGGGTGGTCCGCATGCCTTCGGCGTTCTCGATGACCTTGGCCTGGTCGCCGTCCATGACGGCGACGCAGGAGTTGGTGGTCCCCAGGTCGATGCCGATAACCTTGCTCATCGCGTGCGTGTCTCCCTTGTGCGGCGGGGCGGGCGGAGCGTCCGGACCCGAAGCGTCCGGCTTTCTCGGGGACCGCCCCCCGTCTGGCTCGCGTTTCAACTTCCAAATCGCGCCCGGCGGACCGGGCGAAAATGCTCGAATCTCACGCAGGTTTGATGTCCGCGTGCGTCACGGGGCGATTTAGGAAGGCGCGAATGAGGGCGCAAGGCCTGCGGGGGAATTACCCGCGCGACGGGCCTGCGGGCGGCCGCATCCGGGCGATGACGCGCGGGCCGATAAAGCGCGCCGCCACCACCAGCAGGGTGACCGCGAAAACCGGCACGCAGACCGGGATGGTGGAAAGCGCCACCGCCTCGGGCAGGAACAGGATGTCGCGGGCCCAGCCTTCCTCGATCCCTGAAAGCCGCTTCGCCCAGGTCTGAAGCACGCACTCGCCGTTGATCATCACCCCGGCGAAGATCGCCACCGGGAAGCCGAGCGCCCAGGGCGCCAGGCGCGCGAGCCGGCCGGTGAGCGCGTAGACCCACAGCACGGCCAGGCACGAAATCGCGGCGATGAAAACCAGGGTGTGAAAGACTTGCAGGACGAACAGCAGCATGGGCGAAACCATGCGCCGAAACGCGGCGCGGTGAAAAGCCTGTCGACGCGGCCCGGTCCGGACGTCAGTTTTGCGCCATGAGCGCTTTCACCCCGCCGTCCGGCTTCCGCCTGCTGCCGCAATACTTCTCCCGCAGCGCCCAGGCCGCGCTCGTGGACGAGGTGCTCGCAGGCGTTGCGCAAAGCCCGCTCTATCGCCCGTCCATGCCGCGCACGGGCGCGCCGCTCAGCGTGCGGATGACCAATTTCGGCCCGCTGGGCTGGGTGACCGACAAGGAGAAGGGCTATCGCTACGAGCCGGCCCATCCGGTGACAGGCGCGCCCTGGCCGGCCATGCCGCAGGCGCTGCTCGATCTCTGGGACGCTGTGGCCGGCTGGCCCGATCCGCCCGAGGCCTGCCTTGTGAACTGGTACGGGCCGGACGCGCGCATGGGGCTCCATGTCGACAATGACGAGTGCGAGGCGAACGCGCCGGTGGTTTCGGTGAGCCTGGGCGACCGGGCGCGCTTCCGGCTCGGCGGGACGGCGCGGGGCGGGTCGACCGGCTCGTTCATGGTGTCGAGCGGCGACGTGGTCGTGCTCGCAGGCGCGGCGCGCCGGGCCTATCACGGCGTTGACCGGATCTATCCGGGCACGAGCACGCTATTGCCCGATGACTGGCGGCCGGGCCGGATCAATCTGACCTTGAGGCGGGTGAACCGTTCAGCCTCAATTCAGCCAGCATCTGCCTGAATAAGAGCCATCCCGGCGCAGCCGAGCGGCGCGCCAGGGTGCACGCGAGACGTCAAAGGAGGCTCATGATGGTCCGCAAACTCGTTCTTCTCGCCGCTGTCCCGCTGGCGCTGAGCGCCTGTGCGACCAATCAGGGCGTGCGCGGCGCGGCGGTCGGCGCCGGCGCTGGCGCCGTGGCCGGCGCGATCATCGGCAATAATGTCGGCGACGGCGACGCGGGCACCGGCGCGCTCATCGGCGCGGGCCTGGGCGCTGCGGCCGGCGCGGTCATCGGCTGCCGCCAGCCCGGCGGCTGCGGCTGGGACCGCAACAACCCGAACCATTCGGACCTGTACTACGACCAGTATTCAGGCCGGTACTGGTACGAGGACTACCGCAACGGCGCCACCTACTGGCAGAACGGCGAGCCGCGCACCGCGCCGCGCCGCTAGAGGCTTTTCAGCGAAAGTGGGAACCGGTTTCGCGGTTCGAAAAGGCGATAATACACAGACCTGGGGCGATATCGGGCGATCAGAATCGACCGAAATCGATCTAGGTTCCGAACCCCGGCAGAATCGAAAAGGGCGGCCCGCCGGGCCGCCCTTGTTGCAGGCGTTTGCAAAATGTCTAGGCGCTGACATCCACCCCGCCGCCGGTTTTCGGCGGCTCGGGCTTGTCCTGAGGCGCTTTCTCGCCGCCCTCGGCCGGCCCGGCGCTGACCACGACCATCGCCGCGCGCAAGGTGCGCTCGCCGATGACGTAGCCGGGCTGCATCACGTGGGCGATCGCGCCCTTGGGCTGATCGGCAGGGACCTGGGCGGCGGCCTGGTGACGGTTGGGGTCGAGGGGATCGCCGGGCCTGGGCTCGACCTTCTTCACCCCGTGGCGTTCAAGCGCGCTCGACAGCCGCCGTTCGGTCAGCTCGACGCCTTCAAGAAGCGTCTGAAGCGCCGGGCCGGCGCTTTGCTTCGCTTCGTCCGACACGCTCTGAAGCGCGCGGGAAAGATTGTCGGCCACGTCCAGCATGTCGCGCGCGAAACCGGCCACGGCGTATTCGCGGGCGTCCTTCACGTCACGCGCGGCGCGCTTCTTGGTGTTCTCCACTTCGGCCAGCGCACGCAGCAGCTGGTCTCTCAGCTTGCCGGCCTCCTCGGCCGGGTCGGGCGCGGCGCCCGCGGCGGCCGCGTCCTCGACGGGGGCTTCGGGATCGGCGTCCGCGCCGACCGGGCCTTCGGGCGTGTCTTCAGGCGGCAGGGGCGCATCCGCGCCGGTGCGCGCCGCCTCGCTGGCCGCGGGGTCTTCGGTTTGCGCGTCCGCGCGGGTTTCGGAATTCGAACGGTCCTGGGTCATGGCTGGCTAGATCAAGTCGCAAAGCTCAAACGTCAAGGGTCAGCGCGGCGCGCCGATCAGCCGGCCGACGACCTGGGCGGTGTAATCGACCAGCGGAATGACGCGCGCATAGTTCAATCGGGTCGGGCCGATCACGCCGATCGCGCCGATGATCCGGTTCTCCCGGTCGCGATAGGGCGCGACGATGACGCTCGATCCCGACAGCGAAAACAGCGGGTTTTCCGAGCCGATGAACAGGCGCACGCCCTGACCGGCCCGGGCCTCGTCCAGAAGCGCGAGCAGGCCTTCCTTGCGTTCGATGTCGTCGAACAGCAGGCGGACGCGTTCGAGGTCCTCGACCGCCTGCACGCTTTCAAGAAGGCGCGCCTGGCCGCGCACGATCAGATTGCGATTGTCCGGCCCGCCCCAGTCCGCAAGCCCCTGTTCGATCAGGCTCGCCGCCGCGCCGTCGAGCTGGGCGCGCTTCTCCGCGATCTCTGCGCCGATTTCTTTCAGCGCTTCGGCCAGCGTCCGGCCGCGCAGCCGCGCGGAAAGGAAATTGCCCGCCTCGATCAGCGCCGCCGGCGGCAGGCCGGACGGCGCCTTCATCAGCCGGTTTTCGACCTGGCCGGTCTCGGTGACCATCACCGCCAGCACTTCGCCGGGGCCGAGATTAACGAACTCGACATGGCGCAGCGGCGCGTCGGTTTCCGGCGAGGCGACCAGGCCCGCCCCGCCGGCGAGGCCGGAGAGAAGCGTCGAGGCTTCCGACAGCACCTCTTCAGGGCGGCGGCCCGCGGCCGCGACCCGGTCCTCGATATCCTTTCGCTCGCCGCTTTCCAGATCGCCGATCTGCAAGAGCCCGTCGACGAACAGGCGCAATCCGGCGTGCGTGGGCAAACGTCCGGCCGAGGAGTGCGGCGCGGTCAGAAGCCCGGCTGACGCCAGATCGGCCATGGTGTTGCGGATCGAGGCCGGCGACAGACCCAGGCCCGGCAGCTTGGACAGCGTGCGCGAGCCGACCGGCTCGCCGGTCGACAGATACGTCTCGACGAGCTCCCGGAAAATGCGCCGGGACCGCTGATCGAGCTCGGCGAGACTGGGCGATCGGGGCGTTTCATACATGATCTCAAGAGTTAGTCGCGCCCGCGCCGGCTTGCAATCGCCAGCGCGCTTCACGCCCGCCCGGCTCTGGGCTAAGGCGGGGGGCGAGAAAACAGATGGAGACCGCCATGCGCCCCGACGGCCGTGCGACAGACGCCCTGCGCCCCGTGAGCTTCGAGACCGGGTTCAGCCCCTACGCCGAAGGCTCGTGCCTTGTGAAGATGGGCGGCACGCACGTGTTGTGCACCGCCAGCGTGGACGAGACCACGCCGCCCTGGCTGCGCGGTCAGGGAAAGGGCTGGGTGACGGCGGAATACGCCATGCTGCCGCGCGCCACCCACACCCGCACACGACGGGAAGTCACCTCCGGCAAGGTGTCGGGCCGCACCCAGGAGATCCAGCGCCTGATCGGCCGGTCGCTGCGCGCAGCGATCGACCTCAAGGCGCTGGGTGAGCGGCAGATCCTCATCGACTGCGACGTGCTTCAGGCCGACGGCGGCACGCGCACCGCCTCGATCACCGGCGCCTGGCTCGCGCTGAAGCTCGCCTGCCGGTACCTGGTGGAAGAAGAGGTCATCAAGTCCGACCCCGTCCACGCCGAGATCGCCGCGGTCAGCTGCGGGATCATCAAGGGCGAGGCGCGGCTCGACCTCGAATACGAAGAGGACCGGGTGGCGGAGACCGACGCGAATTTCGTGCTCACCGCCGACGGCCGGGTGATCGAGGTGCAGGCCACCGCCGAGGACAAACCGATCGAGCAGACCCAGTTCGACGAGCTCTTCGCGCTCGCGCGCAAGGGCGTCGCCGATCTGTGCGCGATGCGGGGCAAGGCGCTGGGCTAGTCCGTCCCGTCGTCGTTCTCGCTTTCGCCGTCGGGATCGAAGATCAGAAGATCGGCGGGCTGGCAGTCGAGCTCGCGGCACAGCGCTTCGAGCGTCGAGAAGCGTACGGCCTTCGCCTTGCCGGTCTTCAGTATCGACAGGTTCGCCATGGTGATGCCCACCCGGTCGCACAGCTCGGTCAGGCTCATGCGCCGTTCGAGCAGCATACGGTCCAGGGTGACGCGAATCGGCATGGCTCCGGCCCGCTCCTAGATCGTCAGCTTCTGTTCGTCGCGCAGGCGGGCGCCTTCGCGGAACACTTCGGCGAGGACGAAGAAGGCCAGCACGGCGAACCAGGCGCCGAGATTGAGATTGAACTCGCTGACCACGCGTGCGCCGCTCTCAACCGGCCGGCCCGACAGGGTGAAGACCAGTGAGAGCACGCCGTGCGAGGCGTAGTTGAGGATCTGATAGACCCCGATCCCGATCGCGATCGCTCTGAGATGGATCGCGTTTTCCGGGACGAACGGGTCGCCGTTGATCAGCGTTTTGAAGATCCGGCGCAGCCGGTCGATGATGAAGATGAGCGCGGCCAGCGCCACGATCGCCATCGGGAAGGCGAGCACCATCTCCATTTCAAGGAATTGCTCGAGGCCCCGGGGCAGGGCCGAGCCGAAGCCGGCGAGGCGGTAGAGCCCGCCGAACACGATCAGGACGACGATCAGGCTCGCAAGCCCGAGCACCGCCCAGAGCACGTAAAAGGCGACGTCCAGAAGGAGCTTGAGTATCGAGGCCAGCGACCCCGGTCCGAGCGTCCTCATACTCCCCCCGTCCTCGGGTTCAGCCGGGCCGGTTCCGGATCGTCCGTCCCTGCCGTCTTGCTTCCGTCGGGGGAAACCGGAAGCGGGCGGGACGGACCGATCCTTGAACCGTCATCGGCGGTTACGCGGTGATCGAGCCGACCGAGGCGACGATCCCGGCGATCACGCCGGCGACCAGAACCAGGTTCACGACCATCGCGATCGCGGCTTGACCATTATTGTTCGACCTGACCATCTCATACTCTCCTTAGCGTTCTTGTCGACCAACCTTTTCGGCGCGTCCGGTCGTTGCTCGCCGGTCTGTCGCCGGAGGTTTCGGGGGGTGTCCCGTCCGCCTCGAGACTGTATGTAGACGACCTCGTATCGGGACGCAACAAAAATCTATCGAAAAACGATATGAATTTTTCGAAAGGCGATATGACAATCTCGCAAGGGAGCCATGCATGAACGTGTTCGCCGCCGCTGAGAGCTGGGCCGTCGCAAGCCATAATGCGGGAAAGATCAGGGAGATAACCGCTCTCATCGAACCCTTCGGCCTGGTCGCGAAAGGCGCCGATTCGCTCGGCCTGCCCGAGCCCGAGGAGACCGAGGACAGCTTCATCGGCAACGCGCTCTTGAAGGCGAAGGCCGGCGCCGAGCACGCCGGCATGGTCGCGCTGGCCGACGATTCAGGTCTCGAAGTGGAAGCGCTCGGCGGCGCGCCGGGCATCTATTCGGCGCGCTGGGCGGGCGAGCCGCGCGATTTCTACGCCGCGATGGACAAGGTCCGCCGCGAACTCGAATCGAAAGGCGCGACCGATTTCTCCGCCCGTTTCGTCTGCGCGCTGGCGCTCGTCCACCCGAACGGCGAGACCCGCGTCTATGAAGGCGAGGTGCGCGGAACGCTGACCTTCCCGCCGCGCGGGGAGAAGGGCTTCGGCTATGATCCGATCTTCGTGCCCGACGGCCACGACATCACCTTCGGCGAGATGGATCCGGACGAGAAGCACGCCATGAGCCATCGCGCCCACGCCTTCAGGCTCCTGGTCGCGGACGTCTTCGGGGCATGAGCCCGCGGCTCGGCCTTTATCTGCACTGGCCGTATTGCGTCCGGATCTGCCCGTATTGCGATTTCAACGTCTACAAGGCGGCGAACGCGGACGGCGAGGCGCTGTTCGCGGCCATGCTCGACGATCTCAGGGCCTGGGCGGACCGGGCCGAACCGAGACCGCTCGCGAGCCTTCATTTCGGCGGGGGCACGCCCTCGCTGATGACGCCAGCCCAGGTCGCCGCCGTGATCGAGATGGCCGACAGGCTCTTCGGCTTCGAGCCGGGCGCGGAGATCGGGCTTGAAGCCAACCCGAAGGAAGCCGTGCGCTTCGCCGGGCTCGCAGGCGCGGGCGTCGAGCGCCTGTCGCTCGGGGTCCAGGCGTTCGACGACGCCAGCCTGAAGGCGCTCGGCCGCGATCACGATGCGGGCGAGGGGCTCGCGGCGATCGAGGCGGCGCTCTCGGCGTTCGAGCGGGTCTCCATCGACCTCATCTACGCCCGCGAAGGTCAGACGCCGCAGGCTTGGGGCGACGAGCTCGGCCGCGCGCTCGGCATGGGGCTGAAACACCTCTCGCTTTACCAGCTCACCATCGAACCGGGCACGGCATTCGATAAAAAACTCCGCCGCGGCGCGCTCGTCCCGCCCGAGGACGAGGCGGCCGCCGAGATGTACGAGATCACCGCCGAACGCACCGCTGCAGCCGGATGTCCCGCCTACGAGATCTCCAACCACGCCGCGAGCCGGGCTGATCAGTCGGTGCATAACCGGCTCTACTGGGAGGGCGAGGACTGGATCGGGATCGGGCCGGGCGCGCATTCGCGCTGGGGGCGCGCCGATCAGGGCGGCCGAAAGGGCGCGAGCGCGGCGGCGCGTCCGGCCGATTATATCGCGCGTGCCGGGTCAGACGGCGCTCAGGACCTCGAACCCCTGTCGGCTGAGGACGAGGCCGCGGAACGCATCCTCATGGGGCTGCGCCTGGTCGAGGACGGGCTGGACGCCGCGCGCGTGCGTCAGATCACAGGCCAAGGCGTCGACGAGGCGGCCGCCGCGCGCTTCGCCGCGCAGGGGCTTCTTGAGTGGGACGGCCGGATCGCCAGGCTCACGGGTGCGGGCCGGCTCTACGCCGACCGGATCGCAAACGCGCTGGCAGGGGGCTAGAACGCTTCTTCAGGCTCGACGTCGTCGGGTTCGCCCACCGCGTCGAGGTCGAAGCGCTGCGGGGCGGGGTCGAGCACGTCGAACCCGTTCGGGCGCACGGTGTAGACCGCCAGCCCGCGCTCGATCGTGCCGTCCTCGCGGAAGCGGAACAGCCCGTCCACGCCGACGAAGCCGTCAGGGTCGGTCAGGCGCGCCCGGCTGAAATCGCCTTCCGCGGCGAACAGGGCGGCCAGCGACGCGGCGTCGTATCCAAGCCCGGCCAGCCGCGAGGGCGCGTCGCCGTACACGTTTTCATAAACGGACTCGAAGCGCTCGCGCGCGGTCGGGTCGGGCCCGGCGAACCAGCCGTATTGAAGCGCCGGCTCGCGCGTCATCGCCTGATCGCGCCACAGGCCCGTACCCAGGAACTTCACCAGAAGCGGGTCGACATCCTCATAGAGCAGCACCGGAGCGAGCATCCTGAGATCGTCCCCGCCCTCGGGCAGCAGCACGACCTGGAAGGGCGAGCCCGGCGAGGGCGTCCAGTTGCGCGGGCTCATCACGGCGGCCTCGGCCGGGTCGAGCGTCTCGACCCCGATCGCGGCGAGCCGGGCGGCCGCCTCGGTCATCGCGCTGATCCCGCCGTCATAGAAGGCCGAGGCGACGAGGCCGCGGTCGAAGGTGCGCTCCACGGTGCGCTCGCGCGGCTCGGCGCCGGCGGGCGCGTCGGCAGGCGGCTGGATGGTTTCGGTGATCTCGACGGTCACCGGCTCGGGGTCTTCGCCCAGAAGATCCTGGATGGCGCTGGTGTAGGCGTCGAAGGCGACCTGGCCGTAGGCGCTGTTCGGTCCGATGAAGGCGAACCGGTCCGCGCCTTGTTCGGCGACGTATTCGACCACCCGGCGGACTTCCTCGCCCGGCGGGAAGCTGAGAAGGTACACCCCGTCGCCCGCGACGCTGGCGTCTGTGGAAAAGGCGATCATCGGCGCCCCGCCTTCGCGCGCAACGGCGCCTGCGGCGGTGACCGAGCTTCCGAACAGCGGACCCAGAATGAGATCGGCGCCGTCGGACAGCGCAGACTCGGCCGCCGTGCGCGCGCCAGACGCGGTTCCGCCGGTGTCCTTGGGCAGCAGCACGACGGTCTCGCCCGCGCGCTCGAACAGGGCGAGCTCGGCGGCGCGCAGGATGCGGCCCGCCTCGGTGCGGGCGGCCTGGGAGTCCGCAGTGAAGGGCAGAAGAAGACCGATCCGCGTGATCGTCCGGCCTTGCAGATGGGGCGGGGTGAAGGCGCGCTCGGCCAGCTCGACCGGCACGGTGACCGGCTCGGGCGGCGCGCCGACCACGGGGCTTTCGGGCACGGGCTGCACCGGCGCCGTCGGGCCGGGCGCAGTTTCGCAGGCGGCCAGGACGAGCGCCAGCGCGCCGGCGGCGAAGCTTGCGATCGATCTTGGCGAAAGGGCGCGCATGGGCGAAGCTTTCAAGGTCATGTCCGTCGCGATCCCCTCGTTCCGAACGGCGCGTTCCGCCGCCTGTCCTCTGGCTGTGGAAGCTAACCGGGCGTGCGGTTTCAGACAACCGCGCGAGGCGGTGCGGTGAGCGCCCGGCCTTCGCGGGAGCGCCGCCGCGCCGAACGCAGCGGCCGTCGGGCGGAAACCCTCGCCGCGCTCTTCCTCACCTTGAAGGGCTGGCGGGTGATCGAGCGCCGCGCGCGCACCGGTGCAGGCGAGATCGATCTGGTCTGCCTGCGCGGAGATGTGCTCGCCTTTGTCGAGGTGAAGGCGCGCGCAACCATCGAGGAGGCGCGCTGGTCGGTCAGCTATCACCAGCGGTCCCGGCTGATGCGGGCGGGCTCGGCCTGGCGGGCGCGCCATCCCCGCTTCGCCCGGTTTCAGCCCCGTTTCGACCTCGTTCTTCTGGCGCCCTGGCGCTGGCCGGTTCACGAAACAGGCGTGTTCGAGGCCGAAAGCGCCGCCGAGCGAGACCTGATCTGAGCCGGCGGCGAAGGGTGAACCGCGCGTTTACCCTTTTTCATCCCGCCCGCGTCAGAGTGCGCGGCGGGGCGTCCTTGCTATCGGAGCGCGAGAGATCATGCGGCGAATTTCGGTTTTCCTTCTCAGCGGCGTCGCAGCGTTTGCGCTGAGCGCCTGCGCGGCGGTCGAGCCGGGGCGTTCGGCGGGCCGCCAGCTCGACGACTTCAACGCCTCGCTGGCGGTGAAATCGGCCATGCTGCGTTCTGAAGGCTATGTGCTGGGCGGTATCGACGTGGAGATCACCGAAGGCGTCGCGCTTCTGTCGGGCCAGGCGCCGCGCCAGACCGACCGGATCTACGCCGAGTGCGTGACCTGGAGCGCGCCGAGCGTGCGCCAGGTCGTCAACGACATCGCCGTGGGCGGACGCCGCGACCGCATGCAGGCGGCGCGCGACGCCCTGATCACCCAGCAGGTGCGCGCGCGGCTTGTCTCCGACCGCGTGGTGCGCAGCATGAACTACAATATCGAGACCCGCGAAGGCGTGGTCTATCTGCTCGGCTACGCGCGCGACGACACCGAACGCACCATCGCCGCGCAGCAGGCCGCGACGGTTCCTGGCGTGCAGCGCGTGGTCGATCTGTTGCGGACCCCGGGCGACACCTCCGCGCCGCCGGCGCGCGGCGCGCTTGCGGCCGAAGCCTGCGATGCGGCCGGCGGCCGGCCCGTCCTGCCCGCCGATCCTGTTCTGGAGGGCGGGCCCGACGCCGCGCCCGCCTTCGCATCCGAGCTGCCGCCGCTCGCCGAACCCGGCGCGCAGCCGCAGGACGAGCCTGCGCCCGGAACGCTGACCCTGCTTCCGCCCGAGCCGCTCGCTGCGCCCGAAACCGAGGCGCTGCAGGAGGATGCGGACGCGCCTGAGGCGATGCCGTTCTAGAATTTTCGCCTGTGGGTTGACGCTGCGGCGGTCATCTGTTCTTCTCACGTTCCGGTTTTGATCGTAAGTGTTCCGCAGGGTGTGGATAAGCGCATTCATCGGAGCAGTTTCGATAGTCAAAGTCAGTGAACGGAGACAGATATGTCTTTCCGCACGTCCTCCGCCGCGTTCGACGGCGCCGCCGCAAAGCCTGTCGACGTTCAGGCCCAGCTGACAGGCGGGCAGAACGCCTTCATCGTCGTCGGGCTCGCCGATAAGGCGGTCGCAGAAAGCCGGGAGCGCGTGCGCGCCGCCTTCGCCGCGATCGGACTGTCGCTTCCGGGCAAGCGGGTGATCGTCAATCTCGCACCGGCGGACCGGCCCAAGGAAGGCTCGCACTACGATCTTCCGGTCGCGCTTTGCCTGCTGGCGGCGCTGGGCGTGCTGCCGCCCGACCAGATCGGGGAATATCTCGCCATGGGCGAGCTGGGGCTGGACGGCTCCATCGCGCCGGCGCCGGGCGCGTTGCCTGCGGCGATGCTGGCCTCCGAACAGGGCAAGCAGTTCATCTGCCCTGAAGCCTGCGGGCCCGAAGCGGCCTGGGCGGGCGGGGATCTGCCGATCCTCGCGCCGGCTTCGCTCATCCAGCTCATCAACCATTTCAAGGGCGGGCAGGCCCTGTCGCGGCCTGCGCCCGGCGACATGATCGAACCGGCCGGGGTGAAGGACCTCGCAGACGTGCGCGGGCAGGAGACCGCCAAGCGCGCGCTCGAGGTCGCCGCGGCGGGCGGGCACAACATGCTGATGATCGGCCCGCCGGGCGCGGGCAAGTCGATGCTCGCCGAACGCGCGCCGGGCCTATTGCCGCCGCTCGACGCCAAGGAATTGCTCGAAGTCTCCATGATCCAGTCCGTGGCGGGTCTGCTCGAACGCGGCCGGCTCTCCCGCGCCCGGCCCTACCGCGCGCCGCACCATTCCGCCTCGATGGCGGCGATGGTGGGCGGGGGCACGCGGATCAAGCCCGGCGAGGCGTCGCTGTCCCATCACGGCGTGCTGTTTCTCGACGAACTGCCGGAGTTCCACCCCCAGGTGCTCGACAGCCTGCGCCAGCCGCTCGAGACCGGAGAGATCGCGGTGGCGCGCGCCAATCAGCGGGTCACCTTCCCCGCCCGTTTCCAGCTCATCGCCGCGATGAACCCGTGCCGCTGCGGCTGGGGCGGAGAGAACGGCCAGGCCTGCGCGCGCGGGCCGAAATGCGCGCAGAGCTATCAGGCCCGCGTCTCCGGCCCGCTCATGGACCGGATCGATCTGCAGATCGACGTGCCGCCCGTCACCCCCGCCGATCTCGCTTTGCCGCCCGCGCCCGAAGGCACGAAAGAGGCCGCCGCCCGCGTCGCCCGCGCCCGCCAGGCGCAGACCGAGCGCGGCGGGCTCAATGCGAGGCTTTCGGGCGAGATCCTCGACCGGGTCGCCGCGCCCGACGAGGCGGGCCGCGCGCTGCTCGCCAAGGCGAGCGAGGCGATGGGGCTCACCGCGCGGGGCTATCACCGCATCCTTCGGGTGGCGCGCACCATAGCCGATCTCGACGGCGCGGACGGCGTGCGGCGCATCCATGTCGCCGAAGCTTTGTCCAGCCGCCGCGCCCGGCCGGCCGGTCAGGCGGTGTCGAGGCCCGGCGCGTTCTCCGCCATGGACTGAGGGTGAAGCCGGGGGCGTGCGCATCGTTTGTGCCCTCGCGCCGCGTCCAGCAATTCTTAACGCCGGCGGCGTTAACCCTGAGCCATGACGCCGCGCGCCGACATCGACGAAACAGACGACAGCGAGGCCGGTCCCTCCGCGCCGCCTGCGCCCGATATCGGCGCGGTGGTCGAAGCGATGGCGGAGATCGTCCTGGTGCGCGACGGGCAGGGCCGGGTCAGCCATGTGAACCGGTCCTTTCTGGAGGCGTTCGGCGGAACGCGCTCGGACTGGGTCGGGCGCTGGTTCGCAGTCGCGCCCGCCTTCGGCGAGGACGGCGGCGCGCGCCGGTATGACGCGGCGATGCGCATGCGCTCCGGTCCGGCCTTCATCGAATGGTCAGAGACGCCGCTGCCTGGCGGCGGGGCGGTCGCCGTGGGCCGGGACGTCAGCGAGGAGCGCCGCGCCCGCGCCGAAGAAAGCGAGGCGGCGCGCGGCAAGTCGGTCTTCTTCGCCGCGGTCACCCACGAGCTACGAACGCCGCTGTCCGGCGCGCTCGGCGCGGCGCGGTTGCTCGAGGAGACGGGGCTCGCGCCCGATCAGGCCGCCTATCTCGACGCGGTGACTTCCAGCGCGGGGCATGCGCTGGCCCTGATCGACGACATTCTCGACCTCACCCGGCTCGAAGCCGGCAAGCTCGAATTGCGCGAGGAAGCGGTCGATCCCCGCGCCCTCGTCGAGGACGTCGCGGAGATTCTCGCTCCGCGGGCGGCCGAATCCGGCCTCAGCCTTGCGCACGCCATCGGCGAGGAAACCCCCGGCGCGGTGATCGCCGATCCTGCGCGCCTGAGGCAGGTATTGTTCAACCTCGCGGGCAACGCAGTAAAGTTTACCGCCGAGGGCGGAGTGCTGATCGCGGTCGACCGGGAAGGGGAGTCGCTGCGTTTTTCGGTGCGCGACACCGGGCCGGGCATCTCCAAGACCGATCAGTCCAAGCTGTTTGAATATTTCGAGCGCGGCTCGGCCGAGCGCTCCAATGCGCCCGGAGCCGGGCTGGGCCTCGCCATGGTGCGCCGGCTCGCCGAGGCGATGGGCGGCGCGGTCGGCGTGCAGTCCGAGCCCGGACGCGGCGCGCTGTTCTGGTTCTCCGCGCCTCTGGCCGAAGCCGCGCCCGCGCCCGCCGCGCGCCCTCTGGCGGCGCGCACCGTGATCGTCGCGAGCGCGGACATGATCGCGCGCGAGGCGGTGCGCCGTCAGGCGGCGGCGCTCGGCGCGAAGGCGTTCGACACGCCCGACGCGGCCCAAGCTGCGAGGCTCGCTGAGGAGGCGCCCGCGCCGGTCACGGTCGTACTCGACGCCGCGCTGTGTTCGCAGGCGCCCGAGATCAAGGCTTCCGCGCCGGACGCGCGCATCGTCGCGCTCGCCGATCCGCGCACCAAGGACCGCTTCGCCAAGGGCGAGCGGCCGGAGGGCGTCGACGGCTGGCTGGTCGCGCCGGTGCGCCTCGCCTCGCTGGCCCAGTATGCCGCGTCGGGCTCGGCCGAGGCTGAAGCGAGCGACGCGCAGGCCCGCGCCGCCGCTGGCCGGCCGCTCGCGGGCCTCAAAATCCTGCTCGCAGAGGACGACCCGGTGAACTCGATGATCGCGCGCACCGTGCTGACAAAGCTCGGCGCGGACCCGACCCATGTCGAGAACGGCCGGGCGGCGGTGGAAGCGGTCTCGGGCGGGGACTTCGACGCCGCGCTGCTCGATCTCAGAATGCCAGAGCTCGACGGCAAGGCCGCCGCGCGCGCCATCCGCGCGCTGGCCTACCCGGCCGCGGCCCTGCCGCTGATCGCCCTGACCGCCAACGCCACGGAAGCCGATCGGGCCGAGTGCCTGGCCGCAGGCATGGACGCGTTCCTGACAAAGCCGCTCGATCCCGAGGCGCTGGTCGACCGGCTCGCCCGCTTGTGCGGGGAGCGAAACCGCGCCAACGTCGGTTAGCCTGCCGAAGCGAGTTGAACCGGAGCGCTCATGACCGACGCGACAGCGGACGATCGCCGCAGTTTCCGCCAGTCACTGGCCTCGCTCGGCGCACGGCGCGCGATCGCCATGCTGGTGCTGGGTTTCGCGGCGGGCCTGCCGATTCTGCTGGTGTTCTCCACGCTGTCGGCCTGGCTCGCGGTTGAAGGCGTGTCGAAGACCGCGATCGGGCTCTTCGCCTATGCGAGCCTGTCTTACACGTTCAAATTCTTCTGGGCGCCGCTGGTCGACCGCCTGCCGCTGCCCGGGCTTGAGAAGCTGCTCGGCCGGCGGCGCTCCTGGTTGCTGCTGGCGCAGATCTGCCTGATCGGATCGCTTCTTTTCGCCGCTTCGCTCGACCCGGCGGACGCGCTGGGCTCGATGGCGCTCGCCGCGGTGCTGATCGCGTTCTTCTCGGCAACGCAGGACATCGCGCTGGACGCCTGGCGCATCGACGTCGCCGACGATCAGGATCAGGCGCTGATGGCGGCGATCTATCAGTGGGGCTACCGGCTCGGCTTGATCCTGGCCGGCGCGGGCGCGCTCTGGATCGCCGACGCGACCAGCTTCAACACCGCCTATCTCGTCATGGCGATCGCCATGATCGCAGGCCCGATCGGCGTGTTCGGCGCGCCCCGGCCGCCCGATCCGCAAACCGACGCCGGCGGCGTCGGCGCGGTCCGCGAGCGGGCGGGCAGGGGCCCGGTGGGCGAGGCGATCGCCTGGCTCTACGGTGCGATCGTCGCGCCCTTCATGGATTTCGTCGGCCGGTACAAATGGCTGGCCGTCTTCATCCTGGCGCTGATCGGGCTTTACCGGCTGACCGACTTCGTCATGGGGTTCATGGCCAACCCCTTCTATCTGGAGATGGGCTATTCGCTCACCGACATCGCCAACGTGTCGAAATTCTACGGCATCTGGGTGACGCTGATCGGCGCGTTCGTGGCCGGAGTGGCGGCGAACCGGTGGGGCATCTATCCGGTGCTGCTCTCGGGCGCGATCCTGGGCGCGGTGTCCAACCTCGCCTTCGCCTGGCTGGCCACGCTCGACGGGCCGGGCATCCCTGAACTCATCGGCGCGATCACGCTGGAGAACGCGTCGGGCGGCTGGGCCGGCACCGCGCTCATCGCCTACATGTCGAGCCTGACCAACCGGGCGTTCTCGGCGACCCAGTACGCGCTGTTCTCGAGCTTTTACGCTTTGCCGGGCAAGCTCTTCGGCGGGGCGTCCGGCGCCATGGTCGAAGCGATGGGCTTTGCGGGCTTTTACGTCACGACCGCGCTGATCGGCGTGCCGGCGATCATCTTCGTGATCGTGGCGATGCGCTGGCGTACGGCGCGGAAAATGGCCGCGCACGAACCTCAGATCAGCTAGGCCTCACATCAGCTAGACCCCGGTCAGCTAATCCTCCGCCGCCTGGCCGTCCGCACTCAGATCGTGGGCGGCCATCGCGGCCAGTGTCAAAATGTCGGCGACGCCCGCGCCCAGGCGGGCGATCTGCACCGGCTTTTCCATGCCCAGAAGCATCGGACCCAGAACGGTCGCTCCGCCCGCCGCGCCCATCAGCTTGGTGGCGATGGAAGCCGAATGGATCGCGGGCATGATCAGCACGTTCGCCGGGCCGGACAGGCGCGAGAACGGGTAGAGCCGGCGATGGTCGGGATCGAGCGCCACGTCGGCGTTCATTTCGCCCTCGTACTCGAAATCGGGTTCGCGGCGGTCGAGCTCGGCGACGGCGGCCTGGATCGCCTCGGCCCGGTCACCGGCCGGATTGCCGAAGGTCGAATAGCTTAGGAACGCCACACGGGGCTCCACGCCGAACCGGCGCGCGGCCGCGGCGGTCTCGCACGCCATGTCCGCCAGCGCGTCGGGAGAGGGGAACTCGGTGACGTTGGTGTCGGCGATGAACAGGGTGCGGCCCTGGCTCAGCACCAGGCTCATCCCCATCACGCGCTCGTTGGGCCGCGGATCGAGCGCCAGCAGCACGTCGTCCAGCGCCTGGGCGTAATTGCGCGTGGTGCCGGTGACCATGCCGTCCGCGTCGGCCAGCGCCACCATGCAGGCGGCGAAGACGTTGCGGTCGTTGTTCACCAGGCGCTGCACGTCGCGGCGCAGATAGCCCCGGCGCTGAAGCCGGGCGTAGAGATAGTCCGCATACTCCGCGTTCTTGTCCGACAGCCGGGCGTTGACGATGCGGATCGAGCCTTCGGGCACGCCCAGCAGACGCATGTTCGCCTTGGCGGTCTCCTCGCGGCCGATGAGGACGGCCTCGCCCAGCTCCTGGTTCTGGAAGGCGTAGGCGGCGCGGATGACGCTGGGCTCCTCGCCCTCGGCGAAGACGATGGTCTTCTTCGGGCCCGAGCGCACCTCGTCCTGGATCGCCTGGAGCAGCGCGGCGGTGGGATCGAGCCGGCGCGCCAGCGCGGCCTTGTAGCTGGCCATGTCCGAGATCGGACGGCGCGCCACGCCTGATTTCATCGCCGCTTCGGCCACGTATGGCGGCACATGGCTGATCAGGCGCGGATCGAACGGGGCGGGGATGATGTAGTCGCGTCCGAAGGTGGGGCGGGCGCCGTGATAGGCGGCGGCGACCTCGTCGGGCACGTCCTCGCGGGCGAGCTCGGCCAGCGCGCGGGCGGCGGCGATCTTCATCTCCTCGTTGATCGTGCGCGCCCGAACGTCCAGCGCGCCGCGGAAGATGTAGGGAAAGCCCAGAACATTGTTGACCTGGTTGGGATAGTCCGACCGGCCGGTGGCCATGATCGCGTCGGAGCGCGCCTCGCGGACCTCCTCGGGCGTGATCTCGGGATCAGGATTGGCCATGGCGAAGATGATCGGGTCGGCGGCCATGGATTTGACCATCGCCTTGTTCACCGCGCCCTTCACCGACAGGCCGATGAAGCAGTCCGCCCCGTCCATCGCTTCTTCCAGCGTGCGGGCTTCGGTGTCCGCGGCGTGGGCGGACTTCCACTGGTTCATCCCCTCCTGGCGGCCCTTGTAGATGACGCCCTTGGAGTCGCACAGGATCGCGTTGTCATGGGCCACGCCCATGGCCTTGAGAAGCTCCAGCACCGCGATGCCGGCCGCGCCCGCGCCGTTCACCACGATCTTCAGGTCCTCGACCTTCTTTCCGGTGAGTTCGCAGGCGTTGAGGATGCCGGCCGCAGAGATGATCGCCGTGCCGTGCTGGTCGTCGTGGAAGACCGGCACGTCCAGCGCCTCGCGCAGGCGCTCCTCGATGATGAAGCAGTCCGGGCCCTTGATGTCTTCGAGATTGATGCCCCCGAAGCTCGCGCCGAACCGGCGCACGCACTCGTAAAACGCGTCGGGGTCCTTCTCGTCGACTTCGATGTCGATCGCGTCGACGTCGGCGAAGCGCTTGAACAGCACCGCCTTGCCTTCCATCACCGGCTTGGACGCCATCGCGCCGAGATCGCCCAGGCCCAGGATCGCCGTGCCGTTGGAGATCACCGCGACCATGTTGCCCTTGGAGGTGTAGTCGTAGGCCGCATCGACGTCCGCCGCGATCGCCTTGACCGGAGCGGCCACGCCGGGGCTGTAGGCCAGCGACAGGTCGCGCTGGGTCGCCATCGGCTTGGTGGCCCTTAGGGCGATCTTTCCCGGCGTGGGGTAGCGGTGGAAATTGAGCGCTTCTTCGTCGTCCACGCGAGGGCGGCGGTCGGTCATGCGGGCGGTGTCCTGATCGGGCTGGAGGCGACGGGAGCCTGCATGCTAACCGCTTCGCCAGCCGGGGCAAACGCGAAGCGCGGCGGGCGGCCTCAGGGCGTGATCGGCCATCCGGTCACCAGATCCCAGCTCCAAAGCGCCCAGCCCAGGAAAGCCAGCGCCGCCGCGAATAACAGATGGTGCAGCTTGCGCCAGATCGACCAGTCCGATCCGAAGAAGGCCGGCCAGGTCGCAACGATCACCAGCGCGGCGGCGGCGAAGACGATCTTGGCCAGCACGGCGATCGCGATGAGCGGCGGGTGCGGATAGCCTTCGACGAACTCCAGTCCGAAATCGGCGAAGCTCGCGGCCACGACCACGAAGGCCCCGACGAGCCCGAAAACGGCGAGCGCGGAGACGAGGTCGAGCGTTGACACGAGCCGCCCGCGCGCGGTGACCGCCTGATCCTTGCCGAGCCGGCGCCACAGGCCGAGCCATACGGTCAGCGAGAAGAACACCGCAGGCGCGAAAGCGAGCATCAGCAGGTTCGGATCGGTCGTCGCAGTGACGGGATCGAAGCTGTTGGTGCCGCTTTCGTCGGCGATCCGGATCACGGCCCCGCTCTCGTCGCGCTGGAAGACGATCCGGTCGCCCAGCCGGCTCTCGAAGACGTCTTCGGCCAGCGGCCAGTATCGTTCGGACTCGCCGCCGCCGGACATGATCAGCCCGTCTTCGGCCGCAGTGATCTCAGCCGCGCCCACCCCTGTGATGATTTTCTCGAAGCCCTCGAACGTGCGCCGGTTGGGCGTGTAGCGGCCTTCGTACTCGGCGAGAGATTCAGCGTCGAGCGAGAGCCGGCCTGCGGGCGGCGCATTCACCGGCGCGCGTCCGGTCAGACGGTCGATCACCAGATGAGGCAGCCGGCGGTAGGGCGAGGCGGCCGTTCCGCTTTGCGAAACGAACACGCCCACGCCTTCGGGCCGGGCAATCGCCATATAGCTGAGGAACGAGTTGATCGCGCCGCCATGGCCCCAGAGCGTCTGGTCGCGATAGGGCTGCTGCATGAAGCCGTGCGCCATGTCCGCCCCGCCCTCGCGGCCGGGATAGAGCCGCTCCTGCATGCGCGCGTGGGTTTCCGCGCTCAGAAGCCTCACGCCGTCGAGTTCGCCGCCATTGAGGTGAAACCGCATCCATCGCGCCATGTCCGCGGCCGTCGAAGCGATCGATCCGGCCGGGGCGAAGGCGCCCTGGTCAAGCCGGAAGGCGGGCTTCAGGAAGCCCTCGTCCGCGTCGTAGCTGACCGCCAGGTCCGGCTGAGCGTCGGTCCGGTCGCCCTCCCGGAAGGTCGTGTCGGTCATGCCGAGCGGGGCCAAAATCTCGCTGTAAAGGAAGTCTTCGTAGGGCCGTCCTGACACGTCCGCCACGATCTTCGCCGCCAGCGCCGAGCCCCAGTTCGAGTACGCCGTCGCGCCGCCGCGCTCGTGCACGGCGGCGGGCTCGGCGGCGGCGAGCGCGTCCTCGATCGGCCGGGCGTCGATGCCCGGCAGGAAGAGCGCGAGCGTGTCCTCGAGCCCCGTACGGTGGCTCATCAGATCGGCGAGCGTGAGGGGCCGCTCGGCCGCGGGGACCTGATAGCCCTGAAGATAGCCGTTCACATCGGCGTGCAGGTCGAGCGCGCCCTGCTCCTCGAGCATCATGACGGCGGTCCACACGAAGGTCTTGGAGATCGACCCGATCTCGAAGCGCGTATCTTTGGCGCTCACGGGCGCGCCGGTCTCGATGTCTGCGAGGCCGTAACCCTTGCTCAAAAGCACGCTGTCGGCGTCCACGACCGAGACGACCAGGCCCGGGATCGGATCGTCGCTCATCCAGGCCGCGGCGAGCCCGTCGACATAGGCTTCGAGTTCGGCGGCGCGGGTGTCCGGCGCCGGGGGCGGCGCGGCCGGTTCTTCGGCCTGTGCGAAGGTGAGCGCGAGCGCGGCGACGAGCGTCTTGATCATGGTTCCCCCCGGACACCTCGGGCGCGTGCTGCGCCAGCCTGTTGAAAACCTAGCTGTGGCGCGCGGTGGGAGCGAGTCATTTCCCATGCGCGCCCTTGCCCGGACGGGCGGTGCGCGTACGCTCGCGCTCATGACTCGCCCCGCCGATCCGAACGCGATGATGGAGCGCGCCTTCCCGACCCCGGAAGGCGCCACGCCCATGATGGCCCAGTTCCTGAAACTCAGGGCCGAAGCGCCGCTCGACGCGCTCTTGTTCTACCGGATGGGCGATTTCTACGAGCTGTTCTTCGACGACGCGGTGCGCGCCGCCGCGGCCCTGGACATCGCGCTCACCAGGCGCGGCGAGCACCAGGGCGAGCCGGTGGCGATGTGCGGCGTGCCGGTGCACAACGCGCAGGTTTATCTCTCCCGCCTGATCAAGGCGGGCTTCAAGGTCGCCGTCGGCGAGCAGATGGAAGCCCCCGCCGAGGCCAAGAAGCGCGGGGCGAAATCGGTCGTGCGCCGGGCGATCACGCGCATCGTCACGCCCGGAACGCTGACCGAGGACGACCTGCTCGACGCGCGCAGCGCGAACCGGATCGCCGCGCTGGCCCGTCTGGCCACGGGCGAAACCGCGCTCGCCTGGGCGGACGTGTCCGAGGGCGGGTTCTTCGCAAGCCCGGCCGGGCAAGACGATCTCGAAGCCGAACTCGCCGCGCTGAACCCGGCGGAGCTTTTGTGCCTGGATGATGACGCCTCCCTCGCCAAGACCCTCGCGCCGAACGCGGTGGTGACCCCCAGGGCGCGCGCGAAGTTCGACGCCGGCTCTGGCGAACGCCGATTGAAAGCGCGCTTCGGCGTGCAGAGCCTGGACGCGTTCGGTGATTTCACCCGCGCGGAGATCGCCGCGCTGGGCGGGCTGCTCGACTATCTCGAACTCAGCCAGGCCGGCGCGCCCGCCCGCCTGGCCCCGCCGAAAAGCGCCGCGCCGGGTTCGGCGATGGCGATCGATCCGGCGGCGCGGGCGAGCCTGGAGATCGAGCGCACGCTTCAGGGCCAGCGCAAGGGCAGCCTGATCGATGCGATAGACCGCACGCTGACCGCGCCGGGCGCGCGCCTGCTGGCCGAGCGGCTCGCCCGGCCCAGCATGGACATCGCGGAGATCGAGGCGCGGCTCGACGCGGCTCAGTTCTTCCTGGACAACCGCGCGCTCAGGACCGGAGTGCGCGAACGGCTGAAGGCGGCCGGCGATCCTGCGCGCTGCCTCACGCGCCTCTTGCTGGGCCGCGGCGGTCCGCGCGATCTCGTGCAGCTGTGCGGCGCGCTGAAAGAAGGCGAGCGGCTGATCGCCGGCTTCGCGAAGGAGCGGCTGAACCCGCCCCCGCCCGCGATCGAAACCTGCCTCGCCGCGCTGTCGCTGACCGACCGTCCCGATCTCGCGGCGCTCGTCGAGGACGCGGGCCGGGCGCTGAGCGCCGAGCCGCCGCTTCTCGCGCGCGACGGCGGGTTCGTGAGCCCCGGCTGGTCGGCCGCGCTCGACGAAGCCAAGCGCCTGAGGGATGAAAGCCGGCGCGTGGTCGCTGGGCTTCAGAACACCTACGCCGAGCTGAGCGGCGTCGGCGCGCTGAAGGTCAAGCACAACAACGTGCTTGGCTATTTCATCGAGGTGAGCGCGAAGAACGCCGACGCGCTGATGGGGGCCGAACCCTTCATCCACCGCCAGACCATGGCCAACGCGGTGCGCTTCTCCACCCCTGAACTCGGCGAGCTGGAAGCCAGGATCGCCCAGGCCGGCGAGCGGGCGCTGGCGCTGGAGCTCGAGATCTTCGAGGACTTCCGCGCCCGTGTGGACGCCTGCTCGGACCAGATCCGCAGCGCCGCGGACGCGCTCGCACGGCTCGACGTCGCCGCGGCGACCGCAGACTGGGCGGCGGAGAGCGGGGCGAGCCGGCCGTCTGTCGACGACAGCACCTGTTTCGAGATCGAGCAGGGCCGCCATCCGGTCGTCGAACAGGCGCTCAGAAAAGGCGGCGAGGGGCGGTTCACGCCCAATTCCTGCGCGCTGGACGGATCGGGCGAGGCGGGCGACCGTCTGGTGCTGGTGACCGGGCCGAACATGGCCGGCAAGTCGACCTTCCTGAGGCAGAACGCGCTGATGGCGATCCTCGCTCAGGCCGGGCTCTACGTTCCGGCGAAATCCGCGCGGATCGGCCTGGTCGACCGGCTGTTCAGCCGGGTCGGCGCTGCGGACGATCTGGCGCGCGGCCGGTCGACCTTCATGGCCGAGATGATCGAGACCGCCGCCATCCTCAACCAGGCCGGCCCGCGCGCACTGGTGATCCTCGATGAGATCGGCAGGGGCACGGCGACGTTCGACGGGCTGTCGATCGCCTGGGCGGCGGTCGAGCATCTTCACGCGGTCAATCGCTGCCGGGCGCTGTTCGCAACGCACTATCACGAGCTGACCCGGCTGGTGGACGAGCTCGACGCGGCGGGGAACGTCTCGCTCAAGGCCAAGGAATGGAAGGGCGAGCTGGTCTTCCTGCACGAGGTGCAGAAAGGCCCCGCCGACCGCTCCTACGGCGTCGAGGTCGCCAAGCGCGCCGGGCTTCCCGCCGCCGCCGTGGCGCGGGCGAGCGAGATCCTCGAACGCCTCGAAGCGGACGGTGCGCCCGCCGCCGCGCTCGCCGATCTGCCGCTTTTCAGCGCCAAGCCGGTCGAGGCGCCGCGCAAACCCAGCGCGGTCGAAGAGCGCCTGAAACAGATCGACGCGGACAATCTCACCCCGCGCGAGGCGCTCGACCTGCTATACGCCCTGAAGGGCATGATCTGAAGAGGTCTTCATGGGCTGGGCGCTGAGCATCGATCGGGCGAACGTCGCGGACGTGAAACTGGCCGAAGATCCGGGCCGTCCGCTCGAACCCGGCGAAGCGCGGCTTGCGGTCAAACGCTTCGCGCTGACCGCCAACAACATCACCTACGCGGTGTTCGGCGAGTCGATGGGCTACTGGAACTTCTTCCCCGGCGCGGACGGGCGCGGCCGGTTGCCCGTCTGGGGCTTCGCCGAAGTCGCAGAGCCGGGCGACACGGGGCTCGAGGCCGGCGAGCGCATCTACGGCTATTTCCCGGCCGCCGCCGAACTCATCGTCAGGCCGGCCCGGGTGTCGGCCGAAGCCTTTTTCGACGCCGCCCCGCACCGGGCGGGCCTGCCGTCGGCGTATAACCGCTATGTGCGCTGCGCCGCCGATCCGGCCTGGTCGGCCGAGCGCGAGCCGGTGCAGATGGTCCACCAGCCGCTCTTCATCACCGCCTTCCTGATCGATCTTCATCTGCGCGAGGAGGAGGCGTTCGGCGCAGGCCGGATCAGTCTGACGAGCGCGTCGAGCAAGACCGCGCTGGCGCTCGCCTATCTTCTGTCGCGCGATCGCGGCCACAAGGCCCAGATCGAGGCGCTGACCTCGCCGCGCAATCGCGATTTCGTCGCGGGGACGGGCTTCTACGACGAGATCGCGACCTATGACGAGATCAGGGGCTTCGCGGCCGAGCCCGCCCGCCTGATCGTCGATTTCGCCGGTGACGCCGGCGTGAACACCGCACTTCACGAGACCCTCGCCGAGACGCTGAAGGCGAATATCCGCGTCGGCGGGGCGCACTGGGAGCAGAGCGCGCCGGCGCGCGGTCTGCCGGGGCCAAAGCCGGTCTTCTTCTTCGCGCCCGATCACGTCAAACGCCGCTCGGCGGAATGGGGCGGGGCGACCTTCGCGGCGCGTTACGGCGCGGCCTGGACCGATTATGCGGACACGGCCGCGACAATGTTTGAAAGCCGGGAGCTGACCGGCGCGGAGGCTGCGCTTGAAATCTACCGGGCCTTCATCGAGGGATCGGCTTCAGCCAGCGAGGCGTTGACGGTCTCCGTCTAGCGGGCGCGCCCCCTCCCGCGCCGGCCTGAAATGGCTTACACCTGAGGCCCATGAGACCCTCCTCGCTTCCCGCATCGCTCGACGGTCTGCGCCTGCGCGCAGAACTCGCCGCCTCGACGCGGTCGGGCTGGGACAAGCCGGCCGCGCGCCAGGCCGCGCTCGCCAAGCTCAAGGCCTATCTCGAAAAGGGCCGCGCGCTGGCCGAGAGCCGTCTGGAGGGCCCGGGCGGCGGGCTTGAAGCCGCGCGCACGCTGTCTGGCGTGATGAACGCCGCGATCCGGGCGCTGTTTGATTCGGTGTCCGGCGATCTCGTACACGAGGGCGCGCGTGCGCCGGGCCTCGCGCTGTGCGCGCTGGGCGGTTACGGCGCGGGCGAACTCGCCCCGCGTTCGGATGTCGATCTTCTGTTTCTGGTCTCCGACCCCGCGCCCGATCACGCCGAGGCGGCGATCGAAAGAACGCTCTACGCGCTCTGGGACTGCGGGCTTCATATAGGCGGCGGCGCAGTGCGCTCGGTCGACGAGGCGATCGCGCTCGCCGCCGAGGACGTCAGCGAACGCACTGCGCTGCTCGACGTGCGCTCGCTCACCGGCGACCTCACGCTCGTGCGCGAGCTTCTGGGCCGGTTCGAGACCGAATTGCTGGCGCCCCGCGCCGCCGAGTTCGCCGCCGCCAAGCTCGAAGAGCGCGACCAGCGCGTCGAGCGGCAGGGCGACAGCCGCTATCAGGTCGAACCCAACGTCAAGGACGGCAAGGGGGGCTTGCGCGATCTTCAGACCCTGCGCTGGCTCGCCCAGGTGCTTTACGGCGACGACGCGATGGAGCGCTGGGTCGGCGACGGCCTGTTCTCGGTGGGCGACGTGGAGCGCTATCTCAGTGCGGCGGATTTCTTCTGGACGGTGCGCTTTCACGTCCATGACGTGGTCGGGCGCAAGGACGACCGTCTGACCTTCGACATCCAGCCCGAGATCGCCGCGCGCATGGGGTTCGCTGACACCGAAGACCAGCTCGGCGTGGAAGCCTTCATGCGGGCCTATTTTAGAAAGGCGATCGACGTGGGCGCGCTGACACGACTGGTCTGCGCCAAGCTCGAAGCCGATCACCTCAAGGACCTGCCCGGCAACGCGGGCCGGTTCATGCCCGCGGACGGAGCGTCCGGCGACGCGGACATGCTCGACGAGGCGGGCTTCGCCGTGCGCGCCGGACGGCTGGATTTCGCGGACCGCGGCGCGATCGAGCGCGATCCGGTCCTGATGTTGCGCCTGTTCGAGGTCGCCGCCGCGCGCCACATCGACCTTCACCCCGACGCGGTCGCCGCGGTGGGCCAGTCGCTGCGTCTGATCGACGAGGGCTTCAGGACAGATCCGCGCGCCGCGCGCAGCTTTTTCGCCATCCTTCTGGACGCCGACGATCCGCGCATGACGCTGCGGGCGATGACCGAGGCGGGGCTGCTAGGCGCCTACATGCCCGAGTTCGGCGACATCGTCGCGCGAACCCAGTTCAACATGTATCACCGCTTCACGGTGGACGAGCATACGCTGAACGCGCTGGGGCTGCTGCGCGAGATCGAGAACGGCCGGCACCTGGCCGACCATCCGATGTCCAGCAAACTCATCTCCAAGATCAAGGGGCGGCGCGCTCTGCACCTCGCCGTGCTTCTTCACGACACCGGCAAGGGCAAGGGCGATCAGTGCGTCGAAGGCGCCCAGAACGCGCGGATCGCGTGTGACAGGCTGGGCCTCGAAGACGCCGAGACCGAACTCGTCGCCTGGCTCATCGCCAATCATCTGGAGATGAGCGAGACCGCCCAGCGCCGCGACATTTCAGATCCCCGCACCGTGCTCGACTTCGCCGAGCTGTGCGGCTCGATCGAGCGGTTGCGGCTTCTGACGATCCTCACCGTAGTGGACATCCGCGCGGTCGGCCCCGGCGTCTGGAACGGCTGGAAGGCCCAGCTCCTGCGCGATCTCTACGAAGCGACAGCGGCGGTGCTGAAGGACGGCGGCGCCAATGAGGGCGAGGCCGGCGCCCGGGCGCGCCTGGCCGAACGCGCCGAGACCAGCCGGTCGAAATTCCGCGCCGCGGTGAACCGGCTCGACGCAGGCTTCGCCGAGCGCTGGTCGCAGGGGCTCGAGCCGAGCTACTGGCTGGCCTTCTCCGAAACCGACCGATTGCGCCACGCCGCCTTCGCCCGCGCCGCCGAAGCGCGCGGCGTGAAAGCCGCCGCCGGCGTCCGGGTCGACCGCCGCCGCTCGGCCACCGAAGTCATGGTGCTGGCGCCTGACCGGGACGGGCTGTTCGCCGACATCGCCGGCGCGCTGGCGCTGCAGGGTGCGAACGTGGTCGGCGCGCAGGTCACCACCACCGCCGACGGCAGGGCGTTCGACGTGTTCTTCGTCCAGGAAAGCGGCGGCAAGCCTTATGGCTGGGCGCACGAATCCCTGCGCGATCAGCTCAAGGCCGCCGTGGAGGCCGCAGCCCTCGACGGCCTGCCGGAGAGCTGCGCCATCGCCGAACGGCCGATCCGCAGGCGCGAGGCGGCGTTCAAGGTCACCCCGTACGTCAAGCTCGACGAGACCGCCGCGGACGAGGCGCTGGTCATCGAAGCCTCGGGCCGGGACCGGCCGGGCCTGCTCTACGATCTCGCGCGCACGCTGTCTGATCTGGGCCTGTCGGTGGAAGGCGCACGCATCGACGGCTATGGCGAGCGGGCGGTGGACACCTTCTACGTCACCGAGAAAGGCCAAAAGCCGTCCGACCCGGACAGGCTGGAAGCGGTGCGCACCGCGCTGGAGGCCGTGCTCGCCGAAGCCGAGGAAGCGGCCGACAATCGCGCCGCGGCGGGTCTGGCCCGCGCGCCGGCCAGCGCAGGACGGTAGGGCGTGAGGCTTCTTCGCAATCTCGGCGTGGTCAGCGGCATGACGCTGCTCTCGCGCGTCGCCGGTTTCGCCCGGGAGATCCTGACCGCCGCCTATCTCGGCGCAGGGCCGGTGGCCGACACCTTCTTTCAGGCCCTGACCATCCCCAACACCTTCCGCCGCGTTCTGGCCGAGGGCGCGTTCAACGCCGCCTTCGTGCCGCTCTACGCCAAGGAACTCGAAAGCAAGGACGCCGAGGAGGCCGCCCGCTTCGCCACAGAAGCGCTGTCCATGCTGGTCACCGCCACGCTGGTGATCGTGGTCGGTTTTCAGATCGCCGCGCCGTGGCTGGCCTATGTGTTCTTCCCCGGCATGGCCGACGATCCGGGCGGCATCGCCTTCGCGGCCCTGCTGATGCAGATCACCATGCCGTATCTTCTGACCATGGCGGTGCTCGCCCTGATCACCGGCGTGCTCAACTCCCATGGCCGGTTCGCCGCCAGCGCGTTCGCGCCCGTGCTCTTCAATCTGGTGCTGATCGCCATCCTGGCGCTCGACTTCGCCGAGGGCGAGCGGCTGGCGGTGTGGCTGTCGATCGGGGTGACGGTGTCAGGCGTGATGCAGGCGGCGCTTTTATATGTCGCCGCCCGGGCGCGCGGTCTGAAGATCGGCTTCCGCATCCCCAGGCTCACCCCGCGGGTGAAGCGCCTGATCGCGCTCGGCGTGCCCGGCGCGATCGCAGCCGGGGTGACCCAGATCAACGTGCTGGTGACCAGCTCCATCGCCACTCTGGAAGAAGGCGCGCGCAGCTGGATCAATTATTCGGAGCGGCTCTACCAGCTGCCCCTGGGCGTGATCGGCATCGCCATGGGCGTCGCGCTTCTGCCCAATCTCGCCCGGCGGGTGCGCGCCGGAGACGAGCAGGGCGGCCATTTCACGATGAACCGGGCGATCGAGCTGTCCATGGCGCTGACCCTGCCAGCCGCCGCCGCCTTCCTGGTCATCCCCGAGTTTCTGGTGCGCGGGCTTTACGAGCGGCTGAACTTCACCGCCGCGGACACCGAGATGACCGCGCTGGCCCTGGCCGTGTTCGCCGCGGGCCTGCCCGCCTTCGTCCTCATCAAGGTGCTGCAGCCGGGCTTCTTTGCGCGCGAAGACACGAGGACGCCGATGATGTTCTCCCTGATCGGGGTGGCGGTGAACTTCGTTCTGGCGGTCGGCCTGTTCTTCGGCCCGCTGGGCTTTGTCGGCCTTGCAGTCGCGACCAGCGCGGCGGGCTGGACCAACGCCGGGCTTCTGGCCTTCACCCTGCGCCGCCGAGGCCTTCTTCCTATAGACCGCCGGCTCGCGACGTCGCTGCCGCGCATCGTTCTGGCCTGTGCGCTGATGGGCGCCGTGGTGTGGTTGATGGTGCGCTATAGCGAAATCTGGATCGCGCCCGTCGCCGGGGTGACCGGCGCCGGCTGGGCGGCGGTGATCGGGTTGTTCGCCGTCTCCGGCGCCGGCGCGATCGTCTATGCCGGCGCCTGCGTTCTCACCGGCGCGGTCAAGCCGCGCGAGATCGGCGAGGCGATGCGCCCCCGCGCCGTGCCGCAGAGCAAGATCGAAGACGATCCCGGCGCCTGAGATCGCTTGAGCCGACTTCGCTGCGCCGCTAAACGACAGGCTCCTTTCATGACGAATGCGAGCTGAACGCGATGAGCGAGACCCCCGCCTACACCGGCCCCGAGCGTATCCTGTCCGGCATGCAGCCCACGGGCGGCCTGCATCTGGGCAATTATCTCGGCGCGTTGAAATGGTGGGTGGAGCTGCAGAATTCCGGCGCGGAATGCTTCTACTGCGTGGTGGACATGCACGCGCTGACCGTCGCGCATGATCCGCGTCTGCTGCCCGAGCGCGTGCGCGCGGCGGCCGCCGCCTACATGGCCGCTGGGGTGGATCCCGACAAATCGGCCGTCTTCGCCCAGTCCGCCGTGCCCGCCCATGCCGAACTCGCCTGGATCTTCCAGTGCGTGGCGCGCCTGGGCTGGCTGGAGCGCATGACCCAGTTCAAGGACAAGGCCGGCAAGGACGCCGAACGCGCCTCCGTTGGCCTGTTCACCTATCCGGTGCTGCAGGCCGCCGACATCCTGGTCTACAAGGCGACCCACGTGCCCGTCGGCGAGGACCAGAAGCAGCATCTGGAGCTCAGCCGCGACATCGCCGCGCGTTTCAACCGTGATTTCGGCGACGGCGAGGCGGTCTTTCCGCTGCCCGAGCCGGTGATCCAGAAGCACGGCGCGCGGATCATGAGCCTGAAGGACGGCACGGCGAAGATGAGCAAGTCCGATCCCAGCGACAATTCGCGCATCAATCTCGACGACGACGCGGACACGATCGCGCGCAAGATCAAGAAGGCGAAGACCGATCCCGAGCCCTTGCCCGAAAGCCTCGCCGAGCTCGACGCCCGACCCGAGGCGAGAAACCTCGTCGGCATTTACGCCGCGCTGACCGGAACGACCAGCGAAGCGGTGCTGGCCGAGTTCGCCGGCCATGGCTTCGGCGCGTTCAAGCCGAAGCTGGCCGACGCGGCGGTGGAGTTCATCGCCCCGATCAGCAGCGAGTACGCCCGCCTGATCGCCGATCCCGCCGAAATCGACCGCAAGCTCGAAAAGGGCGCGGACCGGGCGAACGAAGCCGCCGCCCCTGTGATCAGGCAGGCGCGCGAGCTCGTGGGCTACTGGCGGCCTTGACCCGCCGCCGCCCCGCGTCCGGGCGGGTTTTGCTTGAAAGCCCGGCTCGGTCGCGCAACATCCCTGTCAGATACGCGTTCGCCACCGTCCGCATCCTGGAGACCGCCATGATCCGTCCCGCCCTGTTCGCCGCCTGCTCGATCCTCGCTCTGGCCGCCTGTTCCGAGCGCGAGGAGCCCGGCTCGCTGACCAGCGAGATGGAAGAAGACGGCGCCACCCCCGGCGACGCGGTCGACATCTCCGAACCGGCAGAGGCCGTGCAGGCCGAGCTCGCAGTCACCTCCGGCTGGGTGCGCAACCCGCCGGGCGGTCGTCAGGTCACTGCAGGCTTCGTCACGATCACCGGCGGGCCGGCGCGGCTGTCCTACGTCGAGAGCGCTGAAGCCGAGCGCGTAGAGATGCACACCATGGCGATGGAGGGCGACGTGATGCGCATGCGCCAGGTCGAGGGCATGGACGTGCCCGCGAACGGCGCGCTCGAACTCGCCACGGGTGGAGACCATCTGATGATCTTCGGCCTGACGCCCGAAGCGGCCGCAGACGGCGAGCTCGCGCTCACCTTCACCTTCGACGACGGCCGCTCGATCCAGGCCGCGCTGCCCTTCGCCGACGCCGCGCCGGCGGCCGGGGCGATGTCCGGCGACGCCCATGAGGGCATGGATCACGGCGGCTGAGCCCGGCGCGAGGCCCGCACCTAAAAGAATTTAACGGACCCGCTTGATTTCACGATTGCGTGAGCGCACATCGGCGGGCCGGTCCGCTTGTGGACCGTCTGCTCGATGGAGCCCTGAGATCATGACCGCCCGCCTCGCCGCGCTGCTCGCTGCGGCCTCCGCCCTGACCCTCGCCGCCTGCGACACCGGCGCCGGCGAGACCCCCGCCGCCCCGGACTCCGTCCCCGCCGAAGACACCACGCTCGACGGCGCGACCACACCGGTCGAAGGCGAAACCCCTGAAGCCGTCGTCGACGGCGAAGGCGACACCGCCCCGCAGGACGCCCAGATCGCCGAAGAACCCGGCCTGGACGCCGAAACCGAAGAGACCATGCCCGACCCGGTCGCCGACCCGCTCGAGCCCGGCGCTCCCGATGGCGAAGAGCCCGCCGAAGAGCCGACCGCGGAGCCCGGCCAGGACGGCTAACCGCACCCAGCGCGCCTCAACGGCGCGCTGAACCAGAAAACGCCGCCGCGAAAACTCGCGGCGGCGTTTTTCGTTTTGGGGTTCGGGGGCGCGTGTTTTGACTAGACCCCGCAGAGGAAATTTGCCTGGATAGGGAGCAACTTGACCTGTCGGAAGGCTACTCGTGTCAAAGGTTGTCCTAACCCAACGCGCCGAGAGCGGTTACGACGACGTACCGGGCGAGCTTTATCACTTCCCGAAGCAATATCTTCGCGCTGCGGAGGAGGCGGTCGGCGATGGGTGCCTCTTCTACGAACCGCGGCGTAACAACGGCCGTTTGGTTTACTGGGCCTCCGGTCGGATCAGCTCAGTTTACCCCGATCCGACAAAGCCGGACCACTTCTACGCTCGCATTGATCAGTTCCTGCCGTTCCCAGAGCCGGTCTTCTTCGAGCGAGCTGACGGCGGCTATTGGGAGTCAAAGCTCGACCGGGGGGATGGCCAACCGAGCCGTGGCGCGATGGGGTGGTCGATCCGCCGGATCCCAGAGCAAGAATTCGATCTCATCCTCAAGGCGGGGTACGCGCCGGCTCTCGGTCTGGCGAACGACGCCGCAGCAGATCAGTCTGCATGGGGCGTTCAGGAAGGGCAGCTGGATTTCGAGCGCCCGATATTCGAGCAAATCTCCCAACGTCCCTTCCGTGACCGCGTTTTCGCGACCCAAGTCCGCAGCGCTTACGACTCGCGCTGCGCAGTCACCGGATTGAAGATAATTAATGGTGGCGGGCGCGCCGAAATGGAAGCGGCCCATATCAAGCCTGTGGCGGAGAAAGGTCCCGATTCGGTTCGAAACGGGGTGGCTCTATCGCGCACCGTCCATTGGATGTTCGATCGCGGCCTGCTCAGCATTGACGACGACTTTCGGCTTTTAACGGCGAAGCCGCTTTTGCCAGAAGGCGTTGAACGCCTTTTCGATCCGAGCGGATATGTTCACGTGCCCGAGGCGGCGCGAGACCAGCCGAGCCGCGCATTCCTCCGGTGGCACCGAGAGAACTGCTTCAAAGGGTGACCGATGAGCGACTATGTGCGCTGGCGCGCCGAAACCGATACCATCCTGAAAGATCGCTACGCGATCGACTTGGAGGACGTCGGAACCGAGGAGGACAGCTTGGTCGCGGCGTGGCGCGCTGGTGAGTCCTCGACCGAATATGTCGAACGCTTTGCGCTAAAGTACGATCTCGATCCTGTATCGCTCTACCGGGCAGCCCGCGCCTAATCCTGATCCATCTTCAACGCCGCGATGAAGGCTTCCTGCGGGATTTCGACGTTGCCGTACTGGCGCATCTTCTTCTTGCCCGCCTTCTGCTTGTCCAGAAGCTTGCGTTTGCGGGTGGCGTCGCCGCCATAGCATTTGGCGGTGACGTCCTTGCGCAGGGCGGCGAGGGTTTCGCGGGCGATGACGCGGCCGCCGATGGCGGCCTGGATCGGGATCTTGAACATGTGCCGCGGGATGAGGTCCTTCAGCCGCTCGCACATGCCACGGCCGCGCATCTCCGCGCGGCTGCGGTGCACGATCATGGACAGCGCGTCCACCGGCTCCTCGTTGACCAGGATGGACATCTTCACCAGATCGCCCTCGCGATGCTCGATGAACTGGTAGTCGAAGCTGGCGTAGCCCTTGGTCACGCTTTTCAGCCGGTCGTAGAAGTCGAACACCACCTCGTTCAGCGGCAGTTCGTAGACCAGCATGGCGCGGCTGCCCGCATAGGTCAGCTCTTTCTGGATGCCGCGGCGGTCCTCGCACAGCTTCAGCACCCCGCCCAGAAACTCGTCGGGCACAAGGATGGTCGCCTTGATCCAGGGCTCTGAAATGGCTTCGATCTTCACCGGATCGGGCATGTCGGCGGGGTTGTGCAGATCGAGCCTGGAGCCGTCGGTCAGCGTCATCTCGTAGACCACAGACGGGGCGGTGGTGATGAGGTCGACATCGTACTCGCGCTCGAGCCGCTCGCGGATGACTTCGAGGTGCAGAAGCCCGAGAAAGCCGCAGCGGAAGCCGAAGCCCAGCGCGGCGGAGGTCTCCATCTCGAAGCTGAAGCTCGCATCGTTGAGCGCCAGCCGCTCGACCGCGTCGCGCAGGTCCTCGAAGTCGGCCGCGTCCACCGGGAACAGGCCGCAGAACACCACCGGCACGGCGGGCTTGAAGCCCGGCAGCATGTCCTTGGTGGGGCGCTTTTCCTCGGTGATGGTGTCGCCCACGCGGGTGTCGCGCACCTGCTTGATCGAGGCGTTCAGAAAGCCGATCTCGCCGGGGCCGAGCGTGTCGGTGTCGCGCTTGGCGGGCGTGAACACGCCCACCCCGTCCACGTTATAGCTCGCGCCGGTGCCCATCATGCGCACGCGCATGCCTTTTTTGAGGGTGC
The DNA here is from genome assembly GCA_040112665.1 of Oceanicaulis sp. NCBI lineage: Bacteria > Pseudomonadati > Pseudomonadota > Alphaproteobacteria > Maricaulales > Maricaulaceae > Oceanicaulis > Oceanicaulis sp. The sequence continues at coordinate 529,064 of CP157796.1, read as the reverse complement.
CCTCGATGATGCGCACCAGGCAGATCACCCCCAGATAGGTGTCGTACCAGCTGTCCACGAGCAGCGCCTTCAGCGGCGCGGACGGGTCGCCGGATTTCGGCGCGGGCAGGCGGGTGACGATCGCTTCGAGCACGTCGGGCACGCCCAGCCCGGTCTTGGCGGAGATCTCCACCGCCTCGGACGCGTCGATGCCGATCACGTCCTCGATCTGGGTCTTCACCCGGTCGGGCTCGGCGGCGGGCAGGTCGATCTTGTTCAGGACCGGCACGATCTCGAGATCGACGTCGATCGCCTGATAGACGTTCGCCAGCGTCTGGGCCTCCACGCCTTGCGCGGCGTCGACCACCAGAAGCGCGCCCTCGCAGGCGTAGAGCGAGCGGGAGACCTCGTATGCGAAGTCCACGTGGCCGGGCGTGTCGATCAGGTTCAGCACATAGTCCTGACCGTCCTTGGCCGTGTAGTTCAGCCGGACGGTCTGGGCCTTGATGGTGATGCCCCGCTCGCGCTCGAGCTCCATGTTGTCGAGCACCTGCTCCTTCATCTCACGGTCCGTCAGCCCGCCGGTGACCTGGATCAGCCGGTCGGCGAGCGTGGACTTGCCGTGGTCGATATGCGCGACGATGGAGAAATTGCGGATGCGGGACGGATCTGTGCTCATGGCGCGGGAGGTAGCATCGAGACGCCCTTGCGCCAAGCGCGATCGGCGGGGCGGACGCAGGGGCGGAGCGCCCGCGCACACGCCGCGTTAATCAAAGCGCCCGACATCTGCCGCAAAGCAGGGTCAGCCTGCCCGTAACGCCTGTTCGAAGCGGAGTTCCCCCATGCGCTTTCTCGCCCGTCTTCTAGCGCCCGCCGCCCTTCTGACGCTCGCCGCGTGTACGACCAATTCCGCGCCGCCGCCCGAATACGGCCAGCCCAGCAGCTATCAGGAGCCGATCGACACCTATTCGCGCGACGAGATGGTGGAGGCGGCCGCCGACTTCTTCGGGGTCACCGCCGAGGCTGCGGCCAGCGCGCTGGAGCGGGTGTTCTCAGATCTCGGCCGGCCCGTGGGCTATATCGCCGGCGAGGAAGTGTCCGCCGCGGCGGGCGTCGGCCTGCGTTACGGCGAGGGTTATCTCACGCTCAAGGGCTCGGGCGAGCGTCAGAAGGTGTACTGGCAGGGGCCTTCGGTGGGCTTCGACGCGGGCGGCAACGCCAGCCGGGTCTTCACCTTGGTCTACGAGTTGCGCGACACCGACCGGCTGTATCAGCGCTTTCCGGGCGTGGAAGGCACGGCCTATTTCGTCGCCGGGCTGGGCGTGAACTATCAGCGCGCCGACGAGATCACGCTCGCGCCGATCCGCTCGGGCGTCGGCCTGCGCGCCGGGGCGAACGTGGGCTATCTCAGCTATTCGCGCCAGCGCAACTGGATCCCGTTCTGAGGCGGATCCGGTCCGCTTTTCCTCGCTTTCGTGCGCCCCGCCCATTAAGCTGGTCTCATGCCTGAGGGGGCGCATGAGAGGCGAGCGGAGGCGGGGCCATGGACATGACGATCGCGACCGAGATCGAGCTGTTCGCAGCCGGGCTGGTGCTCGGCCTGGCGCTGGCGCTCGCGGCGTATCTCTTGCGGCGCTGGGTGTGGCAGCTTTTCGCCGGCGCGCTCAGGACCTTCGCCTGGCCGTTCCGGCCGCTGCTGCGCCTTGTCGGCCGGGGAGAGCGCGGCGGGCCGGCGGCGGGCGCGGCTGCGTCTGCGGCGGTGTCCGGGCACAAGACGCTCACAGACGCCGCGCTGGGCGACGACTTCGCGCACGAGGAAAGCTTTCTTCAGCGCCAGGGCGTGTTCTTCAAATGGCTGATGGTGCGCGTGGGCTTCATGCGAATGCCCGAAGAGCTCAACCGCGAGACGGCCGAGCGCTACAGCAAGCTGGCGCAGGGCTTCCTGGGCGGGCGGGTGCCGATCGAGGCCGATCCGCGCGCCCTGTTCGAGGATGTCGAGGGCGCGGTCATCGCCCGGCAGTTTCACGAGAGCGATTCAGGCGTGCTCTATCTGCTGAATGAGAGCCGCAAGCTGATGAACGCAAACGTCCGCAAGCTTGCGGTCTGGTTCTCGCTGATCCTCGGCGCGGTGCTTTTGGTGAACATCCTGGCCAACGACACCGGCCTGATTCAGAGCCTCGGCCTGTTCGCGGGGCTCAGCGACGACGCGCTGGTCAGCTCCGCCCAGCTCACCTCGCTCGTCGTCGGGGCGGGCAGCTGCCTGCTCGCCGCGATGGCGATGTGGGCGCTCTATTATGCGGAATACTCGCCCTATCAGCGCAACACCGCGCGGGAGATGGCGAACTTCCTCACCCGCTATCTCGCCCGGGTGAACGATCATTACCGCACCGCGGTGGGCAAGGCGAAGTCCCTGACGGTGGGTCAGGAGCGCGATTCCAAGCATCTCGCCGAAGAGGCCCAGCTGTGGATGCTGAACATCAGCTGGATCGCGCTGCGGGTCTTTTTCATCGAGACCTATGTGCGCAACACCGCCTTCCAGATCCGGCGCAACTCGCACTACTACCTCGTCTTCGTGCCGAGCGGGTTCCTGGTCGCGCTCGCCGTGCTCTTGCTGGCGCTCGGGGTGTTCACCGCCCGCGCGCCGTTCGAGACGATCCTGGCGCTGGGCTGGGTGTTCGCGGTCTTGTTCGTGCTGGTGGTGGCGCTATACGCCTTCTTCCTCATCAACGCCATGAAGGCGCTCGAAGAGATCGACCAGGGCGAATGGATCAGCTTCCACACCCTGCGCCTGGACGCGGTGATGAGCGAGATCGTCGGCAAGTACGCCGAAGACGTCGGCTACTGGAAGAACCGCGTCGGCGGCGGTCTCTAGCTGTCGGACTTCTTGCGCCGCGCCATGCCGCCCTTGCGGCCGGCTTCGCGGGCGCGGTCCGATCCGGCTGTGAACTTGCCTGGTGATTTCAGTCCGCCCTTGCGGCCCGCCGCGCTGGCTGCGGCTGCGCCGGGCTTGAAGCGTCCGGACGATTTCAGGCCGCCCTTGCGGCCCGCTTCGCGTGCGCGTTCGGCGCCGGGGGTGAATCGGCCGGCGTTATCGGTTCGGCCTTGATCTGCCATGTAAGCCTCCTCGGTCTGAGGCTTTAACCCCCGTCGCCCCGCCCCGGTTCTGGGGCGGGGCGGGGGATTGCAGCAGCTTTACCGGCTGCCGCCCTTGCGGCCGGCTTCGCGGGCGCGCTCGGAACCTTCAGAGAAGGAGCCCGAGCTGGCCTCGCCGCCCTTCTTTCCGGCTTCGCGGGCGCGGGCATCGCCCTGGGTGAACGAGCCGGAGCTTGCCTGACCGCCTTCACGGCCGGCCTCGCGGGCGCGCTGGCTGCCCTGTTCGAAGGAGCCGCTGGACGCTTCGCCGCCCTTCGCTGCGGTCTTCCGGGTTTCCGGATCGTTCGGCTTGAACTGGCCGTCATTGCGAGCCATGGGCGTTTCTCCCTGTCTTGCTTTTCGTCCGACACGCCGCTCATCGGCGCGTCTGGATCCTCAACACCGTGCGCCGCCGCCGGTTTCGGCGCGCCGAAGCGGGCGCTAAAGCCCAGCAAAGGCTGCAAATTTTCGCGTGAGGGCAGGAAATCAGGCGCAGTGTTGTGAGCTGAAATTCTTTTGGTGAGGGGCGGTTTTGCTGCAGCTCGGCCGCTCCGCCCCGGCAAGAAAAAGGCCCCGGAGCGCAGCGCTCCGGGGCCTCGTTTCAGTCAGATCCGCCGGGCGGTCAGTCGGCGGCGGCCTCGGTCTCGGCCGGGCCCATCAGCTCCTGCATCAGGAAGGTGAACTCCAGCGCGAGCCGCTTGGCGGTCTCTTCGAGATTGGCGGCGGCGGAGTGACCGCCCTCCATGTTCTCGTAGTAGAGGACGTCCTCGCCGAGCTCGTTCAGAAGATAGGCCATCTTCCGCGCATGGCCGGGATGCACCCGGTCGTCCTTGGTGGAGGTCAGAAGGAAGAGCGGCGGATAGTCGGTCCCCGGCTCGACATTGTGAAGCGGGGAGATGCCCTTGAGGAAGGCGCGTTCGGCTTCGTTGTCGTCAGGGAAGCCGTACTCATCCTGCCAGCTCGCCCCGGCCAGAAGCATGTGGAAGCGCAGCATGTCCAGAAGCGGCACCTGGCTGATCACCGCGCCCCAAAGGTCGGGCCGCTGGGTGTACATCACCCCGGTCAGCAGACCGCCGTTGGAGCCGCCTTCGACCGCCAGCTGGTCCGGCGTGGTGACGCCGTCTGCGACCAGCTGCTCGGCGACCGCGATCAGGTCGTCATAGATGCGCTGGCGATTGGTGCGCAGGCCCGCCTGGTGCCAGGCGGGGCCGAACTCGCCGCCGCCTCGGATGTTCGCCAGCACGTAGGTCCCGCCGTTCTCCAGCCAGGACCGGCCCATCGTGCCCGAATAGTTCGGCGTCAGGCTGACCTGGAAGCCGCCATAGGCGTAAAGAAGCGTGGGGCCGGCCTCGGCCGCGTCCTCGGCGCGCACGATGAAATAGGGGATCATCGTGCCGTCCGTGCTCTCGGCCTGGCGCTGCTCGACCACGAGGCCTTCGGTGTCGAACCAGGCCGGCGCGGACTTGGCCCGCTCGAGCCCCAGCTCGGGGGTCAGGCGGTAGAGCGTCTCCGGCGTCAGGAAGCCTTCGACATTGATGTAGGCGAGATCGCTCTGATCGTCCGCCGTGACGACCGACAGCGTCGCGTTGTCCGGCGTCGGCACCGCCGAGCTCGACCAGCCGCCCTCGTCGTGGGTGAAGGCGAGAAGCTGGCCCACCACGTTGTCGTTGACCACCATGAGCAGGTTCTCGGCGGTCGAGGCGACCGAGCCGATCGACTGGCGCTCATTGGGCACGAACACCGCCTCGACCGCGGGCAGCGCGCCGGTCTCGGCGAACTCGGCCATGTCGAAGCTCAGAACCGCGCCGGCGGGATAGCTTTCCCCGCCCTCGGCCGGGGTCCAGTCTTCCTCGATGGTGAAGACCAGCTGGGTGTCGAACAGGCCGCGCGGGCTGGATTTGCGCGGCAGCGGCATGCGCACCGGCTCGCCGGACGCGCCCTCGGGCAGGAACCAGTACACGCTTTCAAAAAAGCTCTCGGCCTGCACCGCGGCCATGTAGGCGGTGCCGTCGGCGGCTTCGAAGCGCGCAGGCCAGACGCCGACATTGCTCTCAGCCCCGCGGATCACCTCGACCGCGTCCTCGATCGGCGTGCCGCGCTCCCAGCGCTTGACCACGAAGGGATAGCCCGAGCTCGTCGCCTCGGCGGGATCGAGCGCGGTGGCGACCAGCAGCGTGTCGGCGTCGATCCAGGCCGCAGAGCCCTTGGTCTCGGGGATGACGAAGCCGTCTTCGACGAAGCTGCGGCTCTCCATGTCCCATTCGCGGGTGACGGCCGCGTCCGAACCGCCGTCGGACAGGGTGATGAGGCAGCGATCGTAATCGGGCGCCAGGCAGTTCGCGCCGCGCCAGACCCAGTTCTTGCCTTCCTCGTCGGCCAGGGCGTCGAGATCGAGCACGACCTCCCACTCCGGCGACTGGGTGGCGTAGCTTTCCGGCGTGGTTTTGCGCCAAAGGCCGTGGGTGTTCTGCGCGTCACGCCAGAAATTCCACAGCTCGCCGCCGCGCACGCCCACGTAGGGGATCCGGTCCGCGCTCTGCAGCACTTCGAGTGCGCGATCGTAAAGCACGTCATAGCGCGGATCGGACTGCAAGCGCTCCAGCGTGCGTTCGTTCATCGACCGGGCGAAGTCGAGCGCGCGTTCGCCCTCGACCTCTTCGAGCCAGACCAGCGGCTCTTCTTCGTTCTGGATCGCGGTGTTCAGCGCCAGCGCCTCTTCGGACGCGGCGGGCCGCGCCGGCTCGGCTGCGGCGTCCTGCGCGGCGGACTCGGTGTCGTTTTCGGTCATGGAAGTCTCTTCAGACGGCGAACAGGCCGCGAGCGCCAGTACGGCGGCTGCAGCGCTGAGGACGAGCCCCGATCGCATCATGGTGTTTTTCCCCTTGTCAGACGAACTCGCCGCGCATTCAACAGCGCCGCCTCTGTTCCGTCAAAGCCTTCACCATTACGGTTTCGACACGTGGCGCAGGAGGCGGCGCGAGTTTCGGAGAGCGAGGCGATGATCGTCTGGCGCATGAACGGGGCGGGCAACGCCTTCGTGCTGATCGACCGCAGGGGCGAGGGCGGATCCGCCGCGCCTGAAGAGGCCGCCGTGCGCGCGATCGCGGACCGCCATCGTTTCGATCAGCTGCTCGCGCTCGAGGACGATCCCGGCGCCGACGCCCGGCTGCGGGTCTGGAACCGGGACGGCTCGGAAGTCGGCGCCTGCGGCAACGGCACGCGCGCGGCGGCCTGGCTGATCTTCGACGAGGACGGGCGGGAGAGCTTGACCCTGTCCTCGCTCGGCGGGGCCTTGCGCGCCAGACGCAAGCCCGGCGGTCAGGCCGAGGTCGATCTCGGCCCCGCCCGGCTCGACTGGCGGGAGATCCCGCTGGCCCGCGAGAGCGCCACCGACCGGCTCGATTTCGAGGTCGCGCTGCCCGAAGGCGGCGTTCTGAAGGACCCCGGCGCGGTGTCGATGGGCAACCCGCACGTGGTCTTCTTCGTGAAATCGGTCGACGCAGTGCCGATCGAAGCGATCGGGCCCAAGATTGAGACCGATCCGCTCTTCCCTGAAAAGGCTAATGTCGGCTTTGCTGAAATACGCTCGCCCGAGGACATCCGTCTGAAGGTCTGGGAGCGCGGCGCCGGCCTGACGCTGGCCTGCGGCACCGGGGCTGCGGCCGCGCTGGTCGCGGCGAACCGCAGGGGGCTGGCGGCGCGCGAAGCGGTTATCGAAGCCGACGGCGGCCGGCTACCGGTCCGCTGGACCAAGGACGGCCACGTCCATCTCGCCGGCCCGGTCGAACTCGAAGGCCGGCTCGACCTGCCCGAAGACCTTCTGGCCGCCTTCGCCGGCTGAGCGTCTAGCCCAGCGTCTCGACGGTGAGATTGCCGTTGGAGAACACGCAGATGTCCGCGGCCACCTTCATCGCCTTGCGCGCGATCGTCTCCGCGTCGGTCTCGTAGTCCATCAGCGCGCGGGCGGCGGCCAGCGCATAATTGCCGCCCGACCCGATAGCCGCGATGCCGTCTTCGGGTTCGAGCACGTCGCCTGCGCCGGTCAGCACGAAGCTTTCGTCCTTGTCGGCCACGATCAGCATGGCCTCGAGCCGGCGCATGTAGCGGTCCGTGCGCCAGTCCTTGGCCAGCTCCACGCAGGCCCGCGCGAGCTGTCCCGAATGGCTTTCAAGCTTGCCTTCGAGCCGTTCGAACAGTGCGAACGCGTCGGCCGTGGCGCCGGCGAAGCCCGCGATCACCTTGCCGCCCGACAGCGGCCGGACCTTCCTGGCGGTCGCCTTCATCACGGTGTTGCCGATCGAGACCTGGCCGTCGCCGGCCAGCGCGACCTTGCCGTTACGCCTCACGCACAGGATCGTGGTGGCGTGCCAGCCGGGGAAGTTATCGCTCATCGGTCAGGGCCTTTCTGTCGCGGGCGATGGGGAACGCGGCCTAGGCCCGTTCGGTCTCCTCGGCGAACTGCCCGGCCTTGCGGTAGCGCGCCAGATAGCCCGGCACGATCGCCTCGACGCTTTCGGTCTCGACCCCCAGATCGGCGATTAGGCCGACATCGTCCGATCCCTCGCCGGCGACATTGTCGCGCTTTAAAAGCAGGACCTGGTCGCGGGTCAGGAAGGGCTGCACGAAAGGCAGCTTGCCGGTGATCTCGCCGATCAGCCCCATGCCGGTCGCCGCGGCGAAGGGGATGGGAACGAGCACGCGCTTGCGGCCGGTCGTCTCCATGATGAATTCCAGGATCTCCTTGAAGGTGAAGACCCCGGGCCCGCCGAGCTCGAACGTGCGCCCGCGCGCGGCGTCCATCTCCAGCGCGCGCACCGCGCACTCGGCGACGTCGTCGCAATAGACCGGCTGGAACTTCGTCCTGCCGCCGCCGATCAGGGGCAAGGCGGGGGCGAAGCGGGCCATGTCGGCGAACTTGTTGAAGAACTCGTCTTCCGGGCCGAACACGATGGAGGGGCGCAGGATCACCGCCTCGGGGATCGCGGCGCGCACGGTCTTCTCGCCCAGCGCCTTGGTCTTTGCATATTTGCTGCGGCTGTCCTCGTCCGCGCCGATGGCGGAGATGTGGACCATCCTGGTGATTCCGGCCTTTTTCGCGCTTTCCGCGATCAGGCCTGCGCCCTTGTGCTGGAGCGCGTCGAAGCTCTGCTTGCCGGCCTCGGCCAGGATGCCGACCAGATTGATGACGCCCGAGGCGCCCTCGACCGCGCGCTCGACCGAGGCGCGGTCCTTCACGTTGGCCTGCACCAGCTGGATCTGGCCGACCACGCCCATGGGCTTGAGTTCGTTGGCCAGATGCGGACGGCGCGTCGCCGCACGCACCCGGTAGCCGGCCTTGGCCAGGCGGCGCACCACGTACCGGCCGATGAAGCCGGAAGCGCCGAACACGGTGATCATCTCGTCGCGCAGTTTCATAATCAGCCTCGCTGGGCGTTGCGGAGAAAACAGGCGTCTTCCCCGCCAGAGCTAGTCTTCGCGCGCCGATAGACCAAAAAACGCTCCCGGTGTCCATGCGCGCCCGGCCCGTTCTGCAAGGCTTGCGCAGCACCTGCGGCGACAGGGCGTTGACAGCGCCGCCGCCCTTCCATTATCTCCCCCGCTCCGACCCCGAGCCCAGGTGGCGGAATTGGTAGACGCGCTGGCTTCAGGTGCCAGTTCCCGTATGGGAGTGGAAGTTCGAGTCTTCTCCTGGGCACCATTCAAGCCGGTCATGTGAAGCATGAGAAATCAGTCCGGGGGACTGATTTCAGGCGAAGAATGCCCCGGCAGGGGCTGGGTCCCGGTGCTCTCCAGAATTGGTATTAGCGGCTCTCTATAATCCGCGTCATAATCCGCGTCGCACCGCACCCCCATCTGCATCCCGCTTGCAACGACCGCCGTCTGCGCGGAGTCTCCCTGTCATGCTGTATTATGCGGTCGGAGACGTTCACGGGTGCGCGGACGCGCTGGAGACGCTGCTGGCGAAGATCGGCCGGCATGCGCGCACGCTTCATGAGGATCGCGAGCATCGGATCGTCATGCTCGGCGATTATGTCGACCGGGGGCCGGACAGCGCGCGCGTGATCGACATCATCATGAAGCTCGATGAGGACGGCCATGTCGTCCTGCCGGGCAATCACGACCAGATGATGCACGAGGCGCTGAGCCTGAAGCCCGGCGACGCCGAGCGCGCGGCCGCCCTGTGGTGGACGAACGGGGCGAAGGCGACGCTGAAAAGCTACGGCGCGACGCGCCTTTCGGCCTCGCGCTGCTGGCGCAGCTTCGATCTGGTTCCTCCGGCGCACCGGGATTTCCTCAAGCGCATTCTCGAAGAGCGGCCGGTCTATCACCTCGATCGCGAGGACGGCCTGTTCTTCGTGCACGCCGGCGTCCGGCCCAGAAAGCCGCTCGACGCGCAGTCGGACGAGGAACTGCTCTGGTCGCGCGATCCGCTGTTCATGGGCGTGGACGCCGAACCCTGGGTGGAGGGTTTGCGCGTGGTGCATGCGCACACCCCCGGCGAGGGGCCCGAGATCCGGGCGAACCGCGTGGGCCTCGACACAGGCGCGGTCTATGGCGGCCGGCTGAGCGCAGGGGTGTTCGTCGACGGCGCGCTTGAAGAGGTGCTCAGCGTCGGCGGAGACGCCTAGACTTCGGAGGCCCAGGCGCGCGCGTCTTCGAGCGTGGTGAAGGCGCGCACCCGCACCGAGAAGGGAAAGCTCACCGTCTCGATCAGCATGACCTCGCGCTTGCGGTCCTCGCTCGCCACGAAGGCGCAGCGGCGCGGCGCGACGAATTGCAGCGAGCGTTCGACATTGTCGATCAGCTCGGCCGGCGTGTAGGCCGGTTCGGAAAATCGCGCGTCGATGAGGATCGCGCCGACCTGGGTCTTGGTGGCGACGTCCACGAGGCGCTCGTGCGCGATCTCCAGATCGTCGGCGTTGACCGGGCCTTTGAAGTGCAGGGACAGGACACCTGCGGCCGGGTCGACGCGCAGCTGAATCCGGTCGGTGTTCGACGAAGCGTCCATAAAAATTTTGGGGGCGGCTGGATGACCCGCCGCATATGCGCGAAGCCGTGTGTTCGTGAAAGCGTTCAGCGCAGTATATCGGGTATGCGTAAACCCTGCCGCGTTGACCTCGCGCGCCGAAACCCCGATAGGAGGTTGAGGTTTAGGCTGGCGACACCGCCGGTTCGAGCGGACTGCGATTCATCATGAGCGTTCATTTGCACAAGGGCGATCTGCCCGCCGGTCTCGATCTCGGCGCGCGCGTGGCCGTGGACACCGAAACCCAGGGCCTGTCGCTGGTGCGCGACCAGGTGTGCCTGGTCCAGCTCTCCGCCGGCGACGGGGAGGCCCACATCGTCCAACTCGATCGCAAGACCTATAACTGCCCGAACCTCAAGGCGCTGCTCGCCGACCGGTCGGTCGAGAAGATCCTGCATTTCGCCCGCTTCGACGTGGCCGTGGTGCTGCGCGATCTCGGCGTCGAGATCGCGCCGGTCTTCTGCACCAAGATCGCGTCCAAGCTCGTGCGCACCTACACCGACAGGCACGGGCTGAAGGACGTCGCCCGCGAGATCGCCGGGGTGGAGCTGTCCAAACAGCAGCAGAGCTCGGACTGGGCGGCGGAAAATCTCAGCGAGGCCCAGCTCGCCTACGCCGCCTCGGACGTGCTGCATCTGCACGCCATCCGCGACGGACTCGCCGCCATGCTCGAGCGCGAAGGCCGCACCGAACTCGCCCGCGCCTGTTTCGAATTCCTGCCCGCCCGCGCCCGGCTCGATCTGGCCGGCTGGCAGGATATCGACATCTTCGCTCACTCCTGACCGGACGGAGGCCGCCACCGTGACAGCTGCGACGGCCGGAACCCTGATCGGACAGCGGCGCGCTCGCTCGCTCGCGGGGGCTCGGCGGCGGTCGCGCCTGGTGCGGCTGGCCAGGCTCTGCCTGATCGCGCTCGCCGCCGGCGTGCTGATCAATGTCGCGGTCCAGATCGTGATTTCCGCCATGGGGGTCGTCGACGAGCCGGCCGCCGAGATCACCGGCGGCGAACGCATCGTCAATCCGCGCTTCACCGGCCGGGACCAGGGCGGCGCGCCCTTCGTGGTCACCGCCCTGACCGCGGCGCGGCGCTCAGGCGGGGCGGGCGCTGTCGCAGACCTTGAATCGCCCACGCTCGACTACGCGCTGGTCGACGCGGCCGCCGAGGAGGCCTCTTCGGTGCTCGCCCGCGCCGGCGTGTTCGACGAGACCGCCCAGACCCTCCTGCTTCAGGACGAAGTGCGCCTGAACACCGCCTCGGGATATACGTTTCGTACCGAAGCCGCTCTGATCCATCTGCGCGAAGGCCGTCTGTCCGGCGATGCGCCGGTCTATGGCGAGGCGCCCTGGGGCGCGGTCCGGGCCGGCCGGTTCGAGGTCGAGGACGACGGCCGCCGCATCATCCTTGAAGACGGCGTCCAGACGCGGCTGTATATGAACGACGCTGAAGAACCGGAGACCCAGCCATGATCCGCGCCCTCGCCGCCACGGCCGCCGCAGCTTTGCTCGCCGCCGCCGCCCAGGCCCAGCCCGCGCCGAACGCGCCCGGCGACGGCCCGATCGACGTCAGCGCCGATCGCGGCGAGGTCTTCGACCGCGAAGGCCGGGTGATCTATCAAGGCGACGTGAACATCCTGCGCGGCGACGCGCGGCTGCGCGCCGACACGGTGGAGATCTTCTTCGACCGGCGCGAAGGCGGCGGCTTCGGCCAGATCCGGCGTATGGTCGCGGTCGGGGACGTGTACTACGTCACGCCCGCCGAGATCGCGCGCGGCGACGAGGGCGTCTACGACTTCGACGCCGGCACGATCGAGCTGACCGGTTCGGTGGTGCTCACCCAGGGCTGCAACGTCTCCACCGGAGAGAGCCTTTTCGCCGACATCGACGGCGGTCAGGCGCGCCTGGTCGGCGGGGGGCAGGGCGAAAGCCGCCGGGTGCGCTCGGTGTTCTTCGAAGATCCCCAGGCCGGGGCCGCGTCGGTTCCTGCGCCGGGCGAGTGCCCGCAGCCCGAAATCCCCGGCGACGGCCCCGAGCCGTTCGTGCCGGCCGAGGGGCGCTGAGGCGCTTTCACCAAATCTTAGGCGTAAAGGGGCCAGCATGACCGATGTTGCGGACAGGCCGGCCGAGCCGGCGCCCGCGCCGGAGCGGACGGGAATCCGGGTCGAGGGCCTGGCGAAATCCTACGGCCGGCGTGCTGTGGTCAAGAATGTCTCGCTCTCGCTCGATCGCGGCGAGGTGGCGGGGCTTCTGGGCCCGAACGGCGCCGGCAAGACGACCTGCTTCTACATGATCACCGGCCTGATCAAGGCCGACAGCGGGACGATAATGCTCGACGGCGAGACGATCACCGAACTGCCCATGTACCAGCGCGCCAGGCTGGGCATCGGCTATCTGCCGCAGGAAGCGTCGATCTTCCGCGGGCTGTCGGTGTACGACAACGTCGCCGCCGTCGCAGAGATCGCCGAACCCGACCGCAAGCGCCGCAAGGAGCTGGTCTCCGAGCTGCTCGAGGAGCTGCACATCTCCCACCTCGCCGACAGCCCGGCCATGGCGCTGTCGGGCGGCGAGCGCCGCCGGGTGGAGATCGCGCGCGCCCTGGCCGCGCAGCCCAGCTTCATGCTGCTCGACGAACCCTTCGCCGGGATCGACCCGCTGGCCATCGCCGACATTCGCGATCTGGTCGAGTATCTCAAGGAGCGCGGGATCGGAATCCTGATCACCGATCACAATGTCCGCGAGACGCTGGAGATCTGCGACCGGGCGACGATCATTCATGACGGAGAGGTGCTTTTCGAGGGTGCTCCCGACGAAGTCCGTAACGATCCAAGCGTGCGCCGGCACTATCTCGGCGAGCGGTTCAACTAGGAGGGGGCATGGCGGGGCTCGGACAGAAACTCGAGGCGCGCCAGGGCCAGGGGCTCGTCATGACGCCCCAGCTGCAGCAGGCGATCAAGCTGCTGCAGCTCAACAACATGGAGCTCGCCGCCTTCGTGGAGGAAGAGCTTGAGCGCAACCCCCTGCTCGAACGCGACGAACGCCCCGAGCCCGGCGAGATTGAGCGCGAGGACGCCGCCCCTGAAAAGGTCTCCGACGAGCTGAGTTTCGACGCGCCCGGCAAGGCCGACGAAGCGCTCGATGCGGACGCCGAGACGATGTACTCGGATTCCAAGGCCGACATGGCCGGCGCCGCGGACGCGGGCGGGTCGGTGGACTGGTCCAAGGCCGGCAAGGGCGGCTCGCTCGATTCCGAAGCCTTTGATTTCGCAGCCAACGCCAGCGCCGAGAAGACCCTGCGCGAGCATCTGCACGATCAGCTCGCCGATCTCGCTCTGTGCGCCGCAGACCGGCTGATCGCGGCTCATCTCATCGATCTGGCGGAAGACGACGGCTATTTCCGCGCCGACCTGGACGAGACCGCCCAGCGGCTCGGCGTGACCCGCTCGGAGGTCGAGGCCATCCTCGACCGGCTGCAGCAGTTCGAGCCCGCCGGCGTGCTCGCCCGTTCGCTTCAGGAGTGCCTGGCGATCCAGCTCAGGGACCGCGACCGGCTCGACCCGGCGATGGCTGCGCTGGTGGACAATCTGCCGCTTCTGGCCAAGCACGATTACGCGGGGCTGCGCGCCGCCTGCGGCGTGGACGGCGACGACCTGACCGACATGATCGCCGAGCTGCGCCGCCTGACCCCAAAGCCGGGGCTGGGCTTCGGCGCGGACAACACCCGCACCGTGGAGCCCGACGTCTTCGTGCGCGAGCGCCCTGACGGGGGCTGGGCGGTGGAGCTGAACACCGAAACCCTGCCGCGCGTGCTGGTGAACAACCGCTACGCGGCGGAGATCGGCGCGGCCGCGCGCAGCGAGGAGGAGAAGGTCTTCATCTCCACCTGCGCGCAGAACGCGGGATGGCTCGTGAAAAGCCTCGATCAGCGCGCCAGGACGATCCTCAAGGTCTCAGGCGAGATCGTGCGTCAGCAGGACGCCTTCCTGGCCAAGGGCGTGGCCTGGCTGCGGCCGCTCAATCTCAAGACCGTCGCCGACGCCGTCGGCATGCACGAGAGCACGGTCAGCCGGGTGACCTCGAACAAGTACGTCTCCACCCCGCGCGGCCTGTTCGAGCTGAAATACTTCTTCACCTCCGCCATCGCATCGTCCGACGGCGGCGAGGCCTATTCCGCCGAGGCGGTGCGCTACCGCATCAAGGCGATGATCGATTCAGAGACCGCCGACGAGGTGATGAGCGACGACCGGATCGTCGAGCGCCTGCACGCCGACGGGGTCGAGATCGCCCGGCGCACAGTGGCAAAATACCGCGAAGCGATGAACATCCCCTCTTCGGTGCAGCGCCGCCGCATGATGAAGGGCGTCGGGTGAGCGCCGGCCGCCGTTAGGCGATCAATCGGTCCGGGGGACCGATTGAAGGTGGCGAACGGGCCGGCAGGCCCCGGATGCGCCGCTCCGCACCGCTGCGACACCCTGTCAAGATTGACGCTGCTTCCATGCACGGCTTAGCGTGATCGTCCGGACGGATGGGGCCGCGCCATGCGCGGCGGGAGCGGGGAGCCGTCCGGGACTAGCCAGGCGCCGGCAGAGCGCCGCCCAGCACAGGGAGTCCCCATGCAGATCCAGTTCGTTTCCAAGGGCATCGACGTCTCGGAAGCTTTGCGCGAGCGCATGGAGCAGCGCATTTCCGACGCCGCGGCGAAGTATTTCAATCGCCCGGCCGAGGCTTTCGTCACCGCCAGCAAGGAAGGCCACGGCTTCAAGGTCGACATCTCCGTGCACCTGCCGTCCGGCGCCTTTCTTCAGGCCTCCGGGCAGGGCGGGGAAGCCTACGGCGCGGCCGAGGACGCCGCCACGCACATGGAAAAGCGCCTGCGCCGCTACAAGCGCCGGCTGAAGGATCACCACGCGGACAACAAGGCCCCGCTGCCCGCCGAGACCGGCTCGATCATGGTGCTGCGGTCAGACCGCCGCGACGATCTGGACGAGCTCGAGGACGACGGCGGCGCGGAAGGCGGCGAGGAGCCGGTGATCATCGCCGAGCAGGTCGCCGAGCTGCGCACCCTCACGGTCTCGATGGCCGTGCTTGAAATGGACCTCGCCGACGCGCCCTTCATGATCTTCAGGAACGCCGGATCGGGTCAGCTGAACGTGGTCTATCGCAGGCCGGATGGTCATGTGGGCTGGATCGATCCGGCCCGAGGCGCTAAAGGGAGCGCCGGCGCGGCGGCGGAGTGAGCCTGCTTCCGGCCCTATGATTGGCGCCACGACCGGCGCGACGGCGCGTTATGCGTCCTGGAACATAGAGTTAGCCGAGACCTCATGGCTCTGACCGATCTTCTTCCCGCCGGCGGCGTGGTCGCCGACCTTGCTGCGACCAGCCGCAAGCAGGCGCTGCACGGCCTGACCGAGCTCGCCCAGCGTACGCTCGCCGTGCCGTGCCGCCCGGTTCTGGACGCGGTGACCGAGCGCGAGCGGCTGGGCTCCACCGGCGTCGGCGACGGCGTGGCGATTCCGCATGCGCGCACAGAACATGTCGACCGGGTGTGCGGGGTGTTCGCCCGTCTCAAGCAGCCGGTCGATTTCGACGCCGTGGACGGCCGCCCGGCCGATCTCGTCTTCCTCCTGCTGGCTCCGGAAGAAGCGGGCGCCGAGCACCTGAAGGCGCTGGCCCAGGTCTCCCGCCTGTTCCGCCGCGACGACGTGCGCCGCGCGCTGCGCGCCGCGCCGGACGCGGACGCGATCTGGGCGATCCTGGCCAGCGGCGTGCGCAGCGACGCGGCCTAAGCCTCCGGCATCCTTGCCCGAACGAGAAAGTTCTGCAGGAGCAATCGTCTCCTGTTAGGCTTTTCCCATGCGACCGGAAGCTGACATCGCCGCCTCCGGACGTCCCGGGGAAGCCGCCGAGCTGCTCGACACCGTCTTCGAGACGGCGCCGATCGGGCTGGTGCTGTTCGACACCGAGTTCTGCTTCCTGCGCATCAATCGCCGGCTGGCCGAAATCAACGGCGCCCCCGTGGCCGATCATCTCGGCCGCCGGATCGAGGACGTGCTGCCGGGCAACACGGCAGGCGTGCTGCGGACGATGCGTCCCACGCTGATGGCTGGCCGGTCGGTCGAGGAGGTGGAGTTCGACACTCCCGATCCGGTCACGGGCGAGCCGCGCTGGTGGGTGATTTCCTATACGCCGCTAAGAAATCCCGAAGGTCAGGTCGACCGCTTTCTGGGAACGGTGCGCGAAGTCACCGCCCGCAAACAGGCCGAACAGCGCAGCGAGGTCCTGGTCCGGGAGATCGATCATCGCATCAAGAACCTTTTGAGCCTCGTGCAGTCCATCGCCCGGCAGACCCATGCCGGCGGAGCGGAGGATTTCCTGCCGCGCTTCGAGGCGCGCCTGGAAGCGCTCGCAGGCGCGCAGGACGTCCTGATGGAGGATCGCTGGACTTCCGTGGACTTCGAGCGGCTCGCGCGCAGCCAGCTCGCCCATCTCGGCGAGGCCCTCGACAGCCGGCTCACGCTCGCAGGCCCGCAGCTGGCGATTTCTGCGGAGGCGGCGCAGCATCTGGCCATGGCGGTCCATGAACTCGGCACCAACGCGGTCAAGCATGGCGCGCTGTCGAGCGGGTCCGGCGAAGTCCGGCTGAGCTGGTCGGCGGATGCACCGTCGGACCGGCTCGAGCTGACATGGTGCGAGCGCGGCGGGCCGGACTGCCGCCCGCCCGCCCGGCGCGGTTTCGGAACGCTGGTGCTCGGCCCGCTTCTCAAGCAGGCGCTCGATGCGTACGCCGTCTCCGACTTCAGGCCCGAGGGGTTGGTCTGGCGGATGACGGCCCGGCTGGGCGACGTGATCGCTGCGCGCTGAGCCTCAGCGCACCGCCACTTCGATCCGGCCGTCGGCGTGGACCAGGGCGCGCTTCATGCCGGGGGAGTTGAACCGCGCGCTCACCGCGCCGGACGCGTCCACGGCGATGATCCCGCCTTCCCCGCCCAGCGCTGCGACATCGTCCAGCGCGCCTTCGACCGCGGCGTCCAGCGTCTGATCGGCGTAGCGCATGCGCGCGGACACGTCGGCGGCGGCGTTGGCGCGCATGAAATACTCGCCCTGTCCGGTGCAGCTGACCGCCGCGCGGCCGTCCGCCCAGGTGCCCGAGCCGATGATCGGCGTATCGCCGACCCGGCCCCAGACCTTGTTCAGCGTGCCGCCGGTCGAAGTCGCCGCGGCCAGCCGGCCCGCCGCGTCCAGCGCCACCGCGCCGACCGTGCCGGTGGGAATGGCGCGATTGTCCGGTGCGGCGGCCGGGACGTAATAGCTCGGCGCGTCCAGCACCTTCTCAAGGCCCTGCTCATGGGCGAAATGGGCCGCGCCGGCGCCCGCGAGCAGCACGTGCGGGGTTTCTTCCATCACCCGGCGTGCGGCGAGGACGGGGCTGGTGAAGCCTTCCAGCGCGCTGACCGCGCCTGCGTTGCGGGTCGGCCCGTCCATGATCGCCGCATCGAGTTCGTAGCGGCCCGCCCGGTTGGGCGAGGCGCCCTTGCCCGCGACATAAAGCCCGCTCGCCTCCATGTCCTTCACCGCATCGGTGACGACGTCGAGGGCGGCTTCGCCGGCCAGAAGCGCGTCGCGGGCGATTTCCGCGAGCTCGGCCATATGCGCCTCCTCGCGGTCGTAGGAGCGTGCGGCGAGCATGCCGGCGCCGCCGTGGAGGACGAAGACGGGGCGGATGTCGGGCATGGCGGATCTCCTTCAGACCGGTTCGGCCGCCTTGTGCCTCATCGCGCGCCGCGACGCCATGGGGCGCGGCGCGGGTTTTCACCGCCGCGAGAGGGCGCTAATCAGAGCGGCGAACGGCGCGCGGGACGCGCCGAACCTGCACATCGGAGGAGACGCATATGAATCTCAAGGGCATCGCAGCGGTCGTCACCGGCGGCGCGTCAGGGCTGGGCGAGGGCACGGCTCGCCGCCTCGCCGAAGAAGGCGCGAAGGTCACGATCTTCGACCTCAACGAAGAGCGCGGCCAGAAAGTCGCCTCCGAAATCGGCGGCGCCTTTGCCAAGGTCAACGTCGCCGATCCCGAGAGCGTGAAGGCCGGTTTCGAGACCGCCCGCGGCGCGCACGGCCAGGAGCGCGTGCTCGTCAATTGCGCCGGCATCGGCTGGGCGGAGAAGACCGCGCGGCGGTCCTCCTCCGGCGACATCGTCATGCACCAGCTCGACAAGTTCACCCTGGTCGTGAACGTCAACCTGATCGGCAGCTTCAACTGCGCCGCGATCGCGGCGGCGGGCATGCTGACGCTCGATCCCGATGAAAGCGGGCGCGGCGTAATCATCAACACCGCTTCGGTCGCCGCCCAGGACGGCCAGATCGGCCAGGTCGCCTATTCCGCCTCCAAGGGCGGGATTTACGGCATGACCCTGCCGATGGCGCGCGACCTGGCGCGTGAGGGCGTCCGCGTGAACACCATCCTGCCGGGCTTTTTCGAAACCCCGATTTACGAGCAGATGCCGCCGGAAGTGAAAACCAACCTCGCCAGCCATCTGCAATTCCCGCAGCGCTTCGGCACGCCGGCCGAGTACGCCGATCTCGTGAACTTCATGGTCAGCAACGACTACATCAACGCCGAATGCGTGCGCCTGGACGCCGGCGCGCGCATGCCCCCGAAATAGGGCGGCGGCCGCTTTCACCTGCGAGGACCCCGGAGCCGGCGGCTCCGGGGTTTTTCGTGCGCCCGCGCCGTCTCTCGCTCAGGAATCGCGCTAACTCTCCCTCATGGCCAAGCTCTACTTCACCTATTCCGCGATGAACGCGGGCAAGTCCGCGATGCTGCTGCAGGCGGCGCATAATTATCGCGAGCAGGGCATGGCCGTGATGCTGTGGACCTCGAGCCATCATGCGCCCGACGCGCGGGCTTCGACCGGCGAGATCGAGTCTCGCATCGGGCTGAGGGCGCCGGCGCGGGTCTTCCGGCCCGGGACCGACCTTCACGCTGCGATCGCTGCCGAAGCGGCGAACGGGCTCGACGTGGTGTTCTTCGACGAGGCGCAGTTTCTCACCCGCGACCAGGTCTGGGCGCTCGCCCGGGTCTGCGACGATCTCGACATTCCGGTGCTGTGCTACGGCCTCAGGACCGACTTCCAGGGTCGGCTGTTCGAGGGCGCGGCCGAATTGCTGGCCATCGCCGACGCGCTGCGCGAGGCGCGCACGATCTGCTGGTGCGGCCGCAAGGCGACGATGAATTTGCGCGTGGACGCCTCGGGCAAGGCGATCACCGAGGGCGAGCAGGTCGGTGTGGACAAGGCCCGCTACGCCCCGCTCTGCCGCAAGCATTTCCGCGAGGCGCTGGAAACATCCGGCGAAAGCGGCCGGCTGGCGCTCGAAGACGACGCGGACGGGCACGCCGCCGCTTCCTGACGCTGCGGCCAGAGCGAGGCGCGACGCTGCGCCACACCCGCGTTTCTGCGAATTGCTCGCATTCGGCCTTGCGCATCCCGCCAGCCTCCGATAGCTGCAACGCATTCTCATTTACAGCGCCGCCGCGCCGAGGGGATGCGGCGGCGCTTTCGTTCGATCAAGGGGTTCACCCATGGGTTTCCGCACGCTTCTTTGCGCGGCCGTCTCCGCCGCCGCGCTGTCTCCGGCCGTTTTCGCCTCCGACGCCGCCGACGGCGCGGAGGCCGCGCCCGAGGACGTGATCTACGTCTACGGCACGCGCAGCTCCTACGCCGAGGACGAGTCGAGTTCTGCCACGCGCACGCCGACGCCGCTGGAAGATCTGCCGCAATCGCTGTTCGTGATCACTCGCGACGTCATCGACGATCAGGCCATGACCGGCCTGGGCGAACTCGTCCGCTACGTGCCCGGCGTGACCATGGGGCAGGGCGAAGGCCATCGCGACGCGCCGATCTTCCGCGGCAACATCACCACCTCGGACTTCTTCGTCGACGGTCTGCGCGACGACCTGCAGTACCTGCGCGATCTCTACAACGTGGAGCGCGTGGACGTGATTAAGGGCCCGTCCGCGCTGGTCTTCGGCCGCGGCACGGGCGGCGGCGCGATCAACCGGGTCAGCAAGGCCGCCGGCGCGGACGTGCGCGCGATCGATCTGTCGCTCGGCACGTTCGGCCAGGCCCGCGCCGCGCTCGATCTCGGCGCGGAGATCACGCCCGCGATGGCCGCGCGCGTGAACGCGGTGATCGAGGACAGCGAAAGCTTCCGCAATTTGGTGGAGATCGAGCGCCGGGGCCTCGCGCCCGCCGCCGCCTTCGATCTCGGACCGGACACCCGCCTTGATGTGTTCGGCGAATGGTTCGAGGACCAACGCACCGTGGATCGCGGCGTGCCGTCGGAGAACGGCCGGCCCTGGTCCGGTCCCGAAGACGTCTATTTCGGCAATCCCGACCTCTCCTACAGCGAGATCGAAGTCGGCACGCTGCGCGCCGTGCTGAGCCATGATCTCGGAAACGGCTTCAATGTCCGGGGCGCGCTGAGCTACGGCGACTACTCGAAATTCTACCGGAACGTCTATCCGGGCGGCCCGGTGAGCGCCGGTCAGGTGCGCATCTCTTCCTACGACTCCGCGACCGATCGCGAGAACCTGCTCGCCCAGGCGGATCTGATCTGGGAAGGCGCGTTCGGCGGGTTCGACCACACCCTGCTCGTCGGCGTCGAGGCCGGCCGTCAGGAGAGCGAGAACGTGCGCGTGAACGCGCAATCGGCCCTGTTCGACATCACCGATCGCGGCCGCAATTTCACGCCCGACTTCACCGTTCCGGCCGCCCGCGACAACGTCAACGAACTCGGCCTGTTCGCGGTGCTGGTGCAGGATCAGGTCGATCTCACCGACGATCTCAAGGCCGTGCTCGGCCTGCGCTGGGACCGGTTCGATCTCGACTTCATCGACCGCCGTCCGGGCGCGCAGAACTTCTCGCGCACCGACGAATTCGTCTCGCCCAAGCTGGGCCTGGTGTGGGAGCCGTCTGACGGTCTTTCGCTCTATGCGGGCTGGTCGCAATCCTACCTGCCCCAGTCCGGCGATCAGTTCAGCTCGCTCAGCGTGACCACCGCCGCGCTCGATCCCGAAGAATTCGAGAACACCGAGATCGGTCTGCGCTGGCAGCCCGCGCCGGAGCTTCTGGTCAGCGCCGCCCTCTATCGGCTCGACCGCACCAACACCACCGCGCCCGGCGCGACGCCCGGCACGGTCGTGCTGACCGGCTCGCAGCGTTCCGAAGGGCTCGAGCTTTCAGTGCAAGGCGAAGTGCGCGAGGGCTGGAACGTGATCGGCGCCCTGGCCGTGCAGGACAGCGAGATCACCTCCACCACAGACGCTGCGCCGGCCGGCCGGTCCGCGCCGCTGGTGCCGGACTTCTCCGCCTCGCTGTGGAACCGGGTCGCGCTCACCGACCGCTTCGACGTCGCGCTGGGCCTGGTTCATCAGAGCGAGCAGTACGCCTCGATCACGAACGCGGTCGAGCTTCCGGCCTACACCCGGATCGATGCGGCGGCGTTCTATGCGCTGACCGACCGGATCGATCTGCAGCTCAATGTCGAGAACCTGGCGGGCGAGACCTACTGGTTCAGCGCGCACAACGACAACAATATCAGCCCCGGCGCCCCGGCGAACGCGCGGCTGACGCTGAGCGCGCGTTTCTAGAGCGTTCGTTGGCGCGCATGAAAAAACCCGCCGGGCGCGCGCCCGGCGGGTTTCTTTTTTCAGCGAAGCGGCTGTTCAGCCGATTTCGGGCCGCACGACGCGGGGGCCGAGATTGGCGACGACTTCGCGCGCGTCGAAAGCGGCCGGATCGTTCGGCGCCGGACCGCGGCCGAGAACGATCTCCGCCTGCGCTTCGTAGCGCGTGATCTCGCGGACATTCACGTCGTCCCAGAACGGGTCGCGCCATCCGTACCAGCCATAGGCCGGGTGGAAGTACCGGTAGCGCACGCCGTAGGGCGAGTGGCCGAATCGATCGCCGACCAGCCGGCGATCGGTCTCGGTGTCGCGGCGGACGACGAAGAAGTGGTCGTATCCACGCTCGAGCGTCAGCTCGGCGGCGCGGTAGAGCAGGAAGGTCTCGACCGTTTCGCGGTCGGTCAGGGAATTGCCATTGAAGCTGACGAGGAAGCGATCGTTCTCGATCGCCGTTTCGTTGAAGCCGTAAGCGCCGGTCTCGGCGCTCTGATAGGGCGTGGGTGCGGCGCAAGCGGCCAGCGTGGCCGCAGCGCCGAGCGTTAATGCAAGTCGGATCATGATCCGTCTCCGGTGTGACGAGCCCCCGTTGTTTTCATTATGGTTAATGCGCGGAAAGATTTAAAGGCCGCGTGCAGCGGGGCGGACCGGCCGAGGCGGATCTCAGACGTTAGTGCAGCCGGTACTGCACGTCCGCCGCGCGCCACTGGGTCGGCTTGACCAGGCCCGCATGCGCGACAGTGACCGAGTGAATGACCGCGTCGATCTCGCGCCGCCAGAAGTCGAGAAACTTCATGAGCCTGGGGTAGTCGGGCGCCTGGTCGTAGGTCTGCCAGAGAAAGGTCTGCAGAAGGCCCGGAAAGTCGGGCATGTGATAGCAGACCTCCGCCGTGGTCAGACGGGCGCCCCTAAGGGCGGTGACGAAATCGGGATCGGCGCGCATTCTCCTGCTCCTTGCCTTCGACGATACGCCGAGCTTGACCCGGCGCTCCGTATGCGGCAAGAGGCTGCGCGCTAATTCCTTATTGAATTCTGTATGTTAGCAGCCTGCAGACTCGGCTGCTGCCAGATCAGTCGAGCGTGACGACCTGGCCGGTGCGCCGCGCCTCGTTGATCGCGCCGCGCAGAAGCAGCAGATCGATATTCTCCGGCGCCACCTCCCGGCCGGCCCGCATCGCGGACTCTGCGCCGTCGAGATCGCGCTGCGCTAGACGCGCGTTGCCGACCACGACATAGGCTTCGGCCCGCTCAGGATTCAGCGACGCCGCACGAACGCCCCACTCCTCGGCCTGTGCGTGGTCCTCGAGCGCGAGCGCGGCTTTCGCCCGTCCCAGCGCCATGCCGGAGTCTTCCGGCGCGAAGTCGGCGGCGCGTTCGAAGGCGGAGGCGGCCTCTTCGAACAGGCCCGCGGCCATGTAGCCGTCCCCAGCCTGGCCGAACATCAGCGCCCGGCTTTCCGGTGTCGCGGTGATCGCGCCCTCGGCGGCCGCGCGCAGGCGCGCCGCGCCCGCCTCGTTCTCGCCCAGCGCCATCAGCGCCAGCGACACGCAGTGCTCGGCGGGCCAGCCGCCGCCCATGTGCCGCCAGGCCAGCGCATCTTCATAGCCGGTCTCGGCGTTCTCGGAGATCCCGGCCAGGCAGGCGGCGTGGCGTTCGTCGGCGGGTTTGAACTCGTCCATGTCCGAAGCGGCGGACAGGGCGAGCGCGCCGGACACGGCGGCGGCGAGAGCGATCATCAGCGCTGTTCCCTCATAACGGCGTTTGCAGGTAAGCCTAAGCGAGGAAACGGGGCTTATCCATGACCGAAACCCGACACGTGCTCTTCGCCGGCTTCGGCTATGTCGCCGAAGTCACAGCTGCAAGGCTCGCCGCGGCCGGCTGGACCGTCGCGGCGAGCACCCGCAGCGCCGGGACCGCCGAGCGCATCGCGGACATGGGCTATGCGCCGGTTCTCGCCGATCCCGCCAGCGAGGCGGGCGCGAAAGCCCTGCGCGCCGCGGTCGGCCGGGCGTCGGCGCTCGTCAGCTCGGTTCCGCCCGGCGAGGGCGGCGACCCGGTGCTCGGCGCGCTTTCCGGCGCGAAACTCGGCGCGACGCGTCCCGTCTATCTGTCCACGACCGGGGTCTATGGCGACCGGCAGGGCGGCTGGGCGTTCGAGCGCGACGCGCCGACGCCGGGCCAGGCGCGCTCGGTGCGCCGGGCCGAGGCGGAATCCGGCTGGGAGGCGCTGGGCGCCGTACTGCTGCGTCTGGGCGGCATTTACGGGCCGGGACGCAGCGCGCTCGACCGGATCAGGGGCGGCGAGACATCGGTTTCCGACAAGCCCGGCCAGGTCTTCTCGCGCATTCACGTCGCCGACATCGCCTCTGCGATCGAACGCATGCTCGAGACGCCGGGCGCTTCGGGTGCGTTCAACATTGTCGACGACCATCCCTCCAGCCAGGCCGAAGTGCTGATCGGCGCGGCGCGCCTGCTCGAAGCGCCGGAGCCCGAGGTCACCGCCTTCGATCCCGAACGCGCGAGCCCGATGCTGGCGAGCTTCTACGCCGAATGCCGCCGCGTCTCGAACGCGCGCGCCAAGGCCGTGCTCGGCTGGCGGCCGGCCTATCCCGGCTGGCGCGAGGGGCTCGCCGCAATCCTGCGGGCGGGCGGCTAGCTCAGGGCCTCGATCGTATCGGCCAGAAGCTGAAGATCGGCGTGGCTGCTGAGGCGGTGATCGCCGGCTTTCTTCAGGTGCAGCTCGACATCGGTGCTCTGAAGCGCCTCGACCAGCTGGACGGCGTGGCTCCACGGCACGTCCTGGTCCCGCCAGCCCTGAAGGATGCGCACCGGCGCGGTGATCGGAACAGGCGCATCCAGGATCGACCAGCTTCGGCCGTCCTCGATGAGCTTTCGGGTGATCAGAAACGGCTCGCCGTAGTCTGACGGCTGCATCCAGCGGCCTTCACGCTCGATCGCTTCACGGACATGGAAGGGGAAGGCCGACCACATCAGCTTTTCGGTGAAATCCGGCGCAGGCGCGATCAGCACGAGCGCCTTGATCCGTTCGGGTCGCGCCATCGCGGCCAGCAGAGCCGTCCAGCCGCCCATGGACGACCCCACGACGATCTGCGGGCCTTCGGTGAGCTGGTCGATCACGGCGAGCGCGTCCTCGCGCCAGCGGGTGATGGTCGCCTCGGCCCAGTCTCCGCTCGACGCGCCGTGGGCGAAATAGTCGAACCTGACGAAGGCCCGGCCTGTCTGCTGCGCCCAGGCGTCCAGCGCCATGGCTTTGGTTCCGTCCATGTCCGACCGGAAGCCGCCCATGAACACCACGCCTGGACCCGAGCCTTCGCGACGGACATAGGCGAGGCGTTCGCCGTCGCGGTCGATGAAGGCGGGCTCTGTCATGACGCTCTCCGTTTGCGGCGGGCTCGGCGTGAGGTTATGTGACGGGCGCGGGCGGCGGGGCAAGCCGCCAGGAGGCCGGCCTTGAACATCCTTCAGGTGATCCCCGAACTGGACGCCGGCGGCGCGGAGCGCACGACGATCGAGATCGCCCAGGCGGTCGCCGAGGCGGGCGGAACCTGTCTCGTCGCAAGCTGCGGGGGGCGGCTGGAAGCCGAACTCGAGGCGGCCGGCGGCGAACTCGTCCGGCTCGACATGAAGACCAAGAACCCGCTGGCGGTCTGGCGCAACGCGGCCCGGCTGGCCGATCTGATCGAGGCGCGCGGCGTCGATCTCGTCCACGCCCGCTCGCGGGCGCCCGCCTGGAGCGCGTACTGGGCGGCGAAACGGACCGGACGACCTTTCGTGACGACCTATCACGGCATTTACCGCGCCCGCTCGGGGCTCAAGCGCTGGGTGAACTCCGTGATGGCGCGCGGCGACCGGGTGATCGCCAATTCCGAATTCACCGCCGCCCATGTCCGCGACGAGCACGGCGTGGGCGAGGACCGTCTCAGGGTGATACCGCGCGGCGTCGATCTTCAGCGTTTCGATCCCGAACGCGTCCCGGCCGAGACGGTCGCCGCGATGCGGGCGCGCTGGGGCGTTGCGGACGGTGAACTCGCGGTGCTGCTTCCCGGCCGGCTCACCGAGATCAAGGGCCAGGCCTTCCTGATCGACGCGCTCGCGGACTTCGACCGGCGCGATGCGGTGCGGCTCGTCTGCGCGGGAGACGCGCAGGGGCGGGAGAGCTACCGCACCGAACTCGCCGAGACCGCCGAGCGCTCCGGCGTGAAGCTTGCACTGCCCGGCCATGAAACGGACATGCCGACAGCGTACAAGGCAGCCGATCTGGTCGTCTGCCCGTCGGTGAAGCCCGAGACGTTCGGGCGCACCGTCGCCGAGGCCCAGGCCATGGGCGCGCCGGTGATCGCCGCCGATCATGGCGGGATGCGCGAAGTGGTCGAGGACGGAGTCACCGGCTGGCGCGCCGCGCCGAGCGATGCGCAGGCCTGGCGCGCGGCGATCGCCGCAGCGCTGGACGCGGGGCCCGCGGCGCGCGAAGAGATGTCGAAAGCGGCGCGTGCGCGCGTCGTGACGCTGTTTTCGGACCGGGCTTTGAAACAGGCTACCTTGCAGGTCTATCGGGAGCTAATAGAGTAAAGCGATGTTCGGCTCCGACGAGAAAGAACAGGTTCTGGTCCTGCACGAGGGCGACCTCGCGTCGACGGTGCGCATGCTCGCGCCGGCGCGGCGGATTCGCGAGCGCCACAAGGGCGCGCGGATCACGCTTCTCACCAGCGACGAATTCGAGAGCCTGCTCAAGCACTGCCCGTATTTCTCCGCGGTCGAGCCGTCGCTGCACGACACCGCCGGCAAGGGGTTTTTCGAGCGCATGAAGGCGGCGCGCAATTCGCGCGTCGACGTGATCTACGATCTCGCCGGCACCGACGCGACCCGTAAGATCAAGCGCGCGGCCCGCTTTTCCAAGGCGAAATGGGTCGACCTGTCCGCCGATCCCAAGTCGGAAGACCACCCGCTCGATCTGGTCGCGGCGAGGATGGCGGAAGCCGGTTTCGGCGGCCCGAAAGTCTACCGGCTGGGCGAGGCCGAGCCGCCCGAACTCGACTGGGTGGATTTCGTCGCACGCCGCTCGCGCACGCTCGACCCGGCCTATTTCGGTCTTCAGGGGCGCTACGCCCTGTTCGCGCCGGCCGGTGACGACAGCCCGCCGCCGACCCGCTGGCCGAAGGAGCGCTGGGCCTCGCTCGCTCATCAGCTCATCGAAAAGGGGGTCGAGCCGGTGCTGGTGGGCGGGCCGTCCACTCGCGAGCTCGGCCGTTACGTCGCCCATGTCACGCCCGGCGCGCGTGATCTCACGGGCCGCGCGAATCTCGTCCAACTCGCAGGGCTGGGCCGGCAGGCGCAATGCGCGTTCGGCGAGGACGTGCCGCTCCTTCACCTGCTCGTCGCAGCGGGCTCGCCTGCTGTGCTTTTCCACCCCGGCGAGGAAGCGCCCGTGACCCGGGCGCCGCGCGGGCCCGGCGCCACCATTCTGATGCACGCGCCGACGCTTGCGCAGATCAGCGCGCCCGAGGCGGTGCAGGCGATGCGGTGCGCGGGCGGGTTCGACACCGACCAGCGCGCGGCGTGAGCCGCCCGTCCGGCTTGATCTGCAAGCATTGTTCAAGGTATGCGCTAGGCCGTCCGCAACGGATCGGTTATCCTTTGCGTTCGAGATTTTCCGCACGCTGAGACGCTGCAGTCGCCAGGGAGAAGACGCATAGCACGACGTCCGCACGCCGCGCCGCCGCCGAAAAAGGAAGGCCCGCGCATCAACCGGGAGATCCGCGTTCCGCGGGTCCTGCTCATCGACGAACACGGCGAGAAACAGGGCGAAATGCCCATCGACGCCGCTCTGGAAGCCGCCGAGGAGGCCGGGCTCGATCTCGTCGAGGTGAGCCCGAACGCGAACCCGCCGGTCTGCAAGATCGTCGACTACGGCAAGCTCAAATACCAAGAGCAGAAGAAAAAGGCCGAAGCGAAGAAGAAGCAGAAGACCCAAGACGTCAAAGAGATCAAGATGCGTCCGAATATCGACGTCCACGACTACCAGGTCAAAACCAAGGCGATGACCCGGTTCTTCGAGGACGGCGACAAGGTCAAGGTCACACTGCGCTTCCGCGGCCGCGAGATGGCCCACCAGGACCGGGGCATGGACGTGATGAACCGGGTGAAGGCCGACTTCTCCGAGGTCGCCAAGGTCGAGATGGAGCCCAAGCTCGAAGGCCGTCAGATGATCATGGTGATGGCGCCGCGCTAAGGCTCGCTGCGTTGAGACCCGTCGAAACGAAAGCGCGGTCCGCTGGGCCGCGCTTTCTTTTTTCGCGCGTTCGCGCCGCGACCTTACGCGCGTTGCTTCGCCTGTGCGATTGGCGGACCCTGCCCGGGCGCGTGACTTGGCGCGCTTCGGGACAGGGGATTTGTTATGTTGAAGTTTGTCTCTTTCGGCGTCCTTGCGGCTCTGGCTGCGGGCGCCGCCGCGGACGCCCAGGACTGGACCCGGCCGGCCTCGTTCGGCGGAACCAGCCTGCAGGCCGGGTTTACGCCGGACCCGCACGTAAGACAGCTGACCGCAGGCGGGCCGATCGCAGCGAGCTCGCGCTTCACCAACTGCACCGGCTACATCGCCGACGCGCCGGACTACTCGGTCAGCTATTCGGCCGGATCCTGGCCGTTGATCTTCTCGGTCGACTCCGATGATGACACCACCCTGGTGATCAACGATCCCAACGGCGGCTGGTGGTGCGACGATGACGGCGCGGAGGCCTTCCTGCAGCCGATGATCCGCTTCGATCAGCCGGCCTCGGGCCGCTACGACGTCTGGGTCGGCACGTTCGGCGACAGGCGCGGCGTACCCGCCACCCTCTTCATTTCCGAAACCGGCGAGCATACCCGGGCGAGCGCGGGGGCAGGCGGCCGCGTAACGGCGAACACCGGCGGGAACGGCATGATCACGGCCAACACCGGCGGATCGCAAGGCGTGGACATCTCCTTGCCGGCGCGCTTCGGCGACGTGACGCTGAGCGGCGGGTTCCTTCCCGATCCCTGGACGCGGCAGGTGACCGCCGGCGGGCCGGTCGACGGGGACTCCATCGACTCTGACTGCTGGGGCGACTTCTCGGCCGCGCCGACGGTCCAGCTCACATACCAGGGGTCCGGAACCCTCTACATCTACACGTCAGGCAGCGCCGACACGACGATCGCCGTGAACGACTCGTTCGGGACATGGCGGTGCAATGACGACGGCGCCTCGGGCACGAACGCCGGGGTTTCCATCTCCGGTTCGACGAGCGGTGTATACGATATCTATGTCGGCGTGTTCGGCGGCGGAACGGAGGCGACCACGCTGAACGTCTCCGAGATCGGCTATCGATAGATCGCCCCGCGGGCGGCCTTTTTTCGCCCTATTGAACGTGCGACCTTCTCGGTCAGAAGCCGAGCGCGCCGGACATCGTCCGGCGCGGCACGGCGCGACAAGGGGACAGGACAGAACCATGAAAACGCTCATCAAGGCCGGCGCCTCGCTCGCCGTGCTCGCTTTCGCCGGCGCGGCATCGGCGCAGGATTTCGAAGGCGCGCCCAGCTACGGCGTGCTCGACTATTCAGGCGAGGCGGTCAGCCTCGACATCCGCGCGGCCGGCGCGCTGCCGCTGAGCCGGCTTTCATCAGGCTGCGCCGGATACGGCGCCGGCCAGCCCACGGCGGTGCTTTCGGTCAGCCGGGCCGGCCAGGTCTATCTCGCCGCAGGATCGGACGAGGATCTGACCCTGGCGGTTCGCGCCCCTGACGGAACGGTCACCTGCGACGACGATTCCGCGGGCGGGATGAATCCGGGAGTCGTCCTCGACGCCCAGCCGGGCGACTACGAGATCTGGGTCGGCTCCTACCAGGCCGGCGTCGGCTATCCGCTGAGCGTGCTGCACGCCTCGCCGGGCGGCTTCGTCACCGACAACCCCTACATCGTCAGCGCCGACCCCGACGCGCCGGCCGATCAGTCGGTCCGGCTGTCGGGCGGGTTCGGGAACGACCCGCGCAGTTTCGAGGCGACGGCGGGCGGCCCGGCCCGGCTCGAACCGCTGGGCGGCGATAGCGCCTGGTGTTCGGGCTATGCCGGCGCCGCGCCCGATCTCGCGATCGACTACCGCGGCGGTGATCTGCCCCTGCATCTCCTCGTGGAGAGCGAAGAGGACAGCACGATCGCGGTCGTCACACCGTCCGGCGACGTGCTCTGCAACGACGACATGATCGGTCTGGACGCCGGCGTGCGTATCGAGGCGCCCGAGCGCGGCCGCTACGCGGTGTTCGCCGGCCTGCTGCATGACGACAGCGGCGAGGCGCCGGCGACGATCTCGGTCTCCGAGATCGGTTATGGCGGGATCGACCGGCGGCTCGACGTCGCCGGAGAGCCGCGCTTCGGCGTGCACGCCCTCTCTGCGGGCTTCTCGCCCGACCCCGCCGCCTTCGAGGTGCAGGCCGGCGGCCCGATCGAAGCCGACATGGCGCTGTCTGAGGACATGACCGGCGGCGCCTGGTGTCCGGGCAATGTCACGCGCGAGCCCACCCTGAGGTTTGAGTACGACGGCGAAGGCGCGCCGCTGTTCTTCTCGGTGACCGGCGACGAGGACGTGACCCTTCTCGTGAACGGGCCGGACGGATCGTGGATGTGCGACGACGATTCGCTCGGCGCCCTCGACGCCTTCGTAACGTTCGAGGCCGCCCAGCCCGGCGTTTACGACCTCTACGCCGGTGCGTTCAGCGAGGAGCCTGTCGCCGCGCAGGTCTTCGTCTCGGGCGAAGGCCCCGGACCCGAACCTGAAGCGCGCCAGATCGATCTGACCGCACCGGCTGCGTTCGAGGCCGCCCTCGCGCCAGGCTTCGATCCCGCCGACGGCGTTTTCGCAGTCGAGGCCGGCGGCGTGGCCGAGGTGCAGTATACCGACCCGTCTGTCTATGACTGTCCGGGCGTCTACCCGTCCGCGCCGAGCCTGGCGCTGGACTGGGCGGGCGGCGATCTCAGCGTCTCCGTACTCGTGCCGGAAGGCGACGCCACGCTCGCCATCGCCCTGCCGGGCGGCGGTTGGGCGTGCGATGACGACGGCGCAGGCGATCTGAACTCGCGCGTCGTCCTGCCCGGCGCCGAAGCAGGCGTCTACGCAGTCTTCGCCGGCACCTTCTTCGGCGGGACGGCCGAGGGCGAGATCGTCGTTACTGAGGACGTCGCTGAGAACTAGACGCTCGGCCCGTTGAAATCGCAAAACGGCGCGGTGCTGCAGGGCGCCGCGCCGTTTTCGCATCCGATCAGGGCTGATCGCGCATCAGATGTCCGAACGGCCCGAACGGGGCCGGCTGTCACAAGGACACCCCATGATCAGATCCGCCGCCGCGCTCGGCCTCGCCGCCGCAGCGTTTGTCGCCACGTCCGGCCTCGCCGCCGCCGAGCCCGTCGCTCACGAGGTCGTCGTACCGGCGCCGGGCGCCGAGCTGGCCGGCACGCTCCTCGTCCCTGACAACCCGAAGGGCGTCCTGGTCTTCGTCACCGGCGCCGGGCCACACCCGCGCGACCAGGTGATTTCAGGCGCGCCGATGTTCGCCGAACTCGCCGAAGCCCTGGCCGAAGGCGGCTGGGCGAGCCTGCGGGTGGACGAACGCGGCGTCGAAGGATCGACCGGAGAGATCACGCCGCACGCGCTGGCGCGTGTTCAGGACGTGGTCGCCACGATCGACTTCGCCGCGAGCCAGGGGCTCGGCCCGGTCGGCGTGCTCGGCCACAGCGAAGGCGCGCTGATCGCACCGCTCGCCGAGGCCGAACGCGGCCGTGCGGTCGAGTTTCTGGTCCTGCTGGGCGCTCCCGCCGCGCCGGGCTCTGAGGTCTGGATCGACCAGCAGATGGCCAACACCCGCGCCCATTTCGGCGAGGCGGCGACGCCTGAGAAATTGCAGGCCGCCGAGGACGCGCTCACCGCACTCGTGGCCGCCTCGATCGAGGGCGACGATGCGGGCGTCGAAGAGGCCACCGACGCGCTGTTTCGCGCCTGGGGCGCGCCTCAGGACATATGGGAGGACGGCACGGTGGCCGGCTTCGCCGAGCGCATGGCGAGCCCCGAAATGGAGGTCTATCTCGGTCTCGACCCGGCGGCCGGCTACGCCGCTTCCACCGATCCGCGGCTCGCTGTCTACGGCGATCTGGACACCCAGACCGCGCCGGATCTCAACGCGCCGCTCCTGATGGACGCGTCTGCGCCAGGGCAGACCACGCTGGTCGTGCTTGAAGATCAGGATCATTTCTTCCTGCGCGGCGAAGGGCTCGCGCCCGGCGAGCACGCCTTCGGCGAGATGGCGCTCGCGCCTGAGCTGCCGGCGGCGATCCTCGACTGGCTGGAGACGCGACGTTAGAACCTCGGAACGGGCGAGCGCGCTTGCCTTTTCGGCGCGCGTGCGTATAACGCCCGCTTCCACTTCACCGGCCCACCCGGCCCACGACATGCCGGGCGGCCGAGAACGCCGGAAGACCCTCGCGGTCTTCCCGAAAGGAGAGCGAAATGTCGAAACTCAAGACCAAGTCGGGCGCCAAGAAGCGCTTCAAGGTCACGGGAACGGGCAAGGTGCTGGCCGCTCAGTCCGGCAAGCGCCACGGGATGATCAAGCGGACGCCCAAGCAGATCCGCCAGAAGCGCGGCACCGACACCCTTGCGGCGCCGGACGCGAAGATCGTCAAGCAACACTACCTGCCCTACAACCGCTAAGCGGTTGTCGCCTCTACAATATAAGGAGAGCGATCGATGTCCCGTGTGTCCTCCGGACCGGCCCGTCACGCCCGCAAACGCAAGATCATCAAGGCCGCCAAAGGCTATTACGGCCGGCGCAAGAACACCTTCCGCGTCGCCAATCAGGCGGTCGAGAAGGCCGGCCAGTACGCCTATCGCGACCGCCGCGCCAAGAAGCGCGTCTTCCGCTCGCTCTGGATCCAGCGGATCAACGCCGCTGCGCGCCTGAACGAGCTGACTTACGCCACCTTCATGAACGGCCTGAAGAAGGCCGGCATCGAGCTCGACCGCAAGGTCCTCAGCGACATCGCGATCCACGAGCCCGAAGCCTTCGCCTCGCTCGCCGACCAGGCGAAGAAGGCGCTGAACGCGTAGTTTCGCGCTTCAGACCGGTGACCGAACGCGCCCGCCTCGGCAGAGGCGGGCGTTTTCTTTTGCGCGGCCGGTCAGGCGGCGCAGGACCGGCAGAGCGGCGCGGCCGGGTCGATCTCGAGGCGTCTGGCCTCGATCGCCTCGCCACACTCCGCGCACCAGCCGTACTCGCCCTCGTCCAGACGCTTCAAAGCCGCCTCGATCCGCCTGAGCTCGCCCGCCCGCCTCGCGTCGGCGGCGCGCGCCATCGCCTGGACCTGCAGGCTGTCCTGGCGCGAGAGCCGGCCGACCGATTGCTGGTCGAGGGCGACCGGTTTGCGGTCCTCCGACGCCGCGCCGGAGAGCGCGAGCAATTCCTCTTTCAGCGCGACCAATCGCGCGCGGGCCTTCTGTTCGGACACGGTCATGGGCTAAGAGCTATCATCAGGACGCTTCGACGAGGAAGGCCGATCACGTGCAAGAGCACTTCAAACGCTTCGCCGCCTATAACGCCTGGGCCAACGCCCGCCTCTACGACGCGGCGACCGCGCTGACCGACTTCGAGCGCAAGCGCGAGATCAAGGGCTATTTCGGCAGCCTGCACGGCACGCTGAACCATTTGCTGGTCGCCGACCGGATCTGGCTGCACCGCCTGACCGGGGAGGGGACTGCGCCGGCCCGGCTCGACGAGACGCTGTTCACCGGCTTCAACGAATTGCGCGATGCGCGCGAGGCCGAGGACCGGCGGCTGTCTGACTATGTCGCGAGCCTGAGCGCGGAGGATTACGAGCGCACGGTCGAGTACCGCAACACGCGCGGCGAGCCCAAGAGCCTGGCGCTGAAGGTGATCCTGGCGCACCTGTTCAATCACCAGACCCATCACCGCGGCCAGGCGACCCACATGCTGCGCCAGCTCGGCGTGGCCGAGCCGCCCTCGCTGGACCTGCTCTACTTTGCGCTGCCTTCGGCCTGAGCGAGCCTTGCGGCCGTCGCCTCGATCCAGGCGGTGAGCCGCTTTTCGTTGACCTTGAAGTCGTACCGGCCGACCACGGCGCGGGAATAGGCGCACAGCGCCGAGCCGCCCTCGACCGCGACCGCCTCGACGGTGACGTAGTCGGGGAAGCGGAAGACCTTCGAACGCTGCACGAACTCGCGCTGGGCGCCGCTGCGGTTGGTCGCTTCGGTGCGCGGGGCGTCCAGCGCCACGGCCTCGAACGCGGCCAGAAGTGCAGCGGGGTCTGCAGCGAAGACGGGGCTCGTCTGATCAGGCGGCGCAGCCGCCTCGAACGATTCAGGCAGGACCAGCCAGCGGCGCGGCCGGGAATCGGGGACGAGCGTCCTGAAATCGATCGGAAATTCCGTGCGCGCCATGATCGCTCCCCTGTCGTTCGCCTGCCAGCTGCGAACCTTTCCATTACATAACTTTATCGATAGGCCGCGCCATCCTAAACAGGGGATCACGGCTGTCCGGGGCGAACCATGACCGAATACGCGCTCGAGGTTGAAAACCTCTCCAAGAGCTTTCGCGGCAAACCCGCCGTCAGCGACGTCTCCTTCAAGGCGCGCAAGGGCGACATCACAGGATTTCTCGGCCCGAACGGGGCGGGCAAGACCACGACCCTGAGGATGTCGCTGGGCGTGATCCAGCCTGATTCCGGCCAGGCGCGCCTGTTCGGCCAGCAGCCGGACGCGGCCGGCATGGACCGGGTCGGCTTCCTGCCTGAAGAGCGCGGGGTGTACCGCAAGATGACCGCCGAGGCGGTGATCGTGCTGTTCGCACGCCTGAAGGGCGTTCCGGCCGGCGAGGCGCGCAAGCGCGCGAAGGCGCTGCTGGAGCGTTTCGGGCTGGCTGACGCGGCGAACAAGAAGATCAAGGAGCTGTCCAAGGGGATGGCTCAGAAAGTCCAGATCATCGCTGCGATCGTGCACGAGCCCGATTTCATCATTCTCGACGAACCCTTCTCCGGTCTCGACCCGGTCAACCAGAAGCTCCTTGAAAACATCATCCGCGAGCAGGCCGAGGCCGGCCGGACCGTGCTGTTCTCGACCCATGTCATGGAGCACGCCGAGCGCCTGTGCGACCGCATCGTGCTGATGGCGCGCGGCCGCAAGGTGTTCGACGGCTCGGTCGAGGAGGCGCTGGCCCAGGTCAAGCGTCTGATCGTGCTCGGCGCGCCGCCGGGCGAGCCTGTGGAGGAGACGCTCGCCCCGTTCGGCGAGCTCACCGAGGACAGCCGCAGCGAGGCCGAGATCGTCTGGAAGCTGGCGCTCAAGCCCGGCGCGGACGCCCAGGCGGTGCTGCGCGCGCTGGTGGACGCCGGGATCCGGCTCACCCGCTTCGAGCCGCGCCGTCCGCATCTGCACGACGCCTTCGTGGCGCTCGTCGGCGAGGAGAACGCCGGCGACGTGACCGACCGCGCCGAACCCCAACCGAGCGAGGCCTGAGCCATGCGCGCGATCTATCTCATCGCCCGTCGCGAATACCTGTCCTACGTGGCGACCTGGGGCTTCTGGCTGTCCTTGCTGGCGGTGCCGATCTTCGCGGTGATCGGGGGCACGCTGCCCGCGCTGATCCAGAACTCCCAGCCGGTGCGCTATTTCGCCGTGATCGACGAGACCGGCGGCGGGCTCGAGGACGTGGTCCGCGCCCGGCTCGACGCCGAGCGCCGCGAGGAGGTCCGCGCCTTGCTGGAAGGCGCGGCGCGCATGATGGGCGGCGAGGCAGCCGCCGAAGAGGCGCTGGCGGTCTTCGATCGCGACCCTGACGGCCTGTCCATGCTGGACGAGGCGATCGAGGCGGCCGGCCTGCAAGGCGCGGAGGCCGTCCTCGGCGGCGAACGCCGCGACATGGTCATGGTCGACGCCCCCGGCGCGAGCATCGACGATCTCAGACCGTATCTGACCGGCGAGCGCATGATCGACACCCCGGACGGTGAGCGCGCCCTGTTCGCCGCCTTCGTGATCCGCGAGGACCGGGCCGCGCCGATCGCGGTGGACTACTATTCCACCAACCTCACCAGCCGCTCGGTGCGCGAGCGCGTGACCGACGCGCTGACCAGCCATATCCGCGAGCAGGCCTTCATCGAACGCGGGCTGCAGCCCGAGCAGCTCGATCAGGTGATGGCGCTCAGACCCGACGTCACCACGCTGGACGCCCGGCCGGGCGCGGAGATCGGCGAGGAGGTCACGACGGCCGACCGCGCGCCGTTCGTGGTCGCGGTCCTGTTCGCCTTCGTGCTCTGGCTCGCGGTGTTCTCGGTGGCGAACATGCTGCTGACGAGCCTGGTCGAGGAAAAGGGCGGCAAGATCATCGAGCTCCTGCTCTCCACCGCGCGCTTCCATGAAATCCTGATCGGCAAGCTCGCGGGCGTGGCGGCGGTCTCGCTCACGCTGTTCGCCATATGGGGCGGGGTGGGCGGCGCGCTCACCGTGTTCGGCGGCGCGGCGCTGGCGCAGATCGACCCGCAGATCATGGAGCTTCTGCGCACCGTGTTCGATCCGGGCCTGGTGCTGGCCGCGCTGTTCTTCTTCACGGCGGGCTATCTGATGTACGGGGCGATCTTCCTGGCCATCGGTTCGCTGTGCGACACGCTGCAGGACGCGCAGACCCTGATGGGCCCGGTGATCTGGGCGCTGATGCTGCCGCTCCTGTTCTTGTTCTTCTCGATCGAGGCGTCCGATTCGCTGTTCGTCAGGTTCGCCAGCTGGTTCCCGCTCTGGACGCCCTTCATCATGATGGCGCGCCTGCCCGCCGAGCCGCCGCTCTGGGAGCTGGCCGGAGCGTCTGCGATCATGATCGTGACCACTCTGCTGGTGCTCTGGGGCGCCGCGGCGGTGTTCCGCCAGGGCGCGCTGAGGCAGGCCGACGCGGACAGCGTGCGCAAGTTCTTCAGGCTGGGCGGCAAGAAAAAGCCGGCCTGACGGCGTTCATCGGCACGAAGAAAAACGGGCGGCGCAGACCCTGCGCCGCCCGTTTCGCATTTCATCAAGGCCATGGACGGCTCAGGCCGCCGCAGGGGGAGGTGCAGATGACCCGCTCACGCGATGAACGCCTGCTGGCGCGCCCCCCCCCAAGGGGCGGGCCTAGCATCCCGCAGGCTCAGCGAGGCGATAACAGGCCGCCAACGCGAAACGCCGCGCCGGTCATGACCGGCGCGGCGCTTTGTCTCGTCGGTGAAGCGTCGGCGCGCGCCTAGCGGCGACCGCGGCCTCCGGCTTTCTTGGGCAGAAGCCCTTCGCGCTGAGCGCGCTTGCGAGCCAGCTTGCGGGCCCGGCGGATCGCCTCGGCCTTCTGGCGCGCGCGCTTCTCGGAGGGCTTTTCGTAATGGTTGCGGCGCTTCATCTCGCGGAAGGTGCCCTCCCGCTGCATCTTTTTCTTCAACGCCTTGAGCGCTTGCTCGACGTTGTTATCGCGCACGACGATCTGAACGATGGTCCTCTCTCCCTCGGTTTCTCAAAGGTTCAGGGCTCGGCCTGAGTATATAACACACGCGAAGCCCTGGGAGGTGTTCCCATCGGTCGTTCGCGCCGGGTCGCTTCGACAGAGGCGGGCGATCTACCAGAGCGGAGAGGGGCTGGCAAGCGGCGCGAACCGCTTCACATGCGTGACGGCGGGCGGTGCGGGCCCTATGTTGCACGCCATGACCGAACGCGACACCGCCTTCGACCCGCCGAAAAAGACCCGCGCCGAGATCGCGCGCGAGGCGCTTCTCGACGCCGCCCTGCCTGAAGCCGCCTTCGAGGGCTGGACGCAAGCCACACTGAAGCGCGCCGCAGAGAGCGCCGGGCTCAGCGAAGGCGAGGTGCAGCTTTATTGCCCTGACGGCGTGCTCGACCTCGTCGAGACCTGGTCGCGGCGCTGCGACGCCGAGGCGCGGGCGAAGATCGAGGCCAATCCCGCCAACCGGATCCGCGACAAGGTCACCCAGGCGGTCCTCAACCGGCTTCAGACGCTTGAAGGCCACGAAGAAGCCGCCGAGCGCGCCCGGGCGCGCCTGCTCCTGCCCGACGCGCTCGACCGCGGCGCCCGGTTGCTCTGGTCGACCTCGGACATGATCTGGAAGGCGATCGGGGACCGGTCCACCGACGCGAACTTCTATTCCAAGCGCGCGATCCTGTCGGGCGTCTACGCCAGCACTCTGGCGATCTGGCTCGACGACGCAGACGCCGGCAAGGCCAAGACGCGCGCCTTCCTCGATCGCCGGATCGAGAACGTCATGCAGATCGAAAAGGCCAAGGCGAGCTGGCGGAAATTCAGCGCCAACATGCCCGATCTCGCCGGCTTCGCCTCTTCGGTGCGCTACGGGTTCTCGCGCCGGCGCTAGGCGATCGCGGCCAGCGCCCGTTTAAGCACCGCGTCGCGCGGCCCGCTCGCGTCGATCCTCGCCCAGCCGACCGGTCCGGGGTCGTAAGCGGCCTGTTTCCCCACCACTGCGACATCGGCGTCGCTGGGATCGCCGGTGCGGGCAGCAACGCGCGCCAGAAGCGTGTCCCGGTCGGCGTCCAGCCAGATCCCCGCGAACGGAACGGCGGCCTCCGCAGCGATCCGTTCCGCGGCTTCGCGCTCTTCGGGGCGCGAATGCACCGCGTCGAGGATCACGCTCGCGCCGGCCTTCAGCGCCGCCTTCGCCTTGGCGCGCTGGCGTGTGTAGACGGTCTCCGAGGCCTCGCGCGTGTACGCTTCGGGCGGGATGCGGTCCGACCAGTTAAGCCTCAGCGAAGCCTTGCGCTCGACGTCGGACTTGATCACCCACAGGCCCGCCGGACCGCCGAGCGTCAGGCCCAGCCCGTCCGCGACGGTCGACTTGCCCGTGCCCGACAGCCCGCCCACCGCGATGAGGCGGGCCGGGCGCGGCGCGGCGAAGTCTTCAGCAGTGTCGAGCCAGGCGTCAGACGCGCTTTCGTCGTCCGCCCCGCCGCGATGGCGCAGGGTGAGGGCGCGGACCAGGCAGCGCAGCGCGGAGAACGGATCGGCGAGCGCCGCTCCGGCTGCGCCGACATCGGTGTCCTCGCCCGCCAGATACTGGCTCAGCACGGTCTGTGCCTCAGCCCGCAACCCCCGCCGCGCAAGATCGGCGAGCAGGAAGGCGAGGTCGTAGACCATGTCGATCGTGGCGAGGTCTTCGTCGAATTCGAGCGCGTCGAACAGGACCGGGCAGCCGTCGATCCTGACGATGTTCGACAGATGCAGATCGCCATGACAGCGCCTGACGAAACCGGACGCGGCGCGGGCGTCGAGCAGGGTTTTCAGCCGTGTGAAGCGAGCGACGATCGTCTGGTGGACCGCGGCGACGCGGCGGCTGTCGGCTCCGGCCCCGGCGAGGCGTTTCGAAGCCAAGCCGAGCACGTCGCACGCTCGGCGAAACCCGTCCGGGGCCGCGTGCGCCGGGGCGCGCGCATGGCTCTCGCGGACGGCGCGGGCGAGATTGCGCGCCTCGCCGATATCCAGCGCCCCGGCGTCCGCGATCGCGCTGTAAAGCGCGTCTGACGCAAAGCGGCGCATGATCAGGACAGGCTCGATGCGCGCTCCCGCCCCGTCGAGCGCCAGCGCGCCGCCGCTTTTGGTGATCCATCCGAGCCGGTCGTAGATCTGCGGCGCGTTCGGACGGTTGATCTCGAGCTCGGCCTCGAGCGCGGCCCGCCGCTTTTCGACCGTCGAGAAATCCAGATAGCCCAGCGAAACCGGCTTTTTCAGCTTCAGCGCCCGCTCGCCCGCCAGGAAGACCCGCGCGCCATGGGTTTCGATCGTCTCGACGGGCTGGCCGTCATGGCTGGCGGGATCGGACAGGAAGGCCAGCAGGGCCGGGTCGAGGTCGGCCGCGCTCACGCGCTGAGCCGCGCCGGAGCGATGAAGCCGGGACTGTCGCGCCAGCCCGGCGCGCCGGCGAGGAAGCGCAGCGCCGCATCCCCCGAGCTGCGCGCCAGCACGGCGTTGAGCCAGTCTGCGGCGGGCTGGGGCCCGGTCTCCAGACGTCTGAGAATGCGCGCAGCGGCTGCGCGGGCGGGCGCGGCGTGGCCGGGCGGCGGGGTCATGCGGCCGCGTTCGACGAAGCGGGCCGCCGCCGCGTCCGCCCAGCGTGCGAGCCTCAGCGCCTCCATGCCCGGCGCGAACCTGATGCCGCCAGCGCCGGCGCGGGCGTGCATCACCGCGCCGCGCAGACTGTCGCGCTCGCCGGGGCGGATCGGGCAGACCAGGCGGCGGCGCATCACCGAGGCCGGATCGCCGCCGAGCCTTACAATGGCCGCGTTCAACCGGCCTTCGAGCCCGTCGCCCTGATCGCCGGGGCGGGCGAGACGCATCGCCTCGACCACCGCCTCGCCGTCGGGCAGGATCAGCGTCTGTGTGAAGCCGACCCCGCCGGCCTCGGCGAAGGCGGGCGACAGGGTGAAGCCCGGCGTTCGGCCGTCTGCGGCGGGCAGAAGCGCGATCCAGGCGATCTGGGTCCAGGCCCGGCCCGACACCGATCCGGCCGCGCCGGGCCTCGTGTCGACGAACAGGCGCGCGCGGGCGGTGCCGAGGCTGGTCTCGAGGCGCACGCTCTTGGGTTCGTTCACCAGCGCGTCGATTCGCGCGCCTTCCTCGATCCGAGCCTGGGGCGAGGCGGCGATCTGGTCGAGCGCTTCGGACTGGATCGAGGCGGCCTCGACATGATGCAGCCGGACCTTCGAAAGCGGCCGGTCCGCGCCGCCCAGGCTGACCTGGTCGAAGCTCGCGGTGACGTGCCTGGACAGGGCGTGGCCGGGCTCGGCCGGGAAGACCCAGCGGCGCGGATTGGGCGCGATCGCGCGCGGTTCGAGCACGAGCACGGAGACCTGCCGCCCCGGCCGGGTCAGCGCCGCAGCCAGGGTCAGGCCGGCCGCGCCGGCGCCTGCGATCACGATGTCCGCTTCAAGGGCCATGGCGTCATGCAATCCGCACCGCGCCGCGTCCGTCAAGCGACTCCTCGCCGCATCTTGGGTGTCTTGGACAGCTGTGAAAGTCCGGCTAGCTTCGCGACTAACCCGCACTCTCAGTCGGGCCATGAGGGCGAAAGGACAGGGCCGCCGCGAGCGGCTGAGCGCCATGGACATGAACCTGACAAAGCGCGCGCGGCAGAAGATCGCCACGCGCATCGCGG
This sequence comes from Oceanicaulis sp., assembly GCA_040112665.1. Lineage (NCBI taxonomy): Bacteria > Pseudomonadati > Pseudomonadota > Alphaproteobacteria > Maricaulales > Maricaulaceae > Oceanicaulis > Oceanicaulis sp. The sequence goes on along the minus strand of CP157796.1, from coordinate 488,027 downwards.
TGATCGAGGCGGCCCGGCGGGTCTTCGCCACCAAGGGCTATGACGCGGCGACGATCGCGGCCATCGCAAAGGCGGCGAAGGTGTCGCCCGGCACGGTGCTGAACGCTGCGTCGACCAAGATCGCGCTCTTGAACGAGGTGATGCGGGCCGATTTCGAACAGCTCGGCGCGGACTGCGAGGGGCTGGCGTCGAGCCTGTCCGCGGCCGGGCCGAAGGAGGCGGTGGCCGCGCTGCTCGAGCAGCATCTGGCCCGGCACGCCGAGAATCTCGATCTGATGCGGGCGGCGATCGGGCATTGCTGGACTGCTGAAGGCGACCATTTTTCAGCGCTTTACGCCAATCTCGACATCGCCTGGCGGCCGGTGCGCAGGATCCTTGAGACCGCCGAGCGTGACGGCCGGCTGAACGGCATGGACGCGCGCGAGCTGACCCAGTTCCTGCAGGACGCCTATCTCGGCGTACTGCGCCGCTGCGTGGCCGAGCGGATGGATCTTTTCGCGGCCAGCAGTCTGATGCGGGTGCGGCTCGACCTGGTGCTGGGCGCGGCGCTGAAGGTTTAGAGCCTTTTGTTTTTTCGGCTTTTCGAACCGCGAAACCGGTTCCCACTTTCGCTGAAAAGCCTCTCAGCCAGGGCGGTAGGTCCTCACCGCCGCAGCCCTGACCGCCGCCTCGCCCATCGGTACGCGGCGCAGGCGCTCGGCGGCGAAAAGCTCCATCTGATCAGCGTAGTGCGGGGAGTCCGGGTCAGGGCTCGCGCCGAACTGATGCACCGCCCAGACCTCGGGCAGATCCGCGCCCGGCGCCCATTCCGCCAGCATGTGCAGCCCGTCGCCGGAGACCATGCGGAAGGTCCCGCTTTCCTCGTCGATCACCGCGTTGACGGCCCTGAGCGTGTCTGTCGCGCCGCCCAGAGCGATCTTCATGTCGCCTCTGTGCAGGAAATTGACCTCCCGCCAGGGCGGATCGAGCCGGCCGTGCGCGGCTTCCAGCGTCTGAGCGCTCTGGCGCAGCGCGTCCGCGATCGCCGTCGGATTCAGCTTCGAAACATCGCGCTCCATCTCGAAAAGGCGCAGCGCCGTCATCACCGCGAGCGGCGCGGCGGTGTTCGCAAGATCGGTGTCGAGATCCCAGCGCGCGACGATCGCGGCGGCCTCGGCGAGCTCGCCTTCCGCCGCGCCCTCGAACCGGCCCGCCGCGATCGTGTCGCGGATCTGTCCGGCGTAGGAGTCCGGCGCGTAGGCCTTGTCGTATTTCACCGCCAGGAGGTCGGCGCGGCTGACCTGATCGAGCGCGCCCATCAGCGCCACCGCCCTGAGGCCGCGATTGGTCATCTCTGTCTCGATGCCGAACCGGGCGGGATAGTCCGCCGGGTCGGGATCGTCCGGGCCGCCGGTGACGGTGAAGGGGGTGTGGTTGGCCTCCAGCACATAGCCGGCCTCGGGCTCGATCATGTGGGGCAGCGCCTCGAAGGGTTCGAACCCCTCCCAGATCAGCGCGCTGTCGTCGCCGGGCAGGGTCCCCGACCAGTCCACGCCGGGCAGGTCGGGCCGGGCCGGGGTGCGGGCCAGATAGTACCGCGCGATCTGTCCGTCCCGCGTGCCGACGATGCGGTTGGTGTTGCCCATCGCGCCGAGCCTGAGCGCGTCCTCGAAGGCGGGCAGGGTTTCGGCCTTCATCATCAGATAGGCCTGCTCGGCGAAGCGGATGTCGCCCATCGTGGCGTAGCGCACCGCGAAGCTTCCCTGATCGGTGTGAAGCACGGGGCCGTGCGCCGACCAGTCCGCCGGCCGGGTGACGCGCCAGGCGAAGGGGCCGAACAGCCTCACCGTCATCGCCGCGGTGCGCCGGTCATAGGCCCGCCGCTCGCCGTCGAGCTCATAGCCGTCCTCGTCGCCGGTCAGCGCGTAGACGTCGATGAGATCGGGCCGGTTCACCGTCGCGGCCTGCGCGAGCCCCGGATTGACGCCCAGATGGATCGCCGGCGCGCCGGGGAACATGCCGCCGGCGATGTCCAGCCCCTGCCCGGAGAGAAGATGGCCCTCATACCAGGCCAGCGCGCCCTCAACCGGCTGGTGGGAGTTCACGATCACCCGCGTCCACCCGTCCGCCGATTTGCCCGGCGCCACGGCGAACGCGTTCGAGCCCAGCTCTGTCGCAGGTCCCTCCTGCAGCATGACCTGCAGCTCCTGCCCGCGCGCGGGGTCTTGCTCGGCGTCTGGCGCGGCGAGCTGGCCCAGCACGTCGCCCAGCCCGTAGAACAGCGGAGAGAAGAAGGCCGACAGCGCCGCCACGTCTTCGCCCGTCAGCGGGAACAGGTCCGGCTCGGCCAGCTCGGGATGGCGCGCGGCGTAGAAGTTCAGCCCGTCGGCATAGGCCTGCATGAAGGCGCGGGTCTCATCGGACAGATCGGTCTCGTAGCGCGCGGCGACGTCCTCGCGGATGCGCAGGAGCTGGACGATATAGCTGGTGCGCGCCTCGCTCTCGTTCTTGGCCAGCATTTCCGGGCCGAGCGCTGCGCGCAGGGACTCCTGGATGGTGGCGAAGTCGTCCTCGGCGTGCGCCCAGGCGATGGCGAAGGCCGCGTCCGCGTCGGTCTCCCCGATCACCCGCGGCACGCCCCATGCGTCGCGCGTGATCTCGGCGGAATAGGCCGCCGCGCGCAGAACCGCCGCCTCGGGATCGAAATCACGCGTGTGCAGCGGCGCCAGCCGCAACCCCGCCGCATAAAGCCCCGCCGAAGCCAGCGCCAGGCTCGCCGCGCCGATTACAGCCAAGCGTCCGAATTTCATGCCCGCTCCCCTCCCGGTGTCCGCCGCGAGGGTAGGGGCGGGGGAGGAGGTTGGCAAAGGGTGAGCGCGTGTGCGCGTAGCGCATCAATCGATCCGGGGGATCGATTGAAGGCGGCGAACGGGCCGGCAGGCCCCGGAGGATCGTCGAGCGCCTGGACCTGCAGACGCTGGCGCTCCCCCACCCGACCCGGACCTGTCGCGCCGTCAGGATCAGATGTCTCCCCCCGTTTACGGGGGGAGTGCCCCGGACGCGTTCCGGGGCGAGGGGGGGCTGCGCCAGCCTTCAAGGACGAAGCCGCCCCCTCCGTCCGCTTCGCGGCCACCTCCCCCGCAGGCGGGGGAGGACATCGCGTGCGGGGCGGTGTGGTGCGGAACTGCGCAACTCCCTCCCCTTGATGGGGAGGGTCCGGCCGCAGGCCGGGGGTGGGGTGAGGATCGTAGAGCGCTGGACTCTGCAGACGGCGGCGCTCCCCCACCCGTCAGGCTTCGCCTGACACCCTCCCCACAGAGGGGGAGGGAGTTCAGGGCGGCGCGTTCGAAAGGAGGACTTTACCGGTTCACTCGCCCCTCGATCAGCGCGTCGACGACGGCGGGGTCGGCGAGGGTGGAGGTGTCGCCTAAGGATTCGAACTGGTTCTCGGCTATTTTCCTCAGGATGCGGCGCATGATCTTGCCCGAGCGGGTCTTGGGCAGGGCGGGCGCGAACTGGATGAGGTCGGGGCTGGCGACCGGGCCGATCTCGGCGCGGACGTGCTGTCTGAGGGCCTGGGCGGTCTCCTCGGTGGGTTCCAGGCCTGCGTTCAGCGTGACGTAGCAGTACACGCCCTGGCCCTTGATGTCGTGGGGGTAGCCGACCACGGCGGCCTCCGCCACCAGCGGGTGGGAGACGAGCGCGCTTTCGATCTCCGCGGTGCCGAGCCGGTGGCCGGACACGTTCAGCACGTCGTCCACCCGTCCGGTGATCCACCAGTAGCCGTCCGCGTCGCGGCGGGCGCCGTCGCCGGTGAAGTAGAGCCCGCGATAGGTGGTGAAATAGGTCTCCGCAAAGCGCTTGTGATCGCCCCAGACGGTGCGCATCTGGCCCGGCCAGCTGCCCAGGATGACGAGATTGCCCTCCGCCGCGCCGGTGTCGGGCAGGCGGTGTCCCTCGTTGTCCACCAAAGCGGGCTCGATCCCGAACATGGGGAAGCTGGCCGCGCCGGGCTTGAGGTCGTGCGCGCCGGGCAGGGGCGTCATCAGGCAGGCGCCGGTCTCGGTCTGCCACCAGGTGTCCACGATCGGCAGCCGGCCCTTGCCCACGACACGGTGATACCAGGCCCAGGCCTCGGGGTTGATCGGCTCGCCCACCGTGCCGAGCAGGCGCAGGCTGGAAAGGTCGTGTTTCAGGACCGGCTCGTCGCCTTCGCGCATGATCGATCTCAGCGCGGTGGGGGCGGTGTAGAAGACGTTGACCTTGTGCTTGGCGCAGATCCGCCAGAACCGGTCGGGCGCGGGCCAGGTGGGCACGCCCTCGAACATCAGCGTCGTCGCCCCGTTCGCCAGCGGTCCGTAGGTCAGATAGGTGTGCCCGGTGATCCAGCCGACGTCTGCGGTGCACCAGAACACCTCGCCGCGCTTCATGTCGAAGATCGCATCGAAGGTCAGCGCGCTCCACAGAAGATACCCGCCCGTGGTGTGCATGACGCCCTTGGGCTTTCCGGTGGAGCCCGAGGTGTAGAGGATGAACAGCGGATCCTCCGCGTTCATCGGCTCGGGATCGCATTTCGCGTCGACCTGCAGGGCGAGCTCGTGGTGCCAGAAATCGCGGCCCTCGACCCAGGGCACGCTGGCGCCGGTATGGCGCACGCACAGCACCGCACGCACGCCCTCGACCAGGTCCAGCGCCTTGTCGACGTTCGATTTCAGCGCCACGCCTCGCCCCCCGCGCACGCCCTGGTCGGCGGTGACTACGAACTCAGAGCCGCAATCGGCGATGCGGCCGGCCAGCGCCTCGGGAGAGAAGCCGCCGAAGACGACGGTGTGGATCGCGCCGATCCGGGCGCAGGCGAGCATGGCGTACATCGCCTCGGGGATCATCGGCATGTAGAGGGTGACGCGGTCGCCCTTGCGAACGCCGATCTTCTTCAGCTCGTTGGCGAAGCGGCAGACGTGATTATGCAGCTGCGCATACGTGATCGCGTGGTGATAGGCGGGATTGTCGCCCTCCCAGATGATCGCCGGGTCGTTGCCCCGTTCATCCAGGTGACGGTCGACGCACTCGTAGGAGACGTTCAGCACCCCGTCCTCGAACCATTTGATCGACAGGTTGTCGGGGTCCCAGCTCACCTCGGAGATCTTTTCGGGGCGGGTGAACCAGTCCAGCCGGCCGATCTGATCGCGCCAGAACGCGTCCGGGCTCTCGATCGACTGGCGGTAAAGCGCGGCGTAGCGCTCTGCGGTCACGCTGGCGCGCGCGGCGTAGTCCTGCGGGACCGGAACAAGAGCCGGAGCCGTGCTCGCTTTGGGGGCCGAACCGTCCATGGGAAGTCTCCTTGCCGGGTGGCGTTTGATCAGAAGGCGTATTTGGTCGACAGGGTGGCGCGGGTGATCGTGCCGGACGCGCCGCTTTCAAGCTCGCGCTCGCCGACCATCAGCTCCGCGCCCAGGGTGACGCCCGGTCCGACCGGGATCATCAGCGCGCCGAAGGCCGAGCGGACCTGCTTGGTCGCGCCAAGGCCCGTCAGGGCGACGTCGTTGTCGGCAGAGAGGGCGGAGAGGCCCAGATTGATCCGGCGACCGCCGCCGATCTCCTGACGCACGGCGAAAAGCCCGCCGATCACCGGGACGGGTTCGAGTTCGCCCGTCGCAGTGGCCACCGCGCCGTTGATCGCGTTGAGGCCGATATACCGGCCCACGCCCTCCCCGCCGGTCAGCGAGAAGCGGACTTCCGTGCTGTCTCCCAGCGCCTGGCGGCCCTGCACCGACAGCCCCCAGCCGAAGGCGTCGCCGTCGATCCCTCCGGTCTCCGCGCTCAGCCGGCGCGCGATGGCGCTCAGCGCGATATTGCGGCCCTCGCCGGTGACGTTGTAGCGCGCGACGAGATCAGGCAGGGCGCCGTCGCCCGCATCGATCCGCGCCCCGCCGCCGAAGGGCGTGACCGTGGTGTCGCCGTTTTCCAGCGCGAACTGGAAATTGCCCGCCGTGTAGCGGATCTGCGCCTGGCGCACGAAGACCATGCCGTCGGACGCGGCCAGGAAGCTCGCGCTTTCGGGGATGGCGGCGGTGTTCTGGAAGGTCGACCAGTCCTGGCCGGCGCGCCAGTTTCCAAGCTGCGCCCAGGCCACCCGCATGCGCGGGTTATACGAGTTCGACACCCGCTCGTCCCCGCCGGGCGAGCCCAGGAAGTCGAATTCGAGCCGGCTGGTGATCGGGCCGAAATCGGTCGGGGTCTCGGTGGCGAAGAAGAAGCGGCTGGCCTGCGCGGTGAAGTCCGTGTCGGGCTCTGAATCGCCGGTTCCGCCCACCGGCGTCGCGCCGGGAATGTAGAAGTCCCGCGCGATCGAAGTCGGCGCGAAATCGCCATCGGACAGGTCGGTGACATGCGCGTCCACGTCGATGAAGCCGCCATAGGTGACGCGCGTGTTTCCTGCCATGAAGCCGTTGCCCTGCGGGCTCGCCGCGGCGGTGACGGCAGGCGCGGGATCGGCCTGTTCGAGCCGGACGATCCGGTCTTCGGCGGCTTCGCCCTGGCTGCGTGCGGCGTCCAGCTCCGTCCTCAGGCTCGCCACCATGGCTTCGAGCTCGGCCAGGCGCGCGGCGAGCATGTCGACGTCGCTGGCCGAGCCGTCATTGTCGGCGGCCGCCGCGCTGGTGAGCGCCAGCAGGGACGCGCCGGCGGCGAGCAGGGTCTTCATCGGTCCGGTCATGCGGTTTCCTTCCCGGATGCATGTCGCCGGGCGGGTCTGCCCGTCTCCGGCGCGCCGGTTTTTCGGCGATTGCGTGCAGTATCGGGGCGGGGGAGGGGGCGGCGATATTCGCCCTTGGTCGAAAGAGAGGGCTTTCGGCATGCGACTTTTTGGTGAGACGACAGGGCGTTGCGGGGCGCTTAGGGTCTGGACCTCAAGCTGACCGGAGCTGCGCTTGACCGAGACCGCCGGCGCCTCACGCATCGTCCTCGCCGACGACCATCCGCTGTTCAGGGCCGCGCTGGGCGCAGCGATCGCCAAGGTCGCGAAGGGGCGGGTGGTCGTGGAGACCGGCTCGCTCGCCGGTGCGCGCGCCGCGCTGGAGGAGGCCGGTGCGGAGCTGGTCTGCCTTGACCTTCATATGGACGACAGCTCGGGCTTTGTCGGGCTCGCCGAGCTCAGGCGGGCCTTTCCGCTTGTGCCGGTGGTGGTGATCAGCGCCAGCCAGGCGCCCGGCGTGGCCAGCCGCGCGCTGGAGTTCGGCGCGGCGGGCTTCATCCCGAAGACCGCGGGCATGGACACGCTGTGCGAAGCGCTGGGCGCGGTGCTGGCGGGCGAGGAATGGGCGCCGGACGAAAGCGGCGATCCGGCCGCCGCCGAAGCCGCCGATCAGGCCGCGCGGCTCAACGATCTCACCCCCGCCCAGATGCGCGTGCTTCAGGGCCTGGCTGCGGGCCGGCTCAACAAGCAGATCGCCTGGGACATGCAGATCACCGAAGCCACGGTGAAGGCCCATGTCACCGCGATCTTCAGAAAGCTCGACGTGATCAACCGCACCCAGGCCGTACTCGTCGCCCAGGCGCTTAACGTCGAACCGCCCGCGAACGCCTAACCTCCCTCAGCCGCCCGCCTTCGCCGCCCAGTCGATCGCGCCGTCGCTGAGGGTTTCCGCAGCCGCCTCATAGCGCGCCCAGGGGTCTGATTTCTGCGCGGCGAGCCGGCGGGGCAGGGTCCTGATGTCGTATTCCGCGCCGGACTTCGCATCCGACAGCTCGTCCCAGGTGATCGGCGCCGCGACCGGCGCGCCCTTGCGCGCGCGGACAGAGAAGGGCGCCACGGAGGTCTGGCCGCGCTGGTTCCTCAGCCAGTCGATGAACACCCGGCCCTTGCGCTTGGCCTTGCTCATCTCCGCGACATAGCGATCAGGCTGATTGTCGGCGAGCGCGCGGGCGAGCCCGCGGCAGAACGTCTTCACCCCGTCCCAGTCCGCCTTTGGTTTCAGCGGCGCGATCACATGAACGCCCTTGCCGCCGGTCAGCATCGGGAAGGCGGCGAGCCCGGCGCTTTCGAGCAGATCCTTTATGTCGTTCGCGGCGGCCTTCACGTCGGAAAAATCGAGCCCTTCGTCAGGATCGAGGTCGAAGATGATCCGTTCGGGATGCTCGATATCGCCGATGCGCGCGCCCCAGGGGTGCAGCTCCAGCGCGCCGAACTGGGCGCAGCCGCGCAGGCCTTCCAGATCGTCGATATAGACGTAGGGCTCCTTGTCGCCGGACTTCTCCTCGATCTTCACCGGTTTGAAGCCCTCGGGCATGCCCTTCATGTGGTGCTTCTGAAAAAAGCAGGCCTTCTCCACCCCGCCGGGGCACCGCACCAGCGAGAGCGGGCGCTCGGCCACATAGGGCAGCATCGTCTCGCATACGGTTTCGAGATAGTCGGCGTAGTCCGCCTTGGTGATCTCGGCGCCGGGGAAATAGACGCGGTCGGGATGGCTGAGTTCGGTCATGACTTTTTGGTCTTCCTCGCCGTCTCGATCGGCTCGGCGCTGATCTCCTCGGCGGGCAGGTCCTCTCTGAGGCCCAGAAAGGCGGGATGGCGGTAGGCGCCGTCGCCGGTGCGCTCAGTGTAGCGGATGACCGCGACGAGCTTCGGGGTGACCCAGTGCGCGTCTTTCTCCACCGATGACGGGACCGCGTCGAGCGGGCTGGTCTTGCGCTCGATCTTCTTCATCGCGTCTATCAGCGCCTCGCGGGTCTCCGCGTCGAAGCCGGTGCCGACCCGGCCGCGATAGACCCAGTCGCCGTCTTCGCAGGTGGCCAAGATCAGCGAGGCGAAGGGGCGGTCTTTCTTGTCCGACGGGCTCCAGCCGACGATCACCGCGTCGTCGCGCAGATCGCATTTGATCTTGCGCCAGCGCCCGTCACGGCCGGCCTTGTAGGTGCTGTCGGCCTTCTTGCTGATCACGCCTTCAGCGCCCGCCTCGCAGGCGCGCTCGAACACCTTGTCGCCGTCCTCGGAGACGTGATCGGCGTAGCGCAGCGCGTCCGGAGCGCCGTTCAGGAGCTGGGCGAGCTTTTTCTTGCGCTCGACCAGGGGCGTGTTTCTCAAATCCTCGCCGTCGAGCTTCAGAAGATCAAAGCAGAACAGCGCGATCTCGGCGCGATCGTCTCCCTTGAAGGCGTTCTGAAGCGCGGAGAAATCGGTGAGGCCGTCCTCGTCAAGCACGGCGGCCTCCCCGTCGATCAGCGCGCTCGAGCAATCGATCTGTTCAAGCGCGTCTGCGAGGCCGGAGAACTTCTCCGTCCAGTCCTTCTCGTTGCGGGTGAACAGCCGCGACTTTCCCCCGCCCACCGCCGCGATCAGGCGGTAGCCGTCATATTTCATCTCGTGGATCCAGCCCTCCCCGGAAGGGACCTCGTCGACGAGCTTGCACAGGACGGGCGATTCGAATTTCGGCGGCCGTCCGCCCTTCGATTTCGACGCGGCCTTCTTCGTGTTCGGCTTTTCGCCCTCTTCGATCTGGCTCATGGTCCGGCCCGTCTTGACGCTTCGTGTGTAGGTTTCGGTGGGCTCCTCGCCGTCCTCGGCGGCCGCGTCGCGCTTCTTGATGAGCAGCCAGTTCTCGCGCTTTTCGTTCTTCTTGTTCTTCAGCCGGACGAGCGCCCATTCGCCCTTCAGCCGATCGCCGTGAAGGGTGAAGGTCAGCTCGCCGGTCTCCAGCGCCGTCTGGGGATCGTCCTTGGTGGGCGACCACCGGCCCTCGTCCCAGAGCATGACCGTGCCGCCGCCGTATTCGTGCTTCGGGATCGTGCCTTCGAAATCGCCGTAGCTGACGGGGTGGTCTTCAGTGCGCACGGCCAGCCGCTTCTCGCCGGGGTCGAAGCTCGGCCCCTTGGTGACCGCCCAGCTTTTCAGCACCCCGTCCATCTCGATGCGGAAATCATAGTGAAGGCGCGTGGCCGCATGCTTCTGTACGCAGAAGCGCCGCCCGCCGTCGACCAGCGTCTCGTCGCCGGCCGGTTCGGGCGTGACGTCGAAATCGCGCTTTTCGCGATAGATTCTCAGAGGATCGGGGCTCGCCATGGCCCATTTACGAGCGGGGCGGGGCGGAGGTTCCCGGGGGGCGGGCTTACTCGACGAGTTCGCGCCGCGCCGCGTCCGCGATGAAGGCGGAGCGGGTCATGCCGCGCGCCCTGGCCGCTGCGTCGATGGCCTGAAGAAGGCCTGCGTCCATGGTCAGATTGGCCTTCACCGTGCGGCCCGTGAGCCGGACCAGCGGCACCGCCAGCAGAAACGCGCCTTCGGCGATGTCGGCCTGAACGCCGGGATCCGCGCGCAGCGCTTCGATCGGGCGCGGTTCGGGCGGGGTCTGATCTTCCAGGTGAAGCGCCAGCGCCTCGCTCGCGGCGGCGGGCAAGGCGTCCAGCGTGTCGGCGGCGGAAAAACAGCCCGGCACGTCAGGGAAATGGATGCCGAACGCGCTGTCGGGGTCCTTGTGAACCACGCCGATATAGTGACGCATGCCGCGCTCCCTCACAGCCAGCCGGCCTGCCGGTAGATCGCCCGGACGGTTCCGAGCGGCAGGTCCTTTTTCGGATGGGGCAGGATCACCGTGCGCTCGGCCTTGCGGAATTTCACGTGCGAGCCCTTCGCGCCGATCCGTTCGAAACCGTCGCGTTCCAGAAGCCGTGCGATCTTCCGGCTGTCGCGCTCGAATTCCATATCGCCCCTATGGGCGCATTTATATGCGCCTTTCGGGCGAGATGCAAGCCGGCCCTACCCCGCCTTCTTCTTCCGGGAGCTGCTGGAGGACGACGACCCGCTGCTCTTTTTTGTCGAGGCGCTTTTCGATTTCGATGCGGCCGATCGTTTCGAACCGCCCGACTTCGCTGACGATCCGCCCGCCTTCTCCTCGGCGACGGACTTCTTCAGCGCTTCCATGAGGTCGATGACCTGGCCGCCCTTGGGCTTGTCCTCGCCGGCCGAGACGATCTCTTCGCCCTCGGCCTTTTCCTCGATCAGTTCGCGCAGGGCGGTCTCGTACTTGTCCTCGAACTTTTCCGGCTCGAAGGGTTCGGACTTCTTCTCGATGAGCGATTCGGCGAGTTCCATCATCTCCTCGTCTAGATCGGGCTCGGCGATGTCCTCGAAGACGGCTTCGGATTTCCGCACCTCGTCGGCGTAGCGCAGGGTCTCCAGAAGCAGCCCCTTGCCGCAGGGGCGGATGGCGACGAGGTTCTCGCGCCCGCGCATCACCATCTGGCCGATCGCGGTCTTCTTGTGCCGCCGCAGGGCTTCGCGGATCACCACGAAGCCCTCCGCGGACGAGCCGCCGCGCGGGGCGACATAGTAGGGTTTTTCGAAAAAGCGCGGATCGATCTCGGTCTGGTCGACGAAGCTGACGATCCGGATCGCGTCTTTCGTTTCGAGCTTGATCTGGTCGAGCTCGTCGGGCTCGAGGACGACGAAGCTGCCCTTCCTCGCCTCGTAGCCTTTGACGATGTCGTCGGGATCGGCCTCTTCGTCGGAGCCTTCGGGCACCTTCTTGTACCGGATGCGCTTGCCGCTGGGCTTGTGGATCTGACGCAGGCTGATCCGCCCGGCGGTGTTGGTCGCCGAGTAGAGCGCCACGTCGATCGAGACCAGCGACAGGCGCAGATATCCGGTCCAGAAGGTGCGCGGTGCGGCCAAGGGTCGATCCTCCGACAGCCTCTAGTGCGTCGCCGGGGGCGGCGGCGCGGTGCGTTCGGCCGGCGGCGGGTTGTCGCCTGCGCTGCCGTTCCCGCTCGAGGCCGAGCCGTTACCCTCGCTGCGGCGCGCCTCGACCTCTTCGCGGGTGTCCCGCGCGGTCTGGGCCGCTTTCTGGGCGGCCCTGGCGGCCTGTTCGCTCGCCTTGTCGGCGGGCTCGGCCAGGGTGTCGTGCTCTTGCCGGGTGAGCGGCAGAAGCGCGCCGATGAGCGCGCCTGCGGCCAGGGCGACAGCGCCCGTGGCCACGGGGTTGCTCTCGTGCAGCGAGGCGACCGAGTTCGCGCCCGACCGGGCCGCGTCCTTCGTGGCGGCGCCGGCTTTCTGAGCGCCGTGCTTGGCCGATCCCGCCGCGCCCTGGACCGCGTGCTTGGCCGAGCCGGCTGCGCCGGACACGCCGCGCCGGGCTTTCGACGCGTTGTCGGCGATGCGCCGGCGGGCGTCTTTCGCCTTGTCGCGGGTTATTGCGGCCTGTTCGTTCACCCGGTCGCGGAACCCCTTGCCGTCCTCGCCCTCGTCGCGGTCGATGCCCAGCGCCTCGGCGCGGGCCTGGGCGAGGCGATCTTCATAGGTCTCGTCGGTGTCGGTCTCGAGGCGCACGCAGCCGGCCTCGGCGATCTCCACGCGGCGATGATGGAAGTCCGCGTCGTAGTCGTCCGGGTCGACTTCGACATGGCCGGTCGAGCCCGCCCCTGCGGCGGCCGGGCCGGCGTGCATCTCCAGCGAGGTTCCCCCGCCCGAGCCCGAGCCGCGCGACCCGGCCGCCAGCCAGGCGAGCCCGGCCGCGGTGAGGATCACCGGCATCGGATTGTCGCGCACCTGGGCGCCCAGGCTCGAGGCGAAGCGGTTCACCCCGCCGGTGCTGGACAGGAACTCGTCGATCATCTGCCCGGGCGAAAGCCGGTCGAAGATGGCGTCGAGGTCTTCACGCAGCGCCTGGCGATGCTGGCGCGCTTCGGTTTCGATCTGATCAGCGTCGCTCATCGGGCTTGCTCCTTGGCGAAACGGGCGGTGCGGCCGGCTTCAGCGGTCGCTTTGGGGGCGGAAAGCTTCTTGGGGTCCATCTTGGACTTGCCGGTCATCAGCAGGATCGCGCCGATCACCGCAGCGATCACGCCGACGATGGCCGCGCCGGCCCAGGCCGGAACCCATCCCGCCGCCGCCATGCCGAAGGCCGCCGCGTAAAGCAGCAGCGTGATCGCAGGCAGCAGGATCGCCACGGCGATGCCGACGCTGATCGCGCCGCCCTGCATGGAGCGGACCCCGTCCATCACCTCGGTGCGGGCCAGGCGCACTTCCTCGCGCATCAGCCCGCTGGCGTGCCCGATCGCGTCCTCGACGAGATTGGGCAGGGACTTGTTCTCTTCGGCGGCGGAGGTGAAGCGGCCGTCGCCGTTTCCGTTGCCATTGCCGCGCTTGTCGGTGTTCTCGTTCGGTCTCTGGTCGGCCATGGATCAGCCCTCCCGATAAAGGTCGTCTGAGGTGCGCCCGGTCGGACCGGTCTGCTGACGCTCGGCGGCGGTCTTGGCCACGCGCGAAATCAGAAGGCCCACGGCCGCGCTGGCGCCCAGGAAGGCGGCCGGGTTTCTGCGCCCGAACTCCTGAACGTCGTGCAGCATGTCGCCGGTGCGCCGTTCGCGCAGGAAACCGGCGGCCTGCCCCAGCCCTTGCGCGGCGCGGTCGATCAGCTCGCCGGCGAGCCTTTCGTCCTGGTCTTTCAGGTCCGAGCCCGCTTCGCGCAGCCGGTCGGAGGCGGTTTCGAGGGACTTGTAGGCGCGCTCGCGGCCCTGCTCGGCGCGTTCCTCGCCGAGATCGGCGGCGGCGCGGCCGAGATCTTCGCCCGCGCGCCTGGCCTCGTGGGCCGCCTCGCCCGCGCGTTCGGCGGCGCGGCCCGCTTCACCGTCCGCGCCGGATTTCGTCTGGTCTGTGTGAGCCATGCCCTGTCACTCCTCATCGGGTCGCCGCCGCCCTCTGGTGACCGGAGAAAGCCTCGATCCGCGCTGGGGTTCCTGCGCTTGGATCGCGCTGCGCAGCGCGGTAGCGGAGCGCGCCGCCCGCCTTCGTGGACAGGGGCGGACAAAGGTCCTAAATCGGGCGTTCGCGCATGGAAGAGCGCACCCGGACCGAACACCGAACGCACGAAGAAGAACCATGTCCCAGCAGGAATTCGACGCCGATACGCGCCGCCACTCGGCGGCCCACCTCATGGCTGCGGCCGTCAAGGACCTCTATCCGAACGCCCAGTTCGGCGTGGGGCCGGCGACCGAGACCGGGTTCTTCTACGACATCAAGCTCGACGAGGCGCTGACGGTCGAAGACCTTCAGAAGATCGAAAAGCGCATGAAGGAGCTGCGCAAGAAGAAGCACCGCTTCGAGCGCGAGGAGCTCAGCGTGGACGAGGCGATCGCGTACATGGAGCGCGAGAACCAGCCCTTCAAAGTCGAGCTTTTGAAGCTCCTGCGCGACAAGGGCTCGACGGCCATCGCCAAGGAGACCGGCGACGAGTCCGTCGTCGGCGAAGGCGTGGATACCATCAGCTTCTACCGCACCGGCGATTTCGTCGATCTGTGCCGGGGCCCGCACGTGGACCATTCCGGCGAGGTCGGCCATTTCAAGCTCAAGTCGATCGCGGGCGCCTACTGGCGCGGCGACCAGAAGAACGCCCAGCTGCAGCGCATCCATGCGATCGCGTTTCCCACCAAGGAAGAGCTGGAAGCCGAGCTGGTCCGCCTCGAAGAGCAGGCCAAGCGCGACCACCGCAAGATCGGCAAGGAGCTGGGGCTGTTCACCCTGGTCGAGGAAGTCGGCGCGGGCCTGCCCATGTGGCTGCCCGCCGGCAACGTCATCCGCGACGAGCTCGAACGCCTGGCGCGCAACACCGAGCACAAGGCGGGGTATTCGCGCGTCTCCACGCCCCACATCACCAAGGGCGATCTCTATGTGAAGTCGGGCCATCTGCCCTACTACGCCGACGACATGTACGCGCCGATCATCATCGACGAGCAGGAATACTATCTGCGCCCGATGAACTGCCCGCACCATCACATGCTCTACGCCCACGACCAGTGGAGCTATCGCGACCTTCCCGTGCGCCTGTCCGAATACGGACAGGTCTATCGCCACGAGGCCTCGGGCGGGCTTTCGGGCCTCATGCGCGTTCGCGGCTTCTGCCAGAACGACGCGCACATCTATTGCCGCGAGGACCAGGCCAAGGACGAGTTCCTGGCCGTGATGCACATGCACGCGGACTATTACCGCCTGTTCGGCATCGAGGATTTCTGGATGCGGCTGTCGCTGCCCGATTTCGAGAACCTCGAAAAATATGTTGACGACGCGGCGGGCTGGAAGAAGGCGCTCGGCATCCTGAAAGAGGCGATGGACGAGTCCGGCTATCCCTACAAGGAGGTCGAGGGCGAGGCGGCGTTCTACGGGCCGAAGGTGGACTTCATGGTCAAATCCGTGGTCGGCACCGAGTACGCGATCTCCACCAATCAGCTCGACTTCATGGCGACCAAGCGCTTCGATCTGACCTATACGGACTCAGACGGCGGCAAGAAGCCGGTCTATGTCATCCACCGCGCTCCGCTGGGCAGCCATGAGCGCTTCACCGCCTTCCTGATCGAGCACTACGCAGGCAAGTTTCCGACCTGGATCGCGCCGGTCCAGGCGATCGTCATTCCGATCGCGGACCGTCACGAGGACTACGCCGAAGACGTGAAAAAGCGCCTGTTCAACGCCGAGGTGGACACCGTGCATGGCGGGATCCGCGTGGAGGCGGACCTGGCCGCCGAGCGCATGCAGAAGAAGATCCGCAACGCGCAGAACCGGCAGATCCCCTACATGCTGGTCGTCGGCGACGCCGAGGCCGAGGCCGGCCATGTCGCCGTTCGCCATCGCGATCTCGGCGACCTCGGGACCATGCCGGTCGACCAGCTGATCGACCGCATCGCCGCCGAACAGCGCGCCCGCGCCGACCTGCCCAAGCCGCAGGCGGCGGGGTAGACCTAGACCGTCTGCGCGTCGGCGATCGTGCGCCCGCTGTTGCGGGCCGCGATCACGCGCCAGACGATCACCGCGATCGCGACCGGGACGAGCAGGGTGCCGAACGCGCCCAGCACGGCGAAGCCCGCCAACGTGACGATCACCGCCAGCGCGATCAGGAAGGCGTCGAGCTGATGGGCGCGAATGTCCTCCACGATGAGGACGAAGGCGGGCAGCAGCATCAGGATCGAGATCGCCGCGAAGACGAGCCCCGCGCCCAGCGAGACCGCCATCGGCACCAGGAATTGCGCCTGAGGGCTCGTCTCGGTGATGATCGGGAGCAGGCCCAGCGCGGTCGTCAGCGTGGTGATCAGCACCGGCCTGAAGCGCCGGCTGGCCGCCTCTGCGACGCCCTCGATGGGATCTATCCCGCGTTCGCCGACATTGATGTTGTACCGGTCGATCAGCACGATCGAGGCGTTCACCACCACCCCTGACAGCGCGACGATCCCGAAGATCGAGGGGAAGGAGAGGTCGTATCCCAACAGGAAATGGCCAAGGATCGCGCCGCCGACGCCGAACGGAATGGCTATGAGGATGATCAGCGGCTGGACATAGCTGCGCAGCTGGGTGGCCAGGAGCGCGTACATGATCAGCACCGCCACCATCAGGCCCTGGCCCAGCGAGGCGAAATCCTGTTGCTGCTCGCGGCCCGCGCCCGCCAGCCGGTATTCCAGGCCCGGGTAATCCTCCACCAGCTGGTTCAGGATCTCGCTCTCCACGATCCCGCGCGCTTCGCCTGGGGTAATGATCGCTTCGTCCACGTCCGCGGTCGCCTCGATCACGCGGCGTCCGTCGATGCGCTCGATCTGGGTGTAGGAGCGGGTCTCGGTGATCGCCGCGGCCACCGAAAGCGGCAGCGCGCCGGTCTCGGACGGCTCGGGCGGCGCGCCGGGCTCGGCGGCGGGCTGCAGGGTCTGCGGCAGGCGGATGCGCAGCTCGCTCAGCGCGGCGAGATCGTCCCTCAGCCGTTCGGGATAGCGCACGAACACGCGCACCTCGTCGCGGCCGCGCTGGATGCGCTGGACTTCCTCGCCGAAGAAGGCCTGACGCACCTGCCGGGCGATGTCCGACGGGGTCAGGCCCGCCGCTTCGCCCGCCGGGGTCAGCGTGAAATTGAGCTGCCGCTTGCCCAGATCGAAGCCGTCGTCGATTTCGGTGACGCCTTCGATCCGGCCCAGCTCCTCGGCGAAGCGGCGCACCGCGTCTTCCAGCGTGGCGTTGTCGGGATGGCTGAGTTCGTAGGCGATGTCCGATTGCTGCGGACCGGCCGAGGAGACGATGGTCAGCCGCTCCACGCCGGGAAGCTGGCCGATCCGGTCGCGCCATTCGGCCTCGAGCTCGCTCGACCCGATATCGCGGCGTGAGGCGGCGGCGAGCTGCAGTTCGATCTGCGCGATGTTGGACGCCACCGTCGTCGATTGCGTCGACCCCGGCCCGCCGAACAGGCTGGTGCGCCCGCCGATGGTCACCAGGATGTTGTCGATCGCCGGCGCGCCGGCCTCCTCGTACTTCTCCTGCAGCGCCTCGGCGGCCTCGACCATGCGCTCGGCGGCGCGGCGGGTTTCTTCAAACGGCGCGCCCTCGGGCAAGGTGAGGTTGGCGATCACCTGCTCTGAATCGATCGAAGGAAAGAACACGAAGCGCACGATCCCCGTGACCGCCAGCGACATCACCAGCGCCAGGATCGCGATCCCGCCCAGCGCCACCAGATAGCGGGTCTTCGCGGCGAAATGCGCCCAGTTCGCCACCGGCCCCTCGGCGAAGCGGCGCAGGGCGTTCGCGACGCTGTCCTGGATCTTCTTCAGCGGACCGCGCGACCAGTCCCGGCCATGGGCCAGGTGGCTGGGAAGGATCAGGAAGGCCTCGACCAGCGAGACCGCGAGAATGCAGATCACCACGATCGGGATCGGCCGGGTGATCTCGCCGAACTCACCGCCGGAGAAGATCAGCGGACCGAAGGCGGCCATGGTCGTCAGAACGCCCACGAAGACCGGCGCGGCCACGCCGGTCACCCCCGCGATGGCGGCCTCCTCGGGCGTTCGGCCCTTGGTGCGCTCGCGGTCTGTGTTCTCGCCCACCACGATGGCGTCGTCGACCACAATGCCGAGCACGACGATGAGGCCGAACGTGGTGATGAAATTCAGCGTCACGCCCGCCGCGCCGAACAGCGCGAAGCCGCCCAGGAACGAGATCGGCACGCCCATCGCCACCCAGAAGGCGAGCCGCAGATCGAGCATCAGCACCAGCAGAAGGAAGACGAGCGTGAAGCCGATGATGGCGTTGCGCGCCAGAAGCGCGATGCGCTCGCGGAAGACCTTGGACTGGTCTGACGCGATGGTGGCCGTCACGCCTTCAGGCAGGGCCGGATCGGATTGAAGCCAGGCCACCGCGCCGTTGCGCACGTCGAGCAAGTCTTCGCTGCCCTGGATCTGCACGTCGACGAACACGGCCGGCTCGCCGTCGAACTCGCTGATCAGCGGCTCGTCCTGAAACCCGTCGCGGATCTCGGCGACATCGCCCAGACGCACCCGCGCACCGCTGGTCGAGGAGCGCACGATCACGTCCTCGAACGCTTCGCCGGTCTCGCGCCTGGCGTTCGTGCGCAGCAGGATGTCGCCGGCCGCAGTGCGGATCTCCCCGCCCGACAGGTCGAGCGAAGCGTTGCGCACGGCCTGAGAGACTTCCGAAAAACTCAAGCCGTAGCGCCTGAGCGCGTCCTCGCTGACCGAGATCGAGATTTCGTACTGGCGCACGCCGCGCAGCGAGACGGTGGTGATCTCCGGCCGGGTGAGCAGGTCGCGCTCGGCCATTTCGCCGGCCTGGCGCAGGGTGCGCTCGCTGACCGGGCCGGTCAGCGCGAAGGTCAGCACGGTGGTCACCGGCTGGGGCACGCGGATCTGCACCTGTTCGGCCTCGGCGGGCGGGAAGTCGGCGATGGAGTCCACCGCCGTTTCGACATCGTCCTTGACGATCTGGGCGTCGGCGAACTGGCGCAGCTCGACCGTCACCGTACCCCGGCCTTCAGAGGCCACCGAGCGCACGCGCTCCACGCCGTCGATGCCCAGCACCGCTTCCTCGATGCGGCGGGTGACGCTTTCCTCCACGTCGCCGGGCGTGGCGCCGGGATAGATCACGCTGACCTGCACCTGACCGGGCGAGAGGGTGGGGAAGACCTCGGTCGGGATCGTCGCCGCGGTGAAGGCGCCGCCGGCGAGGAACAGGATCATCAACAGGTTCGCGGCGACCGGGTTCTTCACGAACCAGCCCACCAGCCCCTTTCCAGGCCAGCCCGATCCGGCCGAGGGCGGGATCTGCTCGTCGCGATCTGCGCCGCCGGTCTCGCTCATCCGCGCTCTCCGGCGCGGTCTTCAGGCGGGGCGAGCGTCTCGCGGTCTTCCTCCATCGCCTCGGCTTCGGCCGGGCTGTCGGGGCGCTCGCCGCTCGCATCGCGCAGAGGCGGGGCGGGCGCGTAGCCGGGGTCGAACTCCGGGGCGGGCGGTTCGACAGTCTCGACGATTTCGGTGTCGCGCCCTTCCGCGCCTTCAGGCAGCGGGGAGACGATCAAGCCGTCATGAATATCGAACGGCCGGACGATGACCCGGCCGCGCGGCCGGTCGAGCACCTGCACGCGCTCTGAAACGATCGCGCCGTCTTCCACCAGACGCACCTGATCGAGCCCGATCACGGCGTTGGCGGGCAGGATCATCACGTTTTCGAGTTCGGGACCGAGAATGCGCACGTCGGCGAACAGGCCCGGCTGCAGGGTGCGTCCTTCCGCGCCGGGATCGATATAAAGATCGATGAAGCGCGTGCGGGCGTCGAGCCGGGCTCCTGTACGGGCCACGACCGCCTCGAACACCGGACCGCCCGCTTCCAGCCGGACCTGGGCGGGCCGTCCGGTCGCTGCGCCGATGCGCGCGAGATCGGTGGGAGGAACCGGCGCGACCAGCTCCACCGCCTCGAAATCATACGCCGTGCCGTAGGACTGGCCGGGTGCGAGCTGCTGGCCGACCTCGAGCCGGCTTTCGGTGATCCGGCCGGAGAAAGGCAGGGAGAACGTCGTGCGCTCGAGATCGAGCTCAGCCTGCCGCACCTGCGCTTCAGCCGACAGGAGCTGGCCGCGCGCAGCTTCGAGCTGGGGCTCGCGGGCGGCGAGCGCGGTGATCGGCTGGCCGGGATAGAGATTGTCCCATTCTTCGCGGGCGACCTCGGCTTCGGCCCGGGTCTGGGCGAACTGGCTGCGCGCGGTGGCGAGCTGGGAGCGGGCGCGGGTCAGCGCGACTTCGTAATCGCGCGGATCGATGCGGAACAGGATCTCCCCGGCGGTGAAGCTCGCGCCCGTGCGCACCGCGTCGGACACCTCGATCACCCGTCCGCCGACTTCAGGGACGAGATTGACGAAGGCGGTGACCGTGACGGTGCCGGTCACCTCGATATCGACCTGATGATCGGCGACGACCGGCTCGGTCACGCGCACCGGGACGGGCGGGCGCTCGGGCGGACGTTCGCCCGCCTCGCCGCCCTGATTGGACAGCCAGACCGTCAGCGCGACGGCGATCAGCACCACGAGCACGACAGCGGCGATCTGCAGCCAGCCGATCCAGCCGCGGCCGTCATCCTCGCTCCGGCCATCCCCGCCGGCCTCGCGACGGGCATCGTCCTGCCGCAATCGCTGGCATTCTTCGCTCATGAACGCATCTTCCGAATCGAACGCCGTTCGCCGACGGCTCAAGTTGCGCAACTTACACCCGCTCGCGGCGACGGCCAGTCACAGAGCGGCCGATCGGGAAAAAACCACGCCCGGCGCCGCTTCCGTGTCACGAATTTCGCTCGCGCGTGTTAGTTCAGCGAGGCCGAGGGGGCGCGAGACCGCCTGACGAATGAACGCATTGCTTCGAAGTTCCTGTAACGCGGCCATGCCGCCCGCAGTCGCGACCGCGCTCGCCCTGATCGCAGCTGTGTGCCTGAGCGCAGCCTCGACCGCCGCGCCCATGGCGCGCATCGAGGGGATCGAGGACCGCAGCCTGCGCGCCGGTCTGGCCGAAGCGCTGGGCGAGGCCGATCCGGCTGAAGATCGTTTCCGCGCGCGCGAGCGGGCGCAGGACGCCGCCGAACGTGCGCGGCTCTGGCTTGAAAGCCAGGGCTATTACGCCGCCGTGGTCGATCCGCGCCTGGACGAGGCGCAGCGGCCCGTCATCCGCGTGCGGCCCGGCCCGCAATTCACCTTCGGCTCGGTCGAGGTGGTTTTCGACCAGCCCGCGGGTGCGCCGCCGCCGGAGCCTGAAGCCCGCCGCGCGCTGGGGCTCGCGGTCGGTGATCCGATCACCGCGCGCGGCGTGATCGACGCCCGCGCCCGCGTGCTCGCCGAGCTGCGCAGCTCGGGCTATCCGGACGCGGCCGAGGGCGATCATGAGATCATCGTCGATCATGCGGTCGATCAGGCCTTCGCCGATTTTCTTTTCAGGACCGGCGACTTCATCCGCTTCGGCGATCCCGAATTCGCCGGCGGCCTGGCCGAGCTCGATCCTGAATACATCGATCGGCTCGCTCCCTATGAGATCGGCGAACCGGCGAGCCGGCCGGCGCTGGCCGAGTTCGCGAGCCGGCTTCAGGGGCTCGAAGCGATCGCGGTGGCCGACGCCCGGCTCGCACCCGCCGGCGTGGAGGATGAGAACGGCTACCGGCTGGTGGACGTTCGCGCCGATCCTGCGCCCAGGCACAGGCTGGAAGGCATCGCGTCGTATTCCACTGACGAAGGGATCGGCGCGGAAATCGCCTGGACGCGCCGCAATCTGTTCGGCCAGGCCGAGCTTCTGACCCTCGCCGGCCAGCTCGCCGAACTCGAACGCTCGGTGTCTGCGGAGTTCGTCGCGCCCCACTGGAGGCAGTACGGCCAGGAGCTGACGCTGTTCGCCGAAGCCGCCCAGGAGCGCACTGACGCCTTCGACCAGGACGTGGTGCGCACCAGCGCTACGCTCACCCGCCAGGTCACCGAACGCATCAGCGCGAGCGCCGGGGTGGAGTTCTCCACCGCCGAGATCCGCGACGCGCGCGGCGAGCGGCGGCTGAACACGCTCTCCGCGCCGATCGGGGCGGCCTATGACGGGCGCGACGATCCGCTCGATCCCAGAAACGGTGTATTCGTCGATCTCGCCGCCGAGCCGGGCTGGTCGTTCGGCGATAACGACGTGCGCTTCGTCCGGCTCGTGGGCGGGCTGAGGGGCTATCGCGGCGTTAGCGACAAGATCGTGCTCGCCGGCCGGGTGCGGGTGGGCACGCTGCAGGGCGCGTCGGCCTTCCGGGTGGGCGTGGACGAGCGCTTCTACGCCGGCGGCGGCGGGTCGGTGCGCGGCTACGCCTATCAGAGCCTGTCCCCGTTCAGGCCCAGCCCGATCACCAACGTGCTCGAACCGTTCGGCGGGGCGGCGCTGGCCGAGGTGAGCGGCGAGGTGCGCTACCGGTATAACGAACGCTTCGGCGCGGTGGTGTTCGTCGACGGCGGCGCGGCCACCGAGGACAGCCAGCCCGATTTCGGTGCGATGCGTTACGGCGCGGGTTTGGGGCTGCGCTACTATCCCGGCTTCGGTCCCCTGCGCGTGGACATCGCCACCCCGCTCGATCCCCGGGAGCGCGACGACGTGGTTCAGGTCTACATCTCGATCGGACAATCGTTTTGAGCGCTGAAGAGCAAACTCCGGCGCGCAAGAAGCGCAGGCTGATCGCCCGCCCGCTGGCCTGGCTGTCGGGGATCGCGACCTTCGTGATCCTGCTCGCGGTCGGCGCGGTCCTGCTCGTCACCGGCCCGCTCGGCCGGGAACTCGTGCGCGATTATGTCGACGGCCGGGAGGTGGCCGGATACGGCACGCTTGATCTGGGGCGGATCGACGGCGCGCTGTTCAGCGATTTCCAGATCGACCGGCTGGCGATCGAGACCGGCGAGGGTCCCTGGCTGATCGCCGAGGACGTGACCGTCGAATGGGACTGGCTGGCGCTGCTCGACCGGCGCATCCAGATCGAGGCGATCGGCGCGGAGCGGATCGAGATCCTGCGCCGGCCCGAGCGCGAACCGCAGGAAAGCGGCGGCGGAAGCTTCGACTGGGAGCTGGCGCTCGACAATATTTCGATCGGCACGGTCTATCTCGCCGAGGGCGTCGCCGGGCCGGAAGCCGAGTACGCGGTGGACGCCGCGGTCTCCAACGCCGGAGGCGGCTGGTCCGGGCGGCTTCAGGCCACCCGGCTCGACGCGGCGGGCGACGAGATCGATCTCGACTTCGTCTATCGCGACACGATCGAGATCGACGGCACGCTCGAGGCTGCGCCCGGCGGTCCGCTCGCCGAACTGCTGCGCGCGCCCGACCGCGGCGCGACGGTGCGGGTGGACGCCTCGGGCGATCTGCAATCGGGATCGGGCGAGGCCGGGATCGTCATCGGCGGGCAAGCGGCCGTAAACGCCCGCGTGGACTGGAGCGCCGAACGGCTCACCGCTTCGGGCCGCGTGCGGCCGGCGATCTGGCCGGAGTTCGAACGGCTTCAGACGCTTCTGGGCGGTCCTGCGGATTTTCAGCTCAGCCTGCCGCTCGACGGGGCGATCAACACCGCCGATCTCGACAGTTTCACGCTCGAACTCGGCGCGCCCGAGGCCGACCTCACGATCAGCCCGGCGGGCGAGCGGCGCTATCGGGTTTCGGGCCGCGCCGGGGCTGGGCTCGTGGCGACCGCGACGGACGGGCAAGTGGCCGCGTCTTCGGTTCAGGTCGAGGACGGTCTCGTGGATCTGTCCGGCGAGAGCTGGCGCTTCTCAGGCGACGTCGCCGCGAGCGATCTCGATCTGCCCGGCGAATACCGTTTCGGACGAGTCTCCGGACCGCTCAGCGTTGCCGGGCCGACCGAAAATCTCACCATCGAGGGCGATCTTCAGACCGAGGGCGTCCGGCACGACAACCAGACGATCGCAAACCTGCTCGGGTCCGCGCCGGGCATCGACGCGGCGGTGCGTTATGATCAGGACGCTCAGCGGCTTCGGATCGACCGGGCGGCGCTGAACGGCGCGGCGGGGCCGATCTCGCTGTCGGGTCTCGTCGATATCGGCGCCGAGCGCTTCGACATCGAAGCGGCCTCGCCGAGCTTCCGGGCCGACACGCTGACCGATCAGCTCGCCGGGCGCGGCGCGGTCGACGTGACGGCGTCCGGCGCGTTCGATGGCGCGGTGGACTTCACAGCCGAGATTTCAGGTTTCCAGCCGGCAGGCGCGCTGGCCGAGCGGCTGTCCGGCCCGATCGAAGCGCGGGTGACCGGTTCGCGCACCGCGGACGGCGCATTGTTCTTCGAACGCGTGCAGGCGCAAAGCCCCGACCTCGCCGTGGACGCGACGGGCGCGATCGAGGGCGAGACCTATACGCTTCAAGGCGAGGCGGCCTATTCCGGCGAAAGCCCTGTCGGCGGCGTGTCGCTGGCGGGCACGCTGGAAGCGGCGTTCGAAGCCACCTATTCCCCCGGCGGGCTGGACGCGCGCATCGACGCGCAGGCCGGCCGCGTCAGCGCAGGCCCGGTGCAGGTCGACGGCGCGCGCTTGCGCGTGCGCACCTCAGGGCCGCTCGACGATCTTTCCGGCGAAGCCCGGCTGACCGGGGAAAGCCCGCGCGGCCCGGTCGATCTCAGCGCCGACTTCGCACGCCGCGGCGAAACCCTGTCGCTGACGGGCCTTGAAGGACAGGCGGGCGGGCTGACCGTCGAGGGCGACGCCGAAGTGGGGCCCGAGACGATCACCGCCGACCTCAATGTCGCGCCGTCCGAAGGCTTCGGCGCGCTGGAGGTTTCCGTCACCGTCGCGAACGGCGAGGTCGACGTTCAGGCGAGCGCGACCGATCTGATCGCAGGCGATCTGAGTTATTTCGACCAGTTCGACCTCACCCTGACCGGGCCTCTGGAGGATGCGCGCTTCACGCTGGACGCCGCAGGCGCCTATGGCGCGCGCTTCGAGATCGACGCAGAAGGCCGGGTGCAGCTCGCGGGCGGTCCGCTGGAGGCGACCGCAATGCTGACCGGCGAATACGGCCCGGTCGACTTCGCCAGCCTCGAGCCGATCACGATCACCGGCGATCCGCTTTCTGCGAACGCGCTGCTGAGCGTCGGCGAAGGCCGGGCGCGGGTGTCGTTCGAGGGCGGAGAAACCACCCGCCTCTACGCCGAGCTGGACACCGTGCCCGCCGCCGTCCTGTCGCTGCGCCGCGCGCGCGAGCCGGTGGAAGGCACGCTGTCGGGCGTGCTCGATCTGGTGCGCGAGGGCGGGGTCTGGACCGGGCAGGGCGAGATCACGGGACAGGGCCTGCAGCCGGGCCTGGCGGACTATGACCGGCCGATCGAAGGCCGTGTGGCGCTGGACCTGACCACCGAGGCGCTGACCCTGGACGTCAGCGCGAACGGGCCGGAGCTCACCGCGACCGCGCAGGGCCGCATCGTCACCGGCCCGGTGTCCTCACCCGCCGATCTCACCGACGAGACCAATCCGATCGAGGCCAGCGCGCGCGTGGACGGCCGGATCGGCAGCCTTGCGGCGTTCCATCTGGGCGCAGGGCAGGCCCTGACCGGACGGGCGGACGTGTTCGCGGACGTCTCCGGCACGGTGGGCGATCCGGATCTGTCGGGGCGGGCGCGGCTGAGCGATGCGTCCTTCTCGGACTCCGCCACCGGGCTCGATCTGCGCGAGCTGACGATGGCGGCGACCTTCACCCAGAGCCGGGCGGAGATCACCGAACTGAGCGCCGTGGACGGCGAGGGCGGCCGGCTCACGGGCGGCGGAACGATTGAGTTCGCGGGCGGTCTGTCGGTCGACGCCGAGGCGGACTTCACCGATTTCCGCGTCGTCGACCGCGACGACGTTTCGGCGGTGGCGACCGGCAATGTCGATTTCACATTCTCGGACGGCGAGGGTCTGGTCTCCGGCCGGGCGGAGATCGACCGCGCCGAGGTGAGCCCGCCCGACGCCGGCCGGCCCGCCATCCCGAGCATCGAGGTGACCGAGGTCAACGTGCCCGCCGGCGTGCGCCCGCCCGATGACGACCCCACCGGCGCGGCGGTGATCGCGCTGGAATATCAGGTCGACGCCCCGCGGCGCATCTTCGTTCGCGGCGCGAACTTCGACACCGAATGGGGCGCGGAGCTGGCCATCGGCGGCACGATCGACGATCCCGAAGTCTACGGCGTGGTGCGCGCGGTGCGCGGCCGGGCCGATCTTCTGGGCCGTGTGTTCGACATCGAAAGCGGCGTGGTGCGCCTTCAGGGCGATCCGCGCGAGGCGAGCCTCGATCTCACCGCCGTGCGCGAGGAGCGCGACATCACCGCGCGCATCGTGGTGGACGGCACGGTCACCGATCCTTCGATCTCGCTGGCTTCGACGCCGTCCCTGCCGCCTGACGAGGTGGCGAGCCGGATCCTGTTCGGCGAAGGCGCGGCCAATCTCTCCGGGCTTCAGGCGGCGCAGCTCGCCGCCTCGCTGGCCTCGCTGTCGGGCTCGGGCGGCGGGTTCGATCCGCTGGGCGCGCTGCGCCAGGCCTCGGGCCTGGATCAGCTGGGCGTGCGCCAGGACGCCGAGGGCGACACGGTCGTCGCGGGTGGGCGCTATATCAGCGAAGACGTCTATCTCGAACTTGAGTCCGGCACCTCCAGCGCCGCGCCGGCCACCACGATCGAGTGGGAGCTGACCCGCCGCTTCACCCTGCTCTCGCGCGTGGACGCGGACGGGGAGGCGAGCGTGGCGGTGAGCTGGCGCACCGAATACGACGACAATCCGTTCGGCGAGGACGGGCTGTTCGACTTCGACCGGCTGGACATTTTCGGCCTCAATTTCGGCGGCGGCGAGAGGGACGAAGAGCCCGCAGACGGAGAGGCCGACGCGGCTCCGCCTGCCGAGGAGGACCGGCCCGCGCAGGTTCTGCAACGCCTGGGCGGGTAGCTGTCCAAGCCGATATGAACCGCGCCGCCGGGCTCCGCCGGTATGGAGCCGAGGCCGCGCTTTCGGGCCGGTGCGGGCGACTACCGCTCCGGCCCGCCGTCCGGGCTTTCCTCGGGCAGGCTGTCGCCGACGGGGACTTCGGCCGGATCGGCGAGCGGATCCTCGCTGGTCTCCACGATCTCCTTGCCGCCGCCGAACAGGGCCCGGCCGATATCCGGCCATTCGCCGGTCGCCAGGAAGGGCAGGGTCAGCGCCATCGCCACGGAAATGACGAGGCCGATGCCCGCCCGGATCGCGTCGGTGATCACGTCGAAGAAGGCCGAGCCGCGCTCGGCGGGATCGCTGAACGCGCCGCGCAGATCGGTGACGAAGCTGATCGCCAGCTCCCGGCCGGCCAGAAGGCCCAGGAACACCCAGGTGGTGCTCATCGGGATGTCGTTGATCTCCTTGAAGTACATCAGGACGATGCCGAACATGAAGTCCACGACCGTGGCCGAGCGCACGTCCACAGTGTTGGTCTTCGACAGAACGATCTTCTGGATCTCGCCGCCGCGGATCGCGAAAATGATCGCGTGCAGGCCGACCATCAGAAGGGTCGCGAAGATCAGAAGCCCGATCGAGAAGGTGACGGTGACGTCCCCGTCAGGGCCGACCACGGTCTCGCGCGGCAGGTAGACGAAGATGTTCGCCAGGTCCTGCATCAGCCATTGCGACCAGAGAAAACCGGTCGAGAGCCATTGCAGCACGTACCAGGTGTTGAACCGGTTGGTCAGAAACGCGATCGCGACCGCGACGACGGCCGTGATCCCCGCCGCGACCCAGTTCGCGTTCGCAAGGTCGGGCAGGGCCGGCCCGGCGACCAGAAGATAGACCAGCACGCAGATCAGCCCCGCCACGCCCGGGATCGCCCAGGGCGGGGAGTGCTCGGCGTCGACGTCGGAGCGGGACACCCATTTTTCGAAGATGCGCGAGATCAGAAGGAAGATCACCGCGCCCGCGCCGAAGGCGACGAGATAGCCCAGCAGCGACTTGACCAGCATGCTTCCCAGCACGCCCGCAGTCGCCGCGCCCCCGGTGAGGGTGAAGATGGTGAGCACCAGGAAGGTTGTGGAGACCGGTATGCCGAACCGGGTCAGGATCAGCAGCACCAGCGGGGGCAGCACGTGGTACCACTGGATGCCGGCGTCGGGGTAGGGGATGGAGTTCAGGCGATCGAACGCGATGTCGCCCTGATAGCCGAAATACCCGTAGAGCATCACGCCGACGATGATCGAGCTGGCGAACGCCCAGAGCACGACCCAGGAGCGTTTCGAGTTCGAGGCGAGGAACGTGCCCAGCGTCTGGATGACGTCGTTGGCGACGATCGCGTAGGCCGCGAAGCTGAATCCGACGAGCGCAAGCAGCGGCACGCCGAGGATCGCGATATCGGTCATGGTCGGACTCCGGTACCCCTCGCGCGCCAGAGCGCGCACCGGCTAGCCCGATAGCAAGAGCGCGCTGACCGGTGAAGCAAAACCGGTCAGCGCGCTCTGTAATTTCACAGCTTCGTCACGAAGCGTGAGGGGTCAGGCCGCCTTGTGAGCGGTGAAGTCCGCCGTCAGCCGGGCGCCGACATCGGGCGTGGTCTCCTCGCCGGCGGCCTTTTCGATCTCCCAGGAGAAGCACTCGGTGTCGTCGCTGGAGGCCCAGGCTTCAGCCTGTTTGGGCCTCAATTCGACCAGGCGCAGCTTGGGATCGTCCTTGCCGCGCTCGAACCAGGCTTCGGTGGTCTTGTCGAAATGCTTGTCGACCAGGTCCACGCGCGTGGCGTCGACCAGCTCGCCCTCGATCGAGGCGAACAGGTCGAATTTCGGCGCGACGACGTTGCAGACCACGTCCGCGGTCGCTTCGCCGCCCTTCAGGCCTTCATAGAGGTCGCTGTCGGAGGCGACGAAGAAGCGGACGACCCTGGCGGCGCGGTCCACCTTCGGGCTCATCGGCTGGAAGGTGCGGCCCTGCTTGGGATTGCCCAGCATGACGGCGATCGCGTCGTCCATGGCGTCGAAGATCGCCGCCTGGGGATCGGATTTGAATGCGGCGACGTCGGTCATTGAAAGCCTCGTTGCAGCTTGAAAAGGGTCTGGGGCGACGCGCGATGTCTAGCGGCGCGTCGCGATGATCCAGATCGCGTGGATGATGCCCGGGATGTAGCCCAGCAGCGTCAGCACGATGTTCAGCCAGAAATGAAGGCCGAAGCCGACCTGGGTGAACACGCCAAGCGGGGGCAGGATGATCGCGAGGATCAGGCGGAAGACGTCTCCGCCGGTCAGTCCTCCGCCGGAATGGTCGTGAGTGTGCGTATTAGGTCCGGCCATCGAAATCTCCGTTCGCGGCTCATGGGGAGGTTTGTGGTTTGCGGACAATGCGTAGGCCGCCGCCTGCGTTCCGCGCCGATCGCGCGTCTGTAGCCCCTCATGACATAAAATTTGTACCGTCTGGACGGTTTATCTTGTCAAAACCGTCCAGACGGTATAGATGCAGTGCAGCAAACAGATCGCGAGCGCACCCCATGGCCGCCGAAACCGAAAAAGACGACGCGAGGCCCAGCACGCCTGACCTCATCCTGGACGCCGCCGAGCGCGTGGTGGCTCGCGAGGGCGCGCGCCGGCTGACCATCGACGCGGTGGTCAAGGAGAGCGGATTTTCCAAGGGCGGGGTGCTCTACAACTTCCCCTCCAAGCTCGACCTGATCAAAGGCATGGTCGCACGCATGGTGACGAGCTTCACCGAGGATCACGCCGCGGCGATGAAACAGGCCGAGGCGGACGGGACCTCGCCGCTTCAGGGCATGGTCCAGGCGCTGCTCCGCAAGAAGGAAGATGACATGGAGCGGCAGGTCTCCATGGGCCTGCTCGCCGCGATCGCGGAGAACCCCGAGCTGATCGACCCGATCCGCGACGCGCTCGCCGCAATCCGTGAGGACTTGATCGCCCACGCCCCCGACCCGGTGCTTGCGAGCGTCGTGCTGCTGGCCGCGGACGGGCTGCACTTCTCAGACATTCTGGGGCTCGACGTGATCGGCGAGGACGACCGCGCCGCGGTCGAAGCCCGGCTTTTGTCGCTGGTTTCGGAGCCTTCGCGATGACCGCCCGTCTTTTTCCCCTCGCAGGCCTGATGCTGGCGCTCGCCGCCTGCGGCGCGCCCGAACCCGACGCCGAAGCGCCCGTTCGCGCGGCGCGGATCGAGATCGTGCGCCCGGCGGAAAGCGCGGCGGTGCGCGAATTCGTCGGCCGTGTCGAGGCCCGGCTGACCGTCGATCTCGCTTTCCAGGTGGGCGGCCGGCTGGCCGACTTCCCCGTCAGCGAGGGCGAGATCATCGAGGAGGGCGCTCTGGTCGCCCGGCTCGAGACCCAGGATTTCGAGCGCGCTTTGCGCGAGGCGCAGGTGCAGCTTCAGCAGGCCCGGCAAAATCTCGAGCGCCAGCAGACCCTGCATGCGCGCGGCATCGCATCTGACGCCGCGCTGGAGGACGCGCAGACGGCCTACGACCTGCGCGCCGTCGCGCTGGACAATGCGCGGCAGAATCTCGACTACGCTGCGGTCTCCGCGCCGTTCGAAGGGCTGGTGAGCCGGCGGCTGGTGGACAATTTCACCACCGTGGCGGCCGGCCAGCCTGTCGTGCGTCTGCAGGACGTCTCCGAGCTGCGCGTGGCGATCCAGGTGCCTGAAAGCGTGCTCGCCCTGGTGGACGAGACCGAGCCGCGCGAGATGACCGCGCGCTTTCCCTTCCTGCCCGATCAGACCTTCGCGCTTGAATTCCGTGAGCTGGTCGCCGAGCCCGACCGGGCGAGCCAGACCTAC
Source organism: Oceanicaulis sp. (assembly GCA_040112665.1). Lineage (NCBI taxonomy): Bacteria > Pseudomonadati > Pseudomonadota > Alphaproteobacteria > Maricaulales > Maricaulaceae > Oceanicaulis > Oceanicaulis sp. Next base: position 457,494 of record CP157796.1, on the reverse strand, counting down.
ACCGCGCTCTTCGCCCTGCCCGGCGACATCCCGGCGAACATCCTGCCCGGCATGACCGCGAACGTGCGCATCCTGATCGAGCCGGACGCGGACACCGTCTCCGACGCGGTCCGCGCGCCGGTGAGCGCGCTCGCCGCGGCGCCGGACGGCGGCTTCGTGGTGTTCGTCTACGATCCGGGGAGCGGCGAAGTCAGCGCCCGGCGGGTCGGGGTGGGCCCCGTGACCGGCGAGACGGTCCTGGTTGAAACCGGGCTTCGTCCCGGCGAGCAGATCGTGACCGCCGGGGTCACGGCGCTTCATGACGGAATGAAGGTGCGTCCGCTCCAGCCGGTCAGCCGGACCGCCAGCGGCGCGCGCTAGGGAACTCAGCGATGAGCGAAACACACGTTTCCGCCCCGGCCAGCCGGCGCGGCGCGATCGCCCGGCTTTCGATCGAAAAGCCGGTGATCGCCTGGCTGATCGTGCTGTTCTGCCTGTTCGGCGGGGTGTGGGGGTTCGATACGGTCGGCCGGCTGGAAGACCCCGCCTTCACAATCAAGGAAGCCATCGTCTTCACCCCCTATCCCGGCGCCACCGCCGAGGAGGTCGAGCGCGAGGTGACCGAGCGGGTGGAGACCGCCATCCAGCAAATGGGCGAGCTGCGCGACGTGATCAGCGAATCCGCGCCCGGGGTGAGCGAGATCCGCGTGCGCATCCGCGACGAATACGACGGCGCCGAGCTGCCCCAGATCTGGGACGCGCTGAGAAAACGCGTCGAGGACGTGCAGGGCCGGCTGCCGCCCGGCGCGGGCCCCTCCCAAGTCTATGACGATTTCGGAGACGTCTACGGCATTCTCTACGCGGTGGTCGCGCCGGGCTATTCGGATGCGGAGATCCGCGACATCGCGAACTATCTGCGCCGCGAGCTTCTGGTCGTGGACGGCGTCTCCAAGGTCGAGCTCGCCGGGGTGCCCGAAGAGCGCATCTTCATCGAGATCCCGCAGGAAAATCTCGCCCGGCTGGGCCTGCCCGTGGGCGCGGTGCTGGAGACGCTCTCCACCGAGAACGCCGTGGTCAGCGCCGGCGAGACGCCCGCGGGCGGGCGGCTTCTGTCCATCGACATGCCCCCGCGCATCGGCGGGGTGGCGAGCATGGAGGCGCTGCTGATCAATCCCGGCGATGCGGGCGGCACGCTGCGCCTGTCGGATATCGCCACCGTGCGCCGCGGGCCCGTCGAGCGCGCCGACCAGTACATCTACCACCAGGGCGAACGCGCCTTCACGGTGGGGATCTCAGGCCTGGCCGACGCAAACATCGTCGACGTGGGCGACGCGGTCGAAGCCCGGCTGGACCTGCTCATGGCCGAACTGCCCGTCGGGGTCGAGCTCAAACCGATCTACGAGCAGCACGTGGTGGTCGATCAGTCCATCGACGGCTTTCTGATCAATCTCGCCCTGTCGCTGGCGATCGTGATCGGCGTGCTGTGCGTGTTCATGGGCTGGCGCGCCGGGGTGACGGTGGGCGCGGTGCTGCTTCTGACCGTGTTCGGCACGCTGGGCTTCATGGCCGCCTTCGACATCACCATGCAGCGCATCTCCCTGGGCGCGCTGATCATCGCCATGGGCATGCTGGTGGACAACGCCATCGTGGTCACCGAGGGCGTGCAGATCGCCGTGCGCCGCGGCCAGCCGCGCATGCAGGCCGCCACCGAAGCGGTCGCCTCGACCCAGTGGCCGCTTCTGGGCGCGACGATCATCGGCATCATGGCGTTCTCCGGCATCGGGCTGTCGCCCGATTCCACCGGGGAGTTCCTGTTCTCGCTCTTCGCGGTGATCGGCATTTCGCTGATCCTGAGCTGGGTGCTTGCGATCACGGTCGCCCCGATGATCGCCTATCACCTGTTCAAGTCCGAAAAGCCGGTCGAGGGCGATCCTTACGCCGGGCCGATCTACGCGACCTATCGCGCCATACTGACCGGCGCCCTGCGCGCGCGCTGGCTGACGGTGGCCGCGCTGATCGCAGTGACGATCGCGAGCTATTGGGGCTTCGGCTTTGTAAAGAACAGCTTCTTTCCGAACTCCAACACGCCGATCTTCTACATCAACGTGACCGAGCCGCAGGGCGCGGACATCCTCGAGACCGACGCCACCTTGCGCGACATCGCCCGCTTCGCCGCCGCCCAGCCCGAGGCGGTGACGGTGGACACCTTCGTGGGCCGCGGGGCGACGCGCTTCATGCTCACCTATATGAGCGAGCAGCCCAATCCGGCCTACGGCCAGCTGGTGGTGCGCACCGAAGGGCTTGAAGACATTCCCGCTCTGGCCGAGCGCATCGTCGATTACGCCCGGCAAACCCATCCCGACATCGAAGCGCGCGCTGAGCGCATCGTCTTCGGCCCGCCCGCCGGCGCCCAGCTCGAAGCGCGCTTTCAGGGCCCCGATGCGGCCACGCTGCGGCGGATCGCCGACGAGGTGACCGCCCGCCTGCGCGCCGAAGGCCAGGTGCAGGATCTCAGGATCGACTGGCGCAACAAGGCGCTGACGCTGGAGCCGCGCATCGTCGAAGCCCGCGCCCGCACGATCGGGGTGACCCGCGCAGACGTCGGAGAAGCGCTGCGCTTCGCCACCGAAGGCGAGCAGGTCGGGGTCTATCGCGAAGGCGACAATCTCATCCCGATCCTCGCGCGCGCCCCGGCCGACGAACGCGCCCAGCCCGAGAACCTGTCAGACCGGCTGATCTGGAGCCCGGCGCAGAACGCCTATGTGCCGATGGGCCAGGTCGTCGACGGCTTCGATCTGGTCGCCAAGGAGACCCTGATCCAGCGCCGCGACCGGGTTCGGACCCTGACCGTGCAGGCCAACCCCATGCCCGGCGAAACGGCGGCCGAAGCCTTCGAACGCTTCTCCGCGATCGTGGCGAGCGTGGAGCGGCCGCGCGGCTATACGCTGGAATGGGGCGGCGAGCATGAGGCGAATCTCGAGGCCAACCAGTCCCTGGGCTCGGTTCTGCCGTTCTCGCTTCTGGTGATGATCGTCACGTCCGTGCTGCTGTTTCAGACCGTGCGCCAGCCGCTGATCATCTGGCTGATCGTGCCGATGAGCGTGATCGGGGTGACGGTGGGGCTTCTCGTCACGAACGTGGCGTTCAGCTTCACCGCGCTTCTGGGCCTTCTGTCGCTGTCGGGCATGCTGATCAAGAACGCCATCGTGCTGGTCGACGAGCTCGATCAGCGCATCGCCCGCGGCGAGGACCGGTTCGAAGCCGTCCGCGAAGGCTCGGTCTCCAGACTCCGGCCTGTCATGCTGGCCGCCGGCACGACGATTTTGGGCATGACCCCGCTGGTGCTCGACGCCTTCTTCCAAGGCATGGCCGTGACCATCATCTCCGGCCTCGCCTTCGCCACCGTGTTGACGCTGGTGGCCACCCCGGTGCTCTACGCTCTGTTTTTCAGGGTGCGGGCGGAGGCGGTTCGGGATTGAACCTGGGCTTGCCCGCCTTGAAGGCGCGCTCGTCTTTCCTGGCGGGGTAGATCAGCGAGAGCGTCGAGCCCAGCGTGTAGTACGAGCGCAGGAATCTGAAGCCCATATAGAGCGGCAGCACCCAGAGAAGATCAAAGCGCCGCCAGACGATCAGCACGGTGATCGCCAGGATGAAGGGCATGCCCAGCACGACGGCCACCACCGTGGCGTAGTCGGGGTGGGAATAGACGTTGCCGAACAGCGCCCAGACGATGAAGCCGTAGATCAGCAGCGGCGCCATCATCGCCCGCCGCGCCCCGTTCAGAAGCGTGAAGGGCAGCACCACCGAGCCGATGATCGATCCGTTGGTGAACAGCACGGACCGATTGTGCGCGGTCACGTGATAGAGCGAGCGGAACCAGCGCGTGCGCTGCTCGCGCAGGAAGGCGACGGTGTCGGGCGTCTCGGTGTAGAACTTCGCCTTGGGATCGGAGACCATCCGGTAGCCCAGCGAGGTCATCGCCAGCGTGATGTCGGTGTCCTCCCCGTTCATGCCCTCCACGAACCCGCCGGCCTCGTCCAGCGCGGTCTTGCGGTAGATCACGAACATGCCCGGCAGGCCGAAAATCCCGCCGAACGCGCCGAAGCTCACCTGCACGAAGCCGTGGCGCAGCAGCACCTCGACCGCGCGGATCTTCGAAAGAAGGCCTTCGTCCTCATGAGGCAGAGGCAGGCCGCCGACCGCGCCGACATTGTCGTTTGCGAAATGGCGCATGGCGACGGCGATGGCGTTGTCGCCGATCTCGGTGTCCGCGTCGATGCGGACCACGAAACCTTCATGGATGAGATCGAGGCCGCGATTGAGCGCGCGCGCCTTGCCGGGGATCTTGCTCTGATCGACCACGTAGTCGGCGATATGCCCGCATTCGGCGAGCACGGCCTCGGCGAGCCGGCCGGTCTCGTCGGTGGAGTTGTTCTCCATCACCACCACCCGGACCGGCCCGGCGTATTTGCCCGCCGCGCGATCGACGGCCCTCAAGGTGTCGCGGATCTGGTGAGCTTCGTTATGGGCGGGGATCAGCACCGCGACCGGCGGGGCGTATTTGCGGCGGCGCGAGACGATGTTCCTCAGCCAGCCGATCGTGGCGAGCTGGCCGGTCATCACCTGCTGGGCCAGGAACACGCCGGGCCCCATCCCGCCCAGAAGCGCGATGGCGCGCAGCTCGTCGGCGGTGTCCTCATAGACCGTCGCGACGATGATCGCGATCACCGCCGCGATGAAGGCGGTGACCAGCACCAGCGCGTATTCGTGAAACCTGCCCTCGCGCAGATTGGGCACGCCTGAATCCACCGGCAGGCGGGCGTTGTTCAGAACCGTGTGCGGGAAGATGGCGAGCCCCGCCATGCCGGCCAGGAATTGCTGGAAGTGGATGGGCCAGACCGCGTCCGCGAAGCGCCAGCTCGCCCAGCTCGCCCCGTCGATGATCGCGCAGGCGACCGCGAACTTCGCGGTGAACAGGAAGGCGAGCTTGAGCTTGCTCCCGATCCCGCCGAACGCGAACAGCGCATAGGTGAGAAAGAAGGCGAGCAAGAAGGTGCGCACCGGCAGGATGGCGTTCAGACGGTCCACCGAGAACAGCACGAAATCGCTCGGCATCAGGAAGAAGGTGAGCGTGAACAGCTCGGGCAGCGCTAAAAGCGCGACGGCGATCGCGCCGAACACGACCAGGGCGGCGTCCTGTACGATGCGCGGCCGGGCGACCGACACGCCCTTGGGCGCTGAATCCACCGATCGGAAGAAATCCTGCGCCCGGCCCATGGAGTCGAAGGCGGCCCGGTCGATCCGGCCTTCCTCTTCCTTGCCGGGCTCGATGCGGTCGGGCCGCGGCGGCGGGGTTTCGCGCAGGCGCGCCTTGACGGTGGCCGGCCGCGGCGGGGGCGGCGGCGCCTGGGTGGTCGGCGATCCTTGCTTGTCGTCCTCGGCCATCTGCCCGATTTCCGCCCCTCTTGCGGCGTCTGCACGCCACATGAACCCGATTACCTTGTTTAAGGTTTTCTTTACCGTCAAATGCGGCGCGATTTAGATTTCGTGCTAGGTTTCGCCGCGAGGGACGCCAACGGGGGATTTCAATGCGTCTGATGATCTGTGCGGCGGGCCTCGCCGCGACCGGCGGCTTCGCGTTCGACGCGTCGGCCCAGGACGGCCGGTTCGAGCTTTCAAGCGAGAACATGATCGCGCACGACGACCCCTTCGCGCCCGAGGACGAGCTCCTAAGCCCGCTGGGCGCGCCGTTCGCGCTCGAGACCGGATTTGACTCCAACACCTGGGCGCGCTGGGTGCAGCCGCTCGAAGGCCGCAAGGTCGTCCGCGTCGAGGGCCAGGTCCGCGCGCGCACCTATTTCGACCGCGACGAGCTCAACTCGGTCCTGCTGACCCCGCGGGTGCAGTACTGGGACACGTTCGCGGACAATCGGGTGCAGATCCGGCTTCGCGCGCAGTATTCGCGCCTCAATCGCGACGGCGATCATCAATGGGACCGCCCCGAGGCCGAGGCCCAGCTGCGCCTGCGTCCCTCCGGCGACCGCTCGGCGGAGACGGTGCTGCGCGTGCGCTACACCGAGTATGATTTCGCCGACGCCGTGCTCGATCCGCTCGATTCAGACCGTGTGCGCTACGGCGCCGAGCAGTTCTTCCGCTTCGAGGACGAGCGCGCGCAGCTGCGGCTGTCGGCGTTTTACGAAACCGCCGACGCGAAAGACCCGGCCTTCTCCTTTGACGAGGTGCGCACGCGCACCGAGCTGACCTTCACGCCCGAGGAGCGCACCGTGCTGTCGCTCTCGGCGGATTATCGCGACCGGGAATACGAGGCGGACTTCTCGACCGCCTTTCCCGCCCCGCGCGCCGATCAGCGCTTTATCGCCGAGGCGCGGGTGGAGCGCGCGGTGTCGCAACGCATCACCGCTTTCGCCGCGGCTGGCTATCTCGACAACGAGTCCAATATTTCGACCCGGGATTACGGCGGGGCGACCTTCAAGGCGGGCTTCCGCCTAACCCTCTGAGCAACAAGGAGGCGCATCCGTTTCGCCACATTGCTGACACAAGCCGGCCCGCCAGAAGCCTGAATACGGACTTTCGCAGGCCCCATTGACCGGTCAGTTCTGCAAGGGTGAATGATCTGTAAAGGATCGGAGGGGCGCGGCAGACGCCTCAGGCGAACGGGGGTTCGACGATGAAAACCAACAAGGAATACAAGCGCCGCTTTCCGTGGTTCTCCGCTTCGCTCGGCATCGTCGCAATCGCCAGCGTCGCCACCTTGTTCGTCTCCGGTCAGCTCAACGCCGGCCAGGGCGAGTTCGGCCTGTTCGTCACCCGTCTCGCCGAGCGCATCACCAGCGCCGAGGCCGATCCCACCGGCGTGAACCGCCACACCGTGCGCCTGGGCGACGCGGGCCAGGAAGACGGCCTCATCGTTTCGGGCTTTCCCTCCTACGCCTCGGCCCAGCTGCCGCTGGTGCGCGACCAGCGCGCCGACGTCATCCGCCTTGTGCTGCGCGGCGAGCAGGACGTCAGCGCGCGGGCGGTCACCGCGCTGCGCGTGAACGTGAACGGCGACCGGGTGATGGAGCGCGTGCTCAGCCCGGGCCGGCGCGAGTTCAACTGGGTGTTCGACCTCACCGAGGAGCTGGCCGACCAGCCCGGCGCCCAGGTCTCCTTCCAGCTGCTGGGCGATCTGCCTGAAGAGCTTTGCCATAACGACCGCTCCATGGGCGCGGTTATCCAGTTCGCGCCGGATTCCGGCATCGAGATCGAGCTGGCCGGTCCGATCGACTCGGTGCGCGACGTGCTGGCCCTGACCCCGCGCGACATCATCGTGGCGATGGACGAGGGCGATGAATGGTTCGAGATGGCCAGCCGTCTGGGCGCGGATTTCGCCCGGCAGGGCTACCGGGTGGAGATGGTCGATCTCACCCGCGCCCGCGCCATCGCGGAGCCGGGCCTCAAAGGCCTGTTCCTGGCCGCCTCGCCTGAAGCGCTGCGGCGTGCGGGCTTCAACCCGGTGCGCGAACGCGCCGAGGCGGGCGCGAGCCTGTGGCGGCGGGCCGGCGTGACGATGGTCGCGGTGACCGATCCGCTGCGCTTTGAGACCGCGCGCTTCCTGACCAGCGAGCTGTCCACGATCGCGCGGGCGGACTCGGTCAATCCGGTGATCTTCGAGCGCCGCGATCCGGACGCCACGATGTACCCGCTGACCCGGTTCGGGTTGGACACCTCGATCCAGCGCATCGCGGACAATCGCGAATGGCGCTTCGACTATCTTCTGAGCGAGCTGCCCGGCGGACGCCTGCCTGAAGCGCTGGCGCTCGATCTGCGCCTGCCCGAGGGGCCGGAAGGCTTCACCAACATCGCGCATATCGAACTCAACGGCGATTTCATCGACTCCCGCCGCCTGCAGTCGGGCCAGGACAACCGCTTCGCGGTCGCCCTGCCGCCGCAGCGTCAGGGACTGTCCAACGAGATCGCGGTCGTGCTGCAGCGTCATCGCGACGACGGCGGCTGTGCGGTGAGCCGCCAGCGCTATCCGGTGCAGCTCAGCGCCGACAGCGGCCTGACGTTCGCGCGCGGCGCGGGCGCAGGCGGGTTCACCGCCGTGCCGGCCGCCTTCTCCGACGGCCTCGTGGTGCGCCTGCCCGACACCCTGGCGGGCGAGGAGCGGCTGGTGGCCGCCCGCGTGACGGCGGAGTCGCTGGCTTATTTCGTGCCCGAGGGCGCGCCGCTGCGCTTTGAATTCGTCGCAGCGGAAAACGGCGAAGGCCCCGAGGTCGACCGGCCCTTCCTGGCGGTCAACGCCATCCCGGTGAACGCCGAAGCGCCGCTCAGGGTCTATGCCGACCGTCTGGTTATGGACGGCGCCGGGCCGGGGCGGAACGCGGACGTGCGCGAGCTTCAGAACCTCGCGCTGATCCAGGTGGCCCGCGCCACGATCGGCGAGGAGCGCGGTGCGCCCATCTTCGCGCCGGGCCTGGTGGTCAACGCCATCGACGACGCCCCGCAGATTCTCGGCGCGAATTTCGGCCAGAACTTCGTGGCCATCGTGCATTCCGACGGCGAGGCGGTGTCGCCCGACCGCGCCTCGATGGCGGGGCTGGACAGCATCCTGCGGCGCTGATCGCGCGTCCTTAACCATTCCGCAAGGCGCAGCGCCTCAGTTCTGGAGCGTGTAACTCTGGAACAAGGGCGCGGGCGCTTCGCCGCTCGCGCGGGCGCGATGGATCAGGTCGAGATCGACGCGGTGGAAGCCGCCGATGGCGAGGAAGGTTTCCTTCTGCAGCTGCGGCCGCCCGCAGCGCCGGGCGCCGACGAGAACGAACTCGCCCTGAGGGTGGAACAGTTCACCCGCATGTTCCTCAAGGCCGCGCCCGCCCCGTTCTGCCGGTTCGCGCCGATCGGGCCCCTGACCTTCGCCATCGCAGGCCCGCCTGAAGCGGCCGCCGAGATTGAATCCCTGCGCATCGATCTGGCCGAGACCCTGTTCGGGTCCGACGACCCCTCCCGTGTAAGGCTGATGCGCGGCGACACGCCCGAAGCGCCCGCAGCCGAGCCCGAACCCGACGACGCACCGATCGAGCCGATCGGCGCTGAAGACCCCTGGCTCCGCGCCCAGCCCTCGGCGGCTTCGCGCGCGGCGTTCGCGGACGGCGATGCGTTCGATCTCGATTCAGGGTCCCTCGGCATCGTCGACGACGAGGTGGTCGATCTCGACGTCTGGGCGCGCGGCGATCTGGAGACGGCTGAGGACGAACCCGAAGCCGAACCGGTCCGCGAAGCCCGCGCGACCTTCGACGGCGACTGGGACTCCGAGACCTGGTCTGTCGATCCGATCCCGTCAGGGCCGGCCGAACCCTCCATCCAGGACGCGCTGGACGAGATCGAGGCGGCCTTCCGCGCCGCCGAGACGCAGACCGCTCAGGCTCCGGCGGACCCCGATATCGACGAGCCGACTCCGGGCGACGCGTCCGAAGAGGCCGATCCGCCTGTTCCGCAAATGCCGGCCGCCGGTCCTGACGGGTTCGACCTCAGATCCTTCGCCGCCGATCTCGACGCGCTGGAAGCCAGCCCGCCGCTCGATCCTGAAGATGACGACACGGCTGATCTCGCAGGCGAGTTCGGTGCTGAGCCCGCCGTAGAGGAAACCGGTCCGGTCGACGATCCGCTTGAAAGCCTCACCGAAGCGCCGGCGCGCGGGCCGAGCGCGCATGATCTGGCCGCCGAACTCGCCGCGTTCAGAAAAGAAATTCGCGAGATCGCCGGCGCCATCCCCGGTTCGGGCGCGGAGGCGGTGCTCTCGCAATTCCGCACCGAGATCGACGAAATCGCCGGCGCGATGGGTCAGCGCATGGACGGCGCGGCGCAACGCGTTGAAGCCGCCGCGGACCGAATCGCGAGCGAGGCGGCGGGCCGGATCGACGAGGCTGCGGGCCGGTCAGAGCGCAGCGCCGAGCTCGTCGAGCGCAGCGTGCGCGAGGCGGTGGCCGCGCTCACCGCCCTTCTGGACAGTGTGAAATCCGGCCGCCCTTTTGACGCGGCCGGGCCGGCGGACGGGGCCTCCGAAGCGGCCGAGTGAGCCGGTTTGAAACACCGCGCTTGTTCATGACCGAAATGTAATGTTACCGTCTCTCCATGTTCCGCAGGCTGGGGAGGCCGCTTTGAGGATCATTTACGGTGTGGCGGCGGTCGCGCTGCTCGGTGCGGGATGGTTCGCCGTTCCCGGTGAGATCAAGGCGCAGGCCGCCGGTTTCATGGTCGTGTGCGAAGACACCGCTGCGGACCTCCGCGCGGGCATCGACGCGCTGGTCGAGCACTTCGCCGGTCCGGGCGAGATCGAACCGGCCTAGACGTTCCGGTCCGGCCGCCGCTTTGGAGGCCTTGGAAAAAAGCCCGGCGTTCTTTCGATATAAGCGGCGTAGTCTGGCTTCGAGCGCCGCAGCTCGCGCTCGAGCATGGGCGCGCCGGACCATTTCATCAGCGTGAACGTCACGAAGACGGGACCGATGACGGCGAACAGGCCCGGCGTGGTCTCCGCCGCGACCAGCCAGATCCCCCACCAGGTCAGCGCCTCTCCGAAATAATTGGGATGGCGCGACCAGGCCCACAGCCCGCGATCCATCACCTTACCCTTGTTGTCCGGATCGGCCTTGAACCGGGCGAGCTGAGCGTCGGCCACGGTCTCGTAGGCGATCCCGAACAGCGCCAGCGCCGCGCCGGCCGCGGCCAGCCAGCCCAGGGGCGGCTGGTCTGCGAGCTGACCGAGCTGAACCGGCAGGCTGGACACCCAGGCGAGCACGGCCTGGGGCGCGAAGACGAACAGGGCCGTGGTGCGCGCAAACGACCAGCCGCGCTTTTCCCGCGTGTCGCTGAGAAGCTTCTCATAGCGCTTGTCCGCCCCCTCGCGCCGCCAGCGCGTGAACAGATGCACGCCCAGCCTCGCCCCCCAGAGCACGGTCAGCCCGGTGATCAGGGCCATGCGCTCGACCCGCCCGTCGGCGAGCACGAAGCTCGACAGCGCCATCAGCGTGATCGATCCCGCCCAGAAGGCGTCCACGAAGCTCGGATCGCGATTGAGCTGGGCGATGGCCCAGAGCAGCGCGAACACCGCGGCGATGATCGCGAAATTGCTGGCGAGCAAAGCGGGCGCGTCCATGGCCGTCCTCCGGTCGGGGTCTGCAGCCGATCTAGCGCAGCGGGGCCGGTCTGTCGCCTAGCGCCTGAGCCAGCGCCAGCCTCCGATCCCCGCCAGCATGGCGATGAGGAAGATATAGACGTCCGGCCGTCCAAAGGCGCCTGCGGTGATCGCCGGACCCGGGCAGAAGCCTGCGAGCCCCCAGCCCAGACCGAAGATCGCCGCACCGCCCAGAAGCTTCGCGTCGAGCGTCGTCAGGGCCGGGACCTGGAATTTCGCTTCGAAGAGCGGGCGCTCGCGCGTGAGCACCAGCCGGTAGCCGACACCCGCCACGACCAGCGCCGCACCCATGACGAGGGCGAGCGAGGGGTCCCAGGCGCCGAAGACGTCGAGAAAGTTCTGCACCTTCGCTGGATTGACCATGCCGGATATCACCAGGCCCAGCCCGAAGACGAGACCGGCGAGGAGGCTTGAAAGAAGTCTGGCCATGTTCGGGTCTCCTAGAAAACGTGACGGACGAGGAAGACCGCGATCGCGCCGGTCGCCATGAAAGTGGCGGTCGCTGCGATCCCGCGCGGCGAGAGCCGGGAGATCCCGCACACGCCGTGCCCCGAGGTGCAGCCCGATCCCATCTGCGTGCCGATCCCGACCAGCAGGCCTGCGGCGATCAGCAGCGGGGTGGAGGCGGGGACGGCGATCTCGATCGCGGGACCGAACGCCATGTAAATAAGCGGCGCGGCGATCAGCCCGGCGATGAAGGCGGCGCGCCAGGCGCGGTCTCCGGTCCCGGGCCCGATCAGCCCGCCGGCGATGCCGGAAATGCCCGCGATGCGGCCGTTCGCGGCCATCAGGATCACCGCGGAAAGCCCGATCAGGCCGCCGCCGATCAGCGCGGTGACCGGGGTGAAGGGGGTGGCGTAGTCCATGTCTCATCCTCTGTGACAGTGCGTCGCACCGGCGAAAACGCCCCATGGTCATTGGGGATTTTCGCTGCTTTGTTCAGCGCCGGGGCTTGCGCGCCGGCTCCTCACTTATCAATTATCGAAAATGATATATGATGCGGCGTCGCGCAAGTCCGCGACCGATGAAAAGGCGTCAGGCGAGATGATCCCGACGATCGACATTGCAGAGCTGAGGCCGCGCGCCGAAGAGGTGGCGGGCCTTTTAAAGCTGCTGTCCCATCCCGGCCGGCTGCTGATCGCGTGCGAATTGATGGAGGGCGAGCGCTCGGTTTCCGATATCGAGGCGCGCACCGGGGTGCGCCAGCCCAACCTGTCGCGCGATCTCGCCCGGCTGCGCGCGGAAGGTCTGGTGACCACCCGCCGCGAAGCCAAGCAGGTCTTCTATTCCCTGGCCGACGGCCGGGTCCGCAAACTCATGGGCGCCCTGTGCGCCGCCTTCGGACCGGATCTCGAACCCGGCTCCGACCGATAACCAAGGGAGGTCCACATGACCGCCAGACCTGACGTGAAGATGTTCTTCGACGAGCCCACCTTCACCTTCAGCTACGTCGTCTCCGATCCGGCCACGAAGAAGGCGGCGATCATCGATTCCGTGCTCAATTACTGTCCGGCCTCGGGCCGCACCTCGAAAACGAGCGCGGACGAGATCATCGCCTATGTGACCGAGCAGGGCCTGGACGTGGAGTGGATCCTCGAGACCCATGTGCACGCCGACCATCTCTCCGCCGCGCCCTATCTGAAGGAGAAGCTCGGCGGGACGCTGGCGATCGGGTCGAACATCAGGACCGTGCAGGACGTGTTCGGGAAGGTGTTCAACGCCGGCACCGAATTCGCCCGCGACGGCTCCCAGTTCGATCACCTGTTCGAGGACGGCGAGCAGTTCGCCGTGGGCTCGATCCAGGCCAAGGCGATCCATACGCCGGGCCACACCCCGGCCTGCATGACCTTCGTGATCGGCGACGCAGGGTTCGTCGGCGACACGCTGTTCATGCCCGATTTCGGGACCGCCCGCTGCGACTTCCCCGGCGGCGACGCGCGCGAGCTCTACCGCTCGATCCAGAAGATCTTCGCCCTTCCCGAAGAGACGCGCCTGTTCATGTGCCATGACTACAAGGCGCCGGGCCGCGACGAGTTCGCCTGGGAGACCACGGTGGGCGAGGAGAAGGCGAACAACATCCATGTCGGCGGCGGCGCGACCGAGGAGGCGTTCGTGAAAATGCGCACCGAGCGCGACGCCAAGCTCGACATGCCGCGCCTGATCCTGCCCAGCGTGCAGGTGAACATGCGCGCCGGCCACATGCCGCCCGCCGACGATAACGGCGTCACCTATCTGAAAATGCCGATCGACGCGCTTTAAGGCGCGCGCATGAAAAGAGCCCGGCGGCGCGACCGCCGGGCCGACCGTCCGGGGAGGACGCCATGGACCTCAAACAGATCTCGCCCTTCTTCACCGTCAGCCCGCAGCTGAGCCCCGCCGATGTCGGCGCTGCGGCGAGCCGGGGGTTCAAGGCGATCATCAACAACCGCCCCGACGGCGAGGAGGACGGCCAGCCGACCTCCGCCGAGATCGAGGCCGCCGCAGCGGCGTCGGGTCTCGATTACCGTCACATCCCCGTGGTCGGCGGCAAGATTTCCGACGACGACGTCGCCGCGTTCGAAACCGCGATGGAAGAGGTGACCGGGCCGGTCCTGGCCTATTGCCGCACAGGCACGCGCTCGGCGACGCTGTGGGCGCTGTCTGAAGCCCGCCATGTCGATGCGGACGCGCTGATCGGTGCGGCTGGCGCGGCGGGTTATGATCTCGCCTCGCTCAAGCCCCGGCTGGAAAGCCGGCTGCGCAATCGCGCCAAGGCCGGCGCGCACCGCGCCGCGCCTGAAGAGGCGCGCGCCTTCGACGTGGTGGTCGTCGGCGGCGGGGCGGGCGGCATCGCCGCGGCGGCGAGCCTCCTGAAGCGCCGGCCGCAGCTCAGCCTCGCCATCGTCGAGCCGCGCGAGGTGCATTACTACCAGCCCGGCTGGACGCTGGTCGGCGGCGGCGTGTTCGACCGTCACGACACCGAGCGGCCCATGGCCGAACTCATGCCCGAGGCGGCGAGCTGGATCCGCACCGCGGTTTCGAGCTTCGACCCCGAGCGCCGCCAGGTCGTGCTCGAGGACGGCTCGCGTCTTGAATACAAGGCGCTGATCGCCGCGCCGGGCATCAAGCTCGACTGGGACCGGATCGACGGTCTGAAGTCCGCGCTCGGCAGGAACGGGGTGACCTCGAACTATCTGTTCGATCTCGCGCCCTACACCTGGGATCTGGTGCAGGCGACCCGGAAGGGCCGGGCGCTGTTCACCCAGCCGCCCATGCCGATCAAATGCGCCGGCGCGCCGCAGAAGGCGATGTATCTCAGCTGCGACGCCTGGACCCGCAAGGGCGTGCTCTCCGACATCGACGTCGAGTTCCACAACGCCGGCCCGGTCCTGTTCGGCGTGCCCGACTACGTCCCCGCGCTGATGGAGTATGTCGAGCGCTACGGGATCGATCTCAATTTCGGCTCGAAGCTGGTCGCGGTCGACGGCGAGAAGAAGATCGCCACCTTTGAACGCGCGGGCGATAACGGCCCGGTCCATGTCGAGCGCGATTTCGAGATGCTGCATGTCTGCCCGCCGCAGACCGCGCCCGATTTCGTGGCTCGGAGCCCGCTCGCGGGCGAAGGCGGCTGGATCTCCGTCTCGCCCGAAACCCTGCAGCACACGGTCTACGGAAACGTCTTCGCGCTGGGCGACGCCTGCTCGGCGCCGAACGCGAAGACCGCCGCGGCGGTGCGCGCCCAGGCGCCGGTCGTGGCCGAGAACGTCGCCGCCGTGCTCGAGGGCAAGTCCCCGCGCGCGGTCTATAACGGCTACGGCTCGTGCCCGCTGACCGTGGAGCGCGGCAAGATCGTGCTCGCCGAGTTCGGATACGGCGGAAAGCTCCTGCCGACCTTCCCCAAATGGGTGGTGGACGGCACGAAGCCGACCCGGCTCGCCTGGTTCCTCAAGGAGAAGATGCTGCCGTCGATCTATTTCGACGCCATGCTGCGCGGCAAGGAGTGGATGATGAAGCTCGACGTGCTGCCCCACGATCCGGCCAGCCGCGACGCGCCCGACGCCTGCGGCGAGCAGGCCAAGGCCGGCAAGGCGGCCTGAGGCCGTCCCACCCGCAGCGAACCCGTAGCTGGAAAGTCTCCCCACCGTGCGGCTGTCGAAATACGTACCGATCCTGGACTGGGGCCGCCGCTATGACGGCGCGACCTTCGGCGAGGACATGATGGCGGCGGTGATCGTCACCATCATGCTGATCCCGCAATCGCTGGCCTATGCGCTGCTCGCGGGCCTGCCGCCGGAGGCGGGGCTCTACGCCTCGATCCTGCCGCTGATCGCCTATGCGGTCTTCGGAACCAGCCGGGCGCTGGCGGTCGGCCCGGTCGCGGTGGTCTCGCTGATGACCGCGGCGGCGGTGGGACAGGTCGCAGAGACCGGCACGATGGGCTACGCCACGGCCGCGATCACGCTGGCCTTCCTGTCGGGCGTGTTCCTGATGGTGATGGGGCTGTTCCGGCTGGGCTTCATCGCGAACTTCCTCAGCCACCCCGTGATCTCGGGCTTCATCACCGCGTCCGGGCTGATCATCGCGGCCAGCCAGCTCAAGCATGTTCTGGGGATCGAGGCGCACGGCCATGATCTCTATCACCTGGCTTTGAGCCTGGGCGCGCATGTCGGCGAGACCCACTGGCCGACGCTCGTGATCGGCGCGAGCGCGGCGGTCTTCCTGTTCTGGGTGCGCTCGGGGCTGAAGCCGCTCTTGAAGCGTCTGGGCGCGCCTGCGCGCGTTGCGGACATCATCACCAAGGCCGGCCCCGTCTTCGCGGTGGCGGTCTCCATCCTCGCGGTGAAGCTTTTCGATCTGGGCGCGGCGGGCGTAGCGCTCGTCGGCGCGGTGCCGAAAGGTCTGCCGCCCTTCACCACGCCGAGCGTCGATCTCGCGCTTCTGGGCGCGTTCATCGGTCCGGCGGTGCTGATCTCGATCATCGGGTTCGTGGAATCGGTCTCGGTCGCCCAGACCCTCGCTGCGAAGAAACGCCAGCGCATCGATCCCGATCAGGAGCTGGTGGGCCTGGGCGCGGCGAATCTGTCCGCCGCCTTCTCCGGGGGATATCCCGTGACCGGCGGCTTCGCCCGCTCGGTGGTCAATTTCGACGCCGGCGCGGCGACCCCGGCGGCGGGCGCGTTCACTGCGGTGGGCATCGCGGTGGCGACGCTGTTTCTCACCCCGCTCCTGCACGACCTGCCGGTGGCGGTGCTGGCCGCGACGATCATCGTGGCGGTGCTGAGCCTGGTTGATTTCGGAGCGCTGCGGCGCGCCTTCCGCTATTCGAAGACCGACTTCGCAGCGATGGCCACGACGATCGCCCTGACGCTGGGGTTCGGGGTGGAGACCGGGGTGACCGCAGGCGTGATCCTGTCGCTGGCGCTGCATCTTTACCGGACCAGCCGGCCGCACACCGCGATCGTGGGCCAGGTCGCCGGCACCGAGCATTTCAGGAATGTTGAGCGCCACTCGGTGATCACCTCGCCGAAAATCGTGACGCTCAGGGTCGACGAGAGTCTTTACTTCGCCAACGCCCGCTATCTCGAAGACCGGGTCTATGCGCTGGTGGCGGAAAACCCTTCGGTGGCGCACTTCATCCTGATGTGCCCGGCAGTGAACGCGATCGACATCTCCGCGCTCGAAAGCCTCGAAGCGATCAACCAGCGCCTCGCCGATTCGGGCGTGACGCTGCATCTGTCGGAGGTGAAGGGGCCGGTCATGGACGCGCTCAAGCGCAGCCATTTCCTCGAGGCGCTGACGGGGAAGGTCTTCCTCAGCCAGTACGCCGCAGTGGCCGAGCTCGATCCCGACTCGGCGGGCCGGGCGGCGCGACCCGCCGGCGCGCCCCAGATCGCCGAATAGGGCGCTCACCCCCGCCCGGACGCGCGCAAACAGCGCGTGTCATTCAAATTTCACATATTCCCGAAGGTGATCTTGCACGGGCGCCACACCGCGCTGATCGCTTTGTCCTGCAGATGAATCCGCCGGGTTGACAGTACGCGTCCGGCTGCATCGCCTGATGCTGAACCCGTTCATCTTGAGGTGTCATCGCCCCGTCATCGATTTGCGAATTGGGCGTAACAAACATGCGGTCTTTTCCGCCCCGATCGCCCGTAGCCCTCGCCGAGGGGGCCACGGCGCGTCCGAGTTCAGCGCCAACAAACCTCTCGGGGGGTACCTCATGAAGACCGTCTCCACGCTCAAGCTGCTGCTGGTGGGCGCCTCGTGCGCCGTTATCGCGGCCTGCTCCGACACGTCCATCTCCTCGCCGGGCGGCAACCAGCAGGTGCCCCCTCCGACCTCGGGCGGCGGCGGCGGCGGCGCGCAGACCTTCAACCTGCTCCCGGCGGGCGGGTGCGCCACCGGCACCGCGGCGACGACGGTCGCCGTGCCCGGGTCCAGCACGCAGGTCACCGCGTGCGCCCTGACCGGCAACTACACCCAGGACGTCACCCTGACCTCTGACGGCGTGTACTTCCTCAACGGCGGCGTGTTCATCGGCGAAGACGCCGGCAGCGACGTGGCCAACCCGAACCCGAACGCCTCCACCGCGACCCTGACCATCCCGGCGGGCGCGACCATCGCCGGTTCCGGCGGCGGCGACTATCTGGTCATCGCGCGCGGCTCGCGCATCGAGGCCGACGGCACCGACGCCGCGCCGATCGTCTTCACCTCGCTTCAGGACATCGCGGCCACCGAGTCGGGCAATCCGCGCGACGGCGACGACACCGCCCGCGGCGAGTGGGGCGGCGTGATCGTGAACGGCCGCGCCCCGATCAACGTGTGCCTGGACGGCACCGCGACGCCGGGCACGGTGAGCTGCGAAACCGAGGGCGAAGGTTCCTCGGGCCGTTTCGGCGGCGACAACACCGCCGACGATTCCGGCACGATCCGCTATGCGCGCATCCAGTACGCCGGCTTCGAAGTGACGCCGGACAACGAGCTGAACGGCCTGGCGCTGCAGGGCGTGGGCGACGGCACGACGCTGGAATTCATCCAGATCCACAATAATTTCGACGACGGCATCGAGTTCTTCGGCGGCACGGTCGACATCCGCAATCTGGTTCTGACCGGCAACCGTGACGACAGCTTCGACTACACCGACGGCTGGCAGGGCGACGCGCAGTTCATCGTGGTCTCCCAGCGCGGTGACGCCGGCTCGGGCGACCCGCGCGGCTTCGAGCTGGACAACCGCTCGGGCGACCCTGACCGGACCCCGCGCTCCAACCCGTCGATCTCCAACTTCACCGCGGTCGGCGCAGCTGACGTTAGCGGCGGCGTGAACTCCGACGACGGCATGCTGATCCGCCGCGGTTCGGCGGGCGACTTCTGGAACGGGATCGTGGTCAATTTCGGCTCTTCCTGCCTGGACGTCGACGACGCTGAAACCGCCGCGCTGATCGGGACCGAGCTGACCATGCGTTCGGTGCTGCTCGACTGCGACGGCGACGAGCTGGACAGCGACGGCGACACCTTCGAAGCGGCGCTCTTCGGCACCGACCCGAACAACACCATCGCCGACAACACGCTGGCCGGCTTCTTCCCCGGCCCGGTCGAGCTGGCGGTGCCGGCCGCCGACCCGACCGCGCTCGGCGCGTTCTTCACCTCGGCGAACTATATCGGCGCCTTCGGCCCGAACGAGAGCGCCGCGAGCTCCTGGGCGACCGGCTGGACCTTCGGCTTCCTGCCTGATCCGGGCTGCCCGACCGGCACCACCGAACAGCCCCAGACCATCGGCGGCCAGCGCGTGTGCCAGCTGACCGGCAACATCACCACCGACGTGCGTCTGACCCGCGGCAATCTCTACGAGCTGGTGGGTCCGGTCTTCGTGGGCGTTGACCGCGGCGCGGATCCCGCCAACCCGCTGCCGTCCGGCATCGAAGCCTCGCTCACTGTGGATCCGGGCGTGACCGTGTTCGGTTCGACCGGCGGCGACTACATCGTGGTCACCCGCGGCTCGCAGATCTTCTCCAACGGCACCGAAGCCGCGCCGGTGATCTTCACCTCGCGTGACGATGTCGAAGGCCAGAACACGCTCGGTTCCGAGCGCGGCCAGTGGGGCGGCGTGGTGGTCAACGGCCGGGCGCAGACCAATGTCTGCCTGGACGGCACTGCGACCCCTGGCACGGTGGACTGCGAAACCGAGGGCGAAGGCTCCTCGGGCCGTTACGGCGGGGGCACGAACACCGACGACTCCGGCGCGATCCGCTACACCCGGATCCAGTTCGCCGGCTTCGAAGTGACCCCGGACAACGAGCTCAACGGCCTCGCGCTGCAGGGCGTCGGTAACGGTACGGAGCTGGAATACATCCAGATCCACAACAACTTCGACGACGGCATCGAGTTCTTCGGCGGCACGGCGAACATTCGCTACCTGGTGCTGACCGGCAACCGTGACGACAGCTTCGACTTCACCGACGGCTGGCAGGGCGCTGCGCAGTTCGTGATCATCCAGCAGTCCGGCGACGCCGGCTCGGGCGATCCGCGCGGCTTCGAGCTCGACAACCGCTCGGGTGATCCGAACCGGACCCCGCGCTCGACGGCGAACATCTCGAACTTCACCGCCATCGGCGTTCGCGGTTCGGCGAACTCCGACGACGGGATGCTGATCCGCCGCGGCACCGCGGGCAACTTCGTCAACGGCATCATCGCCGACTTCAACGCCTCGTGCCTTGATATCGACGATGCTGAGACCTTCGCGCTGTTCCCGACCGACCTGTCCATCGACTCGGTGCTCATCGACTGCCCGAACCCGCTGGACACCGACGCGGACACCTTCGAAGCGGCCGTCTTCGGCGCTGATCCGAACAATGTCAGCACCACGTCCACGCTGAGCGGCTTCTCGTTCATCCCGAACGCGCTGATCGCCAGCAACAACGCCACCGGCGTCATCCCGGGCGCGAACGAGCAGGCCGTCACCGCGGTCGACCCGACCACCATCGATCCGTTCTTCGTCGCCGCTCCGTACATCGGCGCGGTCGAGGACGCGAACGACGACTGGTTCCTGGGCTGGACCTACGTCCAGCAGCCGTAAGGACCGGTGGAGCCCGGCCCGCCCCGGGGCGGGCTCCACGTCTTCCGCGTCAGCGATGCAAAACACATAGGTGATCAACATGAACGGCAATCGCATCGCGCTCTCGGCGGCCCTGCTGGCGACCACTGGACTGGTCTCGGTCGGCTCCGCGCTTGCGCAAGAAGTTCAGACGGACGACGTGATCGTCGTTCGCTACCAGTACGTCCCGGAAGAAAAGCGCGTGACCTCCGAGGTCTCGAGCTTCCTGGACGCCGAAGATTTCGCCGTCACCGGCGACTCAGACATCGCCGCCGCTCTTGGCCGGGTGACCGGCCTCGCGGTTCAGGACGGCCGGTTCGTGATCGTCCGCGGCCTGAACGAGCGGTACTCCAACACGCTGATCAACGGCTCGCCTCTGGCCAGCCCCGAGCCCTTCCGCCGCGCGGTCCCGCTCGATCTGTTCCCGACCAGCCTGATCAGCAACATCCTGGTCCAGAAGACCTTCTCGCCGCAGTTCCCGGGCGAGTTCGGCGGCGGCCTGGTGCAGATCGAAACTTCCGCGCTTCCCAGCGAGGGCTTCGTCGAGGTCGGCTTCAGCGTCGCGGCGGACACCGCGACCTCGTTCGACGACGGCCTGCTGCATGACGGCGGCGACGACGACTGGACCGGTTTCGACGACGGCACGCGCGCCTTCCCGTCCCAGTTCGAGGACGTCTTCGTCACCGAGAACATCGGCGCCCAGGACCCGATCACGCTCGCCCAGATCGGCCGCGCGCTGCCGAACTCCGAGCTGTGGGTCGTGCAGGAAGGCGACATCCCCGGCGATGTCGGCTTCGACCTGTCGCTCGGCGACCGGTATGATTTCGACGGTTTCTCGGTCGGCGTGCTCGCCTCGGCGGGCTACGACAACAGCTGGCAGACCTACAAGGGCACGCGGGCGACCTCGCGCTTCCAGGGTTCGGGTCTGGCTCCGATCCAGCAATTCGACCGCTACGACACCGAGAACACCATCGAGACCAACGCGATGGTCAGCCTCGGTCTCGAGACCGACAATCACGAGGTCCAGGCGCTGGCCCTGGTGCTCCGCTCCACCGAGAAGGGCACCGAGATCCAGCAGGGCTTCGACGAGACCGGCAACACGGTCCGCGAAGACCAGACCGGCTGGTTCGAACGTCAGGTCTACACCTACCAGCTTTCCGGCGACCACTTCTTCGAAATTGGTCTGACCGAGCCGCTGCAGGTGGAATGGCGCGCCTCGACCGCTGACGCCTCGCGCAATGCGCCCAACCAGCGCCGCGCCCGCTACCGGGTGACCAACCCCGCCGCTCCGGTGGAGGATTACGAGTACGTGCTGCTCGGTCAGCGGACCGGCAACACCATCTCCTTCTCCCGCGTGGACGAAACGACCGACGATCTGGGCTTCGACCTGACCCTGCCGGCGGCGATGTTCGGCGCGGACGTGGAGTGGAAGGCCGGCTGGTCGACCCTGTCGCGCGAGCGCACGGCCTATTCGCGTCAGATCTTCTTCGACGGGTCGATCCCGGCCGGTCTGGAAGACGAGCGGATCGACTATGTCTTCGCCAACCAGAACATCCTTCAGTCGCGCTTCTTCCTGCGCGAAGTCGGCGGCCTGGCCTTCCCCGAAGCCTATCGCGGCGAGCTGAACGTCGACGCCGCCTATGTCGGCGCGGACGCCCAGATCACCGACTTCCTGCGTGCGGCGGTCGGCCTGCGGTTCGAGGACGGCGAGCAGACGCTCGAAACCTTCGCCTTCCCGGTCAACCCGACCCCGACCAACCCGGACGGGATCAACGAGATCGATCCGATCTCCGAAGACTACGTGCTGCCTGCGGCGACCCTGACCTGGACGTTCGCGGACAACCTGCAGCTTCGTCTGGGGTATTCGGAAACGATCACGCGGCCGCAGTTCCGCGAGCTGGGCTACTCCCAGTTCGTCGACACCGAGACCGACGAGCTGTTCCAGGGCAATCCGTACCTGATCAACTCCGAGCTCACGAACTATGACGCGCGCCTGGAATACTATTTCGGCCGCGACCAGTTCTTGACCGCGGGCGTGTTCTACAAGGAACTCGAGAACCCGATCGTGGAGTACCTGCTCCCGACCGGCGAGAACCTGTCGACCTCGTTCCTGAACGCGCCCGAGGCCACGATCCTGGGCTTCGAGGTGGAGTACGAGAAGACCTTCGATCTCGGCGAAATCTTCGAGGGCGACTTCTGGTCCGGCGCCGAGCTGTTCCTGAAGACCAACTACACCTACACGGACTCCGAGATGAGCGTCGACGCAGGCGACCAGGTGATCCTGGCCGCGGGCGCGGGCGGCGTTCCGAGCCCCGATGCGCGTTCGGCGGCCGGCTTCATCGCCGACGGTCAGCGCCTTCAGGGCCAGTCCGAGCATCTGGCGAACTTCCAGATCGGCTGGGAGACCGACAATCAGCGGACCGCGCTGCTGTACACCTATAACAGCGAGCGGACCCGCGCCCTGCAGAACCTCGCCCCCGGCGAGGAGCAGCCCGAGGTGATCGAGGAGCCGCCCGCCCAGCTCGACCTGGTGCACAGCCGCTATTTCGACACCGCCGACGGCGGCGAGTTCGCGGTCCGCTTCGCGGTCCGCAACCTGCTGGGTGAAGACTATGTCGCGTACCAGGAGCGTGGCGGCGATCGTCTGATCGTCGACAGCTACGAGCGTGGCACCACGTTCTCGCTGAGCGTGACGCGGACCTTCTAAGGCCCGCTCAGCTTTGCGACGCCGGCGGCGGGCGGGCCTTCTCACCGAAGGTCCGCCCTTCGCCGTCCTGAGGCCCCGATTGCGCTGCTGCGCAATTTATTCGGGCCGCGAAAAGAGATAAGACTGAACCTCATGAGCCTTGCGACCGCCACCGCCGGGAACGACCGGTCCGCAACGCGCCTCGCCGCGCGCGCGGCCGAGCTCGTGCTCGCCGCGGTGATCGGCGTGATCGCCGCGCAGGCGCTGTGGTTCGCGCTTTACGGCGGCGCCGCGCAGCCGATCGATGTCGGCGCCGGTCAGGCCGGCGGGGCGTCCACTGACGCCGGCCCGCGCGTCGACCTCGCCGTGCTGTCGCAATCGGGGCTTTTCGCTGCGCGCGAGGCCGGCCCTGCGCCGGTCGTGCCCGACGCGCCGGAGACCCGGCTCAATCTCACCCTGCGCGGGGTGCGCACCGGCGCCGATCCGCAATCGGGCTCGGCGGTGATCGAGACCCCCGGCGCGGGCCAGCGTGCGCTCGCGGTGGGCATGGAGATCGCGCCCGGCGTGGTGCTTAGGGAAATTTATCCAGACCGCGTCATCATCGACCGGCGCGGGGCTCGCGAGAGCCTGTTCCTGCGCGAGGAAGCCGCGCGCCGTGCGGCCGGCGCGCCCCGGCCCGTCGCGCCTGCTGCGCCGGCTGCTGCGCCCGGCTCGGGGCTGACGGCGGAGGACTGGATCGACGGGCTCAGGCTCGAACCGGTGCTCGAGGCCGGCGGGCTGTCCGGCTTCAGGATCGGCGAGGGCACGAGCGCGCGCCTGCTTCAGGCGTCGGGGCTGCAGCCCGGCGACGTGGTCACCTCGCTCAACGGGGTGGCGCTGACGAATGCAGAGGCGGTGCGCTCGGCGCTGACCGCCTTTGAAAGCACGGACACGGCGCGCTTCACGGTGCGCCGGGCCGAGGAAACATTGACGCTGAGCGTGTCGCTCGGCGCTGACTAGAAGGACGGCCCGCGGGCCGGACGAAGGGGCGGAAATCATGGCGTTCACCCGGTTCGCAGGCTTTATCGCCCTTGCGGCGCTGCTTCTGGCCAGCCCGGCTCCGGCCGCCGCGCAGGAGCGCTCGACGCTGAATTTCCGCGACGCGGAAATCCAGGCGGTGATCGACGACGTGTCGCTTCTGACCGGCTACACCTTCATCGTCGACCCCGACGTGCGCGGCCGGGTGACCATCACCTCCCAGGCCGCGCTGACCCCCGAAGAAGTCTTCCAGGTCTTTCTTTCGACCCTGCGGGTGAACGGCTACACCGCCGTGCGCGCCGGGCCGGGCGTGTTCCAGATCCTGCCCGAACAGGAGGGCGCGCGCGCCGGTGCGCAGGTCACAGCCGACCGCGACAACGAGGTCTTCCTCACCTCGGTGATCAGAATGACCAACGCCAGCGCGCGCGACGCCATCCGCGCGATCGGCCCGATGCTCTCGGCCTCGGGCGCGGCGAACGCGGTGGAAGGCTCGAACCTTCTGGTGGTCGTGGACTACGCCTCCAACGTTCAGACCGTCGAGCAGGCCGTCCGTGCGATGGACCGGGATCTCTCCACCGTCGAGATGGTGGTTCTGGAAAACATTCCCGCCGAGGACATGGTGGGCATCGTCGAGCGGCTGCGCACGCGCACCGCTCAGGGCGACGAGGACCGGGCCTTCTCGGTGTCGGTCGCGGCCGTTCCGGCCTCCAACGCCCTGCTGCTGCGGGGCGAAGAGCGCGCGGTCGCCGAGATGATCGCCCTGGCCCGCCGCATCGACGCGGTCAGCCGGTCCACGCAGAGCTTCCGCGTGGTCAATCTCAACCATGCCGAGGGCGCGCAGATCCTGCCGATCCTGCAGCAGTTCGCCGAGTCCCTCACTGCAGGGACGGGCGCGGAGGCCCGGCGCACCTCGATCGCCTTCCACCAGCCGACCAACGCCATGATCATGAACGCGGACCCCGACGTGCTGCGCGAGCTCGAGCAGGTGATCCGCCGGCTCGACGTGCGCCGCCCGCAGGTCCAGGTCGAGGCGATCGTGGTGGAGATCTCCGACCAGGCCGCGCGTGAGCTCGGCGTGCAGTTCCTGCTCGCCGGCGACGGGTCCGACGCCACGCCCTTCGCCTACACCCGCTACGGCTCCGATCAGGCGCCCGACCTTCTGGCGCTGACCGGCGCGCTTGTCACCGACAGCCTGACCGGCGCCGCGCCGGCGACAGGCGGCGATCTTTCGCTGCGCAATCTCGCCATCGGCTCGCTTCTGGGCGCGCGGGGCGGGGCGTTCGGCGTCGGCGGGCAGATCGGCGACGACGGCGCGCTGTTCGGCCTGATCCTGAACGCGCTGGAGTCCGACACCGAAAGCAACGTGCTCTCCAAGCCCCAGGTCATGGTGCTCGACAACGAGGAGGCCGGCCTGATCGTCGGCCAGCAGATCCCGATCACAACGGGCGAAGTGCTGGGCTCGAACAACGCCAACCCGTTCCGCCAGATCGAGCGTCAGGACGTCGGCGTCGAACTCGAGGTCCGCCCGCAGATCAACGAGGGCGACGTGATCCGGCTGGCCATCCGTCAGGAAGTCAGCTCGATCGCCGGTCCGGTCAGCGCGGACTTTCAGGAGCTGATCACCAACACCCGGGAGATCACCACCACCGTGCTCGCCGACGACGGGGAGATCATCGTGCTGGGTGGTTTGATCGAGCGCGACGAACAGCTGCTCGACGATTCCGTACCCGGACTGTCGCGGATTCCGGTCGCCGGCCGGCTGTTCAGGAACGAGGCGCGCTCGGAGGTCCGGCGCAATCTCATGGTCTTCATCCGCCCCACCATCGTGCGCGACGCCGCGGACATGCGCCGGGTGACGCAGACCAGCTACGGCCAGACCGTCGCCGAGCAGCGCCGCGCGACGGGGGGAACCTCGAGCCTGGACGAGATCGTCGACATGATGATGGGCGGCGATCCGTTCGCCCGTCCGCTGCCCGAGCCCGATCCGGCCTTGGAGGACTAAGCGCTTGAAGCCGCTCGCCTACGCCTTCGCCCGCCAGACGGGGATCGCGCTTCAGCCCGGCGAGGCGCCGGTGTTTCTGATGCGCGCGGGCGCCGATCCGCTGGCGCTGGTCGAGGCGCGCCGGGCCGCCGGCGCGGCGTTTCCGGTGCAGACGGTCGATCAGCGCGGTTTCGACAAGGCGCTGTCGGACATCTACGCCTTCGACGGGCTCGCCGCCCAGATGGGCGAGGAGAGCACGGACGAAGGCGAGGTCAGCCTGTCAGAGCTGATCAGCGAGATCCCCAAGACCGAGGATCTGCTCGACAGCGCGTCCGACGCCCCGATCATCCGGCTCATCAACGGGCTCATCGCCGAAGCCGTCCGCATGGGCGCTTCGGACGTGCATGTCGAACCGTTCGAGGAAAAGGTCTCGGTCCGCTTCCGCGTGGACGGCGTGCTGCGCGAGACCGTCAGCCTGTCGCCGCGCCTGGCGCCGGCGCTGATCAGCCGCATCAAGGTCATGTCCCGGCTCGACATCGCGGAAAAGCGCGTGCCCCAGGACGGCCGGCTGACCCTGTCGCTCGCCGGCAAGGGCGTGGACGTGCGCGTCTCCACACTGCCGTCGCGGTACGGCGAACGCGTCGTGCTGCGCCTTCTGGACAAGGAGAGCGCGCGCTTCACGCTGGACATGCTGGGCATGAGCGCGCCGCAGCTGGCCGACTTCAAGAAGGCGCTGTCCCAGCCCAACGGCATCGTGCTGGTCACCGGCCCCACGGGCGCGGGCAAGACCACCACGCTTTACGCCGGGCTCAACCTTCTGAACGACCAGACCCGCAACATTCTCACCGTCGAGGATCCGGTGGAATACGCGGTCGAAGGCGTGGGACAGACGCAGGTCAACACCAAGGTCGGCATGACCTTCGCCGCCGGCCTGCGCGCCATACTGCGCCAGGACCCCGACGTGGTCATGGTCGGCGAGATCCGCGACCGGGAGACCGCCGAGATCGCCGTTCAGGCCTCGCTGACAGGCCATCTGGTGCTTTCGACCGTGCACACGAATTCCGCGCTCGCCGCGATCACGCGCCTCAAGGACATGGGCGTTGAAAGCTATCTGCTCGCCTCGACCCTCACTGCTGTGGTCGCCCAGCGGCTGGTCCGCCGGCTCTGCCCGGAATGCAAACATGGCTACGATCCCGATCCGTCCGTACGCCGGATGATCGACGTCGCGCCGGACGCCCCGTGCACGCTTTATGAACCGCGCGGCTGCCCGGCCTGCGGCGGGACCGGGTTTCAGGGCCGTCGCGGGATCTATGAAATGGTGGTCGTGGACGACCGCATCCGTTCGATGATCCATGACGACGCGCGCGAAAGCGACATGAGCTATCACGCCTTCCGTGAGCGCGACACGCTCTGGCTTTCCGGCGTCGCGCTTGTGCGCGCGGGCGAGACGAGCCTTGCAGAAGTCATGCGGGTCTCCCGCGAGGACGGCGAGCGCGATGGCGGCGTTTGAGTACGAAGCGCTCGACGCGTCGGGCCGCAAGACCAGGGGCCTTCTGTCCGCTGACAGCGAAGCGGCCGCCCGGCGCGAGCTGAGACGGCGCCGGCTGGCGCCGCTGTCGGTCAGCAAGGCCGGAGAGGGCGGCGGGGCGGACCTGCTCAAGCGCCTGACCGGACCGCGCGCGATGAAGCCGCGCGAACTCGCCGGTGTGACCCGCCAGCTCGCCACGCTGATCGGGGCGGGCATGCCGGTGGAAGAGGCGGTCGGCCTTGTCGGCGCGCAGTCCGACGCCGAGCCGGTCAATCGCGTGCTGATGGGCGTGCGCGCCAAGGTGACCGAGGGCGAACGCCTGTCAGAGGCGATGGCCGCCCATCCGCGCAGCTTCCCGCCGGTCTACCGCGCGATGATCGCGGCTGGTGAGAGCGCAGGCGGGCTCGGGCTCGTGCTCGATCGGCTGGCGGACTATCTCGAACAGGCCGAGCTCTTCAAGCGCAAGGTCGGCGGGGCGCTGGTCTATCCGGCCGTGCTGGGGCTGATGGCGGTGCTGGTGGTCGGCGTGCTGCTGGCCTTCATCGTGCCGCGCATCTCCGACCAGTTCGGCTCGATGGGCATGGAATTGCCGCTCATCACCCGGGTGATGATGGCGATCTCGGAGTTTCTCGCCGCGAGCTGGCCGGTGCTGCTGATCGGCGCGGGGCTGATCGTCGCGGCCTATCTGGTTCTGATCCGGCGCGAAGCGGTGCGCCGTGCGCTCGACCGGTTCAGGCTGAAGCTGCCGGTGCTGGGCGGGTTCACCCGCAAGGTCGAGGCGGCGCGGTTTTCGCGCACCATGGGCATCCTCATCGCCTCTGGCGCAGTGCTGCCCGACGCGTTGCGCGCCGCGCGGCGCGCCAGCGACAATCTGGTTTTCCGCGAGGTCGCTGGCGGGATCGTCGAGCAGGTCGAGACCGGCAAGGGGCTGGCCGACGCGCTGAGGGCGTCACGCTTTTTCCCGCCCCTGATGGTATACATGGTCGCCGCGGGCGAGCGCTCGGGACGGCTCGCCGACATGTTCGAGCGCGCCGCCGATCACATGGAAGCCGACGTGGACGCCGCGGTGACCGCGGGCCTGTCGCTGCTGGAGCCGGGCATCATCATCGTGATGGGCGTGGTCGTGGTCACGATCGTGCTCGCCGTGCTGCTGCCGATACTGCAACTGAACACCGCCGCCCTGATCTGACGGGCGCGCAAGCAAGGAGAGGCGTGATGGATCTGCACGCTTACGACGCCGAGCCTTTCGAGGACGAGGAGGCCGGCCTGTCCCTGGTCGAGGTGATGGTCGTGATCGTGATCATCGGGGTGCTGGCCACCATCATCACCATCAACGTCCTGCCCATGCTGGGCAACGCCAACCGCACCGCGGCGCAGGCGCAGGTCAGCCAGCTCGCCCAGGGCGTGGAGACCTACCGGCTCACCATGGGGCGTTATCCGACCACGGAAGAAGGCCTCGAAGCGCTGGTCGTCCCGCCCCAGGACAGCCGCCTCGCTGCGCGCTGGCCCGAAGGCGGGTTCCTGTCCCAGCAGTCCATCCCGGACGACCCCTGGGGCGGCCAGTTCCAGTATCTCTATCCCGGCGAGCACGGCCGGTTCGACATCTGGACCTTCGGCGCGGACGGCCGTGCGGGCGGCGAGGGCGAAGACGCCGATATCGGCAACTGGGACCCCGACGCGGAGCGCTGACCGCCGGTCATGACCGCCCGCCCCCCTTCCGATGCCGGCGTCTCGCTGGTCGAGGTGCTGGTCGCGCTCGCGATCGTCGCGGTCATGGCGACTGCGGCGGTGGTGATGATCAGGCCGGGCGAGGACCCGCGCCGGCAAACCGCCGAACAGCTGACCCGCGCGCTCGCCGAAGCGAAACAGACCGCGCTCGTCACCGGGCGGCCCGTCGGCTTCGCCGCCGATCCGGACGGCCGCGGCTGGCGCTTTTTCGACTACGTGGAGGGGCGCTGGACTCCGGATATGGATCATCCCGCCTTCGCCCCTGTGCGCTTCGGAGGCGAGGATATTCTGCTCACCGTCGAGGAGGGCGCGATCGGTACGCGCGCCGGAGTGGGCGGCGACGCCCGGCTCGCGACAGCGCCGCAGGTCTGGTTCGATCCGGCCGGCGCCGACACGCCCTTCCGTTACGCTTTGACCGGCGGGGATCGTGATCCGCTGTTCCTTGTGCGCGACGGGCAGGGCCGCGTGGCGCTGCACGCCTTTTCCGAGGCGGAGGGGCGGCGATGAGCGCGGCGCA
Source organism: Oceanicaulis sp. (assembly GCA_040112665.1). Classification (NCBI taxonomy): domain Bacteria; kingdom Pseudomonadati; phylum Pseudomonadota; class Alphaproteobacteria; order Maricaulales; family Maricaulaceae; genus Oceanicaulis; species Oceanicaulis sp. Next base: position 427,791 of record CP157796.1, on the reverse strand, counting down.
AAAGACCTCCGAGGCGGGCTTTTCCCTCATCGAGATGCTCGCCGCCCTGGCGGTGCTGGCGGTCGCGGGCGTGGCGCTGATGAACGCGCTGGGGACCACCGCGCGCACGGCGGGGCTGGCGCGCGATGCGGCGCTGGCGGACATGGCCGCGCGCAGCGTGCTCGCAAGCCGGATCGCCGAGGCGGGCGGCGGCGCGCTGTCTGACCGCACCGGCGTGTTCGAGATGGCGGGCGTGAGCTATGACTGGCGGCTCGATGTCGGCCGGTCCGGCGCGCCCGGGCTCGACCGGGTCGAGCTGGTCCTCGAAGAAGACGGCGAGGAACGCGCCCGGCTCGTCACCTTCCTGCGCGAGGCCCGGCCATGAGGCGCGAGGCGGGCTTCTCTCTTGTCGAAGTGCTGGCCGCGACCGCCGTGTTCGCGCTCGTCAGTACACTGTCTGTCGGCATGCTGAGCGCCGCTTTGCGCGGCCAGGAACAGGCTGAAGCCGCGCTCGAACGCCTCGGCGCGGCGCAGCGCGTCGCCGCGCTCGCCGAAGCCGATTTCGGCCAGCTGGTCATGCGCCCGGTGCGCGATGCGGAGGGCTTCACCGATCCGCGCGTCTTCGCGGGCTCCGTGCTCGGCGTCGAACAGGTGCGCGGGCTGTCCGAAGCGCGCGAGATCGTCGTGCTGACCCGCACCGGATGGACCAACCCGGAGACCCTTCAGCCGCGCTCCACCCTGCAACGGGTCAGCTGGCTTTATGACGGCGCGGCGCTGTGGCGTGAGGCCGGACCTTATCCGGACGCCGCGCGCGGGCCCGATCCCGTTCGTACCCTGATCGCCACCGGCGTGCGCGATCTGCAGCTGGGATTCTTCACCGGCGCGGGCTGGGCGGACGAAGTGCGGATCACGCCGGGCGAGGACGGTCAGGCGGGCGCGGCCAGCCCGCCCGCCGCCGTTCGCATCGTCTACACGCTCGACGGGCTGGGGCGGATGGAGCACGTGGTGCTGACCCCGGCGGCGGGAGCAGCGTCATGAAACGCTCCGAACACGGAACGGTGATGATCGCCGCGCTGCTTCTGGTGGCGCTGATGGCAGCCGTCGCCGTCCAGCTCGTTGATCTCAGCCGGTTCGCAGTCTTGCGCACCACGGCCGCCGATGCGCGCGGGCAGGCCTACTGGTACGCCCGCGGGGCGCGCGATTTCGCGGAGTCGGTGCTGATCAACGCCGGCGATCCGAGGCGCGAGGTGATGCGCCCTGACGAGGTCTGGCTGTCGGGTCCGCAGCTGTTTCCGATCGAGGGCGGCCAGATCACCGGACGCATTTCGGACGGAAACAACTGTTTCAACATCAACGCCCTGGCTGACGGCGGCGCAGAGACGGTCACGAACGCTGATCCCGAACGGGCGCGCGCGACCTTCCGGGCGCTGCTGCGCGAGATCGGCGCGCCGGCGGGGGCGGGCGAGCGTCTGGCCGGGCAGATCATCGACTGGATCGACGCTGACGACGATCCCGAGCCGGGCGGCGCAGAAGACGCCGAATACGCCCGCTTCAGCCCGCCCTATCGCGCCGCGAACCGGGCGTTCACCGAGCTCGAAGAGCTGCTCGCTTTGCCTGAGATGACGCCGGAATTCTACGCTGTGCTGAAGCCCTGGCTATGCGTGCGCCCGGTGTTCGAGCAGCCCGATCTCAATCCCAACACGCTCAGGCTCGATCAGGGCGCGCTGCTCGCCGCGCAGTTCGACGGCCGGCTTTCCGCATCCGACGCCGAAGCCGTGCTTTTCCGCAGGCCGCCGGACGGGTATGACGCGCTCGAGGCGTTTTTCGCCGACCCTCTGATCGCCCGGCTCAATCTCGAACCGGCCGAGCGCGAGGGCTTCGCGCTGCGCAGCCGCTGGTTCGACATGGAGGTCGCCGTGACGTTCGACGAAGCCCGCTTCACGCTGAGCCAGCTCGCCGAGCTGGACGAGGCGGGCCGCATCCGGCGGCGCGGCGAACGGTTCGGGACCTGGTGATGGCGGTGCTGGTCATCCGCTTGCCCGCCGATCCCGGCGCGGCGCGCTATCGCTGGACGCTGGTCGAGGACGGCGCACGCGCGGGCAAAGGCGAGGCTGCGCTCGGCGACGCGCCTGCGCTGCCTGACGGCGTTTCAGTTGAGCGCGCGGTCGCGCTTCTACCCTCCGAGGCGGTGTTCGTGCGGCGCCTGTCCGTACCCGGCGCATCGGAGCGGGACGCCCGCCGGGCCGCGCCCTTCCTGATCGAGGAACAGCTCGCCCAGCCGCTCGAGGACGCGGTGATCGAGACCGGTCCGAAGGGTGCGGACGGCCGCCGCTACGTGCTCGCCGCAGGCCGCGCGATCGTCGAGAGCTGGCGGCGCTGCGTCGCCGGGCTCGGCGTCAAACCGGTTCATCTCGCCCCGGACGCGATGATGATCGAAGGTCATGGCGCCGATCTCGCCGCCGTGCTCGATCATGGCCGGGTCGTCTTCCAGACGCGAAACGGCGATCTCTCCAACGCGCCCGAGGGCGGTGACGATCGCGATCCCGACGTCGTCGCCGCCGAACCGGTCGCCGGAGCGGTGGAGGCCGATCTCGCCAGCCTCGTCCTGCCTGCGCTGGCCGACCGGATCGGCCCGCGCCGCATCATCGCCGGCGAGGGCGTCGATCCCGACCTGCTGGCGCCTGAAGGCGTGCCGGTCGCGCTCAAGCGCATGCCCGCGCCTGATCTCGACCTCGCCGCCGCCGCAATCGATCCGGCCGCGTTCGACGCGGTCCCGCCCCTGCTCGGCGCGGGCTGGAGTTCGGGCATCGAATGGGCCGAGCTGCTCGCCCCGTTCAGGACCGCGGCGGTGCTGGCGCTGGCCGCCGTCTTCGCCGTGGCCGCCCTGTCGATCGGTCAGGCGCTTTATTACGAGGCGCGCACCGAAGCCTATCGCGACGCCGAGATCGCAGCCTTCCAACAGGTCTTCCCCGACACCCGCGTGGTCGACCCTCAGGCTCAGCTGCGCCGTTCGCTGGCCGCCATCGGTGCGGAGGAGGGCTCTGGCGCCTTCCTCGAACTCGCTGCAGCGCTTAGCGCGGTGGCCGCAGAGGTCGAGGACGTGGAGATCAGCGCGATCCGCTACGACGCGGCGCGCGGCGGGCTGTCGGTCACCGCGCGCTATTCCGATTTCGGCGACTTCGAAGCCCTGCGCGCCGCGGCCGATCAGGCTGGCGTGGTGCTCGAGGACGGCGGCGCACGGCAGGCCGAGACCGGCGTGGTCGGCGATTTCACCGTGAGGACGCCATGACCCCCGCCGAGCTTATCAAACCCGCCCGCGCGGCCTGGGCCGAGCGCACCGCACGCGAGCAGATCCTGCTCGCCGGGCTCGCCGCGCTTCTGGCCGGCACGGTGATCTGGTTTGCGATCCTGGGGCCTGCGCTGAGCTGGCGAGCGTCGTCCGAGCGGGTCTACGCCCGCGCCGCCGCCGATTACGAGACGCTGGTGTCCGGGCTCGACCGGTATCGCAGCGCGGCCAGCGAGGCGCAGCGCGCAGGAAGCTCTGCGCCGCTCAGGACGATCGTCGGCGCCAGCGCGAACGCGCGCGGCCTGCCGATCTCGCGCGTCCAGCCGCTCGAAGACGGCGGGCTCGGGGTCTGGCTCGACGCCGCTCAGGCCGACGCGCTTTTAAGCTGGCTCGTCACCCTGTCGCGCGAGGAGGGCGTCATGGTCGAACGGGTGAGCCTCGACCGGGAAGGCGACGGGATCGTCCGCGCCCAGCTGCTGCTCAGGCGGCCCGGAGGCGGGGCATGACGCGCTGGCCCTGGCTTCTCGGCGTCGGGCTCATCGCCTTCGTGATCGCCGCCGTCGCGACCGCGCCCGCGCGACTGGCCTTCGATCTGGCTGCGCGCCCCTCCGGGGTCGAAGCGGGGCTGGTCACCGGCACGATCTGGGATGCGAGCCTGCGCCGGATCTCCGCTGGCGGCGCCCGGATCGAGGCGGCCCGGGCCGAGATGCGGCCCGCCGCGCTTCTGGGCGGCCGGGCGGTCTGGGACGTCACGATCAGCGATCCCGATCTGCGCGGCGCGGGCCGGCTGATCCTCGCCCCGTCCGGCGTGGTGATCGAGAACGCCGACGGCGTACTGCGCCTTGATCAGATCCCCGCGCTCGCCGCGGCCAGCCTGCCGGCGGGCGAGACCGCGCGCATGGTGATCGACCGGCTGGCGCTCGACGATCAGGGCGGCTGCATCGACGCGCAGGGCCGGATCACCACCGCCGCTCTGGTCTCCGCAGGCGAGCGATTCGGCGCCGGCCTGCCGCTATTGAACGCCGATCTGACCTGTCTGGGCGGCGCGCTGGGCATGACGCTGTCGGCGGAAAACGAGACGCTGATCCTCACCGGGACCGCCCGCCTCGTCTCCGGCAAGCCGGACTGGCGGCTGGAAGCGCGCACCACCGACCGCGAGGTCATCGCCGCGCTCGGGCTTTTAGGCTTCGAGCAGCAAGGCGAGGTATATGTCGCCGACACCCTGTCCGCACAGGAGGGCTGAGCCATGCGCACCCTGATCCTTCTCGCCGCTGTGACCGCGATCGCCGGCTGCGCGAACGCGCCGTCGCTACCCGGCGCGCCGCCCGCCGCGTCCCAGCCGGAAGCGCCGGTGCGGACGGATTCCCTGCCGCCGCAGCGCCTGGCGCCCGGTCAGTGCGGGGTCTTCCTGTTCGAGCTGCGAGAGCCCAACGCCTTCGTCTTCTTCGAGGACGAGACCGCGCGCCGGGTGAAGATCGTTCATGACGGCCGGATCATCGAAACCGGCGTGACGCCGCAATCGGGCGCGTTCGTGCCGGGAGACCAGATCCGGCGGGTTTATCTCGCCCAGGCCGACAATCTTACCTTCACCCTGACCGGGCGGGTCGGCGAGGAGACCGGTTCGGGCCTGAGGGTCGAGGACGCGCTTTTAAAGACGCGTTTCCTGGACGGCTCCGAGATCGTCCGGCCGCTGGGCGGCGTGCGGCGCTGCGAGGACGGCCGGTAGCTCAGAACCCGGCCGCGCCGGTGAGCCCGAACTGCACCAGCACCCAGATCAGCCCGATGCCGAAAGCCAGGAACGGGCCGAAGGCGATCATCAGGTCGATCTGGAAGCGCCGCCCCGTCGCCAGCCGCATCACCAGCACATAGGCCAGCGCGCTCGCGCTCGCGACCAGCAGGATCAGCGGCAGGGCAAGCGCACCGCACCACGCCCCGCCCGCGGCGAACAGCTTGGCGTCTCCGCGCCCCAGCCCCGCCTTGCCGCGCACTTTCAGATAGCCGGTCTCGATCCCGACCATGACCAGATAGCCCAGCACCGCGCCCAGCGCGTGCAGCCAGAGCGGTTCATCGAGGACATAGGCGGCCAGAAGCCCGCCCGCGATCAGCGGCAGGGTGATCTTGTCGGGCAGACGCAGCGTGCGCGCGTCGATCACCGCCAGCGCCGCCAGCGCGGCGAGCAGGATCGCGGTGAGAATAAGGGGCGTCCACTCCATGGCGGGCGTTATCGCCCGTAACGACGGTTGCGCCAACTGCGGCGCGGGGCGGAGGGGCGCGCGCGCCCTGACTCGCCGCGCTTGACTCTGTAGCGCCTCGGAACAAAAATAGAACACCAAACGATGAAAGACCGACGGGCGGCGTGAGCGCCCCCGCGGCGAGCCTTGTCACGGAGCGTCTCATGGACCGCGCAGCCGACAGCCGCGCGACACGATCAGTGCGCCTTCAGCCCGGCCGGTCCGGCCCGCGCCGGGCCCGGCTGGACGCGCTGAAGGCGAAGATCGCCCGCCTCGAGGCGGAGGGCGGGGGTTTCGTCGATCCCGGCCGGCCCCGGCTCGCCCCGCCGGAACCGGTTCAGCCGGCGAACGATCCCGATCCGCTGGCCGAATTCAGGGCCGAGGCGGGTCTGCACGATCTCCGGCCGCAGAGCTATCTCGACGCGCCGGCCGCCTATGCGTTCGCGGCGCGCTGGCTCGCCGGCCTTCCGGGCGGGCGGGCGCTGGTCTGGGTGCGTGCGGCGGGCGAGCCGCGGCTCGATTTCGGCGCGCCGTGCCCGGACGGGCTGGCGCAGGCCGGGATCGATCCGGGACGGCTGACCCTGGTGCGCGCCCGGCCCGGCGCTGACGCGCTCTGGGCCATGGAGGAGGCGCTGCGCGCCGGCGCGCTGGTGCTGGGCGAGGCGGGCGCGGCGAGCGCCTACGACCTGTCCGCCTCGCGCCGGCTGCACGCGGCGGCGAAGACGTCGCGCGGCCAGATCCTGGTGATCCGCAGCCATGACGGGGCGGGGAGCAGCGCCGCGCTCACCCGCTGGGCGGTCGCCGCCGCGCCGGGAAAACCCGCCCCCTGGCGCGGGGCGGGCGGCCTGCCGGGGCTGGGGAGTTTGCGCCTGAAAGCCGTGCTCGAACGCCGCCGGGGCGGACCGCCCGGCGCGCTGGAACTGGAATGGGAAGACGATGCGCTACGCCGCCTTGAGCCTGCCGCGCTGGCCGACCGACCGGCTGAAGCCGCGGCCGGCTGACAGCGAGGACCGGCCCTTCGTCCTCACCCTGACCGGGGCGGGGGGCGAACGGCTTTACGCCCTCACCGAAAACGCCGAGGCCGCCGGGCTCGCGGGCAACATGGGCGTGGCCGACGCGCGCGCGCTCGCGCCGAAACTTTCAGCCAAACCCGCCGATCCGGACGCCGACCGCGCCGCGCTCATCCGCCTCGCCCGCTGGTGCGGACGGTTCTCGCCCTGGACCGCCGCCGATCCCGGCGCGCCGGGGCTGGACGGCGTGCTTCTGGACATCACCGGCTGCGCACAGGTCTTCGGCGGCGAGGACGCGCTTCTGACCCGGCTCGTGGAGGAGACCCGCGCGCTGGGCCTGCAGGCGAGCGCGGCGGCCGCCCCCACGATCGGGCTCGCCTGGGCGCTCGCCCGGTTCGGCGCGCCGGGCGCGGGCGAGGGCTGGACCAGCGTGGACGCGGTCCGCCCCGCGCTCGATCAGGCGCCGGTCGAGGCGCTCAGGATCGGGAAGACGGCCGCAAAGCTGCGCCGGTTCGGGCTTTTGAAGGCTGGCGATCTTCTCGCCCTGCCGCGGGCGGCGCTGGCCAGACGCTTCGGGATCGATCTCGTCCGCCGGCTCGACCAGGCGTCGGGCGCCGAACGCGAAACGCTGAGCCCGCTCAGCCCCCAGGCTGATCTGAGGGCGCGGGTCCGCTTCGCCGAACCTTTGCAGACGCTGGACGGGCTGAAGGAGGCGAGCGCCCGGGCGGTCGGGAAGCTCTGCGATGCGCTGGAGGCCGAGGCGCTGGGCCTCACCCGGTTGCGGCTCACGCTCTACCGGGTGGACGGGGCGGCGAAGGATCTCATCGTCGGGGCGGCCGCGCCCAGCCGGGACGCTGCGCATCTGACCCGTCTGGTGAAGGAACGGCTCGACCGGGCCGAGATCGATATCGGCTTCGGGATCGATCTGGTCGAGGCCGGCGCTGCGCTCGCCCGCCGGATCGAGACCGGCCAGACCGACCTCTCCGCCGAAGCCGGGGCGAGCGCGGCCGAGGCCGCCCGGCTCGCCGACCGGCTGAACGCAAGGCTGGGCGAGGGCGCGGCGCTGCGTCCTTCGCCGGAGAACAGCTGGATCCCCGAACGGTCCGCCGGGTGGGGGGCGGAAGGCCCGCCGCCGGGCCGCTGGCCTGAGCGCACCGAGCGCCGGCCGCTGCTCATTCTCGACCGGGCCGAACCGGCCGAGGCGGTCGCGGAAATCCCAGACGGCCCGCCGCGGCGCTTCACCTGGCGGCGGGTGCGCCACACGGTCGCCCGCGCCGAAGGCCCTGAACGCATCGCGCCGGAATGGTGGCGCGATCCGCCCGGCTCGGGTCCGGGCAAGGTGCGCGACTATTTCCGCGTGGAGACCGGCGAAGGCCGCCGCTTCTGGCTCTACCGCGAAGGGCTTTACGGCCGCGAGACCGACCAGCCCGGCTGGTTCGTGCACGGGGCGGGGTGATGGGTGTGGGAAGTCCTTCTTCCCTCCCCTTGACGGGGAGGGTCCGGCCGAAGGCCGGGGGTGGGGTGGGGCCGCAAGCGCCGTCTTCTGAAGATGTTCGCGCCGCACCCCCACCCGGCCCGGACCTGCGGTCCGGCCCACCCTCCCCGCAAGGGGGAGGGAAGATTCGCCCCCATCCCCCCCTCAGGTCTCCGCCCATGACCCGCTTCGCCGAGCTTTGCGCTGCGACGAATTTTTCCTTCCTGCGCGGCGCCAGCCATCCCCATGAGATGGTCGAGGCCGCCGCCGCTCTGGGGCTGACCGCCGTCGCGTGCGCGGACCGCAACACGCTCGCTGGCGTGGTGCGCGCCCATCTCGCGGGCAAGGAGGCCGGGGTGAAGGTGCTGATCGGCTGCCGGCTGGTCTGCGAGGAAGGCGTGGAGCTCGTCTGCCTGCCTGAGAACCGCCCCGCCTACGGCCGGCTGTCGCGCTTTCTGACCGACGCGCAGTTCGCCGGCGAACCGGGCGAGCCTCGGGTGCGGCTGAGCGAGGCGGCGCGGGCCTTGGGCGAAGATCAGGTGCTGGTGCTGATCCCGCCCGCCGAGGAGGACGAGGGCTGGACCGACCACGCCGAGGCCTTCGTCCGGCGGGTTCAGAGCCCGGTTCACCTGGCGCTGGTGCGCCGGTTCGACGGCAGGGACGGGGCGCGGCTGATGCGCCAGGCCCGGCTCGCACACCGGCTGGGGATCGAGACCGTGGCCAGCACCGACGCGCTCTATCACCGGCCCGAACGCCGGCTCCTCCAGGACGTGGTCACCTGTATTCGCGAGCATGTGCGCATCGAGGCGGCCGGCCGGCTTCTGGAGGTCAACGCCGAACGCCATCTCAAGCCGCCTGCCGAGATGGTGCGCCTGTTCGCAGGCTATGAAGACGCGGTCGCGCGGGCCGCGCGCCTGGCGGACTGGATCAGCTTCCAGCTCACCGAGCTCGTCTACGAATACCCTGACGAGGTGATCGGGGAGAACGAGACCCCGATGCAGACCCTGCGCCGGCTGACCGCCGAAGGCGAGAAACGCCGCTGGCCGGAGGGGACGCCGGACAAGACGCGCGCCGCGCTCGATTACGAGCTCGGCCTGATCGAGCAGCTCGATTACGCGCCGTATTTCCTCACCGTCTACGACCTCGTCCGCTTCGCGCGCAGCCAGGGCATTCTGTGTCAGGGTCGAGGCTCGGCGGCGAACTCGGCGGTGTGTTTCGCGATCGGGATCACCGAGGTCGATCCCTCCAGGATCGATCTGCTGTTCGAACGCTTCGTCTCCGCCGAACGCGGCGAGCCGCCCGATATCGACGTCGACTTCGAACATGAGCGCCGCGAGGAGGTGATCCAGTACGTCTATGAAAAGTACGGCCGCCGCCGCGCGGGGATGACCGCGGTGGTGACCTGCTACCGCCCGCGCGGGGCGATCCGCGAGGCGGGCAAGGCGTTCGGCCTGTCCGGCGACGTCATCGCGGCGCTTTCGAAAGCCGTCTGGGGCTGGCGCGAGGGGATCACCGACGACGTGATCCGCGACGAGCTCGGCCTCGATCCCGACAGTCCGGCGCTCAGGCGGGCGCTCGGCGCGGCGCGCGCGCTTCAGGGTTTCCCGCGTCATCTGTCTCAGCATCCCGGCGGGTTCGTGATCACGCTCGGCCGGCTCGACGAGATCGTGCCGGTCAGGAAGGCCGCCATGCCCGAGCGCACCTCGATCGAATGGGACAAGGAGGATATCGACGCGCTGGGGCTGATGAAGGTCGACGTTCTGGGCCTGGGGATGCTGACCGCGACGCAGAAAGCCCTCGATCTCGTCGGGGAGGCGTACGGCCGGGCGCTGAGCGTCGCCGGCGTGCCGGCCGAGGATCCGGTCGTCTACGACATGATCTGCAAGGCCGACACGGTGGGCGTGTTCCAGATCGAGAGCCGGGCGCAGATGACCATGCTGCCGCGGCTCAAGCCGCGCTGCTTCTACGATCTCGTCATCGAGGTGGCGATCGTCCGGCCCGGCCCGATCCAGGGCGACATGGTCCACCCCTATCTCAGGCGCCGCGAGGGCAAGGAGAAGGTCGAGTTTCCTTCAAAGGCGCTGGAGGAGGTTCTGGGCAAGACGCTCGGCGTGCCGCTGTTTCAGGAGCAGGCGATGAAGATCGCCATCGTCGCGGCCGGGTTCAGCCCCTCCGAAGCCGACAGGCTCCGCCGCTCCATGGCCGCGTTCCGGCGTTCGGGCACGATCCAGGAGATGGGCGAAAAGCTCGTCGCCGGCATGATCGCGAACGGCTATGAGCGCGATTTCGCCGAGCGCTGCTTCAAGCAGCTCGAAGGCTTCGGCGAGTACGGCTTTCCCGAAAGCCATGCGGCGAGTTTTGCGCTGATCGTCTACGTCTCGTGCTGGATCAAGCGCCATTATCCCGACGCCTTCCTCGCCGCGATGCTGAACTCCCAGCCGCTGGGCTTCTACGCCCCGGCCCAGCTGGTGCGCGACGCGCGCGAGCACGGCGTGGTGGTCCGGCCCGCCGATGTGAACCTGTCGGACTGGGACTGCACGCTGGAGCCGCTCGACCCGTTCGACGGCCCGCCCCCGACGCCGGAAGGGGGAAACCGCTTCGCGGTGCGGCTGGGCCTGCGGCAGATCAAGGGGTTGGCCGAGATCACGGCGGCGCGGGTGATGGCGGCGCGTGAGGCCGGCGGGCGGTTCGACACGGTCGAGGATCTGGTCCGCCGCGCCCGGCTGATCCGCAGCGAGACCGACCGGCTGGCGAACGCCGACGCCTTCGCCTCGATGGATCTCACCCGCCGTCAGGCCGGCTGGCGCGCGCTCGCCCGGCCCGGCCCGGACCTGCCCCTGTTTGAAGCAGACGGCGAGCGCCACGGCCCGGACGTCTCCGGCGCGCGCCTGCCGGTGATGGCGCAAAGCGAGGAGGTGGAGCGCGACTACGCCACGCTGTCTTTATCGCTGAAGGCCCATCCGATGAGCTTTTTGAGGCCCGTCTTCGAGGAGGCCGGCTATGCGCGCTGCGCCGATCTTCTCAAAGCGCGGGACGGGACGCGGGTGGGTGTGGCCGGGCTGGTGCTGGTGCGCCAGCGGCCGGGCTCGGCCAAGGGGGTGATCTTCGCCACGCTGGAGGACGAGACCGGCGTGGCCAACGTCATCGTCTGGCAAAGCGTGTTCGCGCGATTCCGCCGGGTGGTGATCGGATCCAAGCTCCTGGCCGTGACCGGCAAGCTGCAGCGCGAGGGCGAGGTGATCCATCTGGTCGCCGACCAGCTGATCGACCGGACGGGGCTTCTGGGCCGGCTCGCCGAAGGCGGGTTCGATCCGGGCCTCTCCCACGCCGACGAGATCGCCAGGCCGGGCATGGACGCGCGGGAGAAAGCCAAGCGCGGTCAGGGCTTCGCCACGCCCGGCGCGGAGATCATCCCCGCGAGCCGGGATTTTCACTGACGCGCGATCCGAAAAGTGGGCGCCGGTTTTTCCGATAAATTACGCGTCTGCAGGGATGCCCAGTCCAGCCCAGCCCCGCCCCGCTTGACCGGCCCGGCCCGCAGGGCTACCCGCGCAGCCATGCGCATCCAGCCTCGCCCCGACGGCCTTCCCCTGGTGATGGGGATCGTCAATGTCACGCCCGACAGCTTTTCAGACGGCGGGAAATTTCTCGCCGCGGACGCCGCGCGCGATCACGCGCTGAGGCTTCTGGACGCCGGGGCGGACTGGCTCGATATCGGCGGGGAAAGCACGAGGCCGGGCGCCGAGCCCGTCGGCGAGGCCGAGGAAATCCGCCGCGTCGTCCCGGTGATCGAGGCGGTGATCGCCGCCCGGCCGGAGGCGAAGCTCTCCATCGACACGATGAAGCCCGCCGTCGCGCGCGCCGCCGTGAACGCCGGCGCTACGCTGTGGAACGACGTCAACGCGCTTCAGGCCGAGGGCGCGCTGGAGGTCGCCGCCGAGCTTCAGTGCGCGGTCTGCCTGATGCACATGCAGGGCGAGCCGCGCACCATGCAGGCTGCGCCGTCTTATGAAAACGTCGTCACCGAAGTCGCCGCCTTCCTGGGTCGCCGGGCCGGTGCGGCGATGGCTCGCGGCGTGGCGCGCGAGGCGATCTGGCTCGATCCGGGCATCGGGTTCGGCAAGACGGTCGAGCATAATCTCGCGCTGATGGCCGCGATCGAGGACTATGCCGGGCTGGGCTTTCCGATCCTGTTCGGCGCCTCTCGCAAGCGCTTCATCGCCGCGCTGGACGAAGGTGCGGACGCCGGTGCAGGCCGGCTGGGCGGCTCGATCGCGGCGGCGCTGCACGCCGCCCGGGCCGGGGCGGGCATGGTTCGCGTGCACGACGTGCGCGAGACCGTGCAGGCGCTGAAGGTGCAGGCCGCGATTGACCGATTCAGCGGCCGTTAAACCGCCGCGGCGACACTCAGCGCCTGTCCGAAGCCTGAGAAGGCCCATGCGCGCACCGCTCGCCCTTATTGTTCTGGTGACGCTGGCGCTCGCCGCCTGCGCCAGCCCGCCCGCGCCAAGGCTCGACGCACCGCGCGGACCGGTGATCTCTCACGACGCGCCACCGGGCTTCGAACCGCTGGCGAGCCTCAGAATCTGCCCCCAGCCCGCCCCGCCGTCCCGGCCCGCCTCGGGCGCGGACGGGCGCATCCTCGCCTACCAGCCGGTGGTGCGGATCAACGGCGTGCCGCTTTTAAAAGCGCCGGCGCGGGACGTGTGCCTTTATCGCGGCGTGGGGTTCGGACGCGGCGCGCATGAAGGGCTCGACCTCGCCCCGTTCCCACGCGATCGCATAGGACCCATATTCGCCGCCGGCGACGGGGTGGTGATCGAGACCGGCGACCGGCACGATTTCGGCCTCTGGGTGCTGATCGATCACGGCCGCGGGGTCTACACCCGCTACGCGCACCTCTCCTCGATCGCGCCGGGCGTCCGCGCCGGCGCCTATGTCACACAAGGTGTCGAACTCGGCGTGATGGGCGGCACCGGCGGGGTGCCGGTGCATCTTCACTACGCCATCCTCACCGGGCGCTACGACACGCCGGCGAGGAGCTTCGGCCTCGACCCCGTCGACCCGTTCGGCCTCGAACTGGCGGGGCTGGGAAGCTAGTCCCGCTTCTTCACCCGGCGCAGCTTGCGTTCGGGCGAGGGCGCCCAGTCGTTCGGCTTGGAGGATTTGCGCGCGCCGGTCTTGTCGCGGGACGTCTTGTCGCGCGCCTTGCCGCCGGTCGCCTTCTCCCCACGCGCTTTGTCCTTTGGGCGCGGCTTGCGGTCTTCGTAGAGCGCGCCTTCGGACTTCTTCGCCTTGATCGCGGCGCGTTCGGCCTTGCCGGGGCGGGGCCGCGCGGCGGGCTTTTTCGGGCGGGCACGGGGTGCGGGCGCGCTCTGGTCGGCGGGCTCGAGCGGGGTGTCGCCGGCGCGGCGGACCACGACGTTCTCGTCACGCTCGCGCGGTTCTTTCAGGCTCTTTTCGAACCCGGCCACCTTGGGGCCGGTGATCTCGAACCGGGTCGCGGTCTCGCCGATATCGATCGCGCCGATATCGTTGCCGGTCACCCCGCCCACGCGGCAGATCAGCGGCAAGAGCCAGCGGGGCTCGGCGCGGTGCTTGCGACCCAGATTGACCTCGTACCAGACGCCCGGCTCGAAGCCTGCGCGGTCGGCCTTCGGCGCGCGCTCGCGGCGTTCGCCGCGCTCGGGCCGGTCGCCGCGATCTTCGCGGAAGGCGCGCTCGCGCACCGGCGCGTCCGACACCTCTTCAGGCGCGGGCAGCCGGCGTTCGAGCTCGGCCAGGAAGGCGGCCGCGACACGTTCGGCCCCGAAGCGCTCGAGGATTTCCCGGGCTTCGGCCAGACGCTCGTCGGCGGGGTCTTCGCCCAGAGCCGGATGATCGCCCAGGCGCTCGCGGTCCTTGGCGCGCACCGCCTCGGCGTCCGGCGCAGGGGTCCAGTCGGCCTCGACCTTGGCTTCGCGCAGAAGGCGGATGACCCGGCCCTTGCGCGAATGCGCGACGACCAGGACCGAGACGCCCTTCGCGCCCGCCCGGCCGGTGCGGCCAGACCGGTGCAGCAGGGCTTCTGAATTGTTCGGCGGCTCGGCGTGGACCACCAGATCGAGGCCCGGCAGGTCGATGCCGCGCGCCGCCACGTCGGTGGCCACGCACACGCTCGCCCGGCCGTCGCGCAGCGCCTGCAGCGCCTTGGTGCGCTCGGCCTGGCTGAGCTCGCCCGACAGCGCCACGGCGGAAAAGCCGCGATTGCCCAGCCGCGCGGCGAGCCGGCTCACCGCCTCGCGCGTGGCGCAGAACACCAGCGCCCGCGGCGCGCCGTGATAGCGCAGCACGTTGATGACCGCGTTCTCGCGCTCATGACCGGCGACGGCGTGGGCGACATAGGAGATGTCGGCGTGCTGGCCGGTCGCGCTGAGGGTGGAGATCCGCAGGGCGCCGGACTGATAGGTTTCCGCGATGCGCGCGATCTCCCGCGACACGGTCGCGGAGAACAGAAGCGTGCGCCGGGTGTCCGGCGCGGTGTCGAGGATGAATTCGAGGTCTTCCTTGAAGCCGAAATCGAGCATCTCGTCGGCTTCGTCCAGCACGATGACCCGGATCTGGGACAGATCCAGCGCGCCGCGCTCGATATGGTCTTTCAGGCGGCCGGGCGTGCCCACCAGGATGTGCGCGCCGCGCTCGAAGGCGCGCCGTTCGGTGCGCGGATCCATGCCGCCCACCGCGCTTGCGATGCGCGCGCCCGCGCCGGAATAAAGCCAGCCCAGCTCGCGCTGGACCTGAAGGGCGAGCTCGCGCGTGGGTGCGACGACCAGCGCCAGCGGCGCGCCCGCGGCGGGCAGCGACTCCTCGCCGGCGAGCAGCTCGGCGGCCATGGCCAGGCCGAAGGCCACGGTCTTGCCCGAACCGGTCTGGGCGGAGACCAGAAGGTCGCGCCCGGCGGCGTCTTCGGCGAGCACGGCGGCCTGCACCTCGGTGAGGGCGGCATAGCCTTTCGTCTCCAGCGCGGCTCGGAGCGCGGACGGCAGGTCTTCAGGCAGGGTCATGTGGGTCCAGTCTCGCCGCGCGTCGTTCAGCGCGTTGCGGCGTATGCGTCGTGAGGGCGGAACGCCGCCCGCGCGCGGAGACCCCGCGCGAAAGAGCGGCGGCTATATCAGCTTTTCGAACGCTTGGGAAACGCGGTGATCGCTCGGCGCGCTCCGATAACCATTAAAGACCGGACCGCGGCGGGCAGGACGCCACGACTGGATCGGCGCCGTTCAACACGTCCCGAGCGGCTCCGCGCAGGGTGAACCGCCCTTCGCCGTGAAGCGCGCCGTCCGAAACACGCCGCACGCCCTGGAAAGCGCCCTCGATCCGGCCGAAGGCGCGTCCGCGAATGCGCGGCGTGCGCCAGCCGCCCGTGTTGAAGTCGCCGTCTTCCAGCTCCACCTCGATGGAGCGACCGAAGAACATGGGCGATCCGACGGCCACCGCTTCCACCGGCGCGGTCGGCGCTTCGATCCGGCCCAGATGGACGATCTCGCCGGTGTCAGGATCGGGGGCATAGCGGTCGACGACATAGCCTCGCCGCAACTGCCGGCGCTCGTCGGTCTTGATGACGTCGACGAAGGCGTAGCCGGCGTCAAGCATGGCCTTGCAGGCGTCAAAGCACCCCGACTCCACGTTCGGGTAGCGAGAGGCGGTGTAGGTGCGCGCGCCTGCGGAAAGGGCGGGCTCGAACTCTCGTTTCAGCCCGCCATAGCGCTCGCATATCTGCTGGAACTGCTCATCGTCCGGGCCGGTCGCGGCGTTCGCGACTGCGCTCTGGGCGGAGGCGAGAACGACGGCCGACGTCATGCATCCCGCCAGAACGGGCGCTGCGCTCATCGCAGCCAGTATGAAGATCATACGCATGCGAGAAGTCTATCGCGACTTCACGCCCTTCGCCTACCCGCCCGGCGCGAACATCAGCGCGATCTCGGGCACGAAGGCGATGATCATCAGCCCGCCGAGCATGAGCCCGATGAAGGGCAGGACCGCCTTGGTCACCGTCCAGAAGCTTTCCTTGAAGGCGGCCATGGCGACGATGAGATTGAGGCCCAGCGGCGGGGTGAGATAGCCGATCCCCAGATTGACGATCATGATGATGCCGAAATGGACCGGATCGACGCCCTGCGCTTCGGCCAGCGGCTGCAGCAGCGGGGCGAGCACCAGCGTCGCCGAGCCCACGTCGATCACCATGCCGACGACCAGCAGAAGCGCGTTGGCCAGCAGCATGAACTCGACCTTGCTGTCGATCACGTCGTTGAGCTGGGCCACCAGCGCCTGGGGCACGCCCTCGGCGGTGAGGAAGACGTTCAGCGAGAACGCGAAGGCGAGCACGGGGTAGAGCGAACCCAGCAGCTTGCCGGATTCCACCGTCACGGCCTTGAGGTCGGCCATTGAGAGGTCGCGATGCAGCAGCACCTCGACCAGCACCGCGACGACGACCGCGACCGCGGCGGCTTCGGTGACGGTGAAGATCCCGCCGTAAATGCCGCCCAGAATGATGATCGGGATGGGCAGGGCGAAGATCGAGCGCCGGATCGCGCGGATGAAGCCGGAGACCCGCCAGCCGCCCTCGCGGCGCCTGAAATTCAGCACGAAGGCGTAGACCGCGAAGATCGCGACCAGCACCAGAGCCGGGCCTATCCCTGCGATGAAGAGCTGGGCGATCGAGACCTGGGTGATGTAGCCGTAAAGAATGAGCGGGATGGAGGGCGGGATGATGATCCCGAGCACGCCGCCCGAGCATAGCGCGCCGATGGCGAAGCTTTTCGAATATCCGCCCTCGATCAGCGCGCGGTACATGATCCCGCCGACCGCCAGCAGCGTCACCGCCGCGCTGCCCGAGATCGCCGCAAAGCCTGCGCAGCTGAGCACCGCGGCCAGCGCGAGCCCGCCGGGGATGGGCCGGGTGATCTCGCGCATCAGATCGATGATGCGTTCGGCGATCGTGCCCCGGCTCATGATCGCGCCGGCCAGCACGAACAGCGGGATGGCGAGCAGCACCTCCTGGTTCACCGCGAACCAGACGTCGTAGACCGCGTATTCGGGCCGGCCGTCGTTCCAGACCGAGTAGACGAACAGCGCCGCGCACCCCAGAAGCACCAGCACAGGCTGGCGCAGCACCATCAGAAGGACGATCAGTCCGACGAGCAGCCACATCTCCATCAGGGCCGCTCCTGCTCGCCGGTCTTGGGATCATGCGGATCGCCTTCCGCCGCGCCCGCGCTCGATTCCTCGAAATCCTCGCTGGGTTTGAGATCCGGCCGTGCGGCGTAGATGAAAAAGCGCACCGCGTTGGTCGCAAACGCGAGGAAGATCATCGCCTGCAGGGTCCAGATCGGCGCACGCAGGATCTCGGTCCGGTCGCCGAGCACGAAGCTCTGGATCACCATCCAGGCGGAAAGCCCTGCGAAGACCGCGAAGAACAGCCCCGTCACCGCGCTGGCGATCCGGTCGATCATCGGGCTCAGCGCGGCGGGGATCAGGGCGTCGAACAGGCGCGGGCGCAGATGCGCGCCCTCGTCGGTGGCGACCCCGATGCCGAACATGGCCACCGCGACCATGCCGACCACGGCGACTTCGGTCGCCCCGATCAGCCCGGTCATGAACAGCCGCCGGCTGATCACGTCGGCCATCAGCGACAGCGCCATCAGGGCGAAGGCGATGAGCGTGATCCAGCGCTCGACAAGGCCGATGGTTCTCAAAAGCGCGCTCACGAGCCGGTCCCTCCCGCGCCCGCCTGCATCCGGGCGAATTCCGCCTTGCCTGCGAGGATCGCCTCGTAAACTTCGCGCGAGCGCCCGCCGATCGTCTCGACCAGCCGATCGACCACGTTCACGGTCTCGGCTTTCCAGGCGGCGCGTTCGTCTTCGCTCAGATCGTGGACCTGGACGGGTTCGCCGGCGGTGGTGACCAGAGGCCGGACGACGTTTCCCTCCCTGTCGCGCTGCACGCCCTCGCGCATCCAGGCCAGCACCACGTCGTCGAGCACGCGCACCCCGGCGCGCGCTTCTGCCGGGCTGCCCCAGGCGGTGTCGATCGTGGCTTTCTGCGATGCGCTCGCGGCCTCGTACCAGTCCTTGTTCAGCACGATCGCGCCGGTGTCGTAGGAGTGGTAGGTCAGCGTGAAATGGGTCGCCAGCTCCAGCGTTGAGAAGAAGTGGAACACCGCGCTCGACAGCCCGCCCTGCACCAGGCCGGTCTGCAGCGCCGGCACCACGTCGGCGATCCCCAGCGGGATCGCGTCCATGCCGGCGGCCTCACAGAAATACCGCGCCGCGGCGTTCGGGCTGGTGCGCATGCGAAGGCCCGCCGCCATGTCGGGATGGGTGAGCGGGCGGTCGGCGAAGACATGGGTCCAGCCCACCTCCACCCATTGCAGCAGGCGCAGGTTCTGCCGCCGGGCCAGCTCGTCGACGATGCCGAACAGGTGCTGGTCGTAGACGAAGTCGACTTCTTCCCGGCTGTCGAACAGATAGGGCGCCATGGCGATCGTCAGCTCGGGGATGGAGCTTGAAAGCCCCTGAAGGCTCATCCCGCCGACATGCACCCGGCCGCGCCTGAGATCGTGGAGCATGCGCTCCTCGTCGCCGAGCTCGGCCTTGGTGAAGTACTCGAAATTCAGCGTCGGGTTTTTCGCGATATTGGCTTCGAAATTGCGCCATTGCGCGTCCCAGGGCGTGCGCGGCGGCGCCTGGGCGACGGCCCGGCCGTAAAGCTCGGCCTCGTCGCGCGGCGGGCGTTCGCAGGCGCCGAGCGCGGAAGCGCCCGCGGTCCCGGCGGCCAGGCCCAGAAACTGTCTGCGTCGCATCGACGCCTCCCCCCGGCGCGCCTTTTGACGTCGCCGTCTATCCGGTTTTCAATTGGTATAACATTTGGGTTTCGGCCCGAAGGCAAGGCGGTCGCTCAGGTTTTCGAGTCGAGACCGGGAAAACGGAAAAGGGGCGCGGCATGAAGATCACGCGGCGGGGGGCGATGGGCCTTCTGGGCGCTGCGGCGCTGACCGGTTGCGGCCCGCGGGGCGAGCGCGGCGGCAAGGACGCCGACGTGATCGTCGTCGGCGCCGGGCTTTCAGGGCTTCACGCCGCGCTGACGCTGGAAGAATTCGGCCTGGACGTTCTGGTGCTCGAAGCGGCGAACCGGCCCGGCGGGCGCATGCTGACGCTGACCGACCTGCCCGGCGCGCCGGAGGCGGGCGGCGAGCAGGTCGGGCGCACCTACGCCCGGGTGAGGGCGCGGGCCGAACAATTCGGTATCGGCTTTTCCGATTTCCCGCCCAACCGCTTCGGCGAGGTGCTGCATGTGCGCGGGCAGACGCTTCGGGCCGCCGACTGGCCGGCTCATCCGGCGAACCGGCTGCCTGAACCGCTGAAGGCGATTCCGCCGCACAGGCTTTTCTTCGGCATGGCGGCGCGGTCGAACCCGTTTGACGACGTCTACGCCTGGCGAGACGCCGAGGCCGCCGCTCACGACGTCGCCGCCCGCGACTGGCTCAGCGCCCGCGGGGCGGACGCGGAGACGCTGCGCCTGATCGAGGTCTCGCTGAACGGGCGCGATCTCGAGACGTATTCCATGCTCAACCTCTTCCGCACGCTCGCCATTTTCGCCCAGGAGCGCGACATGGGCGGCTCGCAGGCGATCGCGCAGGGCAGCCAGGCCCTGCCCGAGGCGATGGCGGCGGGGCTCGCCCGAACCCCGCGCTACGGAGCGCCGGTGATGGGGATCGAGGCGGACGATGCGGGTGTGCGCGTGCTGCTTGAAAGCGGCGAAGCGCTGCGCGCCGATTTCGCGATCTCGTCGCTACCCTTCGCGGTGCTGAGGGAGGTCGGACTGGAAGCCCCTGTCAGCGAGACCCAGCGTCAGGCGATCGAGTTTCTGAGCTACACCCCGATCGTGCAGCTGCATCTGCAGGCCGAAACCCCGTTCTGGGAGGCTGACGGGCTGGCGCCGGAAATGTGGACCGACAGCCCGCTCGAACGCGTCTTCGCCCGCCGCGATGCGGACGGTGCGCCCACCGGCATGCTGACCGCCTGGCTCGACGGGCTGGGCGGGCTCGACGCGGATACGCTGGGCGATGAGGCGCTCGAAGAGATGGCGCGCGCCGAGTTCGCCCGAATCCGCCCGGCCAGCGAAGGGCGGGTGCGCCTGCGTCATGTCCAGCGCTGGACCGACCGCAACCCGCTGGCGGGCGGCGCGTACATGCACTGGCGGCCGGGCGAAGCGGCGCGCTGGGCCGACACGATGGCTGCGCCTGCGGGACGGCTTCACTTCGCGGGCGAACACACCGGCCGGCTTCACACCGGCATGGAAGCGGCGATGGAATCCGGCGAACGTGCGGCCGTTGAAATTCTGGACCGGGTGCAGGCATGAAAACGCTGATCGCGACGAGCCTTCCGATCATTCTGCTGGCCGCGTGCCAGACCGCGCCGGTCGACGCGCCTGAAGCCGAAGCCGCCGGAACGGCCCGAGGCGAGGTCCTCTACAATCCGCTCGAACGCATCGGCGAGCCCGGCCGGGACGCCTATTCCCAGGCTGCGCTGGTCACCGGCTGGCTCGACGGCGCCTGGTCGAACGAAGCGCAATACGCCTTCACGCCCGAAGAGATGAAGCGCGAGCCGGCCGCCGGCGCGCCCTATGACTGGCTCGATCTTCAGTTCGCGCAGTTTCACACCGTCGACGCGCCGGAGATCGGCGATCACGTCGTCTATCTCGAATGGCGCTCTGACGCCGCTGACGGCCCGATCAGCCGCCAGCGGCTCTGGGCGTTCCGCGAGGATGAAAGCGGCGAACTCACCGGCATGGACTTCTTCACTTTCCGCGATCCCGCGCCCTTCGCCGGCCGCGGCGCGGAGCCGGGCGCCTTCACGAGCCTCGGGCCGGACGATCTCATCGCCTATCCCGAAGGCTGCACCCTGACCGCCCGCGCACCGGCCTGGATGGGCTATGTCTTCGATGTGAGGGCGGGCGATTGCGCGATCACCGCGCGGTCGGGCCGGAGAATGGGCATCGACGCGCTGGTCGAAATCGCGCCGCGCCGGATCGGCTACAGCGAAGCGGGCGTGCTGGAAGACGGAAGCTACGCCTTCCTCGTGCCCGGCGGTCCGGCCTACGACTTCCGCCGCGTCGATCCGGGCGACGATCGGGAGTGACCTTCGCGCCACAGGCGCGGCGCTTCGGCCACGCTTCGGTCCGGTTCGGGGTTTTCCCGACCGGCGCTCAGGGTTAATGAGCCCGCTCCCCGGCGGACTTCGCCGCGCAGAGGAGCCTGACGCGACCCATGCGATCTGATCTGAGCTAGAGCGGCGGCCTGAGTTTCAGGCGGCGAGCGCCGCGCCCACCGATCCAGCCCACGCGAGCCCGCGTGTGCGGACGACCGGCCGAACCCTCGCCACGCAAACAGCTTTATCTCAGAGCGCGCGTCACTCCCTCGCGCGCCCCATCCGCAAGGATCGCATCATGTCCGTCCTCGACGACGACGACGCTCCGCGCGAGCGCGTGCTTTCGAACTTCGAAGTCCTTCAGTTCCTGTTCCGCCAGTGGCGGCGCCGGCCGGTCCTGTTCGGCTGCGTGGTGACTTTCACCCTGATCGCCACCGTGGCGGACATCTTCGTGCCGGTGGCCGCAGGCGCGCTGATCGACGCGATTTCCGGACCTCAGGCCGACCGGGACGGCGCGGCGCACTGGGCGGCGCTGGGCGCGTTCCTGGGGCTGGCGTTGTTGGTGAACGTGGCCCGCCAGGCGATGGTGCGCTGCGAGATTCCGATGTCGAGCGCGAACATGGCCGACATGACCACCGAGGCCTTTTCGCGCGTGCAGAGCTTTTCCGCAGACTGGCATGCGAACACCTTCGCAGGCTCGGTCGTGCGCAAGATCACCCGCGGCATGTGGGCCTACGACACCGTCACCGCGACCTTGTGGTTCGCGCTGATCCCGTCCGTGCTCGTGATGCTGGGCCTGTCGGTCTACATGGCGATCCACTGGCCGATCGTGGGGGCGTACGCGCTCGTGGTGATGACGCTGTTCATCGCTTCGACCGTGCTGATGGCGACCTATTACATCCGCCCGCAGAACATCGTCTCGAACGCGAAGGATTCCGAGCTCGGCGGCGCGATCGCCGATGCGGTGACGGGCGTGGCCACGGTGAAGAGCTTCGGCGCGGAAGCCCGCGAGGACGCGCGCTTTCACAAGCTGGCCTGGGTCTGGCGCACCGAGGTGAAGAAGACCTGGACCCGGTTCGTGAACACCTGGCTGGTCCAGATGGTGGCCGTTCTGGCGCTTCAGGCCGGGCTCGCGGGCATGCTGGTCCAGCAATGGACGCAAGGCACGGCGACGGCCGGCGACGTCACCTTCGCGATCACCGCCTTTCTGATGATGGCGGGCTATATGCGCCGCTTCGGCGAAGAGGTGCAGAACGTCCAGCGCGCGCTCGACGAGATCCAGGACATCGCCGCCTACGCCAAGACCAGCGCCCAGATCGCAGACCGTCCCGGCGCGCCGGATTTCCGCCCCGGCGCGGGCCGGATCGCGTTCGAGCGCGTGCGGTTCACATACGGCGGGCAGGACCGGCCGCTCTATGAGGATTTCAGCCTCGAGATCGCGCCGGGCGAGAAGGTCGCGCTGGTCGGGCCCACCGGCTCGGGCAAGTCGACCTTCGTCAAGCTGGTCCAGCGGCTCTACGACGTGGACGCGGGCGCGGTGCGCATCGACGGCCAGGACGTGCGCGAGGTGACCCAGGCGAGCCTGCGCGCGGCCATCGCGCTGGTGCCCCAGGACCCGGCCCTGTTTCACCGCACCATCGCGGAGAACATCGCCTACGCCCGGCCCGGCGCGAGCCATGACGAGATCGTAGAGGCGGCCAAGCGCGCCCGTGCGCACGACTTCATCACCGCCCTGCCTGCGGGCTACGACACGCTGGTCGGCGAGCGCGGGGTGAAGCTGTCGGGCGGCGAGCGTCAGCGCGTGGCGATCGCGCGGGCGATCCTGGCCGATGCGCCGATCCTGGTCTTCGACGAGGCGACGAGCTCGCTGGACAACGAGACCGAGCGCGAGGTGCAGGAGGCCATGGCCGACGTCACCGCGGGCCGCACCGCGATCGTCATCGCCCACCGTCTGTCGACCATTCGCGACGCGGACCGGATCCTGGTCTTCAGCCAGGGCCGCATCGTCGAGCAGGGCACCCACACAGAGCTCGTAAGCCAGGGCGAAGGCGTCTACGCCCGCCTGGCCGCGCTGGCGGAGGGGTAGGTCTTGCCTCTGCGCCCGGCGCGCGTCAGGATCGCGCCGTAACGTTCCAAGGGGTGTCCTTGCGCTCGTTCCTGATCGGGGTCCCCGGTCAGGCCGGGGACAGGGGCTGAGAGTGACCCTCAGGACCGGATCCGGGTCATGCCGGCGTCGGGATGGAGCAAAGGGCCGGGTGCGGCCCTGCCTCGTCTTCTCCGCGTGCATGATCTGTCACGATGAGGGCGAAGGTATGAAACCAGCCATGGTGTTTCTGCGGATCATCGGAATCGGCCTCGGCGCCTCGCTCATCGTGGGTGAAGCGCTGCGCAGTTGGGGGCAGGACCGGCCTTTGGTCTTCGTCGTCGACGACTTCCTTTTCGGCGGCGCGCTGGTGATTGCGGCATGGTTTGCTCGCACCGGCGCGCCTGTCCGCCTGCGTGCGCTCGCCGCCGCCTTCGCCGGCTGCGCAGGCCTGTTGTACTCGAGCTTCTTTACCAAGCTGGTCGGACCGCCCGGCCATTCGTCCAATATCGACGAAACCGTGCTGACCGCCCTGGTCGGAGCGGCCTTCGTCACGTCCGTGATCGGGCTCGTCGCCAGCCTGCTCATCCCCGCAAATTCGAAAGACCCCGCGCCATGAACAAGCCTACGAACCAGGCCGAATTTCCCACCCCGACGGTGACCACCGGGCCGCTTCAGGGCTCCAAACGGGTCTACACCCGGCCCGAGGCTGCGCCCCATCTCGCCGTGCCGCACCGGGAGGTCGAGCTTCATCCCACCGCGATGGAGCCGGCGGTGCGCGTGTATGACTGCTCGGGCCCCTACACCGACCCGGCCGCCCGCATCGACGTGGAGAAAGGCCTGCCGCGCACGCGCGCGGACTGGGTGATGAAGCGCGGCGGGGTGGAAGCCTATGACGGCCGCGAGCCGACCCCGCTCGATAACGGAAACGCCACGGGCAAATACCTCGCCCGCGAGTTTCCCGTGCGTCACCGGCCTTTGAAAGCCACAGGCTCGGGGCCCGTCACCCAGATCGAGTTCGCCCGCGCCGGGATCGTCACCGACGAGATGATCTACGCCGCCGAGCGTGAAAATCTCGGCCGCGCCCGCGCGCTGCACGACGCGCATGTCCGCCACGCCGATGGAGAGCGCTTCGGCGCGGAGCTGCCCGAATTCGTCACCCCTGAGTTCGTCCGCGAGGAGATCGCGCGCGGCCGGGCGATCATCCCGGCGAACATCAACCACGCCGAGCTCGAGCCGATGGTGATCGGCCGGAACTTCCTGGTGAAGATCAACGCCAATATCGGCAATTCCGCGGTCGCCTCTTCGGTGGAGGAAGAGGTCGACAAGATGGTCTGGGCCATCCGCTGGGGCGCGGACACGGTGATGGACCTGTCCACCGGCAAGAACATCCACAACACCCGCGAATGGATCATCCGCAATTCGCCCGTGCCCATCGGCACCGTGCCGATCTACCAAGCGCTGGAGAAGGTGGGAGGCGTCGCCGAGGACCTCAGCTGGGAGATCTTCGCCGACACGCTGATCGAGCAGGCCGAGCAGGGGGTGGACTATTTCACCATCCACGCCGGCGTGCGCCTGCCTTACGTGCCGCTGACCGCGGACCGGGTGACCGGCATCGTCAGCCGCGGCGGCTCGATCATGGCCAAGTGGTGCCTGGCCCACCACGCCGAGAGCTTCCTGTATGAGCGCTTCGACGAGATCTGCGAGATCATGCGCGCCTATGACGTGTCGTTCTCACTGGGCGACGGCCTGCGCCCCGGCTCGGTCGCCGACGCCAACGACCGCGCTCAGTTCGCAGAGCTCGAAACCCTGGGCGAGCTGACCCGGCGCGCCTGGGATCGCGGCTGCCAGGTGATGATCGAAGGCCCCGGCCACGTGCCCATGCACAAGATCAAGGCCAATATGGACAAGCAGCTCGAGACCTGCGGCGAGGCGCCGTTCTACACGCTCGGCCCGCTCACCACCGACATCGCGCCGGGATACGACCACATCACCTCAGGCATCGGCGCGGCCATGATCGGCTGGTTCGGCACGGCCATGCTCTGCTACGTCACCCCGAAGGAGCATCTGGGCCTTCCCGACCGCGACGACGTGAAGACCGGCGTGATCACCTACAAGATCGCCGCCCACGCCGCCGACCTCGCCAAGGGCCACCCCGCCGCCAAGCTGCGGGATGACGCGCTGAGCCGCGCCCGGTTCGAGTTCCGCTGGGAAGACCAGTTCAACCTCTCCCTCGACCCCGACACCGCGCGCGACTTCCACGACCAGACCCTGCCGAAAGAGGCCCACAAGACCGCCCATTTCTGCTCCATGTGCGGCCCCAAATTCTGCTCCATGCAGATCACGCAAGAGATCCGGGATGAGTTCGGGACGGCGAGGTCGCCGAATGTCGCGCCGGAGGACGCCGAAGCGGGCATGGCGGAGAAGGCGGCGGAGTTTAAGCGCAAGGGTGGGGAGATTTATTTGCGGGAGGCTGAGCGCGGGTCGGCGAAGCCGACGGATTGATCCGGGGATCGATCCGACGCAGCGAAGGCCCCGGCAGGGGCGGGTGTGAGGGCGAGCACTAATAGGCCTCTCAACCTCGTCATCCCCGCGGAAGCGGGGACCCAGTCCGGCCTCGCCGTTGCTCTACGATCGCTGTGTTCCTGCTTTCCCCGCCTTCGCGAGGACATGCCGCGGGAATGACGAGGTGGGCCTGATTTCCAAAAACCCGAAGCGTCGATGCGAGTGAGCGTGGCCGCCCTATCCTGCGCGAGGTCCCTGTGTATCGGTCGTGTGCCATGATGATTGCGGGACGGAGGCCGATAGGTCCCCGGGCGGTCGAGCCCGAGAGCCGGCTCAGGCCCCGTCCCGCTTGCACATCAACAACCTGAACAGTTGCACGAGGCTGGTTGCAACAGACCTCGCACCACAGGGACAGGCACGATGACTTTACCTGATCGCTACGTCGGATGCGACGTGTCCAAGCTCTGGCTGGACGTTTTCGACCCCGCCCAGGGCCGGGCGTGCCGCATCCCCAACACCTCCGCCGACGCGGCCCGGCTGGCCGCCTCGATCGCCGCCACCGGCGGCTTCGTCGTCTTCGAGGCGACGGGTGTGTATGACCAGGCTCTGCGCGCCGCGCTGCATGCGGCCGGTGTTCAGAACGCGCGCATCAACCCCACCACCGCCCGGCGCTTCGCCCAAGCCACCGGCCGCAAGGCGAAGACCGACGCGCTGGACGCGGTCGTGCTCGCAGATCTGGGCGCCCGGCTCAGGCCTGCGCCTGACCCCGCGCCGTGCCCGCACCGTGAACGGCTGGGCCGGCTCGGGCTCAGGCGCGACCAGCTGGTCGCCGCCCGCAAGGACGAGATCATCCGGCTGAAGGCGACCGGCGAGCCGATCCTGATCGACAGCTTGAAGGCGCACATCGCATGGCTGGACGGCGCGATCTCGGCCATCGAGCGCGAGATCGCCGTCCTGATCGCGGCCACCGAACTCAACGACCAGGCCCGCCTGCTCGCTACCGCGCCGGGCGTTGGGCCGGTCACTGCGCAGGTGTTGCTCGCGCTGATGCCCGAACTGGGCGCCAGCACCCCCAAGCGTCTCGCCGCGCTCGCCGGGCTGGCCCCGTTCAACCACGACTCAGGTCAGCTCAAGGGAAAGCGCTGCATCTCCGGCGGGCGGCGGCGCGTGCGATCCGCCCTGTTCATCGCCGCCATGATCGCCGCAAGGCTATGCCCGGACCTGAAAGCCTTCGCTGACCGCATCCAGGCGCAGGGAAAGCCCAGAAAACTCGCCCTCATCGCCGTCGCCAGAAAACTCCTCACCCGCCTGAACGCCATGCTTAGAGATCAAACCGCCTACAGCACCGCATAACAGTTGCCGGCTCTTCCCCCGGATCAGGTCCGGGGTTCGGCCGGGAATTCAGGGCGAAGTTATCCGCCCCCGTCTCGCCTCGCGCATAATACCCCCCGTCCTCTCGCAGGCGAGGCCGTTCCGGAGCGACCAGGCGGGCGGGAGAGACGGGGCGTCCCGAGCGGGGCCGGACTAACGCACCGGCTAGCGAAGCGGCGAAACACGCGTTGAAACCGGCTGACCCGGCACATCCCTCGCGGTTTCGAAAATCGTCTCAACGGCGCGGGGGGCTCCTGGCCTCCAAAACACACTAGAGATCCGGTCCGGAGCCTTCCGCGCCGCCTCGCCACACTTATCCCCTCGCGCAAGACCTGCGGCGAGGGTTTCCGCGCTGGGGGCGACCTGTCGCGCCCTAACCCTCCGCCTCGCTTTTGAGCACCATTTCATAGGTGAAGCGGGCGGCGGGGTGGACGCTGTCTGACAGGGCGATGATGCGGCCGCCCTTGTCGAAATAGCGCCGGCGGGTCCTCAGCGCGGCTTCGCCGGCTGTCGCGTCCAGCGCCTCGGCCTCGCGCTCGGTCAGCGCGCCCGCCGAGATCGACTGCTCGATCCGGGCGGTGGGCACGCGGCGCTCGCGCGCGATCCATTCGGTGACCGCGCCGCCGAGCTCGACATAGGTCTCCACCGGCGGGGCGAGGTCTTCGCGGATATAGACGTCGGTCAGCGCGATCGGCCGTTCGCCCGGCGCGCCGCGCAGGCCGTGCACGTGCAGGAAGCGGCCGCCGGGATTGACCCCGAGCGCGCGCGCCACGGCCGGATCGATCAGCCCTGCGCTGGTCCTGGTGGGGGTGAGCTTCGCCTCGCGGGCGTACTGCATCAGGTCGTCCACCCCGCCCAGGCGCTGGGCGAATCGCTGGGTGGTTTCGCGCGCGATCACCACCGTACCCGCCCCGCGCCGCCGGGCGATCAGCCCGGCCTCGGCGAGCAGGCGTAGCGCCTCGCGCACGGTGTGCCGCGAGACGTTATGGGCTTCGCACAGCGCATGCTCGGTGGGCAGAAGCTGGCCGATATCGGGATCGCCCGTGGCGATCTGCGAACGCAGCGTCTCGGCCAGCGCCATATAGCGCGGCGCGGCGCTGCCGGCGTTCGCGCCGGGCGAAGAGGAGGCGGCGTCGGTCACAGGCGTCTCCGAAGGTCCGTCCACGAATGAGCGAGCGTATCACGAAACTCCGGCGCGGCGACGCCGATCAGGGCCTCCGCCCGCGCGTCGAGATCGAGACCCCTGAGGTCGGCCGCGCCGTGCTCGGTCACCACCATGTCGACATCGGCGCGCGACAGGGCGGCGGGGCCGTCCTCGAGCTTCGGCACGATCCGGCTGAGCGTTCCGCCCTTCGCGCTCGCGGCCAGGGCGATGATGGAGAGCCCGCCGGGAGAGGCCTGCGCGCCGCGGGCGAAATCGATGAGCCCGCCCCCGCCGGAGACGAGCCTGCCGCCGACGAACTCGGCGTTGACCTGGCCGAAGAGATCGACCTCGACCGCCGAGTTCACGGCGCAGAAATGCGCGAGCCCGGCCAGAACGCCCGCCGAATGGGTCCGGTCGACCGGGGTCATGATCAGGCGCGGATCGTGCCGCAGACGCTCGGCGAGCGCGCGCGAGCCCAGCACCGCGCCGGTCCGGATGGCGGCGACCTGATCGCCGTCGAGAATGTCCAGAAGCGGCTCGGACACCATGCCCGAATGGACCGTCAGCCGGCGGTGGTCCTTCAGCGCGGGCAGCACGGCGAGCTGGACCTTCCCGAGGCCGAACTGCACCGCCGCCCCGTCGGGGATGAGCCCGGCGACATGGCCCGCGATCGCTTCAAAGGCGGGCGGCAGCGATCCCGCGTCATAGCCGCGCGGCTCGGTCTCGATTTCGGTGACCGCGTCGAAAGCGTCCAGCGGGATGGTGGGCGCGCCGGGCATGGGGGGCAGGGCGGGATTGATCTGCGCGACCCTCAGCCTCGCGCGCGGCCAGACCGCCGGGGTGAAATCGCTCGCCAGAGACAGCGAGCACAGGCCGAACCGGTCGGGCGGGGAGACCTGAACGATCGCCGCGTCCACCTCGCACGTCTCGAGCCGCCGCCAGGCCTGGGTGTAGCTCAGCGGCAGGAAGCGCACCCGCCCCGCCTCGAACCCTGCGCGCAGCTCGGGCGCGAGGAACACCGTCTCAGCCCGGCTGGTTTGCCCAAGGCCGCTCCAGTCGGTGCGGTTCACGCCGGGGATCCACACCCCGAAAAACTCCAGCCCCCCGGCGAGTTCAGCCCGTTCGGCGAAGGCTTCGGCCAGCACGTAGGGCTCGGCGGCGACGCCTGGGACGTAGACCCTAGCGGTCTCGCCGAGCCGGCCGCGAAACCGCTCGACGAGGGCGCCGGGAGACAGCGAAGCGGGAGCGGTCATGAACGCAGCGCAGGTCCTTTCAAGGCCGGGCTTTTCGCAAAGCGCGCCGGCATGCTACGAGACTTCCATGTCCGGACAAAGTCCCTCGATCACCGCGCGTCTCGCCGACCGCCTCGCAAGGCCGGTCCCCGCCGCGATGAAACAGCGCGCCGCGCTGCACGTGCTGGACTGGGCGGGCTGCGCGATCGCGGGGGCTCACGGCGCTGCGGGCCGGGCGGTGTCCGCCGGGCTGGCGGTGGAAGGGCGCGGGCGCTGCTCGCTCGCGGCGAACCCGCGCACGGCGACGCCTCTGGCCGCCGCGATGATCAACGGCGCGGTCGGCAACGTGCTGGAGATGGACGATGTCGACAAGCGGGCGATCCTGCATCCTGGGCCCACCGTCATCCCCGCAGCCCTCGCCGCGGCCGAAACCGCAGGGCTCGACGCGGCGGAGTTTCTGGCCGCGGTGGTGCGAGGGTATGAAGCCGTGATCGGCCTGGGCCGGGCGGTGGGGCCGGGCCATTACGCCTTCTGGCACAACACAGGGACGTGCGGGCCCTTCGGCGCTGCTGCGGCGGCCGCCAGCGCCTTCCGGCTCGACCCCGGCGCGACGGCGCATGCGCTGGGCCTCGCCGGCACGCAGGCCTCGGGCTTCTGGCAGACCCGGCACGAGCCCGGCTCGATGGCCAAGCAGCTGCACACCGCGCGCGCCGCCCATGCCGGGCTCTCCGCTGCGATGCTCGCGAGCGCAGGGCTGACCGGACCGCTTGCAATCCTCGAAGGCGCGCAGGGCTTTTTCGCCGCGACCTGTCCGGGCGCGGATCCTGAAGCCGTGCTCGACGATCACGGCGCGGACTGGCTGATCAGCCAGGTCAGCTTCAAGCCCTGGCCGGCCTGCCGGCACGCCCACGCCGCCATCGACGCCGCGCTGGCCGCGTGGCAGGCCGGCGTGACGGCCGGCGATGTCGAGCGCGCGGTGGTGACGACCTACCCCGACGCGGTGACCTTCTGCGACCGGGCCGCGCCGGAAAGCGTGATTGAAGCGAAGTTCTCGATCCAGCACTCGGTCGCCGCCGCGCTTATCTTCGGCCGGCCCGCGCTTTCCCATTTCGAACCTGGGATCTCCACCCGGACCGACATGCGCGATCTCGCCGCCCGCATCGACGTGGCCGCCGGCGAGCCCTACGCAGGGCGCTATCCGGCGCGCTACGGCGCGGGGCTGTCGCTGACGCTGAGAGACGGATCGATGCGGGAGTTCGACGCGCCCGACGCGCTGGGCGATCCTGAAAATCCGCTGGCGGAGGCCGACATCGTGAAGAAGGCGGCCATGCTCGCCGGCGCCGGCGGCTTCTCCGCCGCGCAGGCCGAAGCGCTGAGCGCAGCGGCGCTGGCGCTGGCCGAGGGCGGGCCGCTGGACCGGTTCGCGGCCGCGATGTCGCAAACCCCCGAGGGCGAGATGGAGGCGCGGTCATGAGCGCGGCCGAAGCCTTCGCGAGCCATGTCCTGGAGCTGGACTGGGAAGACGTGCCCGCCCCCGCCCAGGCGGCGATGAAGCACTTCCTGCTCGACACGCTCGCGGTCGGGATCGCCGGGCGCAAGGCCTGGCTCGCCGATCACGTTTTCCACGTCGCCGCGGGCTGGGGCAAGGCGGGCGAAGAGGACCGCGCCGGCGAGGTGTTCGGCGGCGGGGGACGGCTGCCCGCTTCGGCGGCGGCCTATGTGAACGGGTTCCAGATCCACTGCCAGGAATATGACTGCGTGCACGAACCCGCGGTCGTTCATCCCATGGCGGTGATCTGCGCGGCGCTCACCGCAGAGGCCGAGGCCACCGGCGCGTCGGGCAAGGATTATCTCGCCGCCATGGTCGGCGCGGTGGACGTCGCGGCCGGCCTCGGGGTGGCGGCGCTCAGCCCGATCCGCTTCTTCCGGCCGGCCACGGCGGGGCTGTTCGGCGCGACGCTGGGCGTGGCGCGTCTGAGGGGGGCGAGCCTTACCCAGACGCTCGACGCGCTGGGCTATGCGCTGGCCCAGGCCGCCGGCACGATGCAGGCCCATGTCGAGGGAAAGCCCGCCCTGCCCATCCAGATCGCAGGCGCGGCGCGCGCGGCGATCGTGGCCAATGATCTGGCCGCCTCGGGCATTCCCGGACCGCACGACGTGTTCGAAGGGCCTTACGGCTATCTCGCCCTGTTCGAGGACAAGCACGATCTCGCCCCGGTGCTCGGATCGCTGGGCGAGACCTTCCGCATCGCCGAGGTCAGCTACAAGCCCTTCCCCACCGGGCGCGCCGCGCAGGGCGGAATCTGCCTGATGCAGAAGCTCGCCGAGGCGGGGTTGAGGCCGGACAATCTCGAACGGCTGGTGCTGACAGCGCCACCGCTCATCAAGCGGCTGGTGGGCCGGTCGGCCTCTCCGGGCATGCAGATCAACTACGCCCGGCTGTGCTTTCCCTATTGCGGCGCGGTGGCGCTGTCGCGCGGGACGGTGCGCTTGAGCGATTTCACCGCCGAGGCGCTCGAGGACTCCGAGATGCTGCGCCTTGCCGAACGCATCACGGTGGAGGACGACGGCGGGAACGAACCCGCCGCCTTCACCCCGCAGCGCGCGGTCGCCTGGCTGACGACCGGCAAGACGCTGACCGCCGAGATCGACGCGCTGTACGGCTCGCCCCGGGATCCGATGCGGCCCGAGGACGTGTCCGCCAAGCGCGCCGAGTGCGTCGCCTTCGGCTTCGGGCAGGCGCGCGAGGACGTCGACAAGGCGCTGTGCAAGGCGGTCTGGACGCTGCCCGATGCGCAGGATGCGGGGATCGTCTCGCGCGTCGCCGCCGGTCAGGCCGAGGCGCTGGCCGGGTTCGAGACGGGCGGAGACGGCGCCGGCGACGCCGGGCCGGTCGAGAGCGAAGACGACATCGAAGACAGGGGAGGGGCGGAGCCATGAGCGCGCCGCGCGACGGACATCGCAGCTATTTCGACGCCGCCGACTGGGCGGAGATGCAGAAGACCCATCCGATCGGCGCGGACTTCGTCGATTTCGCCACCTCGATCAGCCGGGACGAGCTGTTCGCTCGGCAGAACGCGCTGTTCCTCAGAAGCGTCGACCGGGCCTGGAAGACGCCCTTCTACCAAAAGCTCTGGCGCGAGGCGGGGATCGAAGAGGGGGATATCAAAAGCCTCGAACAGCTCGCTGACCTTCCGAGCTTCGACAAGTCCGACATCATGGACTCGATCGCCCGCACACCGCCCTTCGGTGATTTCGACGGGCGCGGCAGCCACCCTGAAGGCAAGCCCAACGTGGTCATGCACACCACCTCAGGCACGACCGGAACGCCGCAGGTCCTTCTGTTCGGCGCGAAAAGCCGGGAGGTGCAGAACCTTCTGCTCGCCCGGATGTACCGCTTCCAGGGGCTGAAACCGGACGACGTGGTGCACTCGGTCTACGGCCACGGCATGATCAATGGCGGGCACTATGTTCGCGAAGCGGTGATCCACTGGACGAGCGCGATCTTCATGAGCGCAGGCACCGGCGTAGAGACCCGCTCGGCGCGGCAGGTCGAGCTGATCCGCGATTTCGGAGCCACCGTGATCGTGGGCTTCGCGGACTACATCAAGAAGCTCGCAAGGGTGGCCGAGGAGCAAGGCATCGATCCTGTGAGGGACCTGAACGTGCGCATGATCTCCGGCCATCTGGGGCGCGAGGACCGCGAGGCGCTGTCCAGGGCCTGGGGCGGGGCGGAGTGCTTCGACTGGTACGGGGTGGGCGACACCGGGATCATCGCCGGGGAAGGGCCTGACCGGTCGGGCCTGTACGTGATGGAGGACGCCCAGTATCTCGAGGTCGCCGACATCGAGACCGGAAAGCCGGTCGCCGACGGCGAGCAGGGCGACATGATCTGCACCTGCCTTTATAAGGACGACGTGTACCCGATCATCCGATTCAACACCCATGACGTGACGAAGGTGAAGACCGACGCGAGCCCGCTCGGCCTGGCCTTCAAGCGTATCGAGGGGTTCCTGGGGCGGTCGGACAACATGGTGAAGATCCGCGGGATCAACATCTTCCCCCAGGCCATGGGGCCGCTTCTCGAAGAGCATCCCGCCTTCGCCGGCGACTTCATCTGCAAGGCGGTGCGCGACGAGACCGGGCGGGACGAGTTCACCGTCCACGCCGAGGTCAAGGAGCAGAGCGAGGCGGTGCGGGAGGCGCTGGCGGGCGGGCTGAAAAAGGCGCTGGGGATCGAGGTGGGCGTGGTCCTCGCCGCGCCCGGCGAGCTCGCCGCCCTGACCCAGACCGAAGTCCGCCAGAAGCCGATCCGGCTCATCGACGAAAGATTTTCATGAGCGACGCCGCAGAGCTCAAGCTGCCTGCCGGTCAGCGCGGCTGGGCCGCACAATCGGCCGCCTTCGCGCTGGGACGCTGGAGCCCGCTTCAGGTCTTCGACGCCTACGCCAGGCGCATCGCCCGTCTGAACCCCAGGCTCAACGCGGTGCTCGACACCCGTTTCGAGGCGGCTCGCAACGAGGCCGCCGACAGTGCGGATCGCTGGGCGCGCGGCGCGCCGCTGTCGGAGATCGACGGCGCGGTGATGCTGGTCAAGGCGAACATCGCGGTCGAGGGCCTGCCCTGGCACGCCGGGATCAAGGCCTATGAGCGCCGCATCGCGCGGGAGGACGCCGAGTGCGTCGCCCGGCTCAAGGCCGCCGGGGCGATCATCGCAGGCACGCTGAACATGGAGGAGGGCGCGCTCGGCGCGGTCACCGACAATCCCTGGTTCGGCCGGACGCTGAACCCCTGGGGCGGCGAGGACGAAGAGGTCACCGCCGGCGGCTCCTCGGGCGGGTCGGGCGCAGCGGTCGCCGCAGGCCTGTGCGTCGCGGCGCTCGGGACCGACACGATGGGCAGCGTGCGCATCCCGGCCGCCTATTGCGGGGTCGCCGCGCACAAGCCCGCGCGCGGTCTCGTGCCCACAGGCGGGGTGATCGCCCTGTCTGAAACGCTCGATCATGTCGGCCCGCTCTGCCGCTCGGCGAAAGACCTGCCGGCCTTCCTGGCCGCACTGTCCGGCCAGCCCGTGCGGCCGCAGAAAAGCCTCACCGGCCTCAGGATCGGACGCTGGCGTTTCGACGACGCGCTCGAGGCTCATCGCGACGTCATGAGCGCGTTCGAGACCGCGATCGCGCGGCTCGACAACGCCGGCGCGGAGATCGTCGAGGTAACCTCCGAGCACTACCAGTTCGGAACCTCCCGCCGGCGCGGGCTTCTGGTGTGCGAGATCGAGGGCCACGCCGCGCACAAGGCGATGCTCGCTGAAAACCCGGCCGGGTTCTCCGATCATTTCCGCAGGCTTCTCGAATGGGGGGCGGGCCAGCCCGCCGACAAGGCCAAGGCCGCCTACGAGGCCGTCCGGCGCACCGAGGCCGACGCGGAGACCTGGTTTGCGAACTGCGATCTCGTCGTCTCGCCGACCACGCTCGAACCCGCCTTCGATTTCTCCGAAACCCCGCCGCCCGGTCAGGCCGACCTCACCGCGTTCGCCGATCTGTCCGGCGTCGCGGCGACCGCCGTGCCGATGGGCCGGGCCGCGAACGGCCGGCCGGTCTCGATCCAGTTCATGGCGCCGGTGGGCGGGGACTATCAGGCGCTGAAGGCGGCGGCCCAGTTCGAGATCATGAACGGCGGACCGTTCATCCCGCCGGGCTACTGACCGCGCGCAGGATCGCGTTAAACGCCGGATCGAAGCTGCGCGCGCGCCCCGTCTTCACGCTGCGGTCCTGCAGAAGGGCGACCATGCGCTTGGCGAAGCCGTGACTGCCGGCGTCGTGCAGGAAGACGATGATCAGCGAGCGCGGGAAAGCCGCAGCGATCGCGTCGGCCACAGGTTCGAACGCGGCGGCGTCATGGTCGATCTGCGCCTCGCGGTAATCGAACATGATCGCGCGATAGCCGCCCTCGGCCAGTGTCTGGCCCAGGCGCAGGGTGTGAAACTCGGCCGTGTGCACCGGTTGGGTGCGGAACATCCGGGCGAGGTAGATCCGCGGGTCGGACAGGCTCGCGGCGCGCCACGGCTCGTCCTCGCTCCACAGGGTGAGCGGGGCGAGGGGATCGTCCTCGGTGAGGAGCAGGTCCTGGGGTGCGTGATCGCGCGGCATAAACCGGATTTTGTGGCTCGCACCCTAAGGATCGATTAACTGAAGCGCGACCTCAACGCAGTTGCGAGTTCCCCGATGACGCGGCTCGCCTGGCCGTCGGCTTTGGCGGCGTCGAGGACGCGCCGGCAGCGCGGTGTTCCGGCCAGTGTCGTCCGGCCGTACCAGCCGTCCGCCCATTCAACAAACCACAGCACCGGGACCAGCGCGCAATCCGCCGTGCTGGGCGCCGGACCCACCGCCCAGGGCCCTGCGGAATCGAGATAGGCGTCGATCTGGGCGAGCGCGGTCGCCAGCGTTTCAAAGCCGGTGTTCACCGCCGCCTCGTCGCGTTCCCTGGGGTTGGCGTTGCGGAAGATCGGCCCGAGCCCCGGCGCGACGTAAAGATCGCACAGCCGCGCGGCGAGCCGGGCGCGGGCGGCGGTTTCCGGATCGGAGGGGCGCAGCGGGCGGCCGGGAAAGGCGTCTTCGAGATACTCGACGATCAGCTCGCTCTCGGGCAGGCAGAACCCGTTCTCGAGCTTGAGGGCGGGGACCTTGCCCAGCGGATTTTTCTTCAGATACGCCTCGCTCTTCAGCCCGCCGGGCGGCTCGGCGAAGCTGACCGCGTCCTCGAGCCCGCGCCAGTAGGCGGCGAGCCGGACCCGCGCGGCGTAGGGCGACAGAGCGAGATTGTAGAGGGTGGGCATCGGGGTCACTCCGGAAAGTTCGGCGCGCGTTTTTCGAGAAAGGCGCGATAGCCCTCCTGAAAGTCCGCGCTTTGGAAGGCGTCGAGAAAGAGTTTTTTGGTCTCCGCGTCGTCGGACGACTGACCCGCCACGATGCGCGCGATGATCTGCTTGGTCACCGCGGCGGACCTTCCGCTGGCTTTGGCGGCCATGCCCACCCAGCCGTTCACGGCGGTCATCAGCGCTTCGGGCTCGACCAGCCGGTCGATCAGGCGCAGGGCGCGGGCTTCGTCAGCGCCGAGGATCCGGCCGGTGAAAAGGATGTCCTTGGCCGCCGACACGCCCACCGCGTCGATCAGGCGGCGGGTGTCGTTCAGCGTATAAACGAGCCCCAGCTTGCCCGGCGTGATGCCGAACTTCGACCCTTCCGCCCCAAAGCGCAGATCGCACGCCAGCGCGAGCCCGCACCCGCCGCCCACGCACGGCCCGTCGATGGCGGCCAGGGTGGGTTTGGGAAAGGCGGCGAGCCCGTCGAGCGCGGCCGCGATGGCGGCGGAATACGCCTCGGCGCGCTCCGGCGTGGCGTAGACTTCCTCGAACTCGGAAATGTCCGCGCCGGCGGCGAACGCGCCGCCAGCACCGCGTACGACCAGCACGCGGACGGCCGGGTCGGCTTCGGCTTCGGCGAGCAGGCGCGGGATCGCCAGCCACATCGCCTCGCTCAGCGCGTTGCGCTTGCCAGGCTTGTTGAGGACGAGATGCGCCGCCGCGCCGTCGCGCTCGAGATAGACCGCGTCTTCGGCCATGTCCGCTCCGCTGGTTTGTCCGGTCAAATGATATATCTTTTGGCTCCCGCGGCCGGTCAACCGGCCCGGTTCGAACACACCATAAGAGGGGAGCGCGGGAAATGAAGCTGATCCGCTGGCGCATGCCGGTCCTGGCCCGGCACGAGGGCGAATGGAAGGGCGTTTACACCTACGTCGACATTGAGGGTAAAGAGCTCGACCGCCACGACAGCCATCTGATCTGCCGCTTTCCCGAGGACGGCGAGTGGGACTACCACCAGACCAACCGCTACAGCTGGGCGGACGGCAAATCGGAAGAACATGTCTTCCCGGCGACATACGCCGAAGGCCGGATCTGGTGGGACACCGAGCGCATCGAGGGCTGCGCCTGGGAGATCGACGCGCGCACGGTGTGCCTGACCTGGGTCAGGAAGGACCTGCCCGGCGAATATCTCTACGAGATGATCCAGATCAGCCAGGACGGAAACAAGCGCGGGCGCACCTGGCACTGGTTCAAGGACGACGAGATGTACATGCGCACCCTGATCAAGGAACGCCGGGTCAGATAACCCCGCGATCCTTCATCGCCCGGATCGTCTCGGGATCGAGCCCGGCTTCGAGCGCCAGCGCTTCGGAATGCTCGCCGAACTCAGGCGTGGCCGTGCGCGGCGCGCCGGGCTCTTTCAGGAAGCGGATCGCCGGGCCGATATGCCGGTTTCCCGCCTCGTCGGTGAACACCATGCCGCGCTCTGCCGTGTGCGGATCGTCGAAGGCGTCCTTCAGCGTCCTCACCGGCGCCCAGCACACGTCGATCTTCGCCAGAAACGCCTCCCACTCGGCGAGCGGCTTGCCGGCGAAGGTCTCGGTCAGGAACGCGCGCAGGGGCGCCTGTTTCGGGCCGGGTTCCTCGCGGGCGAGATCGAGCAGGTCCGGCCGGCCGAGCGCGGTCAGAAGATTCGTGGCGAACTTCACCTCCGAGCCGCCCAGCACGAGGTGTTTCGCGTCCGAGGTCTCGTAGACATGGTACATGCCCGCCCCGCCGAAGCTGCGCATGTCCTTGACCGGCGGGTGGGCGTTCTCCGCGAAGACGGGGCCGGTGACGTTCGGCGTCCAGGCGAGCGCGGCGTCGTACATCGCCATGTCGATGAAATCGCCTTCGCCGGTCTCGCTGCGCCGGTAAAGCGCCATCAGGATCGCACTAAGCGCGGTCAGGGAGGCGGCGAGATCGGCGACCGGCATGTTCGGGCTCGCAGGCTTTCCGTCTTCCAGGCCGCGATTGAGATCGACCAGCCCCGCCAGCGCCTGGACGGTGAGGTCGTGGGCGGGCTTCTGCGCATAGGCGCCCTGCTGGCCGAAGGCCGAGATCGAGCAGTAGACCAGCCGGGGATTGATCGCCGACAGGGTCTCGTAATCGGCCGCCAGACGGCTCGCCACGCCGGGCCGGAAGGCCTCGACGACGACGTCGGCCTCCCTGACCAGCGCATGCAGCAGGGCCTGCCCGTCCGGGTCCTTGAGATTGAGCTTCAGCGATTTCTTGCCGCGCGCGATGTTGCGAAACCAGACCGAGACGCCGTCCGCGGTCTTCCAGCCGATCTGCCGGGTCGGCTCGCCCAGCCCGTTCGCCGGCTCGATCATGACCACCTCCGCGCCGTGATCGGCCATCGTCATGGTCAGGTGCGGGCCGGGCAGGAAGGCGGACAGGTCGATGACTTTGAGGCCGGTGAGTTTCATGGGCGGGTCTCCGGTAATGGGCGTAGCCGGACAGAACGATCCGAGACGACCAGAATCGCCCCTTCGAGCTGAGCGAGATGATCGAGTATCGCGGCCGTGCACCGGTCCGGGTCTGCGCTTCGTAACAGGACCACGCCGGTGGCTTTCAGGCCGCGGCCGAAAATCAGTGCGCCGAAATCCTTGTCGGCCGTGACCAGAACGCCGCCCAGGACGTTGCTGCGCGCAAGAACGAATTCGTCAGGTGCGCCCTGAGCGTCGGGCGCGGAGAGTTCGACCTCATGGCCGGCGTCCCGGAGCGCACGAAGCACCCTGCGGTCGGCGCATTCGTCAGCAAAGAAGCGCACTATTCGGCGGCGGATTCTAACGGCACGTCGAACGCGTCGGCGGCGTACTGCAGAACGGCCTGCACGTCACCGTCCCGAAGATTCGGAAAGGCTTCGCGGATGTCGCTCTCGGACTGGCCCGAAGCGAGATAGCGCAAGA
Organism: Oceanicaulis sp.; assembly: GCA_040112665.1. NCBI lineage: Bacteria > Pseudomonadati > Pseudomonadota > Alphaproteobacteria > Maricaulales > Maricaulaceae > Oceanicaulis > Oceanicaulis sp. The sequence goes on along the minus strand of CP157796.1, from coordinate 388,479 downwards.
TCAGATAGATCGGGATGCGCGTGCCGGTGATGCACGGCTTGCCGAGCATGATCTCGGGGTCGATCGAGATCCGCGGATGAGCGAGTTCGTCCTTCATGAGCGCCAGTCTAGCACGGATCGCGCCTATTCCGCCGCCTTGTCCTCGCGGCCGCCGTCGAGCAGTTCGTCGAGGATGGCGCGGGTGTGCTCGCCGAGCTTGGGGGCGCGCGCGCCGCTCGGCCGCTCGCCGTTCACGGTGAAGGGCTCGCGCAGCAGCTTGAGCCCGCCGGGCTTGTCGGGATGCTCGACGGTTTCGACAAGCGCCCGCGCAGCGGGGGCGGACAGCGCGTCCGCGATCGAGTTCACCGGAGCGACCGGCACCTTGCCGCCGAGGATCGCCATCCATTCGGCGGTGGTCTTCTTCTGGAAGAACGCGTCGAGTTCGGCCTGCAGCTGCAGCCGGTTGGCGCGGCGGGCGGCCATGTCGGCATAGTCCGGTTCGGTCAGCAGATCGTGCCGGCCGACCGCGTCGCAGAACGCGCCCCAGAATTTCGGCAGCTGGCACATCAGGAAGATCCAGCCGTCCGCGGTCTTGTAGAGCTGGCTCGGCGTCACCGAAGGGTGGGAGGAGCGCTCCAACCGCTTGGTCTCCTTGCCCTCGTTCAGGAACCACGTCGCCGGATAGCTCAGCTGATGAAGCGCGGTGTCCAGAAGCGAGGTGTCCACGTCGCAGCCCTGGCCGGTCTGGCGCGCGCCGAGCACGGCGGAGACCAGCCCCAGCGCCATCATCGTGCCGGTCATGAAGTCGACCATGGACAGGCCGAAGCGCGCAGGCGGACCGCCCGGCTCGCCGGTCAGCGACAGAAAGCCGGCCTCGGCCTGCATCAGATAGTCGTAGCCCGGCCAGGCCTCGCGTTCATTGTTCCGGCCGTAGGCGGATAGGTGCGCGCACACGATGTCGGACTTGATCTGCGACAGGGCGGCGTAATCCACACCCAGCCTGGCGGGCAGGTCGCCGCGCAGATTGTTCGCCACCGCGTCGGCGGATTTCACCAGCCGGTCGAAGATGCGCCGGTCGCCCTTGTCCTTGAGATCGAGCGCGACCGATTTCTTGCCGCGATTGAAGGTCTGGAAGAACTGGCTGTCATGATCGCCCAGGAAATAGGGCCCGGCCATGCGCGAGCTGTCTCCGCCCACCGCCGGGTTCTCGATCTTGATCACCTCTGCGCCCAGGGAGGCGAGCAGCTGGGTGCCGTAGGGTCCCGCGCCGTACTGTTCGATGGTCAGGATACGCAGCCCGGCCAGCGGCTTGTGCATGATCGTCCTCCCTGGAGCGATCGGCGGGCCGGCTCGCTGCGCCAGCCTCGGTGAATACGCTTCAGTCTTAGCAAACCGTCCCGGCCGGTTCCACGAAAACTGGGCTGCGCCGCGCCCTGTCGGACAGGCTCAGACCGGGTTTCGCTTGACCAGCTGCTTGGCGATGATGATGCGCTGCATCTCGTTGGTGCCCTCGCCGATGCACATCAGCGGGGCGTCGCGGTAGAGCCGCTCGATCACGTATTCCTTGGAATAGCCGTAGCCGCCGTGGATGCGCATGGCTTCGGTCGCGACCTCGACGGCGGTCTCGGAGGCGAAATACTTCGCCATGCCGGCCTCCATGTCGATGCGCGCGCCGGTGTCGTAGGCGCGCGCGGCGTCCTCGACCAGAAGCTCTGCGGCGCGGGTCTTGGCGGCCATCTCACCAAGTTTGAGCTGGATCGCCTGATGCTCGCAGATCGGCTTGCCCATGGTCTTGCGGGTCTGGGCGTAGGCGACGGATTCGCGCAGCGCCCGCTTGGCGATGCCCACCGAGCGCGCGGCGATATTGATCCGGCCGATCTCGAGGCCGCCCGTGGCCATGAAGAAGCCCTTGCCTTCCTCGCCGCCCACGAGCGCCAGCTCGGCGTCAGCCTCATAGTCCTCGAAGACGAACTCGCCTGAATCGATGCCCTTATAGCCCAGCTTTTCCAGCTTCTTGCCGTTGCGGATGCCGGGGCGCGCCTCGCCCGTCTCCGGATCGATCTTGGAGACGATGAGCATGGACATGCCCTTGTAGCGCGGCTCGGCGCCGGGGTCGGTCTTAACCAGAAGCGCGCAGGCCTGACCCTGGATCGCATTGGAGATCCAGGTCTTCGCGCCGTTGACCACGTAGGTGTCGCCGACTTTCTTCGCCGTCGTGCGGATCGCCTGAAGGTCGGTGCCGGCGTCGGGCTCGGTCAGCCCCAGCCCGCCGCGGATCTCGCCGGTGGCGAATTTCGGCAGCCAGTATTCCTTCTGCCGGTCGGTGCCGAAGCGCTGGACGATCTGGGCCATCATCAGATGGGAGTTGAAGATGCCGGTGAGGCTCATCCACTCCTCGGCGATCATGGTGACGATTTTGGAATAGGTCGTCGCGGTCAGCCCCAGCCCGCCGTATTCGGGCTCGATCAGCGCGCCGAACAGCCCCAGCTCCTTCATGTCCTCGACGAGATCGGCCGGCCATTCGTCGGCGTGTTCGAGATCCATCGCGACGGGGGCGACCTTTTTCTCGATCCACTTGGCGATGGCGTCGAGCATCTGGCGCTCGTCGGCCTCGGTCATCTGATAGGTTTCGGCGACGGCCATGGCTGGCTCCCTTACGCTCGGCCTCAGTAATTGCCCACCGTGTCTTCGACGGCGTGTCCCTTTTTCGGGATCAGCATGTTGCGCTTGAAGGTCACGACCTGTTCGCCGCGCTGGTTATGGGCGCGGGTCAGGACCGTGACGATGCCTTGCGTCGGCCGGGACTTGCTCTCGCGTTTTCCCAGAACCTCGCTTTCGGCGTAGAGCGTGTCGCCGGCGAAGACCGGCGCGGTGAACTTCACCTCGTCCATGCCCAGATTGGCGATCGCCTTCTGGCTGACGTCGGTGACGCTCATGCCGATCACCAGCGCCAGGGTGTAGGGGCTGACCACCAGGTTCTTCTTGAACTCGCTGGCTGCGGCGAACTCGGCGTCGAAATGCATCGGATGGGTGTTCATCGTCAGCAGCGTGAACATGTGATTGTCGTACTCGGTCACCGTCTTGCCCGGACGGTGCTCGTAGACGTCGCCCTCCACGAAATCCTCGAAATACCGTCCGAAGGTCTCGCGATAGCGCTGGGGTCCCACTTCCTTGGCGTACTGAACCATGTCCGTCCTTACTGCTGAGCCGCGCGCGCCGTTTCCAGCACGCGGCGGGCGCGCCGGATGATCGGCGCCTCGATGAGCTTTCCGTCCAGAAGCGCCGCGCCTCCGCCGGCGGCATCCAGCGCGGCGATCACGCGCTCGGCGTGGCTGACGTCCTCGGCGCTGGGCGTGAAGACGTGATTGACCGCCGAGATCTGCGCGGGGTGGATGCAGGCCTTGGCCGAATATCCCAGCGCCTTGACCCGCTCGGTCTCTTTCAGCAGCCCCGCCTCGTCCTTGACGTCGAGCCAGGGCACGTCGATCGCCGGAACGTCCGCCGCAGCGCACGCCGCGACGACTTGCGCGCGGGCGAAAAGAAGCGGCTCGAAATCCATCGCCACGCCCAGATCGGCGGCCATGTCGCCCCCGCCGAACAGCACGGCGCGCACGTTTTCGGCCTCGGCGATCTCCCAGGCGTGCCTCAGCCCCAGCGCGCTTTCGATGATGGGTACGATCCCGCCCGCGCCGGCCTCGCCCAGCGCGGCGTTCAGGATCTCGACCTGGCCCGCGCTCTCCGCCTTGGGCAGCATCACGAAAGTGGGCGCATGGGCGAACCGGGCGAGCGCGTCGGCGTCCTCGCGGCCCCATTCGGTCTCCATCGGATTGACCCGGACCGCGAACCGCCGCGGCGAGGACAGCGCGCCCAGCACCGCCTCGCGCGCCTCGTCCTTGGCCGCGGGCGCGACCGCGTCTTCAAGATCGACGCACACCGCGTCCGCCCCGGCTTCGAGAGCCTTGGCGATCCGGTCGGGCCGGGATCCGGGGACGAAGAGCAGGCTGCGCATGGTCCGGATATGCTATGAATGTCCGGACAAATCAAGCGCGGAGGTCGTCGCCTAATCCCACTCGATCGGCGGGCTCAGCCGGTTGTTGAGCTCGACGATATGGCCGTCCGGATCGCGCAGCATCGAGACCATGACCTGATAGGTCACCCCGTCGCCGGGATACTCCCGATAGGTGGGCGGGCTCAGCACGGTCACGCCCGCGCTCGCCGCGGCGGCGGGGAAGACCGTGTCGAGTTCGGAGGTGTTGAACAGCAGCACGATCTCGCCGGCGGTCAGCTCCGAGGACGTGGTCGGCGCAGGCGCCTGGTCTGCGTCTTCGAGCTCCCACAGGCCCAGCACGCCGATATTGGGATCGTTCGCGCGCAGCAGCACCAGATGGCTCTGGCTGGTCCCGTCGCGGCTGGTGATGATCTGGTCGTAGTATTTCTCGAGCCCCAGCGCGCCTTCATAGAAGGCCAGCGAGGCGTCCATGTCGCGCACCAGAAGCGTGGTGCGCCGCAGGTCGATCGGACCGCGGTTCGTGTCTGCGGCTTGGACTGACGCCGGCGCGACTGAAGGCGTCGTGGTTTCGCTGACGATGATGCAGCCCGCCAGAAGCGGGGCTGCGAGCAGGGCGGTGAAAAGCGATTTCATGGCGGCGTTTCTCCAATCGCACTGGCCTTAATTCCCTCCCCCTTGCGGGGAGGGTGGGCCGAGGTGAAGCCTCGGGTCGGGTGGGGGTGAGGCGCTTCAGGTTGCAGACCGTTGCGCTTGCGGCTTCACCCCACCCGTCCGGCTTCGCCGGACACCCTCCCCGTCAAGGGGAGGGAATGACGCACTCAGTCTTTCCTCACGAACACATACCCGCCCGCGCTCGGGCCCCATCTGACGTTTCCTTCCGCGTCGAAGCCGCGATCCCAGTTCGCGAACCCGTCCGGATAGTGGATCGAGCGCGAATGGGTGCGCACCGCGCCGCGAAGGCCGCTGGGGCAGGTGGGGAAGTTCGCATACCAGTGGCCGTGCGCGATGCGCTCGACCGGGCCCGAACAGCTCGCCTCGCCCAGCTGGTCGGCGGCGATCGTGTCCGGCGCCGCGAAGGCGCCGACCACCGAGGCCGGATCGGTCATGGTGTAGATCGTGCGCAGCACGGTGCGGTCGTCCTGGGCCGCGAGCCGGATGATGCGCTGGAAGTAGGGGCGCTGCTTGGCCGCCGGGTCGGCGCTCTCGGGATCGTCGCCCAGCCAGGCGTTCTCCTGATAGAGCCAGACGCCGTCGGTGCGCTCGGGCCAGATGCGGACCAGCTCGCTCTCCACGCATCCCCAGCCCTCGGTCTCGCACTGCTCGATCGTGCTGAACGAGCCTGTGAGAACGGCGGCGAGTTCTTCTGCGGCGGTCTGATCAGGCGCCTGTGCTGCGGCTGCGCCGGTGAGGGCGAAGCTCGCCAGCGCGGCGGTGAGTAAGCGGTTCATGTCGGGTCTCCCCCCACCCCGGCCCTCCCCCGAGGGGGAGGGAGGGCTGTTTCGATCGCGGCGTCGGAAGTCCATCCCGAAGAAGAGACGAGCCGCTTGAGCGTCTCTCCCTCCCCTGCAGGGGAGGGCCGGGGTGGGGTCGAGCGGCGTCAGCCGCTTCGTTCTATTCGGCCTCCGGCGGCGGAACCGCTGCGGCGAAGGCGTCGGCGATCTGTTCGCGGGTGGCGCACCACACGCCGTCATGGCTGCGGACATAGGCCAGAAACTCGTCGAGCGCGCCGATCCGTCCGGGCCGTCCGATGATCCTCAGGTGCAGCCCCAGGCTCATCATCCGCGCGCCCTCCTCGTTCGCTTCGGCCAGAAGCCAGTCGAACGTGTCTTTGGCGTAGGCGACCCAGTCTTTCGCAGTGAAGCTCGGCGCGAGCCAGAACTTCATGTCGTTGGAATCGATCGCATAGGGCAGGACGATGATCGGCTTTTTCCCGCCGCGGGGCGTCTGCACCACGTCCCAGTACGGAAAATCGTCCGAGTAGTCGTCCATGTGGTAGCGGTAGCCCTCCTCGATGAGGATGCCCCGCAGATTGTCCGAGTGCAGATAGCGCGACAGATACCCCGCCGGCAGGCGGCCGCAGGTCTCCTTGATGCTGTCTGCGCCCTTCCGCACGAACTCGCGCTCGCGGTCCTCGTCCATGAAGGCGGTGAACTTCCAGCGCCAGCCGTGACAGCAGGGCTCGTCGCCGCGCTTCATCAGCGCCTCGGCCAGCCAGGGCGCACGCTCCAGCGCCAGAGAGGCGGCGGTCCAGGTCGCGGGCATCTGGTGCTTGTCCAGAAGCTTCAGCACGCGCGGCGCGCCGCGATTGATCCCGTACTGATAATTGGTCTCGTTGCCGTGCACCCGGATCTGCGCCTTGGCGGGCACCGCCCCCAGCTCGTCGACAGGTTCAGGGCCCTTGTCGCCGTCCAGGATGTTCTTCTCCGCGCCTTCCTCGACATTGACGACGAGAGAAAACGCGAGCTTCGCGCCGTTCGGCCAGGTGAAGCCTTGGGGCGGGGTTGCGGGCATGTTCAAACGTATCCTCGGCGTTCAATTTCTTTGCGGATGCCGTCGAAAAGGAGCCGCTCTGTCTCGCTCGGCCCCAACGCCTGATCTTGCGTGCGCAGGAAGTCTGAGAAAGACAGAAAGCGCGGTTCCGTCGCGTCAATGCGATAACAGATCATCAACAGCTCGTCGTCATCGAGCACTTTGAACGCGTGACGCGACCTCGTGCGGGCCCACGCTTTTTCAGAATCCCGGAATGCAGCCAGCGTTGGGGTTTTTCTCGGCAGGTTGTCTTCAAAGCCACCGTTGGCGAGAAAGATCAGGTCCGTCCGTTCGACGGTCGGCCGGGCCTTCCGAAGGTTTTCGAACAAGAGGGCATACTTTGCGAGTTGGCCCTCGAAAGAGCGACCGTGCGGGGGTTTCACTTCGATCGCGACTGCCGCCGATTTCGAGAGCAAAAGGATGTCAGGCTGGGTGCCTGGCCAAACCTGCTCGACCGAACGAGTGAGAACGGACGGGCGCTCATCGAACTCATTGACTCCGCAATGCGCCAAGAGGGCGTTGATCGCCTGCGCCGGCGCCAGCCGCAAAAACAGCTCTAATTGATGATTGAACGGCTCTTCCTGCCTGTCGAGCTTAGCGAACGTCCTTCGCTCCAAGCCGGGAGAATCATCGATCTTTTCTCGGAAAAAATTGACCAAATCAGAAGAGTAGACAAACTTACTCTGTTGTTTTTTTAACTGGCTAATCGGGATCTTTGCTAATACTTTGGGCCACCAATAAAAGAAGCGGACGGCGTTGTAGTAACCGTCCGACCACGTGTTCTCGGACTCAAGAGCGTCCTCAAGTGTAATTGGCATCAATGCGGCTCCTCGCCGCCGCTGACATTCATGCTCTCCGCGGTGATGTATTTCGCCTCCTCCGAGCACAGGAAGGCGACCGCGTTGGCGGTGTCTTCCGCCGTGCCGGGACGGCCCAGCGGGATGCGGCCGGCCATCGCCTTGAGATAGTCCTCGACGCTGGCTGCCCCGGTGACCTTGGCGAAGTACTCGTTCTGCCAGGCGCCCAGCCCCGTGGTGACGTGGTTGGGGCAGACATTGTTGACGGTGATCTGATGGGGGCCCAGCTCGTGGGCGGCTGACCGTACCAGGCCGACAAGGCCATGCTTGGAGCTGGTGTAGGCCTGCGCGTGCGGAAAGCCGGATTTCGCCGCCTGGCTTGCGATATTGACGATCCGGCCGCCTTTGCCTGCCTTGATCATCACCTCTGCGGCGGCCTTCAGCCCGAAGAAGCAGCCGGTCAGATTGACGTCGATCACCGCGCGCCAGTCGTCTTCCGTGACGTCCAGAAGCGGCCTCATGATGTAGCCGATGCCGGCGTTGTTCACCCAGATGTCCAGCGAGCCGTGCTCGGCCACGGCGTGCTCGGCGAGCTGGCGCATCTGGGCGAGATCGCGCACGTCGCAGGCTTTCGTGCTGGCCGTTCCGCCCGCGCTGCGGATCGCCTCGGCGATCTGGTTCATCTCCTCGGTGGCGCCGATATGCTCGGCCGGCGTGGCCGGATCGGCCGGCGCGCCGATGTCGGAGATGACCACCGCCGCGCCTTCGCTTGCGAGCTTTTTCGCGATCGCTTCGCCCAGCCCGCCGGTGCGGCCCGAGCCGGTGATCACGGCCGTCTTGCCGGAAAAACGCGCCATCCTCGCCCCCTAGCCGAGCTTGTCGGTGAGGATGAAGACCAGATCGTCGGCCATGGCCTGAAACTCCCCGGCGACCTTCTGCATGGCGTCGGTCCCGACATCGCCGCCGAAGGCGTCCATGTCGTTGACGTCGATGATCTCGATATAGGCGTAGGGCGGGGAGTCCGCCGAGCCCAGAAGCCCGGTGGACTTGAACACCTCGAACCGGTCCACAGAGCCGAGCCCGTTCACCGTCGGGATGTCGGTGGACTTCGCCCACTTTTCATAGTCGGCCGGGGTGACGCCCGGTTTGAGATTGAACAGGGCGACGATGCGCGTGCTCATGGTGCTCCTCCCGTTTCCCCGCCGCGACATCGCGGCGCACAGGGCGACCTGCGTGTTGGCCGCCGCGCTTCTCAAATGGTATATCATTTCAAACGGCGGGCTTTGCCAAGCCTTCCGCCGGGAAATAAAACCAGACCAAGCGGCGAGACGCACCTTCAGGAGACGCCCATGCCCGACGATCGCGCCAAGGATCTCGACACGGCGAAGCCGGCCTATGACGGCCCGCCGGACTACCGCCTGGTCGGCCGTCACGGCATGTTTCCGCATACGAGCCATGACGAAGCCGAGCGCTTCAACTTCCTCGCCCATATGAACCGGCACCTCGCCAGCCGCGTGCTGCCGGGCGTGAAGACCGCGTTCGAACAGCGCGTGGAGCCGGCCTTCACCAAAGAAAACGGCCCGTTCCGCCATCGCAACGAGGTGAGAAAGGCGCTTCTGGACGACCCGGCGTTTCAGATCTGGTCGGCCCTGCGCCGCGCCACGATGGAGCAGCGCCAGCAGGCGGGACGCTGGGTGACGCTGCGCCAGGCCGAAGCGCTCAACAAAAAGGCGCTTGAGCTGACCGAGGGCGATCCGCGGCTCGAACTCACCCCCGGCTTTGACGTGCCGCGCTATCTGACCGCTGTGGACCATCACTGCATGCCCGGCAGCTATCATACCGAGCTCGCCCATGGCGACGTGACCGGGCCTGCGAACTACGACGCGGGTCTGTTCGTCACCACCGGCGGGGCGCTGGGCCGGTATAATGACGGCGGCGGCCAGGCGGTCGCCGAATGGGTGAAGGCGAACCTTCCCGATTTCGCGCCCAGGCGCATTCTCGATCTGGGCTGCGGGCTCGGGCACAACGTGCTGCCGATCGCGCAGGCCTATCCCGACGCCGAGGTGATCGGCGTGGACGCGGGCGGGCCGATGCTGCGCTACGGCCTAGCGCGCGCCAAGGCGATGGGCGTTGAGAACGTAAAATTCATCCAGGCCGACGCCGAGGACCTGTCCCGGTTCGCCGACGAAAGCTTCGACTGGGTGCAGACCACCATGTTCCTGCACGAGACCAGCAAGAAGGCGATGGAGCGGATCTTCGCCGAGACCCGCCGCGTGCTGAAGCCCGGCGGGATCGTGCTGCATGTCGAACAGCCGCAATATTCCGACGAGATGCCGCTTTACGAGCAATGCATCCGGGACTGGGACGCGTTCTACAACAACGAGCCGTTCTGGACGACGATGCACGAGATCGATCTCGACGATCTGATGATCAAGGCGGGCTTCAAGAAAGACGGCGTCATTCATGGCGGGGTGGCCGCCGTGGTCGACACCAAGCTCTTCCCCAGCGCCGGCGAGGACAAGGTCGAGGATTACGGGCGCAAGGCCGCCTGGCACGTCATCGGCGCGAAAAAGCAAGAGGAGGCCGCGTGATGGCGTTCGATCCGCTCTCTCAGGCCGGCGAGAAGGCCCGCGGCAAGCGCCCCTGGTTCATGGAAGACCGCGACGCCGAGCGGGTGCTGAACATCGTCATGGCGCTCGCCCAGGAAGTCTCCGTCGTGCGCCAGCGCCTGGACACCGTCGAGCGGCTTCTGGACGCGAAGGGTGCGATCAGCCGGGCGGACATCGAAGCCTTCGAGCCCGACCGCGATCAGGCCGCCGAGCGCGGCGCCTGGAACCAGGAATTCATCGCCCGGATCCTCAGGATCGTTCAGCAGGAGAACGAGGCGATCGAGCGCGGCGAGGAGCCCAGCTCCGAACAGGCCGCCCGGGATTTCCAGGACGCGTGATCACTCCCCGGCCAGAGTGAAGCTCAAGAGCAGCGTGCGCTGGTCGGGGTTGAAATTGTCGTCGCTGAGGATGAACAGGCGGGCCTCCCCGTCGATCTCGGCCAGCGCGATCGCTTCGAAATTGTCCACCGTCATGTCCGGGCCGAGTTCGGCCAGGATCTCCGGCTGCAGCGGGGCGGGGCCGGCCTCGGCGAGGTCCATCGCGGTGAGCCGGCCGATCCGGATGCGGTTGCCGATCTCCCGCGACCAGTAGCGTTCGACGAGGAACAGCCCGCCTTCGCCGTCCGTGGTCATCGCCGTAAGGCCGAAGCCCGGCGCGGCGGCGAGGCTGAGCGCGCGGGGCGGAGCGGCCGCGTTTTCAAGATCATAGCGCCAGATCGTGTGCGGCGTGCCGTCCATGATCGGATCTTCAATGCCCGCATAGAGCGCGCCGCCCGTGGCCGCCAGCGCCTCCATGCCGGCGTTGTCGCGCAGCCGGTCCGCGCCGGGCGGGGCGGGGAAGGTGGAGGGCTGGGCGGTCTGAACCGCGCTCCAGTCAGGCCCCAGATCGTAGACGGCGAGCCGGTGTTCGCGTTCGAAGCTGACCACGTAGCGGCCTTCGCCCAGCGGGGCGAGCCCTTCGGCGTCGGCCTGCCGGTCTTCCAGCGCCCGGCGCTCGGGGTCGAGCATGGGCGCGAAGACGATGTCGCTCAGCCCCGACGGCGCGCCGTCCTCGAACGTGATCCGGGCGGTCATGAAAACCCCCTGGTCGGTCACGGCCAGAAGCCGTTTCGTCTCCGGGTCGATCTCCATCGCGGAGATGCCGCCGAACGCCTCCGCTTCGGCGCTCAGCGCGACCCCGCCGGCGTAGGCCAGGGCGCCCAGGCGCACCCGTCCCGGATCGTCGGGAAAGAGCGGAACCGGCTGTGCGGTGACCGCGGCGGTCTCAGGAGTGGAGGGCCCGCAGGCCGCAGCCCCGATCGCGGCCAGGGCGGCGAGGACGAGGCTGAGGCGCATGGGCGGTCTCCTTGGGCTAGAACTTCTCGGGACGCAGCACCTGGACTTCGTCCATGTAGACGATCCCGGAATACTCCTTGAAGTACCGGCTGGCCACCGTCTCGGCGATGCGTTCGGCCGCCTCGCGGTCGGCGACGATCACCTCGATGCGCACGATGTTGAAGCCTTGCGCGATCGAGGGCCGGTCGGTGCCGTGAAGGCCGTGCTGGCCCTTTCCGGTGCCTTCGGTGACGGTGTAGCCCTTCGCGCCCTCCTTCTCGACGATGGCGATGATCTTGTCGCGCAGCAGGCGCTCGACGACGAGGATGATCTTGGTGGCCTTGTGAAACAGGGTCATGACTGACGCCTCCTAGAGGTCGAAGACGAGCTGGGCGAGGGCGACGTAGAGCGGGATGCCGATCGCGATCGCCACCGGCGTGCCCACTGCGGTGGACGAGCCGATATAGGTGGAAGGATTGGCCCCGGGGATGCCCGCGCGCAAGGTGGGCGGGCCGGAGATGTCCGAGCTCGAGCCCGCCATCACCGCCAGAAGCACCACCCCGCCCGGCGAGAAGCCGGTGAGAACGTGGGCGACATAACCCAGCCCGAAGGCGGCGAGGCCGTTCAAGAGCGGGGCGGCCACGCCGTAGATCGCGTACCAGTGGGCGACCTTGGCGAGCTCTGACATGCGCGCCCAGGCCTCCATGCCGAGGATCAGCATCAGGATTGAGAGAAGGCCGCGGAAGAGCGGGTCGTAGAAGCTTTCGACCACGCTGTCGGGCCGCGTGACTAGGCCGAGCCCCATCCCCAGCAGCAGCGCCGAGATCGCCGAACCGCGCAGCGAGTCGACCACGATCGCCTTGATGTCGGCTTTCTCCCCGTCGCGGTTGCGCTTCTGCCGGGCGACCTGGGCCAGGACGATCGCAGCCAGGAGCGCGGCGATGTCCATGAAGGGATAGAGCGCCGGCGCCCAAGCCTCGAAAGGAATGTTCTCCTCGTCGAGCACCACCATCGCGGCGGCCAGCGTGGAGGCCGAGACCGCCCCGAACAGGCCCGCCGTGGCGTAGTTGTCGTCCGCCTTGAGCCGGGGCAGCCGGTTGAGCACGAGCGCGCCGATCACCACGATCCCCACGCCCAGCGCGAGCGCGAACAGGGCCGGAAGAAGCATGGAGAGAAGGTCCGCTTCGCGAAGCTCCATGCCGGCGCGCAGGCCGATCGTGATCAGCAGCATGAAGACGATGAAGCGGTAGATCGGATCAGGAATGGTCAGATTGCTGCCCAGCGCCGCGATCAGAACGCCGCCGATCAGGAAGGCGAGGGTGGGTTTCTGCAGCTGCGAGGCGAAGGTGGAGAGAAAATCGAGAAGAACGTCCATGACGGTCCTGGCCCTTATGAAATTCGACGGCCGGACCCTACGCATCGAATTTGATAGATAAATTACATTGTTTGGATATGATCGTTCTGTTTTCTGGAACCAAGGGCCGCTGCGCGTGAACTACAAGCATCTGCGATATTTCCGCGCCGTCGCCCATGAGGGCCGGCTCACCCGCGCCGCCGAGCGGCTCAATCTCAGCCAGTCCGCGCTCTCCACCCAGATCCGCCAGCTCGAGGACCAGCTCGGCCACGCCCTGTTCGAGCGCACCGGGCGCACCCTGACCCTGACCGAGGCGGGGCGGGTGGCGCTCGACTACGCCGACGCGATCTTCACCGCCGGCGAGGAGCTTGAAAGCGTGATGAAGGGCGGGGCGGGCGCGGCCCGGCGCACGCTGAACGTCGGCGCGCTGGCCACCCTGTCGCGCAACTTCCAGACCGATCTTCTGGCCCCGCTGCTGGCTTCGGGCGCGGTGGAGGTGCATCTGCGTTCAGGCTCGCTGTCCGAGCTGATGGCCGAGCTGGCCGCGCACAATCTCGACATGGTGCTGACCAACCAGGCGCCGTTGCGCGAGGCCGACAGCGGCTGGACGGTGCACACCCTGGCCGAACAGAAGGTCAGCCTGATCGGCGCTCCGGCCCGGATCGGGGAGGTGCGCGACATGGCCACGCTTCTGAAAAGCCACCCGCTGATCCTGCCCTCGCGCCGCAGCGGCGTGCGCTCGGGCTTCGACGCGCTGGCCATGCGGCTGGGGCTGAGCCCAGAGATCGCCGCCGAGGTCGACGACATGGCGATGCTGCGCCTGTTCGCCCGCAACGATGCGGGCCTCGCCGTCGCCCCGCCCATCGTCGTGCGCGACGAGCTCGCCAGCGGCCGGCTCGTCGAAGCGGCCGACCTGCCCGGCATCGCGGAAACCTTCTACGCCATCACGCTGGAACGCCGCTTTCCCAACCCGCTGGTGGCGGAGATCCTGTCGGGGGCGCCGCCAGCGTCTTCGAGCGGTGTTCGCCCGGAAAACGAGTGATACTTCGCCGGCGGGCCGACGCGCCACCCTAGCGTCTCGCGCTCGTCGTGGCGCGCTTGAGCGCGGACAGGCCCGGCCCGCCGCGGCCCTTGCGTTCGCCGCGGCGGCGGGCCTTGGGCTTTTCATCGAACAGGTCGGCGAGCTGGTCGGTCATCGCGCCGGCGAGCTGTTCGACGTCCACGATGGTCACTGCGCGCTTGTAATAGCGGGTCACGTCATGGCCGATGCCGATGGCCAGAAGCTCCACCTCCGAGCGGTCCTCGATCATCGAGATGACCTCGCGCAGATGCTTTTCGAGATAGGCCGGGGAGTTCGCCGACTGGGTGCCGTCGTCGACCGGCGCGCCGTCGGAAATCACCATCAGGATGCGCCGCTGCTCGGGCCGGCCCATCAGCCGCTTGTGCGCCCAGAGCAGCGCCTCGCCGTCGATATTCTCCTTCAGGAGCCCGTCTCGCAGCATCAGCCCGAGCGAGGGCCGCGCGCGCCGCCAGGGCGCGTCCGCGCCCTTGTAGACGATATGGCGCAGATCATTGAGCCGGCCCGGATTGGGCGGCTTGCCCTGGGCGAGCCATTCTTCCTTCGACCGCCCGCCCTTCCACGCCTTGGTGGTGAAGCCCAGGATCTCGGTCTTCACGCCGCAGCGCTCCAGCGTGCGCGCGAGAATGTCCGCGCAGGCGGCGGCCACCAGGATGGGCCGGCCGCGCATTGAGCCTGAATTGTCCAGAAGCAGCGTGACGACCGTGTCGCGGAAGTCGGTGTCCTTCTCCTGCTTGAAGCTCAGCGGCATCATCGGATCGAGGATCACCCGCGGCAGGCGGGCGGGATCGAGCACGCCTTCTTCGAGATCGAACGCCCAGGCGCGTTGCTGCTTGGCCATCAGCTTGCGCTGCAGCCGGTTGGCCAGCCGGCCCACCGCGCCTTCGAGGCCTTTGAGATGCTGATCGAGATTGCGCCTGAGGCGGGCCAGCTCGTCGCCGTCGCACAGATCGCCGGCCTGGATGACCTCGTCGAACTTGGTGGTGAAGACCTTGTAGGCGTCCGCGTCCTCGCCGCCGGGCGGGATCCAGTTGGGGCGCGCGGCCTCCATGGACTCGCCCGGTTCGTCGTCGGCTTCGACGCGGGTGTTGGACTCTTCGGCGTAGTGGATGTCGTCAGTGTCGGCGGCCGTGCCCTTGGCGTCGGCGGGCTGGTCTTCCTCGCCCTGATCGGGCTCGTTCTCGCCCTCGTCCTCTCCGGACTGGGGCTCCTGTTCGACGCCGGAATCGTCCTGGCTGTCGTCCTCGTCCTCCTGCTCGTCGTATTCGCCGAGCTCGTCGGACAGATCGAGATCGCGGATCACCTGGCGCAGGGCGTCGGCGAACTTCTTCTGGTCGCCCGCGCTGTCGGCCAGGGCGTCCAGCGCCGGCCCGGCCGCGGCTTCCAGATCCTCGCGCCAGACCTTCATCAGGCCCTTGGCGTCCTCAGGCGTCGGCCGGCCGGAAATCCGCTCGCGCACCAGCATGGAGATCGCGTCCTGCAGCGGGGCGGACTGGCGGTCCTCGGCGACGTTCCAGCCGTTGCGCCGGCATTTGTCGATCAAAGCGGCGTCGAGATTATCCGCCACCCCGCGCATGGCCTGTGCGCCCAGCCCCTCGCAGCGCGCCTGTTCGGCGGCGTCGAAAATCTTCCGCGCCACATCGCCGGGCGGCATCGATTTCTGGTGCGCGGCGCTGTCGTGCAGCGCAAAGCGCAGCGCCAGCGCGTCGGCCCGGCCGCGCGCCTTGGCGGCCTCGTCGACGGTCAGCTTTTCAGGCGGGTTGGGCAGCACGATCCCGCCGCGCGCCACGCCGGCGCGATCGCCGCCATACTTCACCTCGAGATCGCGCTCCTTTGAGAGCGCGCGGGTGGCGGCGGTGAGGGCGCGGCGGAACTGTTCGGACGGGGACTGATCGGTCATGGGCTACTAGATAGCCCCGCGCAGGGCCGATGCGAACCCGGAACGGTGCAGAGCGCAGGGCGCGCCAAAACTTGACTAAGTCAACTTAGTCAACTAAGGTTCAGACCATGAAAACCGTCACCGTCCATGAGGCGAAAACCCATCTCTCCCGCCTGCTCCGCGAGGTCGAGGCGGGCGAGACCATCGTCATCCGCCGCGGCAAGACCGAGGTGGCGCGCCTGACGGCCGTGGGGGGGGCGGGGCGCCCGAAGACCGGAGCGGACGCCTACGGCGCCTGGGCCGATCTGGGGACGTGGAGCGAGGAGGCCGATCGCATCCTCATGGAGCCGGCCTACACCGACGAAGAGTGGGACGCGTTTCTCGACCGCGATCTCGAGCCTGAGGACGCCCGGTCCTGAGCGTTCTCGTCGATACGCAGGCGGTCGCCTGGTACCTGATCCCGGGGCCGAGGCTCACCAAGCGGGCGCGCGTGCGCATGGCGGGCGCCACGCGGCTGTTCGTGTCGCTGGCCTCGGTCTGGGAAGCGAACATCAAGCGCGCAAAGCACGGCGATGCGCGGCTCGGATCGCTCGGGCCGTGGCTCGATCGCATGCGGGAGACGGGCTTGCCCGAGCCGTTCGAACTCCTGCCGATCGAATTCGAGGACTGCTACGCCGTTCGCGATCTTCCGGCGGTGCACGGCGACCCGTTCGACCGGATGATCGCCGCCCAGGCGCGGCGGCGGACCATCCCGGTGATCAGCGCCGATCCGGTGTTCGACGCCTATGGCTGCGAGCGGGTGTGGTGAGCCCTGATCGGGGCGCCTACGCCGCCTGACCCGGCTTGACCGGGCTTTCGGGCAGGTCCTCGCCGAACACGCGCTGATACATCTCCGCCACGATCGGGCGTTCGAGCTCGTCGCACTTATTGAGGAAGGTGAGCCGGAAGGCGATTCCGGCGTCGCCGAAGATCTGCGCGTTCTCCGCCCAGGTCAGCACGGTGCGCGGGCTCATCACGGTGGAGAGGTCCCCGTTGATGAAGGCCTCGCGGGTCATGTCGGCGACCTTGACCATGTCCGCGATCGCTTTCGCCCCGGTCTCGCTCGCGCCGTACTCGCCGAGCTTGGCGGCGACGATCTCGCGCTCGGTCTCGGCGGGCAGGTAGTTGAGCGTGGAGACGATCGACCAGCGGTCCATCTGGCCCTGGTTGATCTGCTGGGTGCCGTGATAGAGGCCCGTGGTGTCGCCCAGGCCAACCGTGTTGGTGGTGGCGAACAGGCGGAAATTCGGGTTCGGGCGGATTACGCGGTTCTGGTCGAGCAGCGTCAGCGAGCCCGAGGCTTCAAGAACCCGCTGGATCACGAACATCACGTCGGGCCGGCCCGCGTCGTATTCGTCGAACAGAAGCGCGACC
The DNA here is from genome assembly GCA_040112665.1 of Oceanicaulis sp. Lineage (NCBI taxonomy): Bacteria > Pseudomonadati > Pseudomonadota > Alphaproteobacteria > Maricaulales > Maricaulaceae > Oceanicaulis > Oceanicaulis sp. The sequence continues at coordinate 371,519 of CP157796.1, read as the reverse complement.
GGGCGGCGCACCGCCCAGGGCAGGATGCCTTCCTGGAACTCGGTGACCTGCTGGCCGTCCTTCAGGACGATCTGGTCCTTGCCGACCATGTCGATCCGGCTCACATGGCTGTCGAGATTGACCCGGATCATCGGCCAGTTCAGCCGGGCTGCGACCTGCTCGACATGGGTGGATTTGCCCGTGCCGTGATAGCCTTGGATCATCACCCGACGATTGAAGGCGAAGCCCGCCAGGATCGCCCGCGTGGTCGCCGGATCGAACACATAGGTCTCGTCGATCACCGGCACGTGCTCGTCGCGGCCCGAAAAGGCCGGAACCTCGAAACCGGGATCGAAGCCGAACAGGGCTTTGCAGTCGGCCTTGGTGTCGGGCGTCAGGGAGATCAGCGCGTCGTCGGTCATGTCGCCTCGAAAATGCTCTGTCGGTCGCGCGGCGCGAAACGCACGCGCAGGGTTCGCCGAACACTTAGCGCGCGAGGGGGGCGGGCGCCACCTTGCGGGATGTCACAGCCCTCAGGGCGTTTCGCAACGTGCCGCCGCATACGCGCCCAGCGCCTCGCTCCAGGCCTCGAGGGTTTCGGGCGCACCATACGCAGGGCCGTCGCCGGCGAGGAAGGAGGCCGGGTCGCCGCCCCTAGCGACATGGGCGGCCATGGCGGGAAACAGGGCCGCTTCGGCTTCATCGAGCGTCCAGTCCACGAGGTTGCGGGAAAGCGCGTAGAAATAGCCCGCATCGCTCATCAGCGCGTCCCCGGCGCCGAGCGCCTGGGAGTCCATGACCATGATCCGCGGCTCGCCAGAAACGCCGCCAGCAGCCTCGGCCGACTCTGCCGCGCGCCGGGCGAGCGAGATCAGCGGATGGTCGATCGTGAAGAAGCGCTGATATTCCGCCGCCGGATCTTCGGGCAGGCGTGCGCACAGGGCGGCGCGCCGCTCTTCGGTCAGCGCGTCTGATTCAAGGATCACCGCTGCGGTTTCGTCCAGCCAGTCGGGCGCGGCGGCCGCTCCGTAGGCGCGTTCGCCGGTTTCGCTCTGCGGCCAGTCGAACACGTCGATGAACCACAGATGGCCAAGCTCATGGGCGATGATCGCCTCGGCGTGGCGCACCTTCTCGTCGCGGCCCACGCGCTGGTCGAGCACGGGCGTTATGCGAGCCTCGATCTCGGCTTCGCTGGCGTCGGGCATGGCCTGGCGCAGGGCGGGACGCATCTGGGCGGCGAGCGTTTCGCGCATCGCGTCGGGCGAGATCCAGGGTTTGACGATCCAGCCGTCCGCGCGCAGCTCTGCACCGAAGCCGGGAAAGCGCGGCATGTCCTCGATGATCGCCGTGCGGCCCGGCGCACGCTCGAACACGGCGGTGAAGCGCTCCCGCGCGTCCAGCGCGGTCACCAGCACCGCCTCGGCGCGCGCCTGGGTGGCGGCGACAGACAGCACGCCGTCGCGCTCCGTGCAGACGGCCTCGGCCGGGCAGGCGGCGAGAAGGGTTCGGGCGGCGAGTGCGGCGAAGATCATGGAGAGCCCCTGTCGGATTGAACGCGCCGCACGCTCGCTCCGGCTGGCTATCCTCGACCTTGCAGGTCCGTGAATTGTTCGAAAGCTACGCCATCCCGGCGCTTTTCAGGATCTGGTAGCTCTGCACGACCTTGTTGAGCTGCTCCTCCATGGAGCGGTCGCCGCCGTTGGAATCGGGATGGTAGGCGCGCACCAGCTCCGCATAGCGTTTGCGGACTTCCGCCTTGCTCGCGCCGGGATCGAGGCTGAGGGTCTCGAGCGCCCGCTTCTGCAGCCGTCCCATGCCGGCGTGGGGATCTTCGGCTTCGCGCTGGCGGCGCTCCTGACCGGGGGGCGGGCGGTCGCCGAACAGGGAGAACGGGTCGAAGAAGCCGTCCTGGAAGTCCTTGCTGGCGCGCTCGGCCCGCTTGCGGGTGGTGGAGCCGGCTGCAAAGCTCCAGGTCGGGCGGTGGCCGTAGAAATCGGCCTCGACATGGGCGCGGGCGGCCTCCTCGCTCATGCCCTCGAAGAAATTCCACTGTTTGTTGTACTCGGCCGCGTGGCTCTGGCAGAACCAGTAGAACTCGTCGCGTTTCGCCGCGCTTTTGGGCGCGCGGGCGGTGGCCTTGGACCGGCACTGGGGATGCTCGCACACGCGCTCGTCCACAGACGCCTCGTGCTTGGGCTTCTTCACGCGGATGTCGACAAACCGCGGGCGGTATTTGAAAGCGCCGTCCATGACGCTGAAGTATGGGGCGCGCCGCCTTAAGCGGCAACGAAGGGAGCATGACAATTGCCGGGCGTTAAGCAGCAGATCGAAGCCAAACTCATGGCCGCGTTCGAACCCGTCGAGCTCACCGTCACCGATGACAGCGCCGCGCACGCCGGCCACGCCGGGGCGCGGGCCGAAGGCGAAAGCCATTTCACCGTGGCGATCCAGTCGGTCCATTTCGCCGGCAAGTCCCGGCTCGAACGCCACCGTCTGGTCAACGCCGCGCTCAAGGAAGAGCTGGCCGGGCCGGTGCATGCGCTGGTGGTCAAGGCCAAGGCGCCGGGGGAGTAGGCCAGCGTCAGCGCAGCGTTTCCTTCCCTCCCCTTGACGGGGAGGGTGTCCTGCGAAGCCGGACGGGTGGGGTGGGCCGCAGACGCAGTCTTTGCAGACCTCAGCGCCGCTCCCCCCACCCGACCCGAAGCTTCGCTTCGGCCCACCCTCCCCGCGAAGGGGGAGGGAAGACGCGCGGGCAGAGCCCGCATCCCCCGCTACTCCACGCCTCCGCCTCATGCTATCAGCCCGGCCATGACCCGACCTTTCGACACCGCCCGCCTCGTCCCTCATGAAACCGCCGCGCAGGAGGCGATCCACACCTGCTGGCCGGCCGCCACCGAGCTTTGGGAGGAAGACCTCGAGCCGGCGCGTGAGGAGTTCGCGCGCTTTCTCGCCCTCGCCGCAGCGCCGGGCGCTGACGGAAAGCGGCTCGAGATCGTGGTCTACGCCGCCACCGCCGAGGCCGAGGCCGACGCGCGCCGCCGCATGGGCCGGCTGGTGAAGGTCGTGCGCGAGCCTTACGGCGACGTCTGGGCGCGCGACACGGGCCCGGTTTTCGCCAGGACCGCGCAGGGGCTCGACGCGGTCCGGTTCCAGTTCAACGGCTGGGGCGGCAAGTACGACCTGCCCGGCGATCTCACCGTCGGCGAGCGCATCGCGAAAGAGGCCGGCGCGCGGCTCGTGAAGGCCGATTTCATCTGCGAGGGCGGAGCGCTGGAGTTCGACGGCGAAGGCACGGTGATCACCACCCGCCAGTGCCTTCTGAACCCCAACCGCAATCCGCGCTTCACCGAAAAGGACGTCGAGGTCCGGCTCGAGGCGCTTCTGGGCGTCAGCAAGGTGATCTGGCTCGATGAAGGCATGATCGGCGATCACACCGACGGCCATGTCGACAATATCGTCCGCTTCGCAGCGCCGGGCCTCGTCGTGTGCCCCGAAGCCGCCGGGCCTGACGATCCGAACGCGAAAATCTATGAGGCGATCGCGAAGGACCTCGCTCGCGCCACTGACGCCGCCGGGCGCCGATTGAGCGTCTTGCGCGTTCCTTCCCCGGGTCTTGTGCAGTCCGAGGCTGGCGGCCCGGCCGCGGCCTCCCACATGAACTGGGTGGTCGGGCCGCGCCACGTGGTGATGCCGGCCTATAACGAGCGCGCGCAGCTCGCGGCCCGCCGCTTGCAGCGCGCCTTTCCGGGACGCAAAGTGGTCGTCTCGGGGGCGAACGCCATATTGACGGGAGGCGGCGCGTTCCACTGCGTGACCTGCAATCAGCCCGCCGGGTGATCACGCCCGGCGCGACGATCCTGGAGACGTGCGCATGGGTTTGCGGAGCATGATGATGAGGACGGCCGCCGGGGCGCTCGCCGCGCTCGGGCTCGGCGCTGCGGCGAACGCGCAGTTCTACCCCCCTGAAGGCCAGTCGCTGTCGCGCATGGGGTCGGTCATCGAGATCGCCCGCACAGGGCCTTACGCCCAGGGCGATTCCGGCGCGGGCGCCTATGGTCCGTTTTCGAACACGGCCGCGGCCGCCGCAGCCGCCGCGAGCCGAACCGCGCCGCTCGTCCAGCTCGAACCGCCCGCCTATCTCGACACGCTGCGCGAGCGCCTCGACCAGGCGGCGGGCTTCGACAAGACGGTCGGCCTGGCCGCCGCGGTGATCGAGAACGGCGAGCCGGTGCTGATCTACACCTCAGGCGAGACCGCCGCAGGATCGGGTGAAGAGGTCACCGCGCAGACGCGCTTCCGCGCCGCCTCGCTGACCAAGAGCTTCACCGGCGTGCTGCTGGCGATCCTCGAAAGCGAGGGCCTGATCGATCTGGACGCCAAGGTCCCGACCTCCATCCTCGACCTCAAGGGCGAGACCCAGCCCACCTGGATCGAGCTGATGAGCCAGCGTTCGGGCCTGCCGCCGAACGCCTACGACAATCTCATCGAGGGCGGGGTGAGCGCCGAGGAGGCGCGCCGCCGGCTCTCCACCGTCGATCTCATCTGCCAGCCGGGCGAGTGCTACAGCTATCAGAACGTGGCGTTCTCCTCCGCCGAGCTTCTGATCGAAGAGGCGACCGGGCTCAGCTATGAAGAGGCGGTGCGCCAGTACATTTTCGGCCCGTACGGGCTCAGCACCGCCGGGGTGGGCGAGGACGATCTCGTCTCCGGGCCCAGCTGGGCGCGCCCGCACCGTGGCTGGACGCGCAAGTCCGACCGTCCGGGGGATCCGGACACCTATTACGACCGGGTGCCGAGCGCGGCGGCGGTGACGCTGACGCTGAACGACCTCATCGCCTGGGCGCAGGCCAATCTCGCCTATCTCGACGGCCTGCCCGAAGAGGTGCGTGAGCGGGTCTTCACCCCCTATACCGAGTCCCGGCGCGAGACGCGCGGGTTGGGCCCCTTGCGCGCCCGGGTCGACGAGACCTATTACGGCCTCGGCTGGCGGGTCTATGACTGGGGTGACCGCACCCTGATCGCCCACGCCGGCTATCTGTCGGGATACGGCGCCCAGGTGGTGATGGAGCCGGAGACCGGCTTCGCCTTCGTCGCGCTGTGGAACGCCGACGGCCGCGCGCCGTGGCGGCTCTGGCCGACGGTGATGGATCTGCGCACCGGGGACGGACCCGGCGACTGGCTCGACCAGATCGACTGACGAAAGCCTTCAAGACATGACCGACACGATTTCGATCGCCGTGCTTCAGGCGGCGTTCGGCCGCGACCGCGACGCGAACATCCAGACGATCGCCGAGATGGTGCGCGAAGCGGCGGGCAAGGGCGCGAAGGTCATCCTGCCGCCCGAGCTCTTCCAGAACCATTATTTCTGCAAGACCCAGGACGAGGACTGGTTCGCCGAGGCCTTCCCGGCGATGGAGCACCCGTGCGTCACCGCGCTGCAGCCGCTGAGCGAGGAACTCGACGTCGCCATCCCCGTATCGATCTACGAGCGCGAGGGGCCGCGCTATTACAATTCGCTGGTCATGCTGGACGGCGGCAAGCCGCTCGGCGTCTACCGCAAGAGCCATATCCCCGACGGGCCGGGCTATATGGAGAAGTACTATTTCCGCCCCGGCGACACCGGCTTCAGGGTCTGGGAAACCAGGCACGGCAAGGTCGGCGTGGGCATCTGCTGGGACCAGTGGTTCCCCGAAACCGCCCGCGCACTGGCGCTTCTGGGCGCTGAAGTGCTGCTCTACCCCACCGCCATCGGGACCGAGCCCCATGACGACAGCCTGGACACCTCCGCGCGCTGGCGGCGGGCCATGCAGGGCCATGCGGTCAGTAACGTCATGCCGGTGGGCGCAGCCAACCGGATCGGCGACGAGGACAACCAGAAATTCTACGGCACCAGCTTCATCTGCGATCACACCGGCGAGGTCGTCAGCGAGCTCGGCCGCACCGAGACCGGCGTCCTGACCGCCGAGTTCGACCGCAAATTCCTGGACCGTCACCGCGCCGCCTGGGGCTTTTTCCGCGATCGCCGGACCGATCTTTACGGGCCGTATTTCAGCTAGGCTGAGAGCCTGCCTTCAGCACGCGCCCGTGATCATGGGCCGCGCGCCTAGTTGCTGGGATCGCATTCGGCGAAATCGCCGGGGCAGATCACGGTGACGGCGTCGATATCGGCGTCGCCGTCAGCCTCGTTGCCGGTGTTCTCATAAGTGATCGAGACGTTCTCGATCGGGGTATCCGGCCCGCCGAGCCCGTATTGTTCGAGCAGCGCTTTGTCGACGAGGCGGATTTTCATCTCGATCGCGCCCGCGCCGCCCATAGGCTCGAAAAACGAGTCCATGCGCGTCTGGCGCCAGGCGGTGAGCGCGCTAACGTCCTCGAATATCAAGAGGCCGTCCACGGCGGTCGGCGCGTCCGGTCGCTCACGCAGCTTCAGGCGGGCGAGTTGCGGAGTTTCGGCGCGTGCGAGAACCCCGGGGACTGATACAGGGTCGGATTCCCGGGCTTGCGCGCTGTCGCTATTCGCAGAGCGGTCCTGACCGCCGCTCTGATCTTTCGCCGAGGCGGTCACGGTCTCGAATTCAAGCACGACCAGCGTCGAGGCCTGCTGTCCCGCCGCAGCGGACGCGCCGCGATCCTGCGCCGAAGCCGAACCGGTGTTCGCCGCCCAGGTTCCGACGGCGGCCAGAACGGCGGTAAGCAGTCGTCGGGTGGTCAGGGGCATCATACGTCTCCACGGCGGAGCCGCCCGGTGAGGCGGATTGCGACGTGAACCCGGAAATTCGAGCAAGGGTTCCCGCGCTGGCGACTACCCCCAGCAGATCTCGCCTCTCGCCGGTGCGGCGTCCAGCGCCGGACGGGCGAAGTAATAGCCCTGGAACAGATAGATGCCGAGCTCGCGCAGGGTGTCTGCCTCGGCGCGTTCCTCGATGCCCTCGGCGATGACGCCGATGCCGAACTTCGAGCACAGCTCGACGATATTGCCCACGATCGTGCTCTGCACCCGGCTTTTGTGAACGCCCGAGATCAGCTTGGCGTCGAGCTTTATGATGTCGGGCAGGACCGAGGCGAACAGGGTCAGACCCGAACTTCCCGCGCCGAAATCGTCGATCGCGGTGGTGAAGCCCATCTGCTTGTAGGACTCCACGATCTTGGTGAAGTGGTCGATGTCCTCGATCGCCTCGTGCTCGGTCATCTCGAACATGATGCGGTCCACGGGAAATCCGTTCGCTTCGGCCGCCGCGATCGTGGTCCTCAGGCAGGTCTCGGGGTCGTAGACCGCGTTGGGCATCGTGTTGAGCGATAGAAGCTCAGGCCGGTCGCCGAGCAGGCGCGCGGCGGCCTTCACCGCGCCGATCCGGCATTTGCGGTCGAAGGCGTGAATGTCGGAAGGTGCGATCTGCGACAGGATCGCGCCCGCGCCCCTGCCGTCCGCGCCGCGCAGCAGCGCTTCCTGGGCGAAGATCGAGTTGTCGCGGACATCCACGATCGGCTGAAAGGCGAAGGCGAGGTCGATATCGATCCCGCGCGCGCAGGCGCAGGCCGCAGTGTCCAGCGTATCGGCCGGCAGGGGGCAGGCGGTCATCACGGCGCTCCAAATCGATTGGTCGCCGAAGACTGTGACGCATAACGGCCTAACGTGCGGTAAAGTATAAGAAAATACATGCACTCATTGAGGGCGGCGCCGCGCGCCGACCGCCCCCGGCCCTCGACGCGGCCCCCTGCGGCGCGCGATAAACCCTGCACCGCTTCGCCGCGTTAGGGAGCCCATGACCGAACAACGCCGCACCGCCAAGCTTCTCGTCCGCAACGCCGAACTGAGGGACGTCCAGGCCATTCTGGACCTTCAGAACCGCGCCTATCCGGACATGACGCCCGATCTGCCCGCGATGATCCGGGGGCAGATCAGCGCCTTCCCAGAAGGCCAGATCGTGGTCGAATACGAGGGCGAGGTCGTGGGCTGGTGCGCAAGCTGCATCATCGACGAGGCCAGCGCCTTCGCCCCGCACGACTGGGCGGGCATCACAGGCGGCGGCTTCGCTGCGCGCCATGATCCGGACGGCGACTGGCTGTACGGCATGGAGGTCGCGGTCGATCCCGGCCGCAGGCGGCTCAGGATCGGCCAGCGGCTCTACGATGCGCGCACCTCGCTGTGTGAGGAATACGATCTCAAGGGCGTGGTGTTCGGCGGCCGGCTGTCGGGCTTCAAGCGCAAGCGGCGCACCTACAAGACGCCCGAGGCCTATCTGGCCGCGGTCGAGGCGCGCGAGATCAAGGACCCGGTGCTGAACTTCCAGATGCGCATGGGGTTCGAGCCCGCAGGCGTGCTTCGGAAATACTATCCCGACGACATCGAGAGCGCAGGTCACGCCGCGCGCATGGTCTGGCGCAATCCCAGCTGGGAGGAGGGCGCGGCCGGCCCCTCGCGGCCCTGGTCGTCCACGGTGCGGGTGGCCGCGGTGCAGTTTCACATGCGCGCGGTGGAGAGCCTGGCCGAGTTCGAGAAGAACGTGGAGTATTTCGTCGACGTCTGCTCGGACTACCGCGCCGATTTCTGCGTCTTCCCCGAGATGTTCACCGTGGCGCTGCTGGCGCTGGAAAAGCGGCGGCTGAACCCCGAGGAGTCCATCGCCGCGCTGTCCAAGCACACCAAGCGGTTCGTCGAATTCATGAGCACGCTGGCGGTGCGCTACAACATCAACATCGTGGGCGGGTCGCACCCCACCAAGACAGACGATGGCGACATCCAGAACGTCGCCTATGTCTTCCTGCGCGACGGCTCGGTGCATGGCCAGGAAAAGATCCACCCCACGCCGAACGAGAAATACTGGTGGAACATCAAGGGCGGGGACACCGTCGCCGCCATCCCGACCGATTGCGGGCCGGTCGGCGTGCTGATCTGTTATGACTCAGAGTTCCCCGAGCTCGCCCGGCGTCTGGTCGACGAAGGCGCGAAGATCATCTTCGTGCCCTACGCCACCGACGACCGGCCCGGCCATCTCAGGGTCCGGTATTGCGCGCACGCCCGGGCCATCGAGAACCAGATCTATCTCGTCACCGCAGGCAATGTCGGCAATCTGCCTGGGGTTGAGAACATGGACGTGAACTACGCCCAGTCCGCGGTCATCACGCCCTGCGACTATCCCTTCGCCCGCGACGGCGTGGCCGCCGAGGCCAGCGAGAACGTCGAGACCATCGCGGTGGCCGATCTTCACATGGACAGCCTGAACGAGGCGCGGCGCTCGGGCACGGTGCGCAATCTGCGCGACCGGCGCTTCGATCTCTACCGCATCGTCTGGACCGACCGGGGTTAGTCTCCCGCCGTCTCGCCCGGCGTGATCAGCCCGAAGGCGATGGCTGCGCCCAGGCCCGGCCATGTGAAGGCCACCGCCTGGTCGATCGATCCCGAGAGCGCGATCAGCGCGCCCGCGGTCAGGCCGCTGGCGAGGCAAACCCCCGACGCGGCGAGCATGAGAAGGCGCATTTTCGTCATGGCGTCTCTTCCCGGTCCCGTCTCCACCCTGACCGCCACTCTAGCGCGCCAAGGCTAATATTCCGTTTGCGCTCCGGCCGTCCCGCGTCGAGGCCGGAACAGCGCGCGGTTCGCAGCGTTCGCCCTGTCCCCTGATGACACAAGGAAGGACATCGCCATGGGCAATCGCGCCGAAGGCCGCCGCGTCGCCATTCTCGCCTCCGACGGGTTCGAGGAGTCCGAGCTGTTCGAACCGAAGAAGGCGATCGAGAACGCCGGCGGCGAGGTTCACATCGTTTCCGACAAGTCCGGCGAGATCGAGGCGAACCGGCACCGGGAAAAAGGCGACAGGATCAAGGTCGACCGCACGCTCGATGAGGCGAACGCGGACGATTACGACACGCTGATGATCCCCGGCGGCCTGTTCTCGCCCGACGCGCTGCGCCGCAACGAACAGGCGCTGAAATTCGTCAACCGCTTCTTCGAGAACAAGCGCCCCGTCGCCTCGATCTGCCACGGCCCGCAGGTGCTGATCGACGCGGACGCGGTGAAGGGCCGCAAGATGACGGGCTTTCCCGCGATCTGGACGGACATGAAAAACGCCGGCGCCGAGGTGGTCGACGAAGAGGTCGTGGTCGATCAGGGTCTTGTGACCAGCCGCTCGCCGAAGGACCTCGACGCGTTCTGCGACAAGCTGATCGAAGAGACCTGCGAGGGCGAGCATCGCGCACAGGCGCGCTCGGCCTGAACCAGACCGGCGCCGACACCGGTCGTTGCGTCCATGAAAACTGGCCTATAGTTTGCGGGCCGTCCGGGTCCGGCGCGGTTTTCGCCGCGCCGGACCCGATGTTTCACTACGGGGCTTTTCAGGACGGATGATGTCGGACCCGACGCGCACCTATCTCGATTTCGAACGCCCCATCGCCGAGCTCGACGCCAAGATCGCCGAGCTCGAGACCGTGCTTGCGCGCAGCGGCGAGGATGCGCCCGACGCCAAGGACGAGATCGCGCGCCTGAAGCAGAAGTCCGCCGACCAGCTCAAGACGATGTATTCCAAGCTCGACGCCTGGCGGAAGACGATGGTCGCCCGCCATCCCGAGCGGCCGCACCTGAAGGATTACATCGAACACCTCGTCACCGATTTCGAGGAGCTCGCAGGCGACCGCCGCTTCGGCGAGGACCACGCGATCGTGGGCGGCACGGGCCGCCTGAAAGGCCGGCCGGTCGTGCTGATCGGCCATGAAAAGGGCCACGACACCCAGACGCGCCTGAAGCACAATTTCGGCATGGCCCGGCCTGAAGGCTATCGCAAGGCGATCCGCCTGATGGATCTTGCCGAGCGCTTCGACCTGCCCGTGGTGACCCTGGTGGACACGGCCGGCGCGTATCCGGGCCTGGGCGCGGAAGAGCGCGGCCAGGCCGAGGCGATCGCCCGGTCGACCGAGCGCTGCCTCACTCTGGGCACGCCGCTGGTCAGCGTCATCACCGGCGAGGGCGGCTCGGGCGGCGCGGTGGCGCTGGCGAGCGCGAACACCGTGATGATGCTCGAACACTCGATCTACTCGGTGATCAGCCCCGAGGGCTGCGCCTCGATCCTGTGGCGCGACGGCGCGCGGGCGAAGGACGCGGCGATGGCGATGAAGATCACCGCTCAGGACCTGATCGAGCTGAAGATCATCGACTCCATCATCCCGGAGCCGCTCGGCGGCGCGCACAGGGACCGGGCGAAGGCCATCGCCCGCGTCGGCGACGCGATCGAGGCGGCGCTGTCTTCGATGGACGGGCTCGACGCGGCCGAGCTGAAGAAGCGCCGCCGCGACCGCTTCCTGACGATCGGGCGCAGCCTGCTGGAGGGCTAGGCCGGTTCGGGATCGCCGCGGCCGGTCACGCTGAACCAGGCCGGGTCCATCTTCCTGACGAGCTCCGGACGCCAGCTCTCGACGCCGCGATGACGCGTGATCGCGCTGTCGTGCGGGACCATGCCGCGATAGCCGGTCTCCACCTTGCGCGTCTCGCGCCCCAGCTGCCAGAGGCCGTCGGGCTCGTCCATCGGCGCGAGCGGATCGGGGCGGAGATCGGCGCGCAGGGTCCGGGAGAAGACCATCCCGGCCTTTTCCGCGCCCTCGACCATCCACAGCAGCGCGGCGTCGGAGAAGGGCCGCTCGGCCTCGCCACCGCCGCCCACCCCGCCGTGCCAGCCGGGAAACCAGCGCTCCTCGACCTGATCGGGCGGGCAGTGCGCGCTGGACTGCATCACCGTGACGGGCAGCGCCTTTCGGGTTTCGTCGAGCGCGCAGGCGTGCCGGGCGGAGACGATGTCGCGATTGAGGAAGGTGTCGTGAAAGCCGTGGCCGCGATTGAACAGCCGGTCGATGGGCAGCCAGCTGACCACGTCGGGCACCCCGTTCATGCCCACCGTGTCGAAGCACCCCAGATACCGGATCGGCGCACGCGGCCCGTTCGCGTCGCGGAAGGCGATCGCCTCGGGGTCGCCCGGCCCGATATCGGGATCGCGATAGAGGCTGTAGGCCTCGCCGAGCATTCCGATGCGCTCGCGCTTCACCAGACCCGAGGCGTAGATCAGCCCGCACAGCGAGCGCGCGGTGTACGCGCCGCGTGAAAACCCGAACACGAAAATCTCGTCGCCGGGCTCGTAGTTGAACGCCAGGAAGCGGTAGGCGTCGAAGATCTTCTCCTCAAGCCCGTCGCCGATGGCGCCGCCGAGATTTTTCTCCAGCCAGTCGCCCAGCTCGTTGAACAGATTGTCGTCGTCGGCCTCGAAGGTCGCGCCGACCCCGCTGTCGTAATAGACGACCTGACGCACCGGCGCGTCGCCGGCCTCGTCGACATGGGCGGCGTGCATGGCGATCTTCGCGATGTTGGTGAGGTTCTGTTGCCTGGCCGATTGCCAGGTCCCGTCGCAGCATACGATGAGGCGTTTCATCGCGCGTCTCCATTGACGTTGAGGTTGCAAGAGTGAGGCGAAAATCGCCTCTGCGCAAGCCTCAGCATCGGCCGCCCGGACCGGGGCGGGGATAGATCAGCGAAGATCGTGCTCGTACCAGGGCAGGGTGCGGCCAGGGATCGTTTTGGAGGCCCGGTCCTCGACGAAACGCGCGCCCATGGCGGCGTAAAATCCCGTGGCATTGGGGTCGGACAGGATGTCGAGCCGGACGCAGGACGCCGCCCGCGCCTGATCGATCGCCCATGCGTAGAGCGTGCGCCCCAGCCCCGTGCCGATCGCTTCGGGACCGATGAAGAGAAGCTGCAGCTCCATCGCCCGGCCGCGCGCGGTCTCATAAGGCTCGGAAATCTGGCAGATCCCGATCGGCCTGTCGCCGATCCAGCCCGCCAGCGTGCGCCCGGCTTTCATCGCCTCGCGGTCGAGCCGCAGCACGCGCGCCATCACGTTCATGATCTCCGCGTCATAGCCCCAGAAGGCTTTCGACCGGAGGATCAGGGCGTCGACGGCGTCCGCGTGCTCGGGACGGACGGGGGCGAGGGCGGGGGAGGTCACGGCGGGGCGGTTCAGTCTCGTCTGTGCGCGCGTCCCGGCGTCGCCCGGCCCGTCGTCACGGATCAGGCGGCGCCGGCGCTCGCGGCGGTTCGAGCGGCGGCTCTCCGCCTACTCGCTGTCGTTCATCATCGCGTCGCGGACCGAGCGGAACTCGTTGTCCTCGTACCAGTTCGGCCAGGCCTCGCTGTCGGTGACTTCGCGGGCGACGTCGTACATCAGGCGCGTCGACTGCACGAAGCCGCGCATGTCCCAGGCCCCGTCGAATTCGTCAGACGGCTTGTGATAGCGGTCCGCGCGATAGCCCGCGGCGACCTGGGCGCCGTACTCCGCGCCGCGCTCGGCGTGGATGGAGCCTGAGTCCGCATAAAGCATCGGCACGCCGCGCCGGGCGAGCGTGACATGGTCGGAGCGGTAGAAATACCCCGCCTCGGGCTCGGGATCGGGCGTGACGTCCATGCCGATCGCGTTCGCTTCGGCCTCGAGGATGTCTTCGAGCTCGGACGAGCCGCGGCCGATCACCACGATGTCGGCGGTCGGCCCGATCGGCAGCATGCCGTCGAAATTGAACCCGGCCACGGTCTGGTTCAGCGGAACCAGCGGCTCCTGGGCGTAGAATTCGCTGCCCAGAAGGCCCTGCTCCTCGGCGGTCACCGCCACGAAGATCACAGAGCGTTCAGGCCGCGTGTCCGCGCTGGCGAAGCGCTCGGCGATCTCGATGATCGCGGTCGTGCCCGTCGCGTTGTCCACCGCGCCGTTATAGATCTGGTCCTCGCCGGCGAAGTTCAGCCGCTCGCCGATATGGTCCCAATGGGCCATGAAGAGGACGTACTCGTCGGGCCGCTCGGACCCTTCGATCATGCCCGCCACGTTGCGCGAGCTCAGCTCGCGCAATTCGTTGGAGAGCGAAGCCGACAGCGTGGCGCCGTTCATCTCCACCGCGCGGAAGCCCGGCGCTGCGGCCTGCTCGGCCAGCTCGTCGAAGCTCAGCCCCGCCGCCTCGAACAGGTCGTAGGCGACCGTTTCCTGGATCCAGGACTGCACGTCGACGTAATCCTGGTCCGCGCCCGAGGCGAGGATGAACTGAGGCCCCGACCAGCTCGCCCGGACCGTGCCCCAGGGATAGCTCGCCGGCGCGGTCTGGTGCACGATGATCGCGCCTTCCGCGCCCTGGCGGGCAGCTTCCTCGAACTTGTAGGTCCAGCGGCCGTAATAGGTCATCGCCCGGCCGTTGAACCGGCCCGCGTCGGGATCGGCGAAGCCGGGATCGTTGATCAGCATGACCACCGTCTTGCCCTCGACGTCGACGCCCTCATAGTCGTTCCAGCCGTATTCGGGCGCGACGATCCCGTAGCCCACGAAGACCAGCTCGCTGTCTTCAAGGCTGACGGACTGTTCGGGGTTCTGGCTCCAGTAGGTGACGTCTTCGCCGACGCGCAGCCCCATCGGCTCGCCGTTCACGGTGATCTCGAAGGCGGACTGGTCTTCCTGAAGCGTCGTCTCGATCAGCGGGACAGGCTGGAACCATGTGCCGTCGAGACCCGCCGGTTCGAGCCCGGCGCGCTCCATCTCGGTGGCGATCCAGTCTGCGGCCGGCTCGCCCTTCTCGCTCGCCGGACCGCGCCCGCCGAAGCGCTCGTCGGCCAGGGTGGCGATGCGATAGGCGAAGTCCTCCTCGGTGATCTCCGGATCGGTCTCGGCGTGATGGGGCCATTCGTCGGCCGGGACCGTGTAGGCGATCTCGATCCCGTCCGCGCTGCGGCTGACGCCGGACATGCCGGCCTCGCCGCGATCAGGCGCGTCGGCGGTCCCTGAGCCGGTTTCGGACACCGCGTCCTCGGGCCCTTCGGCCTCGGGCGCAGGCGGATCGCAGGCGGCGATAAGGGCGCCGGTCAGGACGGCGGCGGACGAAAAAGCGAGAAAACGTAACATTATAACTCCTCCCCGAGGGATCACGCCCGAGAGCACCAGAGAACGCCGCGCTGCGCAAGGCCGGGGCGGCTGGCCTTCCGCCCTCGACAGCGCGGCGCCTCCTCGGTCATGCTGGGCGGTGAACGCTGTTCGAAAACTGCGCGGCCGATCATGAGCCCGCCGGCGGCGAAGGGAGGAGACCATGGACGCAGCCGCGCTCGATGCGGCGCGGATCGAGCTCGCGCCGGGCGGATCGGTGATCCTGCCGGCCGTGCTGGCCATGGTCATGTTCTCCGTGGCGCTGTCGCTGCGGGTGTCCGATTTCGCATTCCTGAAGGCCGAACCGGTGCGCTTTCTCGGGGCCGCCGCAGCCCAGATGGTGTTGCTGCCCGCCGCCACGCTCGCGCTCATTCAAGTGATCGATCCGGTCCCCTCGATCGCGCTGGGGATGATCGTGGTGGCGTGCTGCCCGGGCGGGAACGTGTCGAACTTCTTCGCTCATCTCGCGCGCGGGGACACCGCGCTGTCGGTCTCGCTGACCGCGACCTCCAGCCTGCTCGCCGCGCTCGCGACGCCGGTCTCCATCGTGCTGTGGACCAGTCTCTACGCGCCCGCCGACGCGCTTGTCGATCAGATAAACGTCAGCCCGCTTCCCTTCATCGCTCAGACCATGATCCTGCTCGCGGTCCCGCTGGTCGCAGGCATGGCGGTCGCCGCACGCTTTCCCAAGACCGCCGCGCGCATCCGGCCCGCCCTGATGGCCGCAGCGCTGCTGGGCATTCTCGGCATGGTGCTGGGCGGGCTGGGGGCGAACTGGGCGCTTCTGACCGCAACGGCCGGGACGGTCTTCACCATCGCGGTGATCCACAACGCGATGGCGTTCGGCGTCGGCGCGGTCTCGGGCCGGCTCATCGGCTTTTCCGCGCCGCGCCGCCGCGCGCTCACCTTCGAGGTGGGCATACAGAACGCAGGCCTGGGCCTCGTGATCCTTCTCAGCCAGTTCGACGGGCTGGGCGGGGCGGCGGCCATCGTCGGCATGTGGTCGATCTGGCACCTCGTCGCCGGGCTGGGCCTGGCCGGCGCGTTCCGGTTTTACGACGCCCGCCTGTCCGGCGCGAAGCCGGAGCTGGCGGAATGATCGGCGGGGTCTTTCGCCTTCCCTCCCCCTTGCGGGGAGGGTGGACCGGACCGCAGGTCCGGGCCGGGTGGGGGTTTGCGCCGACACCGGCGGACCGAGGCGCGTGCGTCCCCACCCCACCCGTCCGCTTCGCGGACACCCTCCCCGTCAAGGGGAGGGAAGACAGACTTCCGAGCGTGCGAAAGGAAGGTTGCTCATGACCTACGACCTCAAGATCACCGGCGGGACCATCGTCGACGGTTCGGGCGGCGCGCCGTTCACCGGCGATGTCGCGATCACCGACGGCGTCATCGTCGCGGTGGGCGATGCGCCCGGCGAGGCGGCCCGCACGATCGACGCGTCCGGCCTTCTGGTCACGCCGGGCTTTCTGGACGCGCACACCCATTATGACGGTCAGGCGAGCTGGGACGATCGGCTGGAGCCTTCGATCCGGCACGGGGTGACCACCGCGGTGATGGGCAATTGCGGGGTCGGGTTCGCGCCGGTGCGCAAGTCCGACCATGAGCGGCTGATCAAGCTGATGGAAGGGGTGGAGGACATTCCCGGCACCGCGCTGGCCGAGGGGCTCAGCTGGGACTGGGAGAGCTTTCCCGACTATCTCGACGCACTCGATCGCACGCCGCGCACCATGGACGTCGCCGCCATGGTCGGTCACGACCCGCTCAGGGTCTACGTGATGGACGAGCGCGCGAGCTTCGATGCACAGGCCACCGACGAGGAGATCGCGAAGATGCGCGATCTGGTCTCCGAAGCCCTCGACGCGGGCGCGATCGGCTTCTCCACCGGGCGCAGCGATCTTCACCGCACCGCGGACGGCGAATGGACGCCCGCCAGCGAAGCCACCGCGAAAGAGCTCGCCGGCATCGCCGAAGCCTTCAAGGGACGGTCTCACGGCGTGATCCAGGCGGTCTCAGATTTCGATCTGGAACGCGACGCGGAGAAATTCCCCAAGGAGTGGGAGGTCATCGAGACCTATGTGAAGGCGGCCGGCGGCCGGCCCTTCTCGATCTCGGTGATGCAGCGCGATTTCGCGCCCGACCAGTGGAAGAAGATCCTCAAGGGCCTCGAAAAACTCGACGCCGAGGGCTTCACCGTGCGCGCCCAGGTCGCGCCGCGCGCCATCGGCGTGTTCCTGGGCCTTCAATGCACCTTCCACCCCTTCATGGGCTATCCCGCCTACAAGGAGATCGCCCATCTGCCGCTCGACGAGCGGGTGAAGGTGATGAGCGAGCCGGCCTTCAAGGCCAAGGCGCTGGGCCAGAAATCAGACAGGCTCGCAGGCCCCGGCAGCTCGATCCCGCCGATCGCGGATCTGCTGGTCGAGAACATGGATTTCGTCGCCGAAAAGCTCTTCACCCTGTCGGAGAACCCCGAGTACGAGCAGCCGCCCGAGGCCTCCATCGCGGCCAAGGCGCGGGCGCGCGGCGTGTCGGTCTGGGAGCAGCTCTACGACACGGTGATCGCGCGGGACGGCCGCGAGCTCATCTACCTGCCGATCTATAACTACACCGAGCTCAGCTACGAGAACGTCAAGGCGATGATGGACCATCCGCTCGCCATGATGGGGCTGTCCGACGGCGGCGCGCATGTCGGCACGGTCTGCGATGCGAGCTTTCCGACTTACCTGCTGAGCTACTGGACCCGCGACCGGACCCGCGGCGAAAAGATCGCGCTCGAACGCGCCGTGCAGATGCTGACCGCAGACATCGCCGATTATCTCGGCCTGCCCGATCGCGGCCGGATCAGGCCGGGCCTCAAGGCCGATCTCAACGTCATCGACTATCGGAAGCTGCGCCTTCACGCCCCGCGCCTGGTCCAGGACCTCCCCGCCGGCGGCCAACGCCTCCTGCAGGACGCCGAAGGCTATCGCGCGACGATTGTTTCGGGCGAGGTCGTGGTGGAGAACGATCAGGTGACAGACGCGAGGCCCGGGCGGCTGGTGCGGTCTGGGAAAGCCGTGGCGATGGCGGCGGAGTAGCCTTGTCCTCCCCTGCTTGCGGGGGGAGGTGTCCGCGACGCGGACGGAGGGGGCGGCGCAGACCTGACGTTGGCGCAGCCCCCTTCGCCCCGGAACAAGTCCGGGGCGCTCCCCCCGTGAACGGGGGGAGACAACGCGCTTAAGCCCCCCTCAGAAAAACCCCTTCATCTGCCGCGCCGCCTGTCTGATCCGCTGTTCGTTCTCGACCATGGCGAGCCTCACATGCCCGTCGCCGCGTTCGCCGAAGCCCAGGCCGGGCGCCACCGCGACGCCGGTTTTTTCAAGCAGCAGCTTTGAGAACTCCACCGAGCCGAGCTCGCGATAGCCTTCGGGGATCGGGGTCCAGGCGAACATGGTCGCAGGCGGGGAGGGGACCTCGAAGCCGATCCGGCCGAAGCATTCGATCATCACGTCGCGGCGCGCCTTGTAGGTCTTGCGCGCATATTCGACATGGTCCTGCGGGCCGTCCAGGGCGGCGACCGCGGCGATCTGGACCGGGGTGAAGGCGCCGTAATCGAGATAGGACTTCACGCGCTTGAGCGCGTCGACCAGACGGCTCGATCCGGCCGCGAACCCGATCCGCCAGCCGGGCATGGAATAGGTCTTCGACATGGAGGTGAACTCCACCGCCACGTCCTTCGCGCCCTCGACCTCGAGGATGGAGGGCGGCGGGTTTCCGTCGAAATAGATTTCCGAATAGGCGAGGTCGGAGATCAGCACGAGGTCGTGGGCTTTGGCGAGCTTGACCGCCTCGCGGTAGAAATCGAGCCCGACGACCTGGGCGGTCGGGTTGGATGGGAAGTTCAGCACCAGCGCGCCGGGGCTGGGGATGGACCGCCGGCAGGCGTAGGCCGCCTCGCGCAGGAAGTCCTCGGGATCCTTGAAGCCCACGGGACGCACCACCGCGCCGGCGATCAGAAAGCCGAACATGTGGATCGGGTAGCTGGGGTCGGGCGCCAGGATCACGTCTCCGGGCGCGGTGATCGCCTGAGCCAGATTCGCCAGCCCCTCCTTGGAGCCCAGCGTGACGCAGACCTCCCGGTCCGCATCCAGTTCGACATTGAAGCGCCTTGCGTAATACCGGGTCAGCGCCTTTCTCAGCGCGGCCACGCCCTGGCTCGCGGAATAGCGGTGCGCGCGCGGATCTGCGGCGACCTCGGCGAGCTTGTCGATGATGTGTTTGGCCGGGGGCAGGTCGGGATTGCCCATGCCGAAATCGATGACGTCCCGGCCCTGCTTGCGATAGGCGAGCTTGAGCCGGTTCACTTCGGCGAAGACGTAAGGGGGCAGGCGGCGTTCGCGGTAGAAGAAATTCTCGGGATTGGCGGTCATCGGACGTCCGGGCTCGGGCTGCGTCTGAATAATTCAAACGCATAACGCGGCGGTGTCGAGGCGCCGCTTCAGCCCGGTGAGTAGCGCTTTTTCAGCCCGAAGAGAAACGCGATCGCGCCGAAATAGATGAAGGGCCGCAGCGTGGCGGCCAGGCCGTGCATGTCCATGCGCGCCAGCGCCAGTTCGAGCGCGAAGTTCGCCGGCATGTCGCCTGCGCTGATGAAGTTCATCGCAAAGCGCAGGGCCACGTCCACGCCGTAGGCGATCAGCGCCGCGCCCATGAGCTGGTTCCACCGGCGCATGGATAGCGCCGCGACCAGGCTCGCCGCGGTGGTGAACAGCACGTCGAAGGCGGTGAACCCGTCTGCGACCAGGGTGAAGGCGTTGGTGTCCGTCATGAAGGCCCCCCGACCCGTAAGCGGACGAGCCTACGCCGGTTCGACGCCCTCATCCAGAGCCCGCGCGAGCCGGGCGATATCCTTCGCCGCTTCGCAGTCGGGATACCGGTCCGCTAGCGCCGCCTGCGCCCGGATGGCCAGGCCCACATGCGGATCGCGGCGCACGAACCCGGCGAGCGGCGGGGTGAAGCCCAGAAAGCTCGAACAGGTCCGCGCGAAGATCGCATAGGCGCGCTTGGCGCTGTCCTTGTCCGGCGCATTGTTGACCACCACGAAGGGCGAGGCGCCTTCGTCGCGCATCCGAAGCGTCTTCACGAAGGCGTAGGCGTCGGTCAGCGCGGTGGGTTCGTCGTTGATGACGATCACCACGTCGTCGGCGGCCGCGGCCAGCCGGACGGTCGAGCGCTCCGCGCCGGCGGCGAGGTCGACGATCATGCGGTCGTAATCAAGGCTGGCCGCAGCCATGCCGGCGGCGAGCCGGCCCACCGCCGAGACGTCGAGATCGGCCAGCGCCGCAGAGCCCGAGGGCCCGGCGATCACGTCGAACCCGCCGCGCTTGCCCGCCCCGCCGCAGGCCGCGCTGACCGCTTCTTCAAGCGTGATGCGGCCCGCGACCACGCCGCCGATATCGCCGCGCGTGTCGAGCCCCAGCTGAACGTCGACATTGGCCATGCCCAGATCGGCGTCCACCAGAAGCGTGCGCGCCTTCCTCCGGGAGAAGGCCTGGGCCAGGGCTGCGGCGACGGCGGTCTTGCCCACCCCGCCCTTGCCCGAGGCGACGGCGATCACCGGTCCGGCGCGGCGCGGGGCGTAGCGAGCCGCTTCGGCTTCCTGTGCGAGCGCGCTCACGCCTCGTCCTCCCAGCCGGTGTCTTCAAGAAGCGCCCGGGCGAGCCGCAGCGCGGTCGCCGGCGCCAGGCCTGCGCCGATATAGGGCGAGGCGGAGACGTGGGCGTAAGCCAGGCCCGCTTCCCCGAACCCGATCAGCGCGCCCAGACGGCGCGCGGCGTCGATCTTGGTGGCGATCACCCGGCCCGCGCCGATCGCGGCGAACAGGGCGGCGGCGTCTTCCGCGTCGCCGGGCGCGATGCCGGCTTCCATCACCGCGATGATCTCCGCGTCTGCGGCCTCGGCGAGGTCGGACAGGTCGTCGAGATCGTCGAGCTCGAACGGATTGACGCCGGGGCTGTCGATCAGCACCGGCCCGTCGGGCAGGCGATTGAGCACGGCTTCAAGCTCGCGCGGCCCGTCCACCGCCTCGAACGGGCAGCCCAGTGCGGTCGCATAGGCGAACATCTGTTCCTTCGCGCCTGCGCGCGCATCTGCGGAGATGATCACCGGCGCGCCGCCCGAAGCCACCGCACGCGCGGCGAGCTTGGCCAGCGCGGAGGATTTGCCTGCGCCCGGAGGCCCTGCGATCAGCAGCGGCCGGTCATGGTCGATCTCCGCGGGGTGCACGCCGTAGCGATGGTCGAGCGCGCGGGCGAGCGTGGCGGTCGCCTCGCCGTCCTCGAGCTTCATCGCCGCGCCCATCAGGGCTTCGGCGGCGGTCTCGCTCACCTGATGCCATTGCAGGGCGCGGGCGATGCGGTTGAGCCCTTCGGCGGCGTCGCCGCGCTGTTTCAGACGGTCCGCGTCGCGGCGGGCCAGCGCCACGTCGGCGGTTTCCCCCGCGCTGCGCACTGCGCCGCGCTCGGCGGCCGCGCGCACTTCCACTCCGCCGCCGGGCGCGTCGGCGGTAGTGACGATGACCGCGTCGGGGCCGAGCTCGCGGCGCACCCGGCTCATCACCTCGCTGAGCGATTGACCGGTGAAGGTCCTGAGCCGCATGCCTCGCCCCCTAGACCTGGCCCACGGTCTTCAGCCGCGCGCCGGGATGGATCTCGTTCTGGCTCATCACCACCGTTTGCGGCCGGAACCGCTCGGCGAGTGAGCGCACATAGGGCCGGACCTGCGGACTGGTCAGCAGGACCGGCACGTCGCCCGCCGCCCCGGCCCGCTCGAACGCGTCGCGCACGCGCGCCACGAAGTCGCGAAGCTTGGACGGGGCCAGGGCAAGCTGGCGGCGTTCGCCCTCTCCGACAAGGGCTTCGGCGAAGGCGTGCTCCCATTCAGGGGTCAGCGACAGCACCGGCAGCAGACCGTCGGGTCCGCGATTGGCGAAGCAGATCTGCCGGGCCAGCCGGGTGCGGACATGCTCGGTGATCGCGTCGAGATTCTGCGTCGCGCCGGAGGCTTCGGCGATACCCTCCACGATCGCGGCGAGATCGCGGATCGAGACGCGCTCCTTCAGAAGGTTCTGCAGCACTCGCTGCACGCCCGCCCGCGTGATCTGGCCCGGCGTCACCTCGTCGAGCAGCTTCTTGTGCTCCTTGCTGAGCGCGTCGAGCAGCTTCTCGGTCTCCGCGTAGGACAGAAGCTCGGCCATGTTCTCGCGCAGGATCTCGGTCAGGTGGGTGACCAGCACCGCGGCCGGATCGACCAGCGTGTAGCCGCGGAAGGTCGCCTCCTCGCGCAGGTTTTCCTCGATCCAGGTCGCCGGCAGGCCGAAGGCGGGCTCCTTGACGTGCTGGCCGGGCAGTTCGACCTGCGCGCCTGTGGGGTCCATCGCCAGAAGGTGGCGCATTTTCAGAACGCCGTGGCCGGCCTCCATCTCCTTGACCTTGATGGCGTAGTCCTCGCCGGACATCTGCATGTTGTCGACGATGCGCACGCTGGGCAGGACGAAGCCGGTCTCTTGGGCGAGATTGCGCCTGAGCGCCTTGATCTGGTCGGTCAGGCGGCGGCCTTCGACATCGTTGATCAGCGGCAGCAGCGCATAGCCCAGCTCGATCTTCAGATCGTCGATATGCAGCGTGTCCTGGATCGGCGGCTCGGCCTCGGCGGCCTTCGCCGCTTCGCTCTCCGACGCCTCGACGGCTTCGCGCGCGACCTGCTCGGCGTCCCGCGTCCTGCCGCGTGCGCTCAGAAACGCGATCGCGCCCGATCCCGCCGCCATGAGCGCGAACGGGATGAAGGGCATGCCGGGCAGCAAGCCCACCGCCACCGCCGTGCCCGACACCATCGCCATGGCCGCCGGATTGGCCGAGAGCTGGCCGAACACCGCCTTGTCCGCTTCGCCCTCGACACCGGCCTTCGAGACCAGAAGGCCCGCAGCCAGCGACACGATCAGGGCGGGGATCTGGCTGACGAGGCCGTCGCCGATCGTGAGCGTGGAATAGGTGTTCGCCGCATCCCCGAAGGCCATGCCGGATTGCGCCACGCCGATGATCATGCCGCCGATCAGGTTGATCGAGGTGATCAGGATCCCCGCCATCGCATCGCCGCGCACGAACTTGCTGGCGCCGTCCATGGCCCCGAAGAAGTTCGACTGGTCCTCGAGTTCCTTGCGGCGGGTCTTGGCTTCTTCCTCGGTGATCAGGCCCGCGGACAGGTCCGCGTCGATCGCCATCTGCTTGCCGGGCATGGCGTCCAGGGTGAAGCGGGCGGCGACCTCTGCGATGCGGCCCGAACCCTTGGTGATCACGACGAAGTTCACGATCACCAGGATGATGAACACGATGATCCCGATGACGAAATTGCCCTGCATCACGAAAGAGCCGAAGGCCGCGATGATGTCGCCGGCCGCTTCGGTGCCGCTCGATCCTTCGCTGAGGATCAGCCGCGTCGAGGCGACGTTCAGCCCCAGCCTGAGCATGGTCGCGATCAGCAGGATGGCCGGAAACGCGGTGAACTCCAGCGGGCTCTTGATGAAGAGCGCCGTCATCAGGATCAGCACCGAAAAACAGATCGAGACCGCCAGCGCGATGTCCAGAAGCGCCTTGGGCATCGGCAGCAGCAGCATCACCAGCAGCAAAAGCACGCCCACGCCCATGGCCACGTCGCCGCGCAGCAGGCGCTTGCCCCAGGCGGCGAAGTTCGGACCCGAAGCGGTCGAAGAGGCGGGCGTGTCGGCCATTCAGCAACCGTCCGATGGGCTGGGATGTCCTCCCCCGCTTGCGGGGGAGGTGTCCGCGAAGCGGACGGAGGGGGCGGCGTGGTCATTCAGGGGAGGCGCAGCCCCCCTCGGCCCTTCGGGCCACTCCCCCCGCAGGCGGGGGGAGACATCAGGCGCTCGATGCAATCTCACCCCGCCGCCCGGGTCTCGCCCGGGGCGGGGATGTCGACCCCGGCGTCGGAGTAGAGCTTGAGCTTGTTTCGAAGCGTGCGGATCGAGATGCCCAGGATGTTCGCCGCATGGGTGCGGTTTCCAAGGCAGTGATCGAGCGTGTCCAGGATCAGGTCCTGCTCGACCTCGGCCACGGTCTTGCCCACCAGATTGATCGCTTCGTCGGCGGCTTCGCGCGCCTTCTGGGCGACCGAGGGCGAAGCGCCCAGCGGGCGGCCGTCGGGCATGCGGATGGCGTCGGGCGTGATCTCTGCGCCCATGCCCAGAAGCACCGCGCGATGCATGGCGTTTTCGAGCTCGCGAACGTTGCCGGGCCAGTCGCGGCTGGAGACCTGGGCCTTCGCCGCTTCGGAGAGCGGGCGATACTCCACCCCGTTCGCCTTGGCGTATTTCTTCAAGAAGTGATCGGCCAGCGCCAGCGCGTCCTCGGGCCGTTCGCGCAGGGGCGGGACGGCGAGGTTCACCACGTTCAGGCGGAACAGCAGGTCTTCACGGAAGCTGCCGTCCCTCACCGCTTCGCGCAGATCGCGGTTGGAGGTGGCGAGCACGCGGATATTGACCTTCACCGGCTTGGTCCCGCCGACCCGGTCGATCTCGCGCTCCTGCAGCGCGCGCAGCAGCTTGGCCTGCAGGCGCACGTCCATTTCGCTGATCTCGTCGAGCAGCAGCGTGCCGCCGTCGGCTTCCTCGAACTTGCCCACGCGCCTGGCCACGGCGCCGGTGAACGCGCCCTTCTCGTGACCGAACAGCTCGGATTCCAGAAGGTTTTCCGGGATCGCGGCGCAGTTGACCGAGACGAAGGGCTTGTCGGCGCGCTTGGACTTATTGTGGACGAAGCGGGCCATAACCTCCTTGCCGACCCCGCTCTCGCCGGTGATCAGCACGCTGGCGTCGGACGCGGCGACCCGCTCGGCCAGCGCGACCACGTCGAGCATGGCCCGGTCGCGCGCGATCAGCGGACGGTCGTCGTCGGCCACCGCGGCGAGCACCGCGGCGATGAGGTCGGGATCGGGCGGCAGGTGGATGAATTCTTTCGCCCCCGCCTTGATCGCGCCTGCGGCCGCTTCGGGGCGCACGTTCACCCCGCACGCGACGACCGGGGCTGTGATCCGCTCGGCCTCGTTGGCGGCGATCAGGGCGGCGACGTCCAGGCCGACATCGACGAGCAGGATGTCCGCCCCGCGCCCGGCCCGGAGATGAGCGGTCGCCTGTTGGATCGTGTCGACATGGGCGACCTTCGCGCCGCGATCCATGGCGATCTTGGTGGCGGTGGAAAGCTGTCCGCCGAGGCTTCCGACGATCAGAACGCGCATGGTTCAGTTCCTTTCTTCGGCCCGGCGGCTCACGCCGCGTCCCCGTCCTTGATGATTTCGGTCATGGTCACGCCCAGCCGGTCGTCGACCACGACGACCTCGCCGCGGGCGACCAGCCGGTTGTTCACGTAGATGTCGATCGCCTCGCCGACCTTGCGGTCGAGTTCGAGCACCGAGCCCGAGGTGAGGCGCAGAAGCGAATTGACGTCGATATGCGCCTTGCCCAGCACGGCGGAGATGTTCACCGGCACGTCGAAGACCGGCGCGAGATCGACCGCGGTGCGCACTTCTTCCTCGATCAGCGAGGCGGGCGGGCCCGCGCCGTGATCGTCCTCAGCGCCGCCCTGCGGCTGGCTCCCGGCCAGGTCGGGCAGATTGAGATCGTCGTCGTTCATGGTCTCGCTCCTTCAGCCCTCAGGCCGCCGCGCCGCCGGCGTCATCGCCCGCGTCGCGCTCTTCGGCCGGTCTCGCCAGCCAGTTTTCCACTGCGCTCTGGATGCGCGCCTCAATATCGGCCTGGGTGCGTTCGATCGCGCCCGCCCGCCATTCGATGACGCAGTCGCCCGCGCCGCATTCGTCGTCCGCCCGCACCACGACCGCGCCTTCAAGCCCCTCGCGCTCGGCGAACTGGTAGAGCCGCTCGGCGATCTCGTCGGCCAGAGCCGGGGCCACGCGCACCGCGATGCGCGGCTCGGCCCTGAGATCGGACAGCGCCTCGCGCACGCACTGCTCGACGGTGTCGGCGGCGTAATTGTCGAGCGCCGCGCCCGCGACCGCGCGCGCCGCGGCCAGCGCCAGGCGGACCGCATCCTCGCGCATGGCGTCGGATTCCGCGCTCAGCCGGCCCACCAGCGCCTGCAGGCGTGCGGCGATCTGTTTGAGCGCATCCGCGCTCGCGCGCGCCGCTTCGGCCTCCTCGCCCTTGCGGGCGGCGGTGGCGGCCTGTTCGGCCATGGCGGCGGCTTCGGCTTCGGTGAGCACGCGCTTGATCTTCTCGCCGTCGCGCAGAACCGTGCCGTCCGCGGCGAACTCGCGGTCGAAGGCGAAGGGCTTGAAGGATTTGGTCATTCTCGCCCCTCCCTAGTAGATCAGCTCGTCTTCGCCGCCGCCTTCGGCGATCAGGATCTCGCCCTTGGCGGCGAGGTCCTTGGCGAGATTGACCATGGTCTGCTGGGCCTGATCGACGTCCTTCAGGCGCACCGGCCCCATCGAGGCCATGTCCTCGCGCAGGATCTTCGCGGCGCGTTCGCTCATATTGGAGAAGAACAGGTCGCGCAGCGTGTCCGACGCGCCCTTCAGCGCCAGGCCCAGCTGGTCCTTGGGCACCTGGCGCAGCAGGGTCTGCACGCCTTGCGGGTCGAGCTTTCCGAGGTCTTCGAAGACGAACATCAGCGAGCGGATCTTCTCCGCGCTGTCGCGATTGCGCTCTTCGAGGGTGGCCAGGAACCGGTTCTCGGTCTGCCGGTCGAAATTGTTGAAGATGTCGGCCATGAGCTCGTGGCTGTCCTGCTTGGAGGTGCGGGCCAGATTGCTCATGAACTCGGTGCGCAGCGTCTCCTCGATCTTCTCGATGATCTCGCGCTGGACGGGCTCCATCTTCAGCATGCGCATCACCACCTCGAGGGCGAAATCCTCGGGCAGGGCGGCGAGCACGCGTGCGGCGTGGTCGGGGCGGACCTTCGACAGCACGACCGCGACGGTCTGCGGGTATTCGTTCTTGAGGTAGTTCGCCAGCACCACCTCGTTCACGTTCGCCAGCTTGTCCCACATGGTCCGGCCGGCGGGGCCGCGCAGCTCCTCCATGATCTGCTCGACCTTCTCCTCGGGCAGGAAGGAGGCGAGGATGCGGTGGGCCTGTTCGACCGAGCCTGTGATCGAGCCGGTCGAGCTCATCGAGCCGACGAACTCCAGGATCAGCTTCTCCACCGCCGCGGCGGTGACGTTGCCCAGCTGAACCATGGCCTGGGAGATGATGCGGATCTCCTCGTCGTCCATCTGCTCCCACAGACGGCGCTGCTCGTCGCCCAGCGCGAGCAGGATCACGGCGGCCTTTTCGGCGCCTTCCAGATCGCTGGGATCGTCGATCTTGCGGGATTTGCGTCCAGCCTGGGCCATCTTATGCGTTCTCGTGCATCCAGCTTCTGAGGATGCTCATGGTTTCGTCGGGGTGCTGGTCGACCAGGGCGGCGACCTTGCGCACTGAAGACTTCTTCACCTGACCGTCGATCTGGGCGACGTCGATGCGTTCGTCGTCGAGATCGTCCTCGCTCTCGGGCAGCATCATCTGCTCGCCGTCCCCTTCGCGCGCCCTGGCGGCGATGCGCGGCTTGTCGGACGGCCCCGCGAGGGCGGCCTCGTTCGCCGGCTGCGGTCCGGCGATCGCGCCGCGCACCAGCGGACGGGCGACCAGCACGATGATCAGAAGCGCGGTGATGAACAGAACCGCGATCTCGGCGATCCGCATGAAATCGAGCGAGGCCAGCGAGAAGCCTTCCGGCGCAGGCGTGCCGGCGTTCAGATCCGGCCGCGAGAAGCGCATCTGCTGCACTTCAAGTATCTGGGTCTCGTCGCGCAGCGCCGGATCGAGCGGGAAGCCCGCTGCAGCCGCGACCAGATTGCGGATCTGGTCCATCTCTGCGGCGCTGCGCGCTTCAAACGCGATCGCGCCGTCAGCGCCGGGCGCGGCGCGTTCGTCGACCACGACCGAGACCGCCAGGCGGCGCACCGCGCCGGCCTCGCGCACCCGGGTGGTCTGGGTCGAGGAGTTCTCGAAATTGCGCTCGGTCATCTCCCGGCTGGTGCGGGCCAGGCGGGTCGCACCGGCGGCGTTTCCATCCGCGTCGGGCTGGTTCTCCGACACCGACACCGCGCCGTCATTGACCGGTTCTTCGCTGTTTTCCTCTTCGGAGCGGCGGCTGACCTCGACCTGGGTATTGGGGTCGAACACCACCGAGGTTTCCGTCGAGCTTTCCCGGTCGAGCTCGGCGGTGACGACCACGCGCGCCGCACCGGGGCCGACCACGCCTTCGACCACGTCGAGGATCTTGCGGCGCAGGCTTTCTTCCACGTCGCTGCGGCGGGTCTCCAGCGCCACGCCGCTCAGCGCGTCGCCGTCGGTGGGGCTCGCCAGCATGCGGCCGGTGGAATCCGCGATGGTGATCCGGTTCGGCGTCAGGCCGGGTACCGCGGTGGCCACGAGATTGCGGATCGTCTCGACCTGACCGCCGTTCAATTCGCCGTTCACGGTGAGCACGACCGAGGCCGAGGGCTCCTGCTGGTCGCGGGAGAACAGCCGGCGCTCGGGCAGGACCAGAAGCACGCGCGCGCTCGAAACCGCGGCCATGGTGTTGATCGAACGGGCCAGCTCGCCTTCCAGGGCGCGCTTGGCGTTGACGTTCTGAACGAAGCTGGTGGTCCCCAGCGCGTCGGTCTCGTCGAAGATTTCGTAGCCGACCGAGCCGAAGCCCAGCGCGCCGCCCGAGGCCACGCGCATGCGCGCCTCGTCCACGGAGTCCCGGCCCACATAGACCGCCGAGCCGCCCTCGCGCAGCTCGTAGGCGATGCCCGCGCGATCCAGACGCTCGGTGACCGCGGCCGCGTCGTTGGGCTGAAGGCCGGAGAACAGCAGCGCGTCGTCGCCGGAATTCATGCTCATGGTGAACATCGCCAGAGCCGCGCCCGCGCCGAGCGTCAGGCCGACGATCGCAGCCAGGCGGCCCCAACCGAAGCGGGCGAGCTGTTCGAGCACCTGATTCAAGGCGGCCCCCGGGTCAAACGAACCGGCCGCCCCGGGAGTGGAGCGGCTAGGCAAGTTTTTCCCACCGCCCGCGTAAACGAGGCCTTAACGGCTTGATTCAAAATGCACGAAGGCGCGCGCCCGGAACCGGACGCGCGCCTTTGCTGAAACGGAGTCGTGTGCGCCTTACTGGCGGTAGTGCTGGATCCGCGTGGTCCGGAGCCCGGCCAGGCCGTGGCGGTCGATCGCGCGCTGCCAGGAGAGGAATTCCTCCACCGTCAGCCGGTAACGATCACACGCCTCGTCCAGGCTGAGCAGTCCGCCGCGCACCGCGGCGACGACTTCGGCCTTGCGGCGAATGACCCAGCGCTGGGTGCTGGGGCTGGGGAGATCGGCGACGGTCAGCGGGCTGCCGTCCGGTCCGATCACATAGTTTTCCTTCTTGATACGACGTTCCATCCGACCCATCCGTCCTTACCGGCGCGTCTGACGCGCGCCCTTGATAGGACGGGTTGTACCACCCAGCCTCTTTCAGAACCTCTAAAGCCCAGGGTGAATCTTCCCTGAATCAAGCCTTTAGAAAAAAGAAACCCCCGGCGCGGGTTGCGCCGGGGGAAGGTTTGCCGGTGGGACGGCGGGTGTCGAAGCGCGGCTTAGCGCTTCATCTGGATGGCCTCGGCGAGCATTTCGTCCGCGGTGGTGATGATCCGCGAGCTCGCCGAATAGGCGCGTTGGGTGATGATGAGGTCTGAGAATTCGGTCGCGATGTCGACGTTGGAGTTCTCCAGGGTCGACGCCGCGATGGTGCCCGAAGCCCCGACGCCGGGCGCGTTCAGGGTGAAGGCGCCGGAATCGTCGGTGATCTGGAAGCTCGCCCCGCCGACCGAAGCCAGGCCGTTGGGATTGAACACCGTGGCGATCGGGATCTGGTAGACCTGACGGACCACGCCGTTGGTGAACCGCGCCGAGACGAAACCGTCAGGGCTGACTTCCACGCCGGCGAAGGCGCCGAAGATCGCGCCGTCCACGGTGGTGGAGTTCAGAACCGAGGGGCTGTCGAACTGGGTGATGCCGCCCGGGCTGCCGGCCGCGCCGAGATCGAGGCTGATCGTCTGCGCGCCAACCCCGGTGGCGGCCGCCCATTGCACGTCGTTCGCGCCCAGGGCCGCAGCGTTGTCCGACCCCAGGAAGGTCAGCGAGCTGGGCAGGGTCGTCGCGGCGGGGTTGATCTCGCCGTTGGTGTCGAAGGCGATGACGCCCGTGGCGATCTGGCCGTTGTTGAGGCCCGCGCCGGTGGTCACGTCGCTGGCCGGTTCGACATGCAGCTCGGCGTGCCACTGGTTCGCCGTGGTCGACTTCAGCAGCGACAGGGTGACCGAACGCACGCCGCCCTGGGTGTCGTAGATCTGGATGGTGCGCTGGAAGTCCGGCGTCACCGCGCCCGAAGCCATGTTGTTCGCCGCCACCGTCGCGTCGTACGTCGCCGCGGCCGGAGAAACGGCCTGGCTGGCCTGCAGGTTCGCGTTGATGCGCACCGAGCTGGTCGCGTCGGCCGTGCCGCCGATGTTGGACAGGTTCACCGCCTCGAGCTGATCGAGGTTGGACGGGTTCTGGTTCACCGTGCCGTCGGCCTGCACCGGCCAGGCGAACAGGTACTGACCCGCGTCGTTCCTCAGAAAGCCTGCATCGTCGGTCTGGAACCCGCCCGAGCGGGTGAACAGCACCGCGTCTGCCCCGCTGGCGTTGTTCGGGCTGGGACGGACCACGAAGAAGCCCGAGCCGTCGATCGCCATATCCGTCGGGCCCGAGCCCGGATTGAGAAGACCTGCGGAGTTCACGTCCAGCCGGGAGTTCGAGCTGACGCCGGACGACGCGTAGCGCGCTTCCCCGCCGCCGCCGATCTTGTAATTCGGCGTGAAGACCGTATCGACGCGCTTGTAGCCGACCGTGTTCACGTTCGCGATGTTGTCGGAAATCGCCGCCAGGGCGGAAGAATTGGCCAGAAGACCGGACGCGCCGGCGGCCAGGGCCGAGTTGATGCTCATGGGTACCGCTCCCAATGTCCTTGATGTGATCCGGGGGCCGTTCTGGGGCGGATCGATTTTGATCGCGGGGACCGGTTTTCGCCCCCCGCCGGGCCGTCTTCGCGGCCCTTCAGGTCACTCACACGCCGAGATCGCGCACCGCGACCACGCGTCCGGCGGGCACGCGCAGCCCGCCGATCTCCACGACGACTTCGTCGCCGCTCATGTCCACGCCCGTCGCCCGGCCGGTGACGCGCACGGGCACGTCCATGCGCTGGCCTTCGGCGTCCTTGGCGATGACGTCGATCCGGTAGACCCCGTCGGGCAGGGTGTTGCCCGCCGGGTCCTTGCCGTCCCAGACGAAGTCGTGCGGGCCCTGGCTCGTCGCCTGGACCGGGAAGCCGCCGATCACGCGGCCGGCCTCATCGGAGATCATCACCTCGACGCTGTCAGCCTGACGCGGCAGGCCGTAGGTCCAGCGCGCCTGCCCGCCGTTCAGCTCGGCGAGGTTTGACGACACCGTCACGTCACGGCCCAGGAAATCGGTCGCGCCCATGCGCGCGTTCGCGCTCTGAAGCGCCAGGATCGTCTCGAGCGACTGGTTCGAGCTGATCAGCTGCTCGACCGAGGAGAACTGCACCAGCTGCTGGACGAACTGCTGGGAGTCCATCGGATCGAGCGGATCCTGATTCTGCAGCTGTTCGGTCAGCAGGGTCAGGAAGGTGTCGAAATTGTCCGCGAGATTTCCCACCGCAGTCGCGGTCTCGCCGGCCTGGGCGGCCAGCGCGCCGGTCTGGGGCAGAGCAAGGCCGAGCGGATTGAGTTCGTTCATGTCAGGCTCTCAGATCGAGGCGGGCGGCTGCGCTGAGCGCGAAGCCGTAAAGACTGGGCGGAGTTCTGATCGCGCCGGACGCAGGTTCGGGCGCCATGACCTCGCTCTCGGCGAAGACCGGGATAAAGCGGCCGGAGCCGCGCTCGCTCTCATCGCCGTTCTGCTGGGACAGGGTGAATTCCAGCCCGTTTTCGGCAAGGTCGAGCCCGGCGTCGGCGAGCGCCTTTTCAAGGTCGCGCGCCGTGCGCTGAAGTTCGGCCAGCGTGTCGGCGCGTTCCGCGCTCAGGAGCGCGCGCACCGAATTGTCAGAGCCCATTTCAAGGCGCACCTCGACCCGGCCCAGCTCGGGCGGATCGAGCCGGATGTCCACCGTGCGCCCGCCGTTCGCCGCGGTCTGGGCGACCCTGGCGGCGAGGTGCTGCACCGTCTGCAGCGTGAAGCGCGCAGCCTGTCCGGCCTGGCCGGGCAGGCGGGCGGCTTCGCTGCGGGCCTCGCCGCGCATTGCGCCGGGTTCGAGCGCGGGATCGAGCTCGCCGCCGGCGGTGTCGGTCGCGCCTTCGGTCAGGGCCGGATCAGCCGCCGTGCCAGTGAAGACCGGTGCGCGCGTGAGCGCGGCGGCGAAGGCGGGCGGGGTTGCCTGCGGCGTACCTTGCGGCGCGGGCTGGGCCTGCGATTGAGATTGCGGGTGCGGCGGAGTGTTCGCAGCGTCTGTGCGCGGCGCGGCGTCAGACTTCGCGGCGGCATCGGCGCGGCGGCCCTCGCGCATCTCCGCGCCGGTCCGGTCGGCGCGCGGCGCGTCGTCGCGCACCCGCCGATCGCCGGTCTCCGGCTTCAGGCCCGACAGGCCCGCGGCCTCGCCGTTTTTCGCGGCCGGGACTGCATCAGCTTTCGCCGCGTCGGCCTTCGGCGCATCGGTGCGGCCCTGGGCGGGCGGCGCGGCGTCAGGCGCGTCTGCGGGCTGCGCGTCACCCGCCTGCGGGGCGGCTTGCGGTGCGGGCTCTGAGGCGGGCTGTGCGGCCTGGGACCCGGAAGCAGCGGCGGGCCTGGCGGGGGCGGCGTCCGGCGCGTCAGCGGGCGCAGCGGCTTTTTCCGCACGCACGCCGGCCGGAGCGGCCTTCGCCTCGTCGGCCGGCTTATCGCTCTCAGCCGGTTTCGGCGCGGCGGCGGCCTCAGTGTCCGTCTCCACCTTCACCGCGCCCGGCGCCGGAGCGTGAGATGCGGGGATCGCGGGCGCTTGGGACTGGGGGCTCTGCGGCGCTGCGGGCGCGTTACGGCTGCGCTCCACCTGCGCCGCATCGGTGGCGGGCGGTCCGGAACGGGCGCCGCGGGGGTTCGTCTCGACGTCAGGGGCTGGCGCCGCCGTCGGTGCGGCCGCGCTCGGCCGACCCTGCGCGGTCTCGGCGCCTGCGGCGGCCGGGCCGGCATGATCGGGTGACGCAGCCGCGCCGGGCGTCCTACCAGATTTCAGCGCTTCGGCTGTTTCAGCAGACCCGCCGCCCGTCGCCTCGCGCACAGCGCGGCTGCGCGCCTCAAGGCTCGGCGCGGCGCGTTCGCCGGCCTGGGCGACCGGGGCTGCGCCGTCTGCGGCCTTGTCGCTGACGATTGCGGCGCGCGCATCGCCGCCGCGCGCGGCCCGGCCGGCGTCAGCCTGCGCGCCGGCGACGAACGCGGCGAACCCGCTCTCGGGCGCACCCCCGCTTTCCGGCGCACCAGTGTCGCGGACGGCCGGACGGGCGTCGGGCGTGGGCTGAGCAGCCGGAAACAGAGGCTGGACCTGCGGCATGGCGCGAGCGTGACCTGGCGATGGGGTGCGCGCTTTTTGCCGCGTCTTCGTGATGGCGCGCCGTTTTGGCGGGCCGGTACGACAGCAGTCTTTCAAGCCCCGTGCCAGCGCGCCGAAACCTGAAACACTAATAAAAACAGCATGTAAACTCTCGTTAAGAGGTGTTTCCAGCCTTTCGGCGGGCAGACTCTGCCGGGCCTGGCGGCAGAGTCTGCCCCGCCAAGGCCCGGTTTTTTCTCTCCTTTCGATCTGGCCCGTCCCTTGCGCCGTATCTCTGCGAACGCGAAAGCGGCCGGAAGCTCCGGAAAGGCGGAACGCCATGAGAAGCGAAGTAAGATCAGTAGCTTACACGCTCTGCGCTGAGTGCAGGGCGCTGGCGCCGTCACCGCTCGTCAAGGCAGAATCTGCCGCTCGGCGGGCAAATATCGCCCTCGCGCGCGGATATAAGGAGGCGGTCTCATGGCTCTGAACGGCGTCATCGGCAACGCGCTCTCGGGACTTCAGGCCGCCCAGATCGGCCTTCGCACCGCGTCCAACAACGTCGCCAACGTCAACACGCCCGGCTATGCGCGCACCGAGGTTAACCAGACCGCCCGCAACGCCGCGGGCATCGGCATGGGCGTGGAGATCACCGGCGTCACCCGCGTCACCGACCGGTATCTGCAGGCCGCCTCGATGCGCGCCGCTTCCGACGCCTCGGCCGCCTCGGCGGTGTCTGCGGCGCTGGACCGGCTTCAGGCCCAGTTCGGCGCGCCCGACGACGAGGGCTCGCTGTTCGGCCGCCTCAACCAGGCTTTCGCAAGCCTGGGCGCAGCCGCCGCAGACAGCGCCGAGCGGGTGTCGCGCCTCAGCGCCGCCAGCGATCTTCAGAGCTTCTTCGACGAGGCTGCGCGCCTGTCCGCCGAAGTGCGCGCCCTGCGCGACGAGGCCGACAAGCGCGTCGGCGAAGCGGTCTCCCGCGCCAATGAAATCCTCGCCGAGCTTCAGTCGCTGAACGGGCAGGTGCAGGGCCTCGCGGCCAGCGGCACCGACACCTCGGGCGCGGCGAACCGGCAGGCCGAGCTCTTAAACGAGCTGTCCACGCTTATGGACGTGAAAGCCGAGATCCAGGCCGACGGGCGGATGTTCATCCGCACCGAGAACGGGGTGGGGCTTCTCGACAATTCAAGACTGGAGCTGACCTACGTCCCCGCCGGCACCGGGGCGTACGGCGTCGATTACGGCCAGATCACCGCGACGGTGTCCGCCTCCGGCGCGGAGGTCGATCTCACCCCCGCCATCCGGTCCGGCGAGATCCGCGGCTTCATCGATCTGCGCGATACCGAACTCGCCGCCGTCGCCGACGGGCTGGCCGAGTTCGCCGCCGGCGCGGCGGACGCGCTCAACGCCGCGCATAACGCCAGCGCGTCCTACCCCGCGCCGAACACTCTGGAAGGGCGGAA
The DNA here is from genome assembly GCA_040112665.1 of Oceanicaulis sp. Classification (NCBI taxonomy): domain Bacteria; kingdom Pseudomonadati; phylum Pseudomonadota; class Alphaproteobacteria; order Maricaulales; family Maricaulaceae; genus Oceanicaulis; species Oceanicaulis sp. Next base: position 336,506 of record CP157796.1, on the reverse strand, counting down.
CACCGGTCTTCTGGGCGCGGACACCGTCACCGGTTCGGGCCTCGCCCAGCTTGCGATCGTCGCTGCGGACGGCACGCTCGTTCAAAGCGTCGACGTCGGCGTGACCGGGGCGGGCTTCACCGTGAACGGGGCGGCCGCGCCGACCATCGCCGATCTCGTCACCAGCCTGAACGCCGCGTTCGGCGGGACGGCCGCGGCGAGCTTCACGAACGGCCGGCTTACGATCACCGCGGCCGACCCGGCCCAGGGCGTGGCGAGCGCGCAGGACGCGAACACGCCCTCTTCGATCGGCGGGCGGGGCTTCTCGCATTTCTTCGGGCTCAACGACATCGTCGACAGCGCCCGGCCGGGCTTTTTCCAGACCGGGCTTTCCGCGGCCAGCCCGCACGGGCTCAATCCCGGCGGTGAGCTGGGCTTCAAGGTGGAGACGCCCGACGGGCAGCGCGCCGCCGAGATTCTCGTGCCGGTCACCGGCGCCACGCTCGCCGATCAGATCGCCGCGCTGAACAACCCGGTCTCGGGGCTCGGCCGCTACGGCGCGTTTTCGCTGGGCGCGAACGGCCAGCTCAATTTCACCCCCGCCGCCGGTTACGAGCGCTTCGACGTTTCGGTGACCACCGACTCCACCCAGCGCGGCACGACCGGGCTCAGCTTCACCCAGCTCTTCGGCGTCGGCGACGCGGCGCGGATGAATCGGGCCGAGAGCTTCGAGGTGAACACCGAAATCCGCGCCGATTCCGGCCGCCTCGCCTTCGCACAGCTCGAGATCGCAGGCGCGGTCCCCGGCGATCTCGTCCTCGCCGAGGGCGATAATCGCGGCGGGCAGGCTTTGTTCAGCGCGCTCGACACCAAGCGCGCCTTCCAGGCCGCAGGCGGGCTCGCGGGCGGTCAGGCGACGCTGGGCGAATTCGCCGCGCGGCTGGCCGGAGATGTCGGCTCGCGCGCGGCCCGGGCCATGCGCGCCGAGCAGGCCGCAGCCTCGGTGAAGGCCGCCGCCGACCAGAAGCGCGGCGACGTGGAAGGGGTGAGCCTTGATGAAGAGCTCGCCCGGATGACGCTTTACCAGCAGGCCTATAACGCCTCGGCGCGCCTTCTCCAGGCCGCCAAGGAAATGACCGACACCCTGCTGAACATGTAAGGGAAGGCGACACGATGCGTATCTCCACCCAGGCCGCCGCCCAGTCCGCGCTCGTTGACCTGATGAAGGCCCAGCGCGAGGCCTATGACGCGCGCGAACAGCTCTCCACCGGCAAGAAGGCGCCCGACCTCAAGGGCTACGCCAACGCCGCGGAGACGATCATGACCGCGCGGGCTGCCAAGGTCCGCACCGACACCTTCACCGCCGCCAACGAGCGCCTCGCCAACCGGCTGGAAGTGCAGGATCTCGCCTATCGCGAGCTTTCCGACGCGGCGACCGAGCTTCGGACCGCGCTCACCACCGCGGACGGCACCCAGCTGATGAGCAAGGTGCGCGAGAGCTTCGACCGCGTGGTCGGCGCGCTCAGCACGAAGTTCTCGGGCTCCTTCGTGTTCTCCGGCGTGCGCACGGACGCCGCCCCGCTCAACGCGAACACGCTCGCCGATCTTCAGGCCGCCGTCCCCGACGTCTCCGCGGTGTTCGAGGATCCCGGCCGCCGGCAGACCGCGCGCATCGACGAGGACACCTCGATCGACGTGAACCGCACCGCCGAAGAGGTGGTCGGCGGGCTGATGGCGGTGTTCGAGCGGCTGGCCGATTTCCACGACGGCCCGGACGGGCCCTTCGACGGGCCGATGACCGACGCCCAGCAGACCTATGTGCGCAGCGAGATCACCAACGTCATCGCCGCCTTCGAAACGATCAACGACGCCATGGGCGAGAACGGCTCCAAACAGGCCCGGATCGAGGCGACCATCCAGTCCCACAAGGACCGCGCGGACTATCTGCAGGAAATGATCGCCGGCCTCGAGGACGCCGACATGGCCGAAGCCGCCAGCCGCCTCACCCAGGCCCAGACCGCCGTGGAAGTCTCCGCGCGCACCTTCGCCAGCCTCAGCCAGGTCAGCCTGCTGCCGTTTTTGAGGTAGGGGCTTAACGAAGAAGCCCCGCCTGGCTTGGTTTCGCCACGGCGGGGCCCGCCTCTTTCGAGGTCTTGAGGCTCACCGGCCGGAGCCGGGAGCTAGCGGTTCGTTATATAGCGAAAATCGGCTTCGGTTACAACTTAATCCTTGAGCCCCAGAGCGCTGCGCACGCCACTTTTGACTCTCTCCAGATCTTTCGCCGGTAAGATCGGCTGCAGATACTTCCTTTTTCCGCTGGGCATGCGCGCCGTTCTGAACAGGTCGAGGCGGAAAAACCCCACCGTCGCTACCATGTCGCATTTGGCCCACTTCAGCTTGCCTGGGAAGCTTGGCAGGTCGAAGTGCAGTTCGATGCCAACCACATAGTTTAGGTCACGTGCGGGCGGGCTCTCTGACAGCGGCACAACTGCGACAAGGTTTTCTCGATGGCGCAGCCGAGGGGACAGCACAATTGCGGGCCTTCGCTTGACCATTTCAGGAGGGCGGAACCCACCAAGCGAATAATCACATAGGAGCAGCAACCCCGGCTTCGGAGGAAATTTAATCGCCATGGAAGCAAAATACGCCTCAAGGGAGAATTTTGAAGCAAAAAGCAGCTTCTTGGCTCCAGAGTGCGATAGCTCCCGCCCCTCGCATTTCCGCCCGCTTTGGCTTATATGCCGGCGCTCGGTTTCGTTCGCCGCCGGCCTTGAACCGGCGGGGGAGAGGAAAAGATGGCGAGTTTGATCTCGAACACGCCGGCGCGGGCGCCCGCCCCGCCGGGGGTGGAGGCGTTCGACGCGGCCCGCGTGGACGCGCTGATGGCCGAGTACGGCCTCACGGGTGATTTTCTCGAGCTCGGCGGCCGGCCCGAAGACCATCGCGTCGTCGCGGCCATGTCCGGCGGCGTGGACAGCTCGGTCGTGGCCGCAGTGCTGCACCGGGCGGGGTATTCCGTCGTCGGCATGACGCTGCAGCTCTACGATCACGGCGAGGCGATCCATCGCAAGGGCGCGTGCTGCGCCGGCCAGGACATCCATGACGCCCGCCGCGTGGCCGAGGCGATGGGCTTTCCCCATTACGTGCTCGATTACGAGACCCGGTTTCGCGAAGCGGTGATCGAGGATTTCGCCGACACGTACCTTGCGGGCTCCACCCCCATCCCCTGCGTGCGGTGCAACCAGTCTGTGAAGTTCGCCGACCTACTGGCCACGTCCAGGCAGCTGGGCGCGGACGCTCTGGTGACCGGCCACTACATCCGCCGCGCCGTGAACGGCAACCGGGCCGAGCTTCGCCGGGCGGCGGACGCCGGGAAAGACCAGTCCTACTTCCTGTTCGCCACCACAGCCGAGCAGCTGGATTATCTGCGCTTTCCGCTGGGCCATCTTGAGAAGGACCAGACCCGCGAGCTCGCCGCGGCGATGGGCCTCGTGGTGGCCGCCAAGCCCGACAGCCAGGACATCTGCTTCGTGCCCGACGGCGATTACGCCAGCGTGGTCGAGAAAGTGCGCCCCGGCGCCAGCCGTCCCGGCGAGATCGTCCATCTCGACGGCCGGGTGCTTGGGACCCATGACGGCGTGATTCGCTACACGGTCGGCCAGCGCCGGGGCCTGGGCGTCGCCACCGGAGAGCCGCTCTACGTGATCAGGCTCGATGCGGAAAACGCGCGCGTCGTCGTCGGCCCGCGCGAGGCGCTGGCCGTGCGCCGCATCAGGCTGGCGGATGTGAACTGGATCGGGGAGGGCGATCTCACTGACGCCGACGGCGCGAAGATCGGCGTGAAGGTCCGCTCCACCCGCCCGCCGAGCCCCGCCGCGCTGGACGTCGGCGAGGACGGCGTCTTCGTGCTGCTGGATGCGGGCGAAGAAGGCGTCGCGCCGGGCCAGGCCTGCGTGTTCTACGACGCGCCGGACCACGACCGCGTGCTGGGCGGGGGCTGGATCGCCGCGACGGGGTGAACTTCCGCCTTCGTCATTCCCGCGCCAGGGGGACCCGGGGGCCGTGGGCGCCGGCACCTGATGAGCTCTGGGTCCCCGCTTTCGCGGGGATGACGAGGGGGAGAGCGCTTGATCCTGCCTGAGGTCCCGGCGCTTCCCCCGGATCAGGTCCGGGGGTTCGGCCGGGAATTCAGGGATTTAGAGCCTACGCCGAGATATGGATCGGGTGGCCGAGCGCGGCGAGGGCGCCTTCCGCGAAGGCTTCGGTCAGGGTGGGGTGCACGTGGATGGTGCCGGAGATGTCTTCAAGCCGGGCGCCCATCTCCACGGCCAGGGCGAATTCGCCTGACAGCTCGGAGACGTGCAGGCCCACCGCGTGGATGCCGAGGATCACGTGATCGTCCTTCCGCGCGGTGACGCGCACGAAGCCTGCGTCCTTGCCGCCGTCCATGGTCAGCGCCCGGCCCGAGGCGGCGAGCGGGAACTTGCCCACGATCGTCTCGATCCCGGCCTTCTTCGCGTCGTCCGGGTTCATGCCGACGCCGACGAGTTCGGGCTCGGTGAAGCAGACCGCGGCGATGGCGACGGGGTCGAAGACGCGGCGCTTTCCGGCGATCAGCTCGGCGACGGTCTCGCCCTGATGGGTGGCCTTGTGCGCCAGCAGCGGCTCGCCGACGAGGTCGCCGATGGCGTAGACCCCGCGCATGCCGGTCTCGCAGCGTTCGTTGACCTTCACGAACGCGCCGTCCATCTCGAGGCCCATCTTTTCAAGGCCCCAGCCTTCGGTGACCGGCTTGCGGCCGACCGCGACCAGCACTTTGTCGGCCTTCAGCCGCTGGTTCTCGCCTTTTTCGTCGGTGTATTCGAGGAAGGTCTGCCCGCCCTCTTCGACCACGCCCTTGGCTTTGGATTTGAGATGCAGGGCGACCTTGTTCTTCTTCAGCCACATCTCGACCGGGCGGATCAGCTCCTTGTCGTAGCTGGGCAGGATCCGGTCCATGGCTTCGACCACGGCGACACTGGAGCCCATCTTGCGGAAGGCGATCCCGAGTTCGAGGCCGATATACCCCCCGCCGACGACGACGAGGTTTTCCGGCTTTTCGGTGAGTTCGAGGGCGCCAGTCGAGCCGATCACCGTTTCACTGAACGGCATGAAGGGCAGCTCGACTTCTTTCGCGCCGGTGGCGAGGATCACGTTTTCGGCGGTGATCTCGATCGTCTCGCCGTCCTCGGTGGTCACCGTGCAGGTCTTGGCGTTGGAGAACTCCGCCCAGCCGGCGATCGCCTCGACCTTGGCCGCTTTCAGAAGCTGACCCACGCCCTTGGTGAGCTTGCCGACGATGCCGTCCTTCCAGGCGGTGAGGCCCGCCATGTCCAGCTTAGGCGCGGCGTTCAGCGAAATGCCCATCTCGCCGGTGTCGGCGGTGTGGACCATCTCCTCATAGCGCGAGGCGGCGTGGATGAAGGCCTTCGACGGGATGCAGCCGCGATTGAGGCAGGCGCCGCCCAGCCCGTGCTTGTCCACGATCACCGTGTCCAGGCCCAGCTGTCCGGCGCGGATCGCGGCCGGGTAGCCGCCCGGACCGCCACCGACGACGAGAACCTGACATTTGCGGGACTTGGCCATGAAAAACTCCAGCGTCTGAAAGGCGCACCGTTACGGCGCGCGGTGTAGACGCTGGAGCGCGCGAGGGGAAGCCTCGCGCTGGGATGGCCGTACGCCTTACGAGGAGCGCTGCTGCTCGCCGCCGCCGGCGTTGACGTTCACCTGGCCGCTGTCGGAATTCTTGTCCTTGCGCGCAAGGCCCGCGCCCGAGGCGATGGCGATGCCGATGATCACCGCGACGGTCACGCCGATCCACATCTGCGGCACGCCCAGCTGAACCATGGCGAAGCTGACGCCGGCCACGGCGATGATCGTACCGATCAGGAAAATCACGAAGGAACGCATGGGAAGGCTCCGTTTCTGTTTCGCTGAATACGAAACGGAGCACGGGGGAGGGGCGTTCCGGGGCAGGGCGCCAGCGACCCAGCCCGCGACTGGATCGACCGCCACCTCTCGTCTTGCTTCCCCCCTCTGAGAGGGGGGCGGGGCGCTGAAGTCGAGCCCGGGAAGGCCTCAGCCGCGCCCGCCCTACATGAACAGCGTCGCCGGGTTTTCCAGCAGCGCCTTCATCTTCTGCACCAGCTGGGCGGCTTCGTAGCCGTCCACGATCCGGTGATCGAAGCTGGAGGACAGGTTCATGATCTTGCGCGGCACCACGCGCCCGGCCTCGTCGTAGCGCGGCAGGGTCTGCATCTTGTTCACGCCGATGATCGCGGTCTCGGGATGGTTGATCACCGGGGTGGTGACGATCCCGCCGATCGCGCCCAGCGAGGTGATGGTGATGGTGGAGCCCGACAGCTCCTCCCGGCTCGCCTTGCCGTCTCGGGCGGCGTCGGCGAGGCGCTTCACTTCGGCGGCGATCTGCCAGACGTCGAGGCTTTCGGCGTGACGGATCACCGGCACCATCAGGCCCTTGGGCGTCGCCGCGGCGATGCCGCAATGAACGCCCTCATACTGGGTCAGCACGCCCTCGTCGGTGTCGTAATGCGCGTTGGCCTGCGGGAAGTGCGGCAGTGCCTTGGTCAGCGCGAGCACCAGGAAGGGGATGATGGTCAGCTTGGGCTGATCGGCGTCCTTCGTGGCGTTCATGTGCGCGCGCAGGTCTTCGAGCGCGGTCAGGTCGATCTCGTCGACATAGGTGATGTGCGGAATGGTGCGCTTGGACAGCGCCATGTTCTCAGCGATCTTGCGGCGCAGCCCGACCACTTTCTGCTCTGACACGCCGGTGCGCGCCTGACGCGAGGCCCCGCCTGATCCGCCGGCTTTGGAGACCAGCCGGCCGCCCGCGGCGATGAAGTCGTCGAGATCCTCGTGCGTGATCCGCCCGGCCGGGCCGGTGCCCGGCACGGCGGAAAGGTCGATGTCTTTCTCAAGCGCGCGCTTGCGCACGGCCGGGCTCGCCAGCGGGCGCTCGCCGGCGGGTCTTTGTCCTCCCCCGCTCGCGGCGGAGGTGCTCGCGGAGCCAGCGGAGGGGGCGGGCGCCGCCGGTTTCTTCTCTTCGGCCTTGGAGGGCTTTTCAGCGGCCGCGCCGCCCCCTCCGCTTCCTTCGGAAGCACCTCCCCCGCTCGCGGGGGAGGACACCGGCGCTTCGTCCTTCGCCGGCTCTTCAGCGACCGCGGTGTCTTCGGTTTCGACCGGCTTGGTCTCCTCGACGTCGTCGGGAACCGATCCCTCGACCTCGATGAACAGGATCTCGGTGCCCACTGCGATCACCTCGCCGGGCTCGCCGACGATCTTCTTGACCACGCCGTTGACCGCGCAGGGGATCTCCACCGTCGCCTTGTCGGTCATCACATCGAGGATGTGCTGGTCTTCTTTGACCGTGTCGCCTTCCTTGACGTGCCATTCGACGATCTCGGCCTCGACCACGCCTTCGCCCACGTCAGGGAGCTTGTACTTGTATTCGCTCATGGCTCAGACGGCCTCCGTCACGGTCTTCATGGCGCGGACCATGCGATCACGGGTGGGGAAGTAGGCCCATTCATGGGCGTGCGGGTAGGGCGTGTCCCAGCCGGTCAGGCGGTAGACCGGCGCTTCGAGCGCGTAGAAGCACTCTTCCTGGATCTGGGCGGCCAGCTCCGCGCCGAAACCGGACGTGCGCGGCGCTTCATGGGCGACGACGACCCGGCCGGTCTTGTTCACCGACCTGGCGATGGTCTCGATGTCGTAGGGCACGAGCGTCCTGAGATCGATGATCTCAGCGTCGATGCCGCTGGCTTCGCAGGCCGCTTCGGCGACGTGGACCAGCGTGCCGTAGGTGACGACCGTGCAGGCCTCGCCCTCGCGCACGACGTCCGCCTCGCCCAGCTTCACGGTGTAGTGCCCGTCGGGCACCTCGCCCTTGGGATGCTTGGCCCAGCTCAGGAGCGGCTTGTCGGGCACGCCGTCATACGGGCCGTTATAGATCCGCTTGGGCTCGAAGAAGATCACCGGATCGCCGCTTTCAAGCGAGGCGATCAGCAAGCCCTTGGCGTCATACGGGGTGGAGGGGACCACCACCTTCACGCCGGGCACGTGGGTGAAGAAGGCCTCGGGGCTCATCGAGTGGGTCTGCCCGCCCCGGATGCCGCCGCCCCAGGGGGTGCGCACCACGCAGCCGGAGGTGAACTGGCCCGCCGAGCGATAGCGGATGCGGCTCATCTCCGAGACGATCTGGTCGATCGCGGGGAAGATGTAGTCGGCGAACTGGATCTCCGCGATGGGCTTGAGGCCCCGCGCCGCCATGCCGACCGCCATCGCGGCGATCGCGGCTTCGTTGATCGGAGTGTCGAAGACCCGGTCCGCGCCGTGTTTGCCCTGCAGCGTGTCGGTGGTCTTGAACACCCCGCCGAAATAGCCCGCGTCCTCGCCGAAGATCACCACGTCGGGATCGTTCGTCAGAAGGACGTCCATGGCGTCGTTCAGCGCCTGGATCATGTTCTTCACGGCCATGGCGTCAGTTCCGTCCTGCACAGGATTGCAGCTCAGCCCTCCCTCCCCTCGAGGGGAGGGCCGGGGTGGGGTGGAGATCGAAGGGCGCGCTCGTGCGGAAAGCTGGCGCAGCCCCCCACCCCGACCCTCCCCCGAGGGGGAGGGAGGGGCGGCCGGCGCGCTGGGAAAGAGGGTGCGAAGCGTTCACCGTCAGACCCCCAGATCCCGGCGCTGGCGCTTCAGCCGCCAGTCCTGCTCGGCGTACACGTCCTCGAAGATGGATTCGGTCGGCGACAGCGGGCCGTCATGCAGCGTGCCGTAGCTCTCGGCTTCCTTGTAGGATTTGACGACGAGCTTGGTCATCTCCTCCTCGAGCTTGGCGTGGCGCTTCTCGTCCCATTCGCCCTGGCCGATCAGGTGCTGTTTCAGCCGTTCGATCGGATCGCCCAGCGGCCAGACGCCGTACTCGGTCTTGGGCCGGTACTTGCTGGGATCGTCGGAGGTCGAATGCGCGTCGCCGCGATAGGTGAACAGCTCCAGCAAGGTCGCGCCCTCGCCCGCGGCCGCCCGCTCGTGCGCCCATTTCGTCGCCGCATAGACCGCCAGGAAGTCGTTGCCGTCCACCCGGATGCTCGCCACGCCGTAGCCCAGCCCCTTGGAAGCGAAGGTCGGCGCGTCGCCCAGCGCGATGCCCTGATAGGTCGAGATGGCCCACTGATTGTTGACCACGTTCAGGATCACCGGCGCGCGATAGGTCGAGGCCAGGGTGAGCGCGCCGTGGAAATCGCCTTCCGCGGTGGTGCCGTCGCCGATCCAGCTCGCGGTGACCTGCCCGTCGCCCTTGTAGGCGCAGGCCATCGCATAGCCGACGGCCTGGGGGAACTGGGTGCCCAGATTGCCCGAGATCGTGAAGAACGCGCCGTCCTTCCAGGTGTAGTGCACCGGCAGCTGGCGGCCCTTGAGATTGTCCCGGCTGTTGGAGATGCAGTGGCACATCATGTCCACGATGTTGCGCCCGCGCGCGAACAGGATGCCCTGCTGGCGATAGCTGGGGAACACCATGTCCTTTTTGTCCAGCGCCATGGCGGCGGCGACCGCGACGGCCTCCTCGCCGGTGGACTTCATGTAGAAGCTCATCTTGCCCTGGCGCTGGAGCTTCAGCATCCGGTCGTCATAGATCCGGGTCAGCACCATGTGCCCCAGGCCTTCGCGCAGAATTTCCGCGCTCAGTTTCGGGTCCCACTCGCCCACGGCCTGATGGTTGTGGTCGAGCACGCCGACCAGGCCGAGCGCCAGCTCGCGGGTCTCCGCGGCCGCCACGCCGGGGTCGGGGCGTTTCGCCTCGCCGGCCTTGGGCAGCTTCAGGAACTGGAAGTCGGGCTCGTCGCCGGGCCGGAAAGGCGGGGCGGGCACGTGGAAGCGCGGGGAAGCGTCAGCCATGATTTGTCCGTACGTTTTCTGAGGCCCAGCGAGGCGTTTGCGCGCCGCGACCTAGACCCGCGCGCGGTGTTTTGCAAGCGCGCGAACGGTGTTCGCGTCATGCTGCGGCGCGTCAAATCTTTCAGCTTTTGTTGAAACCCGGCCGCCTTTGCGCCGTTCCTGAGCCGCCCGATATCGCCCGTTGCCGCAACGGCGGTTCGGGCGTAACGCTTGGTGGCCGTCTTCGGCGCTATACGGATTCGCTCATGACCTATTGCGTCGGCCTGCGCCTTGATTCCGGCCTGGTCTTCATGTCCGACACCCGCACCAATGCAGGCGTCGACAACATCTTCACCTTCCGCAAGATGTTCACCTGGCGCGAGCCGGGCGAGCGGGTGATCACGATCATGACCGCGGGCAATCTGGCCACCACCCAGGCCGTGGTCAGCCTTCTGGGCGAGCGCATGGCCGAGGCCGGCAAGCGCGACCAGTCCATCCGCCACGCGCCCACCATGTTCCAGGTCGCCAAGATCGTCGGCGCCACCCTGCGCGAAGTGGTGAAAAACCAGACCGCCGAGGGCCCGGAAAGCGCCGCCGCCGCGGTCTTCAGCGCGACCGTGATCGTGGGCGGGCAGATCGAAGGCGCCGAGCCGCGCCTGTTCCTGGTCTATCCCGAAGGTAATTTCATCGAAGCCAGCGAGGAGAACCCGTTCTTCCAGATCGGCGAGACCAAGTACGGCCGCCCGATCCTCCTCAGGGGCTATCGCCGGGACATGACCTTCGAGGAGGCGGTCAAACTGCTGCTTTTGTCCTTCGACTCCACGCTGAAGGCCAATCTGTCGGTCGGCATGCCGCTCGATCTTCAGACCTACCGGACTGACAGCTTCGACGCCGGTCACGAAAAACGCTTCGAGCCCGACGACCCCTATTTCACCTATCTCTCCCGCGGCTGGGGCGACGCCCTGAACGCCGCCATCGCCTCGCTGGACGATTTCAGTTTTGAGGCGGGCGGGGAGTAGGGAGCGGCCGAACCCCAGAATTTTGACGGTATCGCCTGGAATTTGTTACCCCCGAGATCGAAGCAAGGGGGGGGTGAATTATGAATATTCTCAAAGTTTTGGGTGTAGCCGCGATCGGTTTCGGCGTGACGGCGTGTAACGACGGGTCGCTAAGAGCCTTGAACGACGCGATGGCGATGAGCGCCGGCTACCAGATTGAGTATCCCGACCAGCGCGATTGCTCCGGTGAACGTGACGATATCCGCGTGTGCACCCAGATCCGCAATGGCGTGGCCAGCTATCAGATGAGGAATCAGACCTCCGAGTATTGCACCGTGCATCTGTACGTGGAGGACGGTTCGCGGACCCGGTTTGAACTGCGCCCCGGCCAGGAAATGACCCGGTCTCTGGATGTCTATAACTGGACTGACCGCTGGGAATGGGTCTGCGATCCCGACCCCGACGTGCTGAATGCGCGTCTCGAGGACGACGGCCGCTGGTACTGGTAGGCGCCCGGCTCGGGCCGAACGCGAAAAACCCCGCCGGATCGCTCCGGCGGGGTTCTTTTTTGCGTCAGTGTAAGCGAGCCCTAGAACCGCTCGATCGCGACCGCCGTGGCTTCGCCGCCGCCGATGCAGAGCGAGGCGACGCCCTAAAATGCGAGTGCCCGGCGAGGCGGTGCTTCGTCCGCCCTGTTGTATGCTTGTATGGGCGTAGCCAATGCGGCAGGTTGTAAACGGCTGGTATCGGGGGGGGCGATGTGGGTCGACATTCTATCGTTGTACGACCTGTTCGCCGACGTTCTGGGCAAGTACCCGGCCGGCTTCCTGATCGCCCTTCTTGTGTTCTGGGTCGCGAGCTTCGCCGTAAATCGTGCACGCTTGCCGGATGCCGGTCAGCTACAGGCTGGCGCAGCAAGCTATGACGAGGAGGTGCGCCAGTATCAGGCGTTGCGCGAGCGGGTCGGGGCGGGCGGTATTCAGGGCCAAACCTATGAGGTGCGCCTGCGCAGCGCGTTGCGCAGCGTCGATCGGTTTTTCCATGACAACCCAGACGCCAAACCGAGCCCGACTTGGACCTGGGGAGCGATGGACCGGTGCGTCCTTCTGGCGCTGATATACCCGTTACTGGCGATGCTGGTCGGCTGGTGGATTTCCGGCCAGCCGGACCCAGTCGCAGCAGCTCTTGGATTCCCTAACGACACGGACAGCGGACTTCGCGCCCTGCACGCAGTATCCGTTGGCGCATATTTGGCCGCTGCGGTTTGGCTTTGCAAGCCGAAGCGCAGTCACCAGACAGTCTTCTGGATTGTGGCCCGTTTTACTGTGTTTTTTGGCGCAACCGTAGGAATGATAAGCCTTGCTTTCACGGTGTTCGGATCATTTACAGCAGTATTTGCACTTGCATCCATTGCGATAGTTGCTTTATTATGGAATGGAGGTATTATTATTCTAATAGCTGTAGTAATTTATGCATTTGTGATTGTAGAGGCAAGCGTGATGGGGCTAGCGGTATACATAATAATAATGTTATTTGGAATATTCGTTGGAGCAATATTATCAGTTGTTGCCAAATATTTGAATAAATTGCGACCAGGTTTGGACTGGTGGCTGTACTTTCCACTCTTGCTCGCCTCCGCTCCGATCCTGATTGCACTATCCCCTCGCATGGTGACGTTCGACATTGAGCCGGCATGGGGTCTAATGCTCATGGTCTGGGCGCTACCCCTGGTGAATGCAGTATTCGACTGGGTCTCACTCGGGTTCACGCGCCTTTTGCTGAAGAACGGTCTTGCGCGCGGCGGCTGGTGGCCTTTGCTCACGGGCGTAATCGATGTCCTCGTGGCGGTGGTCGTACTTTTCTTGCTCGTCATCGCCACGCTAGCCTACGTCCAGGTTCTAAACATCGCCGCGGCGGCGGGCGGTTTCACGCCCGTGCTCGACGTGCCGCAGGTGGTTGCGCTTTTGCGCGAGGACCCGGGCGCCCCGTCTCTTTGGTGGATTTATGTCACGGTTTTCACGACGTTTATTCCGTCCCTCGTCAATCTGACTCTCGGGGCGCTGTCGGTGCTTCGCGGCGTGCCGGGCGTGCATGCCTTTCTGGTGACGAATTACCTGCCCGCCGACTTCGCAAAGTTCACCGGATGGCGGCGTAACGTCGCCGCGCTCGGCTTGTCTTTTCAGTGGATGATCGGCGCAGCGCTGGCGCTCGCACTCGGCTTTCTCGCCATCGGCGTGTTGTTTGGAATCTTTGAGGCTCTCGGCTTCGGCCTCATCACTGTGGCCGAACATGTGAACGACGGGCTCGCCGCCCTGTCGGGTTCGCTGGGCGTGGCGGGCTGAGGATCGCTTGACGGCGTACGACCAAGCACCAAAGTCGGCAGGCTCCGGACCCACCCAAACCAAAAAACCCCGCCGGATCGCTCCGGCGGGGTTCTTTTTCGCGTCGGTGTGAGCGAGCCCTAGAAGCGCTCGATCGCGACCGCCGTGGCTTCGCCGCCGCCGATGCAGAGCGAGGCGACGCCTTTTTTGACGTCGTTCTGCTCCATCGCCGAGATGAGGCTCACCATGATGCGCGCGCCCGAGGCGCCGATCGGGTGGCCCAGCGCACAGGCGCCGCCATGGATGTTGATGACGTCGTGGCTCAGGCCCAGCTCCTTCATCGCGATCATCGGGACCACGGCGAAGGCTTCGTTGATCTCGAACAGATCGACGTCCTTGGTCTGCCAGCCGGCTTTCTCCATCACCTTGCGCATGGCCGGGACCGGCGCGGTGGTGAAGTAGGCGGGCTCATGGGCGTGCGCGGCGGTGGCGGTGATCTTCGCCAGCGGCTTGAGGCCCCGGCGCTCGGCTTCGGAAAGGCGCATCAGCACCAGAGCCGCCGCACCGTCGGAGATCGCCGACGCGTTCGCCGCCGTCACCGTGCCGTCGGGGCTGAAGGCCGGACGCAGGGAGGGGATCTTCTCGGGCTTGGCGCGGCGGGGCAGCTCGTCGGTGTCGACGGTGGTCTCGCCCTTGCGGCCCTTAATCGTGATCGGGGTGATCTCGCGCTTGAAGGCGCCGGATTCGGTGGCTTTCGTGGCGCGGTTCAGCGTCTCGATGGCGTAGGCGTCCTGGTCCTCGCGGGTGAACTGGTTCTCCCGCGCGATCATGTCGGCGTACACGCCCATCGCCTTTTTCTCGTAGGCGTCCTCGAGCCCGTCCTGGGCCATGTGGTCCTTCACCGCGTCATGGCCGTACTTGAAGCCGGTGCGGTGGTTGGGAAGAAGGTGCGGGGCGTTGGTCATCGATTCCATGCCGCCGGCCACCACGATGCCGGATTCGCCCGACAGGATCGCCGAGCGGCCCATGATCGCCGCCTGCATGCCCGAGCCGCACATCTTGTTCAGCGTGGTCGCCTCGACCGACTTGGGCATGCCCGCCTTGATCGCGGCCTGGCGCGCGGGGGCCTGGCCTTGCCCTGCGCCCAGCACGTTGCCCATGTAGATCGTGTCCACGTCCTCGCCGGCGACGCCGGCTTCGGCGAGCGCGGCCTTCACCGCTTCGGCGCCCAGCTCGTTCGCCGACAGGGCGGAAAGCTCGCCCAGCAGGCCGCCCATCGGGGTGCGCGCCATGCCGACGATGACGATCGGATCTTCGGAAGCCATTAGCCGTCTCCTGTTATAGCCTCGGCCCCGTCGCCGGCTGCGCGGCGCGGCGGCGCGAGTTATCGTCTTGCGCCGGGACATGGGGTCCCGGCAGATCGGGCGCCAGATGAGACCTTCCTGCCGCACCGCGTCAAGAGCGCTCGCAGCCGCAGCACGCCGGGTGCGGACCGCGCCCTCCCTCCGGGACTGGGCCGAAGCCGCAATCGGGCTGGCGGTTCTGGCGGTCGCCGCGTGGGCCGTCCCGGCGATCGGCGGCGCGGCGGCGTTCGACCCCGCGCTGCCCGGCCTGACCGCCGACCCGGCTGCGTTCGCCGCGCTCGCGCTCATCGCCGTGATCGTCCCGGCGCTGGGCGAGGAGCTGGTGTTCCGGGGCGTGCTTCAGCCGGATCGGCCGGACGGGGCGGCGGCGCTGGCTGCCAGCGCAGCCAGCCTCGCGCTGTTCGTCGCCTGGCACCCGATCCAGATCGCCCTGTCCCTGCCCGCCGCCCAGCCGGTCTTCGCCGAGCCCGGCTTCCTGGCGCTCGCCGGCCTTCTCGGGCTGGTCTGCACGGTGCTCGTGCACCGCTCGGGCAGTCTATGGACGGCCGTCGCCCTGCACTGGGCGGTGGTGGTGATCTGGAAGGCGGGATCGGGGTGAGGGCGAGGTCCGCGCTCAGTCCGGGCAGTTCATCAAGCGCTTGTCCGAGCTGTTGAACAGCCGCAGCGCCTCGCACATGGCGCGCTTGTCGCTGACGTAATAGTCGCGGTTGCAACCCCGATCCTTGTAGCGATTCAGTATCGCGTTCCAGGCGTCGATCATCCCGGTCGCCTCTCCGCGCCGGAAGTCGCGCTCCATCGCCCGGCGGATCGTGTACTCGTCGTCCACATACACGGTGACGGGGTCGCCCACCTCTTCAGCCGTGCGGTCCACCAGCGGTTCGACCCAATGCAAAGCCAGATAGATGCCGGCGCAGACCGCCAGATCCTCGTCGGTCTCGATGCGCGCCTGACCGGCGGTGGCGCCGGAAGAGGCGGCGGCGGCCAGAGCGGCGGCGCTCGCGACGGTGATGATCGTTTTCATGGCGTGTCCCCTGCAATTCAATTGTGAGGGGGAGGATAGCATCGGTCGCCGGGGATCGCGAAACCGGGCCGGGGCGGCCGGATCAGGGTGACAGCGGGGCGCGCGGCGCGTTAATCCTCCGCCATGGCGCAAGACCATCCCCACGATCACCCGGGCGAATCCGGCTCTCCCCACGATCACGCCGGTCATCACCATCATGGCCGCGGCCAGGGCGGGGGCGGTCACCATCATCACCACCACGGAGTGGACGCCTCCAACGAGCGCCGGGCGCTGATCGCGGCGGGGCTGACCGGCGCCTTCATGTTCGCCGAGCTGGTGGGCGGGATCCTCACCGGATCGCTCGCGCTTCTGGCCGATGCGGCCCACATGCTCACCGATTTCGGCGCGCTGACGCTGGCCTGGCTCGCCTTCCGCCTGTCGCGCCGGCCGGCCGATCCCAAGCGCTCCTTCGGCTTCGACCGGCTTCAGGTGCTCGCCGCCTTCGCCAACGCGATCACCCTTGCAGTGCTGGTGATCTGGATCGTCGCCGAGGCGATCGGCCGGCTCCTCGACCCCGAACCGGTCGCAGGACTGGGCATGGCGGTGGTCGCCGCGCTGGGGCTTTTTGTGAACATCGCCGCGTTCGCCGTTCTGCACGGGGCGGACCGGGAAAACCTCAACATACGCGGCGCCTTGGCCCATGTGATGGGCGATCTTCTGGGCTCGGTCGCAGCGCTGATCGCAGCCGGCGTGATCCTTCTGACCGGCTGGTACCCGATCGACCCGCTGCTCTCGCTGCTCATCGCGGCGCTGCTCGCGGTGTCTGCGGTGCGGCTGATGATCGATTCAGGCCGGGTCCTGCTCGAAGCCGCTCCCGAAGGCCTCGACCCCGAAGCCATGCGGGCGGATCTCGTCCTGCACGTCGCCTCGGTCGCCGACATCCATCACCTGCATGTCTGGTGCATCACGCCCGAACGGCCCATGGCGACCCTGCACGCCCGCCTCGATCCCGGCGCGGACGCAGGCGAGGCGGTGGCCGGTCTCAAGGCCCGGTTGAGAGACCGCTGGTCGATCGGACACGCCACGGTGGAGGCGGAGACTGGTCCTTGCGCCGACGCGAAGCCTGCCAGGAATTAAAAAATTCATCAATTATTTTAGATATTTGTGTTCCCTCATTGATCTCGTTCACCGCCGTTAAGCGAACGGCAAGCACTCCTGCGTCATAACCGAAATCACCACGGAGGCGAGGGCGGCCAACGCTCCGTACGCCGTGGGTTTTGGGTCGTGAACAGGGCCGGCGGAGAGGGCCGGTCCGTCTTGAACAGGTAGGGTGTGACTATGAAGAAGTTCGCCGGGGTTTTCGCCGCCGCCGCCATGCTGACCGGCTTCGCCGCCGCGCCGTCGCTCGCTCAGGAAGAGCGTGAAGTGGTGCAGTCCGAAGCGCCCGAGTTTCCGCGCGCCGCCCAGCGCCGCGAGATCGAGGGCCATGTGGTCGTCCGTTACAACGTGTCGCCTGAAGGCACGGTCTCCGACGTCGAAGTCGTCGAGGCCACGCCCGCCGGCGTGTTCGAACGCGCCGTGATGCGCGCCCTTGAAAACTGGCGCTACGCCGCCGCCGCCGAGACCACGAACGTGGAGAAGCGGTTCGACTTCGCCTTCGCCGACTAACGGCCGGACGCGGCGCGGGAGGGTTTCCTCCCGCGCCGTTTTTCGGTCCCGCCTCATTAACCTTACCCAGGTGTTTCGATGACCCTCTCGCTGCACTCCGTCCAGACCCGACTGATCGCCGCCTTCGCCGCGGTGGTGGCCCTTTCGCTCGCCGGCGTCGCCGCGGGCGTGTTTGCGTTCTGGAGCGCGGGAGCTGCGCTGGACGAGGTGGTCGAGCGCACAGCGCCGCGCGCCTCGGCCGCGCAGAGCCTTGAAGCCGCCTCCGGCGCGCTGGCCGGCGAACTCGCCGCCTTTTCGCGCTCGGGCGACACCATCGACGCTCAGGTCTCCGCCTCGCGCCTCGATACGCTGATGGAGCACGCCGCCGCCGCCGTGGACGCCCTGCGCGACAGCGGGATGCCCGCCGCCGAAGTCGCCGCGCTTCAGGCTGCGCTCGACGACACCAAGGCCGCTGTGGAAGCCGCATCCGACCCCGTGCAAGCCAAGCTCGACGCCCGCGCGAACCGCGAGGCCGGCATGCAGGCGGTGATGCGCGACCGCGCCGCAGCCTCCGAAGCGCTCGAAGCGACCCTGGACGAAACGACCGATCCGGCCGACATCGAAAGCCTTCTGCGCGCCGCCATGGCGGTCAATCTGGCCGTGGCGCGCTACGCCGAGCTGTCCATGGCGACCAGCCCCGCCGAGGTCGACGCCGTGCGCGAAGCCTTCGACTTCGCCGCAGACGAAGCCTCGATCAATTTCGCCATTCTCGGAAACGCCGTCACCGAGGCGGTCACCGCCCCGGTCGAGCGGCTGATCGCCCGCGCCGACGGCGAGGCGGGCCTATTCGCCCTGCGCCGCCAGGAACTGGCGATGACCGCCGAGGCCGAAGCCCTCGTCGAGGACGCCCGCGTCATGGACGCCGCGCTCGCCGGCCTGGTCGAGCAGACGCGCGACGCCGCGCTGTCAGAGCAAGCCGACGCCAGCGCCTCGGGCCAGACCGCGATCACGGCGGGCCAGACCCTGATGATCCTCTTCGCCGTGGGCTCCATCGTTGCCAGCGCGCTCATCGTCTGGCTCTATGTCAGCGGCAATCTCCTCAAGCGCCTGACCACTATCAAGCGGGCGATGGCCCGTCTCGCCGAAGGCGAGATCGGCGAAGAGATGAGCGCCGACGGCCGCGACGAGCTCGCCTCGATGATGCGCGCGGTCAACGTCTTCCGCGACAACGCCATCGAACGCCGCCGGCTCGAGGCCGAGCGCGGCGAGGACCAGGCCGCCCGTGAAAAGCGCGTGCGCGAGATGGAAAGCCTGATCGCCCGCTTCGAGGACGTCTCCAAACGCGCGCTCGGCAAGGTGGGCGAAGCCGCCCAGGAGATGGAATCCGCCGCCCATGCGCTCGACGCCGCTTCGCGCGGCGCCTCGGAGACCACCGCCGTGGTCAACACCTCCAGCGCCCGGGCTGCGGAGAACGTCGACACCGTCGCCGCCGCCGCCGAGGAGATGACCGGCTCGATCGCCGAGATCGCCCAGCAGATCGCCCGCTCCACCGAGATCGCCCAGGACGCCGCCGACCGGGTGCGCGAGACCAGCGGCGACGTGGAGACGCTCAACGAGGCCGCCACCAAGATCGGCGACATCGTCGACCTCATCAACGACATCGCCGAGCAGACGAACCTTCTGGCGCTCAACGCCACGATCGAGGCGGCGCGCGCCGGCGAGGCGGGCAAGGGCTTCGCGGTCGTCGCCAGTGAAGTGAAAACGCTCGCCGAGCAGACAGGCCGCGCCACCAGCTCGATCTCCGAGCAGATCTCCGGCATTCAGGGCGCGACCGGCAAGGCGGTCTCGGCCATCGCCTCGATCGGCGAGGTGATCGGGGAGATGAACAACATCTCCGCAGCCATCGCCGCAGCCATGGAAGAACAGCGCGCAGCCGCCAGCGAGATCACCCGCGCCGCCCACGAAGCGGCGTCCGGCGCGCGCGACGTGGCCGGCTCGATCTCCCGGGTCGACGCCGCGGCCAGCGAGACCGGCCAGTGCGCCGCCCAGGTCAACGCCGCCTCCGAAGCGCTCAACACCGAGGCGGACGGGCTCGAAAAGGCCGTCAAGGAATTCCTCGACGGCGTGCGCGCCGCCTAGCGCCGACGCGCGGTCGCACCGATGACGGGCGCGGTGAAATCCGCGCCCGTTTTCGTTTCAGCGCCGGAGAATTCGTCCGAAGCGAAGGCCACTGCGGCCCGCCCCGCCTGCCCGCTTGCGCGCCCCGGCGCGCGGCGGTATACGCCACCCTCCTCACGCGCCGGGCCGGCCCCGGCGGTTCGAGACGTGGCTGGGTAGCTCAGCTGGTTAGAGCGCACGACTCATAATCGTGAGGTCGAGAGTTCAAGTCTCTCCCCAGCCACCAAATCCCTCATCTCAAACGAACCGGTCCCGCCTCGCCGCCGCTTCTGCTGCGCCGATCCGCTGTGGGTGTCCCCGAGCCCTGGGGTAAATAGCCGCGCCCCTTCCGCTCCGCTCGAAATCTTTGAACTGATGCGCAACTTCTGCGTTGTGCCCCCATGCCCAAGGATAGTGGCCCAGACGGCGAGCGTGCTCATGATCCCATGACGCGCCGCTTGCGCGCCCTCGGCGCGCTGACCGATGATCACCAGGCCGCGCTGGCGTCTCTGCCCCGGCGCGAGCGGCGTTATCCGCGCGGCGCGGTTCTGCGGCGCGCGGACGAGTTGAACACGCGGGTGTTCTGCGTGGTCGAGGGCTGGGCGCTGCGCTACCGGCTGCTCGACGACGGGGCGCGGCAGATCCTCTCTCTCATGATGCCCGGCGACATGTGCGACATGCAGGCGCTGATCGGCGCGGACAGCGACCATTTCGTCGTCGCGGCGACCGATCTCGTCATCGAGGAATGCGCGGCGAGCGAATTCCAGGCGCTGCTGCAGGACGACGAGACGTTGGCCGAGGTGTTCCTGCGCAGCAAGCTGCAGGAGGAGTCGATCCTGCGCGAGCAGGTGGTCCGGCTCGGCCAGCTCAAGGCCCCTCAGCGCGTGCTGCATCTGGTCGTCGAACTCGCCCAGCGCCAGAAGATGACAGGCGTGGACGAGCCCTGGCGGCTGCAGCATCCGCTGGGCCGCGAGATGCTGGCCGACTTTCTCGGCCTGTCGCCCGTGCATGTCTCGCGCAGCCTGGCGCTCCTGTCCCGGCTTGAGCTGATCGACACGCGCCGCGGCTGCGTCTCGCTGCCCGATCCTGACCGCGCCGCTGAATACTGTCAGTTCGACCCGTCATATCTGTCAGTGAGAACAGAGGGTTGTGAAACCGCTGCGTAATAACGCACGCCAGGCGCGCCGATGTAACAAATGTACACGCGCCTGGATCGCCATGAGCGCATCCTTTCCCCAGCACAGGGAGAGCTTCGATGACGCGCTACAGGCTGGGCACGCTCGTGCCGAACCTCAGACGTTACGCAAGACTGATGACCGGCGAGCAAGTGATCGCCGACCGGGTCGTGCTCGGCGCGCTCGCCGCGGCCCGTCCGCCCATGTCCGGCGGGCTCATGTACAGGCTCATGCTGTTTCGCGCCGTGACCGGCGCTCTGGCCGAAGCCAGCCTTTCGGGGCGACCGCGCCTGACCTCCATCGCGATGGACGAGGCGCGCACCGGTCCTGCGCTGGCGGCTGCAGCCTGCGCGCTGCCCTTCATCGAGCGGGCGGTTCTGGGCCTGGTCGCGGTCGAGGAGTTCTCCGAAGGCGAAGCCGCCGCGATCCTGAAAATGCCCGGCGAGCTCGTCTCGCGCTGTCTCGCCTCCGCGCTGGACCGGCTCGCCCCGGCGCCGCAGGTGGACGCCCCGCGGGAGATGAGCCTGGCCTGAGCCTCTGGGCGGCCCGAAACGAAACCCGAGCGCTGCGGCGTGATCTGTGTTAACCTTTCGCCGTCTGTCGACCGGCAGGAGGGGACATGGCGCACGCTCGGTTTCAGGCTTTGACGGGGCTGGGGATCGCTCTGACGATGGCTTGCGCGTGCGCGCCCGGCGCCGCGGCGCAGGAGCGCCCGCTTCTGCAGGCCCAGCCGGTCCAGCAGCTTCAGCCCGTCCAGCAAGGCCAGTACACCATCCAGGATTTCGGTGCGATGCGCCCGGTCGTCTCCGACGCGCCGCCGCCGCGCCGCGGCCGGCTCGCCCGGATCGACTGGACCCAGGCCTTCGCCGATCGCCAGCGCGATCTGGTCAGGATCCGCGAAGCGCTTGCTGGGCAGACGAACGCCACGAACGCGGTGCGGGTCCCCCAGCGCGCCCAGATCGCCGACCGCGCGCAGGCGCAGATCGAGCCGGTGCACATGCCGGTCCTGCTGCCGCTGTGGGGCGCGAACCTCTCTATCCGCCCCGGCGGGGAGCCCGGCGTGATGCTGATCACCCGGGCGCATTTCTACGACGCGAGCTATCACGACGCGGGCATGACCGTGCACATCTCCGGCACGCGCATCATCAATCACGGCGAGGAGAGCGCGCGCGCCGTCCGCTTCGACCGCGGGCGCGGCCCAGACGGCCTGCGCGTCACGCGCGACGAGGCGGGGCTGACGGCCGACTTCAGCCGCTACGGCGCGGCCTACACGGTCTCGATCGAATGCGGCTCTGCGACCGATCCGCGCTGTGCGACCGAGACCGCGCTCCGCCAGCTCGTCGCGGAGCTCTATGTCGCCGGCGGCAATCCCGAGGCGGGGGGCTAGGCGATGTCGAACGCACGCGACTCGATTCTGGCGGGCGTCGCGGCGGTGGCCGGCGCGGCGGTTCTGGTGCTCTGGCCGGCCGGCGAGGTGATCTATCCCGGCGCTGACGGACCGGTGGTCGTCCCACCCGACGGCGGCGGGCTTCCCGATGATGGAGAGGCCGGTCCTGATGATGGAGCGCCCGGCTCGGGAGATGAATCCGACGGGGCCGGCGAAACGCCTGTCGATCCGCCTGAAGACCCGCCTTTGCTTGACGAAGCCGGCGCTGAATTCAGCTACGATCCGCCCGGCGAACTCAGCGAACTCGACCACCGGATCGGCGAGATCGTCCCCGGCTTTTCCGGCGTCGGCTGGCAGGGCACCGACGCGCTGTCGCAGAACTATGTCTTCGCGCCCGATATCGGCTGGCCGATGGCCGAACGCGGCTTTCCCAACTCGCAGTATTTCCGCCCCGGCGGCGCAGAGGGCCCGCCCGGCGAATGCTCTGCGGTGAACTACGAATACCCCTGGCAGGACAATTTCTGCGAAACCCGCTGGGGGCGCACGAACCAGTACTGCGAAGGCGGCGACGGCCATCAGGGCCAGGACATCCGCCCGGCCAGCTGCACCGCCGGACAGCCCAAGACCCACAAGGCGGTCGCGGTCGCCGACGGCTATATCTCGGGCATCGCGTCGATGACGGTGAAGCTGCGCGACGAGGAGAGCGGGCGCACCTACTGGTACATGCACCTGCAGCACTGGGACAGCTGCGCCAGCCCGGCCACGCTTACGCAGGCCCAGTGCAATTCAGGCGGCATCCCGCTGATCTGCTCGGGCGACGCGCTGGACGTCGAGGTCGGCGACACGGTCAGCAAGGGCGATCCGATCGGGAACGTGTCGGACTGGTTCGGTCTGACCTGGTGGCAGGGCCAGTGCCGTTTCAGCGCCACCACCGACCATCTGCATTTCGAGATCTGGGACACCGTCAGCCCTGACGGCACGAGCGCCGGGGCCACTCGCGTGCCGCCCTATTCCTCGCTCGTGGTGAGCTATCTTCGAAAGCTCGGCGAGGAGGAAGACGATCTTCCCGACTGGGACGAGGCGGAGTTCTAGACCCGCCTCAGGCCGGTTTCTCCGCCGCCATCAGATAGTTCACACCCGCATCGCCGGAGATGAAGAATCTGTCCTTCAGCGGGTTGTAGCTCACCCCCACCGGTTCGCGGGTGTGGAAGCCCTCGGCCTTCAGCGCCGCTTCCACCTCGCCGGGTCTCACCAGCTTGTCGAAGCGGTGCGTGCCGCGCGGCAGCCAGCCCAGCACGTATTCCGCGCCGAAGATCGCCGTGGCGAAAGCGCGGGCGGTGCGGTTGATCGTGCCTACGACCGTCATCCCGCCGGGCTTCACCAGGCGCGCGCAGTCGCGCAGGAAAGCCTCTGGATCGGCGACATGCTCGACGACTTCGAGATTGAGCACCACGTCGAACTGACCCGGCCCGCCGGCATCGAGCAGCTGTTCCGCCGTGCCGTGGCGATAGTCGATCTTCAGCCCGCATTCCTCGGCGTGCACGAGCGCGGTCTTGATGTTCGCCTCCGCGGCGTCGACGCCGGTGACCTCCGCGCCCAGCCGCGCCATGGGCTCTGAGACGAGCCCGCCGCCGCAGCCGATATCGAGCAGTTTCAGCCCCTTGAGGGGCTCGGCCCCGTCGCGCTTGAAATGCGCGGCCAGCGTGTCGCGAATAAAGGTCAGGCGAGCGGGGTTGAACTTGTGCAGCGGGGCGAACTTGGAGTCCGGGTCCCACCAGTCGGCGGCCATGCGGGAGAACTTCTCGATCTCTGCGGGATCGATCGAGGGGGTGGAGAGGCGCTCGGGCGCTGCGGCCTGGGCCATGGATCGCTCCTTCGTCTCGGCGCGTTTGCGTGCGGGGCTGCGTTCGTATAGCTGACGGCGCGCAATATGGTCGCTCGGTTCGCTATTGGCGAGCCTCGGCAGCGGGAGGATACGCTTGGCTGAACGCCTGGTCCTGAAATTCGGCGGCACGTCGATGGGAAGCCCCGAGGCGATCGCCCGTTCCGCGGCCATCGCCGCGGCCGAGGCGCGCAAGGGCAAAGCCGTCGCTGTCGTGGTCTCCGCCATGGCTGGCGAGACCGACCGGATCCTCGGGCTCGCCGAAGCGTTCGGCGGCGGGCTGGGCGAGGTGGAGACCGACACCGCGCTGGCCGCAGGCGAACAGCTCAGCGCCGCGCTCATGGCGCTCGCGCTCAAGAAGGAAGGCCTTAAGGCCCAGGCGGTGACCGGCTGGTCGCTGCCGATCTGCGTTGAGGGCCCGCCGGGCGCGTCGCAGATCACCGGTATGCGCGCCGAAGGGCTAGAAGAGCTGATCGAGAAAGGCGTGATCCCTGTCGTCGCAGGCTATCAGGGGCTGGACGGGCAGGGCCGGCTGGCCACGCTCGGCCGGGGCGGGACCGATCTTACCGCGGTGGCCGTCGCCGCCGCCATCAAGGGTGAATGCGACATCTACACCGACGTGGACGGCGTCTACACGACCGATCCGCGCATGGTCGATGACGCCGCCCGCATCGAACGGGTCAGCCATGACGCCATGCTCGAACTCGCCGCCATGGGCGCGAAGGTGCTGCAGACCCGCTCGGTCGAATACGCCAAGGCCAAGGCGGTGACGCTGCGGGTGAAATCGAGCTTCGAAAAGCCCGGCGCGTCTGCCGGCACCGAGGTGGTCGACGGCGCGGAACTCGCCGAACGGCGCGTGGTCTCCGGGGTCGCCTATGTGCGCGATCAGGCCCGGCTGTCGCTGAACGGCGGGGCTGACGACGCGCCGGCGGAAAAGCTCTTCGCAGGCCTCGCCGAGGCGGGCGTGGCGGTGGACATGATCGTTCAGGCCAAAACCCGGCCCGGCGGGTCGGTCGTGGAATGTTCGGTCGCCGGCAAGGACCTGCCGCGCGCGCTGGCGGTGGCGGAATCGTGCTGCGCCAACGGGGTCGAGATCGGCGCCGAGACGGGGCTCGCTAAGGTTTCCGTGGTCGGCACGGGCCTCAGGGGGCGGGCGGACGTCGCGCGCACCCTGTACGCCGTGCTCGGCCGGGAGGGCGTGGCGGTGCGCATGGTGGCGACCAGCGAGATCAAGATCTCCGCGCTCGTCGAAAGCGACCTTCTGGAAAAAGCGGTCAAGGCGCTGCACGGCACCTACCGGCTCTCCGCGGTCAATTCCGGGGCTTGACGCGCCAGCCCCTCCGCGTGCCTTTTCAATCCTTCGCCGCGTGACCGCCCCCCTGCGCAGCGGCTGCAGCAAGCAGACGAGAGCTGACGACACGATGACGCCGGACGCCCTGTCTCCCGCCGTGCGCGGACCGCGACGTCTCCTGGCGCGCATCCGCGATCTCATGGCGCTTCAGGAAGACGCGCAGAAGCGTCTGGACCGCCTCACCGACATCATCGCCGAGGAGACCGGCTCGGACGTCTGCTCGATCTATCTCGTGCGGCCCTCCGGCGCGCTGGAGCTGAGCGCCACCCACGGTCTTAAGGCCGAAGCCGTGCACCAGACCCGGCTGCGCCCCGGCGAGGGCCTGGTGGGCCTGGTGGCGCGGCGCGCGCGGCCGTTTTCGGCGGAAGACGCGCCGAGCCATCCCGACTTCTCCTTCCGGCCCGAAACCGGCGAAGAACCGTTCAAGAGCTTTGTCGGCGTGCCGATCCTGCGCGGGGGCCGCCTGATCGGGGTCCTGACCGCCCAGACCAAGGCCGTGCGGCCGACCACCGAAGAAGAGATCGAGACGCTTCAGACCGTCGCCATGCTGCTCGCCGAGATCGTCGTCTCGGGCGATCTGGTGGGCGCCGAAGCGTTCTCCGGGCTGGAGCTGCGCCTGTCCAAGCCCGAGCGCTTTCAGGGCCTGGCGCTGTCGCCGGGGCTCGCGCGCGGCGTGGCGGTCAAGCACGAGCCTCATGTCCGCGCCACGCGCATGGTCGCCGAGGACGCCGAGACCGAGGCGCGCCGGCTCGAAGACGCGGTGACGCGCCTGCGCCGTTCGATCGACTCGCTTCTGGATTCAGGCCGGGTGCCGATCGGCACGCCCTCGCGCGAAGTGCTCGAAGCCTATCGCATGTTCGCTCATGACCGCGGCTGGCTCGACCAGCTGCGTGAGGCGGTCAAGGCCGGTCTCACCGCCGAAGCCGCCGTCGAGCGGGTGAGGAACGAGCATCGCGCGCGGCTGATGAAAGCGCGCGATCTGCATTTCCGCGAGCGGCTGCACGACCTCGAAGACCTCGCCAACCGGCTCCTGCGCCACCTCGCCCGGTCCGAAGACGCCGGCGATCAGCAATTGCCGGAGAACGCGATCCTGGTCGCCCGTTCGGTCGGACCCGCCGAGCTTCTCGATTTCGACCGCTCGCGCCTTGCCGGCATCGCGCTGGAAGAGGGCAGCTCGACCAGCCATGCGGCGATCGTCGCCAAGGCGCTGGGCCTGCCCATGGTCGGCCGGGTGGAAGGCGCGCTCGACCGGATCGAGGACGGCGACCCGCTGATCCTGGACGCCGAGTTCGGGCTTCTGCACGCCCGGCCCTCGGCGGACGTGGCGGAAGCCTATGAGGAGCGGATCGAAAGCCTGGCCGCGCGCCGCCGCGCCTACGCCGATCTGCGCGACCAGCCGGCCGTCACGAAGGACGGCGAGCGGATGACGCTGTGCATGAATGCGGGCCTCTTGGTCGAGCTGTCGCGTCTCGAAGACAGCGGGGCGGAGGGCGTGGGCCTGTTCCGCACCGAGTTCCAGTTCATGGTGTCCGACACCCTGCCGCGGCTCGAAGCCCAGTGCGAGCTCTACCGCGCGGTGTTCGACGCGGCGGGCGAAAAGCCGGTCGTGTTCAGGACCCTCGATCTCGGCGGCGACAAGGTCACGCCCTACACGCCCTCGCTGCGCGAGCCGAACCCGGCGCTGGGCTGGCGGGCGGTCCGCATGGGCCTCGACCGGCCGGGGCTGCTGAGATACCAGCTGCGCGCGCTCGTCCGGGCGGGCAAGGACCGCGATCTCGACATCCTGGTGCCGATGATTGCCGATCCCGCCGAACTCGCCGAGGTGAAGACCATGCTCGCCCACGAGGTCGAGCACGCCGTCCGGCACGGGCACGGCTCGCCGCGCAAGGTGCGGCTGGGCTTCATGCTGGAGACCCCGGCGATCGCGTTCAGCCCCGATGCGTGCCTTGAAATGGCGGACTTCGTCTCGCTGGGGGCGAACGATCTGATGCAGTATTTCTTCGCCGCGGACCGGATGAACCCGCGGGTCGCAGAGCGCTACGACCCGGTCAGCGTGCCGGCGCTGAAGCTGCTGAAATCGATCCGTGAATCCTGCGACCGGCACGGCAAGCCCATCAATGTCTGCGGCGAGCTGGCCGGCCGGCCGCTGGAAGCCTGCGTGCTCGCCGCGCTGGGTTTCCGGACGCTCTCGATGGCGGCGGGTCTGATCGGGCCGGTCAAACGCGCGCTGTCGGGCTGCGACGTGAGCAAGCTCGCGCGCGTGCTGGAGCGGGAAATGGCCGCCGGCGACCCGCCGGAGGGGCCGCCGCTGCGCGAAAGGCTGCAACAGGCCGGGGAAGAGGTCGGTTTGCCGCCCGAATGTGTTGATAAAATCAGAACCATTTGATTGAATGATGTTGCGGTGCGGCGTTGAGGCCACACCGCAATCAGGGAGCGCCCCCAGGGGCGCCGGATCAGCCGGATGAGCAGCAGCAATCCCGACTTCTCGGCGTCGGACGACGCCTACGTGCCCGTCGACGCGGTGTTCGACGAAGACGGCGCGGGTGAAGCCGAGGAGCTGGACCTGTCGCTGGGCGAGCGGCTGAAGAAGGCGCGCACCCGGGCCGGCTACACGCTGGATTCCGCGTCGGCGCGCACCCGCATCAAGCGCGATTATCTTGAAGGCCTTGAAAGCATGGACCGCCGCGCGCTGCCTTCGCGCGCCTATGCTGTGGGCTATCTCAGAACCTATGCGAGCTTTCTGGGGCTCGACGCGGGCGCCTGCATCGACCAGTTCAAGGCCGAGCTCGATGTCGACGCGGGCCGGGCCACCCCGACCAGCCCGCAGGAGCGCCGCGAGATCAAGTTGCCGCGCGGCGTCGTCGGCGCGGTGCTGATCCTGGGCGGCGTTATCGCCGCGGCCGCCTGGTACGGCAATTACGTCTCGCGCAACGAAGCTTTCGAAGCCGCCTCGAGCCCGATGGATACGCTTCTGGCGAGCCGGACCCCGCTCGTGGCGGTCAATGAACGCCCCGCCCCGCGCCCTGACGCGATCTGGACCGGCCTGCCCGATCCGGTCAATGCGCGCGCCCTGGTGCTCGAAGCGGCCGGGCCGGTCTATCTCGAAGTCCGCGACGCGTCGGGCCGCATCCTGGTGGCGCGCGATCTCGAACCCGGCGAGGTCTATCGCGCGCCTGACGAGCCGGGCCTGACCCTGTCGACATCGGACGCCGGGTCGGTCCTCGTTCGCGCCGGCGGCCGCCCTCTGGGCGCGCTGGGTGAAAGCGGCGAGGCGGTGGACGGCGTGTCGGCCGCCGAATTCGTCATCGCCGCTCTGCGCGAAGCGCGCGCCGAGAGCGAAGCGGCCGAAGGCTAGTCCTTCCGCGACAACGGGTGCGCGTCGCGCATCAGCGCGGTCAGCCGCTCCTCCAGCACACGGGTGTAGATCTGGGTCGTCGAAACGTCGGCGTGGCCCAGCAGGGTCTGCACGCTTCTGAGATCGGCGCCGTTGGCCAGAAGATGGGTCGCGAAGGCGTGGCGCAGCACGTGCGGGCTCACCCGATCGGGGTCGAGCCCGGCGGCCAGCGCGAGATCCTTCAGGATCTGCGCGAAACGCTCGCGGGTGAGGTGGCCCTCTTTCGCCGTCCGGGACGGGAAAAGATAGCGCTCGGCCGTTCTGCGGGACGGCGCGGCCTCGCCGGGCAGATGCTCGCCGCGCACGGCGCGATAGGCGGCGATCGCCTCCACCGCCGGCTCAGTCAGCGGGACGAGCCGCTCCTTGCCGCCCTTGCCGGTGACCATCAGTACCCGCTCTGCGCGCGCCACGGCTGAGAGGGGCAGGGTGACCAGCTCGCTGACGCGCAGCCCGCCCGCATAGAGCGTCTCCAGCAGCGCCCGCGCCCGCAATCCGGCGGCGTCCTGCCGGGCCTCGGCGGCGAGGAAGAGCGAGTCGACCTCCGCCTCGCTCAGCACTTTCGGAAGCGGACGCGGTTTTTTCGGCGCGGTCAGCCCGGCGGCGGGATCGTCGGGCCGCAGGCCTTCCTTCAGGAGGAAGCGGTAGAAGCGCTTGATCGCCGACAGACGGCGCGCGCTCGTCGCCGGGCTCAGCCCGTCCTTGGCGATCGAGCCCAGCACCGCTTCGAGATCGCGGGTCTGTGCGGTGTCGAGCGCGGCGCCGTCGCGCGCGAGGCGGTCGCTGACATCGTCGAGATCGCGGCGATAGGCCTCGAGCGTGTTGCGCGCCGCGCCACGCTCGGCGGCCATCATGTCGAGAAACAGCGCGATCGCGCGTGCGCTCACGCCGCCTCCTCGATCACCTGCTCCAGGATGAGCCGCAGCGCCTGGGTGCGAAGCCCCGCCCGGTCGAGCGCGAAGGCCGCGCCTGCGCACGCTTCGCTGTTGTCCGGCGCGAGATCGACGAGCCGGGCGGCGAGCAGCTGGGTCTCGCCCAGCGCCCCGCCGGCTGCGGCCAGAAGCGCCGGCGCCAGCAGCGGCGCGGAGGCGTCCGCGTCGCGCTTCAGCCCGGCCATCGCGGCGCGCAATTCGCCGCCGTCGTCGGCGCCGAGCGCGACCAGCCCCGCAGCCTGACACAGGCGTTTCGGCGTCGCGCCCTCGATGCGCGCGGCGAGCAGCGCGGCGAAGGCGTCGGTTTCTATCCGACCGCTGGCGACGGCCGAGGCGAAGTCGATCGCCACCATCGTCCGCGCGGGCGGCGGGGTCCATTCAGGCGCTTCGACCAGATCGGCCGAGCTCGCCGGGGGCGCGGTCATGTCCGCCGGGCCGTCCACCGTCGCCGGCTGCAGCGCGGGCGCAGGCTCGGCCTCGCGCGGCGGGCCGTCCATCAGCGCTTCGCGCCAGGCTTCGGCGGCCACGACGTCGTCGGCGGCCAGAGCGGCGAGAACGAAGGCCGGACCGTGCGCCAGCGTGTCCGCCGTGATCGGCAGACGGGCGACCTCCGGCCCGTAGGCGAGGGCGGCTTCGACGAACTCGTCGGCGGCGGCCGCGTCTTCAAGCCGGATCGCCAGCGCCTCGGCGGCGATGACCCGGTCGAGATCCTGCTGGATCAGCGCGCCCAGCGCAGCTTCACGCTCCGCGCCCTCGAGCTGCACCGCCGCTTCGAGCGCTTCGGGCAGGGTTTCAGGCAAGGTGAAGGGCGGGCCGGTGCGCTCGGTCGCACGCTTGAGCCAGCCCGGCGCGGCCTCGCCCGCTTCGATGCGGGTGTCCGGCGCGATCGCCACCGCGAGCGCGAGCTGCAGGCCGGAGACCGGCCGGACGTCTTCGGGCAGGCCGGTGTCCAGCGTCAGGGCGTCGAACAGCGCGTCGAATTCAGGGTTCGGCGCCTGGGCGCGGGCGAGCTCGGCGGTGAGCTCGGCAGCCGGAATGGAGCCGTTGAAGGCCAGGCACGCCGCCCGCGCGCGCAGCCAGTAGGGCGCGTCGCGGCCCTCGATGAGCGCGTCTGCGGTGCGGCAGGCCTCTGCGGTGCGGCCCGTGGCGAAACTCGTCTCGGCGAACAGGCGCGAAAGCAGTGCGCTGTTTTCCAGATTCGGCGTCCGCATAAGGAGGCGCTGAACGGTTTCGGCCCGGCCTGCAGCGAGCGCGCGGCCCGCCCGCATGGCGGCGAGGTCGTGGGCCCCGCGCGCGCCTTCGGGCGGATCGCCGCCGGACAGCAGCGCGTCGAGCGCCAGCCGCGCCGCGGCTGCGTCGCGCCAGCCCGCCGACCGGCTGTCGGGCAGGGTCCCCAGAACGGCGCGCAGCGACTCGGCCGCGCCGGACGACCAGACGGTGTCAGGCAGCGAGCCGCCCGCGTCGACCTCGAACGGATCGACTGCGCCCAGCTCGGTGACCTCGATATCAGTTTGCGCTGCGGCTGGCGCGGCGATCGCCAGCGCCAGGCCTGCAAGCGCGCTAGCCGTCGCCGCGAAGCGCATCGCTCACCTCGATCCGGATTTCCGACGGCTCGGGCGCGCCCGCATCCGCCATGAAGACGAGCGCCGCGAAGCCGCCGCCGAACACCAGCACCAGCACCACGAGCCCGATCAGGAACCCTCTCATGTCACTCCATCCCTCGAAACGCAGCCGGACGGCCAGACTAAAGCAGGCGAATGCGGCGTTTTCCAGACGCCGAAGGGCCTTAACGCGCGAGATTGCCCCTCAGAGCCGCGATGGCTTATAGCTCGCACGACCATGAGCGCGAAGCCTTCCCACAGCGCGCCCGGCCGGACGATCGCCCTCGTCGGGCTTATGGGCGTCGGCAAGACCACGATCGGGCGCCGGCTGGCCGCCCGCCTGGGCCGCCGCTTCGCGGACGCCGACGAGGCGGTGGCCGAAGCCGCAGGCCGGACCGTGCCCGAAATCTTCGCCGATTTCGGCGAGGCCGCCTTCCGCGACGGAGAGCGCAAGGTGATCGCCCGGCTGATTGAGGAGAACGAACCGATGGTGCTCGCGCTGGGCGGCGGCGCCTTCGTCGATCCCGATACGCGCGCCCTGATCAAGCGCGAAGCCGTCTCGATCTGGCTGCGTGCGGATGTCGATACGCTGGTCGAGCGCACCGCGCGGCGGCCCGGCGCGCGGCCGCTTCTGGAGAACGATGATCCCAGGGCCGTGCTGACACGCTTGGCGAAGGTTCGCGAACCCGCCTACGCCGAAGCCGACATCGCGATCAACAGCGATGCGTCGAGCCACGACACCACGGTCGAACGCGTTCTGGACGCGCTCGCCGCCTTTCAGGAGCGCACGCCGTGAGCGCGATCAGAACCGTTCCCGTCGAACTCGGCGAGCGCTCCTATGAGGTCCTGATCGGCGAGGACGCGCTCACCGCTTCGGCGGGCCGTCTGGCTGCGCTCTGCCCGCGCGGCCGGGCGTTGATCGCAGCAGACCGGGCTGCGCTTTCGCTGCATGGCGAGGCGCTGAACGCCGCGCTCGGCGCGGCCAGGCTCACGCCTGTGATCTTCGAGATCGAAGCCGGTGAGGGGGCCAAGAGCTGGACCGGCCTGCAGACGCTCGTCGACGGCCTGCTCGACGCCAACATGGAGCGCGGGGAAGCGCTGATCGCCTTCGGCGGGGGCACGGTGGGCGACCTGGCCGGTTTTGCGAGCGCGATCACCAAACGCGGCACGCGCTTTGTCCAGATCCCCACCACGCTGCTGGCCCAGGTCGACAGCTCGGTGGGCGGCAAGACGGCGATCAATACGAAGGCGGGCAAGAACCTGGTCGGCGCCTTCCACCAGCCTGACCTCGTGATAGCGGACACTGCGTTTCTGGCGACCCTGTCCGACCGGGAAATGCGTGCGGGCTACGCCGAGATTGTCAAGGCGGGCCTTATAAACGACGCCGCCCTGTTCGATCGGCTCGAAGCGCTGGGACCGGCCGCGCTGGAAGGCGAGGCGCTGACCGATGCCATCGCCGACGCAGTCGCCTTCAAGGCGCGCATCGTGGCTGAGGACGAACGGGAATCCGGCGTGAGGGCCCTGCTCAATCTCGGGCACACTTTCGCGCACGCTTTCGAGGCGGAGGCCGCGCCCGGGGCCCTCGTGCACGGCGAGGCGGTCGCCGCGGGGCTGGTGCTCGCCTTCGCCTATTCAGAACGCACCGGCGTCTGCGCGCCCGGCGCTGCGGCGCGGGTGTGCGCGCATCTGCAGGCGGTGGGCCTGCCTTCCTCTGCCCGCGCGCTTACTGGCGGGCCTTACACTGCGGCAAAGCTGGTGGAGCGTATGCGCTCTGACAAGAAAAACGCAGGCGGTGCGATCACGCTGGTCCTCGCCAGAGCGATCGGCGATGCTTATGTGTCACCCGGCGCGGACGACCGCGACCTGATTGAATTTCTGAGCGAGGACCTCGACACGCGATGACCATCGAACCCTGGATGGGGTGGGCCGCCCTGGCGGTGCTGGGCCTTCTGGCCTTTTCGGGCTTTTTCTCCGGCTCGGAGACCGCACTGACCGCGACCTCGAAGGCGCGCATGCTCTCGCTGGAAAAGGAGAAGGACGCCCGCGCCAAGCGGGTGAACCTGCTCATCGCCGACCGCGAGCGGCTGATCGGCGCGATTCTTCTGGGCAACAACCTGGTGAACATCCTCGCCTCGTCCATCGCTGCGGCGGTGTTCCTGGCGATGTTCGGCGAGGCGGGCGTGCCCATCGCCACGCTGGTGATGACCTTCCTCGTGCTCATCTTCGCCGAGGTGATGCCCAAGACCTATGCGCTGTCCAACCCCGACCGCCTCGCGCTGGTCGTCTCGCTGCCGCTGCGCTTTTTCGTGACCATTTTCGCGCCGGTCGTGGCGGCGGTTCAGCTCGTCGTGCGGTTCGCGCTGCGTCTGCTCGGCGCCAATGTCGAAGGCCCGGTCCTCAGCGCGCACGAGGAGATCCGCGGTCATATCGACCTGCATCATCAGGAAGGCGGCGTGGTGAAGACCGACCGCGACATGCTCGGCGGCGTGCTCGATTTGCGCGAGCTGACCGTGGACGACGTCATGGTGCACCGGAAGAACCTGGTCATGCTCGACATCGACCAGTCGCGCGCCGACCTCGTCGAGACCGCGCTGACGAGCCCGCATACGCGCCTGCCGCTGTTCCAGGACGATCCTGAAAACATCGTCGGCGTGCTGCATGTGCGCGACCTCGCCCGGGCGCTGCACCAGGCCGGCGGAGACGCGGCGAAGATCGACATCGAGGCGATCAAGCGCGAGCCCTGGTTCATTCCCGAGACGACCGAGCTTCAGGAGCAGCTCAACGCCTTCCGGGTGAAGCGCGAGCACTTCGCGCTGGTCATCGACGAGTATGGCGGGCTGATGGGCGTGATCACGCTCGAGGACATTCTCGAGGAGATCGTGGGCGACATCGAGGACGAGCACGACGTGGCGGTGGCCGGCGTCGCGCCGCTGCCCGACGGCTTCGTCATGGTCGAGGGCGCGACGCCCATCCGCGACGTGAACCGGGCGCTGGACTGGGAACTGCCCGACGACGAGGCGGTGACGATCGCGGGCCTCGTCATCCACGAGGCGCAGACCATCCCTGAAGCCGGGCAGGTCTTCCGCTTTCACGGCGTGCAGTTCGAGATCCTGGAGCGCAAGCGCAACCAGATCACGCGCATGCGCCTGAAGGCCGAACCCAGGCCGGTGGAGACCGCCTAGAGCAGCGCTCCGGCGATCCCGTCGAAGATGAACTGGGCGGCGAGGGCGGCCAGGATCACGCCGAGAATGCGGGTGATCATCGCCGCCAGCGTGTCGCCGATCACGCGCATGATCCAGCCCACCGCCAGGAACAGGACCAGGCAGACCAGAAGGATCGCGCCCATCCCGCCGAAGACCAGCGCCTGACCGATCCGGTCGCCTTCGGCCTCGCTCATGAACAGCATGACCGAGGCGATCGCGCCGGGGCCGGCCAGCATCGGGATCGCCATGGGGAAGACGGAGATGTCCTCGTTGGTGCCGGGGATCGCCTCGTCGGCCTCGTTTAGCGCGCCGGCCCGCTCCTCGCGGCGTTTGGAGCGGTGCTCGAAGATCATGTCGAGCGCCAGCATGAACAGAAGCACCCCGCCGGCGGCCCGGAACGCGTCCAGGCTCACATGCAGCGCGCCCAGCAGCCATTCCCCGCCGATCGCGAAGCCGAACAGCACGACCGTGGCGATCAGCACCGACTTGATCGCCATCTTGCGCTTGTGCGCGGCGGTCGAGCCTTCCGTGAGGCTCGCGAAGATCGGCGCGACGCCGATCGGGTCGATGACCACGAAGAAGGTGACCAGAGAAGCGGTCAGCAACGAATAATCGATCGCGTCCATGGCGCGCTCCGGCGGTTGGAATGGCGGGATGACCCGGCCTTAACACCTGCCCCGACGGAAGGCGAGCCCCGCCTGGGCCGGGGCGGGTATGCGCACAAGCGGGATCGAAGCGGGCCCGGCAACGTTCACCGGCCATGCAAAAACGACCTGAGACCTCCAAGACCTACGAGATCGTCGGCCGGACCGGGCTGTTCGCCCGCGCGGTCGTCTACGCCCTGATCGCCGGGCTGATGCTGCGCGCGGTGTTCCTGCCCGGCGGCGGAGGCGGCGGCGCGGAGGGCGGCCAGGAAGGCGTGCGCCCCAGCGAGGCCTTCCAGTGGCTGGAGACCGAGATCTACGGCCAGATCCTGCTCGCCGCGATCGGTCTTGGGCTGTTTCTCTACGCGATCTGGCGCTTCATCGAGGCGGGCATGGACACCTCCGACGAGGGCCGGGACGCCGAGGGCGCGCTCGCCCGCGCCGGCATGGCCGCTTCGGGCGGAGGCTATGCGCTGGTCGGCCTCGCCGCGATCGCGGTGCTGTTCGGGCGCAACCAGGGCGAAGGCGGCGGTGGCGGCGCGACGCAGAAGACCGTGCAATGGCTGCTCGAACAGCCCTTCGGCCCGGCGCTGGCGATCGTGCTCGGCCTGGTGCTGCTCGGCATCGGCGGGGCGCAGATCTGGCGCGCCTGGAAGGGCGAGTGGAAGGACGATCTCGACCTCGGCGGCTGGGCGGGCCGGACGACCGGCGTCATCGCGGCGGCCATCGGGCTGCGCGGCGCGCTGTTCATGGTGGTCGGCGTGTTCGTGATCCTGGCCGGCTGGCAGGTCGACCCTTCCGACGCGAAGGGGCTGTCGGGCGCGATCACCTGGCTGAGGCAGCAGCCCTACGGCGTTTTCCTCTATGTCCTTGGCGCGCTCGCGCTCGCCGGCTACGGGCTCTACTCCTTCGTGCAGAGCCGAAGGATGGACTTCGGCCCGAGCGCGCACGCGTGAGGCCGAAACGAAAAACGCCCCGCGGTCTCCCGCGGGGCGCTTCGTTTCAGGACCGGCGTAGACCCTAGTCCTCGAACATGTCGCCGTAGCGGTGACGCGGACGGTTTTTCCAGGCGCCGCGGTGGAAGACGTCGGAGACGATGACCGGGGCCACGGTCGTGGCTTCGGCGTAGACCATCTGCTCGAGCGCCACGTCCACCTTGCCCCAGCTGCACGCCTCTTTCAGCGTCGAGGACGAGCAGGCGCCGTCGCGCACGTCGGCCACGGTGATCTGCACGGCGTAGGCGTGCATGGAGACGTCTTCATGGCCGAGGATCTCCGCGCACACGACGGTGTCCTGAGCGAAGTTCTTCGGCACGCCGCCGCCGACCATGAACAGGCCGGTCTTGCCCGCCTTGATCTTGATGTCGGTCAGCTCGCGGAAGTCGGCGACGCTGTCGATGGACAGATAGCCCTCGCCCTTCTTCATGCGCTCGACCTGGTGCTTGACGAGGCCGAAGCCCGCCGAGCAGTCGGAAAACGCCGGCACGAAGATCGGCACGCCGTGATGGTAGCACTCCTCGATGAGGGAGCCTTCCTTCTTCGCGTTGCCGTCGGCCAGCCACTTGCCCATCGCCTTGATGAAGGCGCGCGAGGACATCGGCTTGGCGGGCAGGGAGTCGGCGATCTCGCCGATCGTGTGGTCGGTGGTCTGAAGCTCTTCTTCGTCGATATAGGTGTCGTAGATCCGGTCGATATACAGATCGCGCAGCACGCGATCGTCGGGGATCTCGCTGGCCTGATAGTGCTTGAAGCCGAGCGCCTCGAAGAAGTCCATGTCCACGATGGACGCGCCGGTGGCCACGATCGCGTCGATCATGTTGTTGCGCACCATGTCGCGCCAGACATGCATGCAGCCGCCGGCGCTGGTCGAACCGGCCAGGGTGAGGATCACTGAGCAGTCCGGATCGGCGACCGCCTGCTGCAGGATCCGCGCAGCGCGCGCGGCGTCGCGCGAGGAGAAGCTCATCTTCTCCCACGCATCGATGATCACGCGGCCGTCGAAGCTGGCGATGTCGATATGCTCGACCGGGCTGGAAAGAAGCTCGGCCTTGCGGTTGGATTTCTCAGTCATCCACGTCTCTTCATAAGTCGGGTTCTGCGCCGGCGCAGGCCGCGCGCGAAGGGCACCACACGGCCGCCGGTTTCAGGCAGCGGCACGGCGGCGTCGGAATACATCGAGGCCCAGGGGAAGTCGGCGACCTTGACGGTCTCCACGTCCCCGAAACCGTTGAAGCGCGTCGCCATCGCCGTGCCGTACGCGCCCAGCATGCCGAACTCGATCACGTCGCCTTCGCGCAGATCGGCCGGCAGGGCGTAGGGGCCCGGCATGGAATCGATGGAATCGCAGGTCGGCCCGTAAAGCTTGAACTCCGCGGTCTGCTCGCTGGGCGACCCGTCCGCGCGGTGCACGCGCATCGGGAACGGCCATTTGGCGTGAACGATGTCGAACAGGCAGCCGTAGGAGCCGTCGTTCATGTAGACGGCGTTCACCTTCACCAGCTCGACACGGGTCAGCACCGACACCGCCTCGGCGATCAGCGCGCGGCCCGGCTCGCACCACAGATCGGCGTTTTCAAGGACCATCATCTCCTCGAAGGCCGACCGGATGGCCGCGACGTACTCGCCCATGGGCGGCGGCGTCATGCCGGGATAGATCGACGGGAAGCCGCCGCCGACATCGACGATGTCCACGGTGACGCCCGCTTTCACGATCAGGCGGCTGGCCTCCATCATGGCCGAGCGATAGGCGCTCGGCGCCATGCACTGGCTGCCGACATGGAAGCTGACGCCCAGCTCCCAGGCGTGCGCGCGCGCCTTGCGGATGAGATCGGGCGCCTCGTCCTCGCCCGCGCCGAACTTGCCCGCCAGCGGCAGGGTCGCGCCGTCATTGGAGACGGCCAGGCGCACGACGAGAATGAGGTCCCTGGCGTGACCGGTCTCTTCAAGGATCTTGTTCAGCTCGGCTTCGCAGTCGAGCACGAAGATCTTCACGCCATGGTCGAAATAGGCGCGCCGAATGGCGTGCCGGCTTTTGACCGGGTGCATGAAGGCCATGGTCGCGCCGGGACAGCGCGATGAAATCAGCTCGACCTCGGGCAGAGAGGCCACGTCGAACCAGCGGATGCCGGCGCCGTAAAGCGCATCGACGACCCACGGGGACGGGTTGGCCTTGACCGCGTAAAGGACCTCGCCCGGAAAATTTGTCTGGAACCAGTTCGCTGCGATCGTCAGTCGATCGGGCCGCGCGCAGGCGACCGGGCCTTCGACAGGCCGAGAGCGGACCAGGTCCAGGGGCGTATCGTAACGTGACAACTCACGGAACCCCCTGCTTGCTGTTAACCCAATCCGGCATCGTCACCTCCGCCGGGATCGGTGGCACTAAGTCATCGCCGGGGTGGTGTAAAGTGAAATTTCCGGGGTCCGGGGGCTCGCTTGGAATGGGTCCGCTCCATCGTCGTCTTCCCTCGGCGGAGCGCGCCTCAGCGCAAGGCCTTGAAACAGGCGTCCCGAAGGGCCAAACCCCGCCGCAACACACTGTCATACGCATGACGCGCCGGTCTGGTTTCATCGCGCCCGACCGAGCCGATTCTGGAGACCTGAATGAACCGTTTCACCCTCGCCGCCGGCCTCGCTGCGGCGGCCATGATCGCGGGCTGCGAACAGCGCGAGGAAATCGTGCTGAGCGACGTCTCCGAAGATCCCGCACCACGCGCCGCCGAAGAGACCACGGCCGCGGCGGGCTCGGCCGCAGGCGGCCGGCAGGGCCTGCGGATCGTGGGTTCCTCGACCGTCTTTCCCTTCACCACGGCGGTGGCCGAGAATTTCGGCGCGAAGACCGGTTTTCCCACTCCGGTGGTCGAGGCGACCGGCACAGGCGGGGGCATGAACCTGTTCTGCGCCGGGGTGGGGCTGACCTATCCCGACGCCACCGGCGCCTCGCGCCCGATCAAGGCCAGCGAATACCAGCTGTGCCAGGACAACGGCGTCACCGCGATCACCGAGGTTCCGATCGGGTTTGACGGCATCGTTCTGGGCAACGCCATCGAATCCGAAGCCATGAACATCGAAAAGCAGGACCTGTTCCTGGCGCTCAGCGCCGAGGTGCCGATGCCTGTGAACGCCGCCGGCGAACCGCTGCTCGACGGGTCGGGCGCCCTGCGCGCCGGGGCGAGCTTCTCCGATGTGGCCGGCTATAGCTGCGAGAGCTTCGTGGCGAACCCGTTCACGCGCTGGTCGGACGTCGATCCGGACCTGCCGACCTCGCGGATCGAGGTGTTCGGCCCGCCGCCCACCTCGGGCACGCGCGACGCCTTCGTCGAACTCGGCATGTTCCTGGGCGCGGAGCGGATCGACTGCCTGGCGGAAATCCAGGAGGCCAACGAGTCCCGCTTCGAACAGCTCGCCGCGCGCATCCGCGAGGACGGTGCCTGGGTGGATTCAGGCGAGAACGACAACGCCATCGTGCAGACCCTGGCCAACGCGCCCAACGCCTTCGGCCTGTTCGGCTATTCCTTCCTCGAGCAGAACGGCGACCGGATCCAGGCCGCGCTCGTGGACGGGGTGGAGCCGACCTATGAGAACATCGCCGAGGGCGTCTATCCGATCTCCCGCTCGCTCTACGTCTATGTGAAGACCCAGCATCAGGGCGTCGCGCCGGGCCTGGTCCCGTTCGTCGAGGAGCTGACCAGCGAGGAAGCCTGGGGCCCGTTCGGCTATCTCGCCGAACGCGGGCTGATCGCGCTGCCCGAACAGCGCCGCGAACAGGTCGCCGAAGACGCCCGCGCGCTTCAGCCCATGCGGGCGCCGTCGAACTAGCGTTCGCGGGAACGGCCGGGCCGTGCAGGCGGTTGATCCTTCACCGGTATCAGGAAAGGAGATCCGCCATGCACGCCGACCAGCTCAAAGGTAAATGGAACCAGCTTCAGGGCGACGCCAAGCGCCAGTGGGGCAAGCTCACAGACGACGATCTGAAGACCGTCGAAGGCGACTCCCAGAAGCTCTCTGGCAAGATCCAGGAGCGCTACGGCAAGTCCAAGGACGAAGCCGACCGCGAAGTAAACGACTGGATGGACAAGCAGGACGACGACCGCCGCCGCGAGTAGACCCCTGCGATCCCCGCCGTTCGGCCCCCTTCGTCCGGACGGCGGGGGCTCGCGTTCGGGCCCGGGGCGGCATATATCTTCCGCTGACGCGACCCGGACGGAGAACGCCATGTCTGTCGAAGCGCACACTCAGGTCCGCCCCTGGCGCATGATCGACCGGCGCGAGAGCCGCAAGATCCGCGTCGGCTCGGTCGAAGTGGGCGGCGACGCACCGATCTCGGTGCAGTCGATGACCAACACCCCGACGTCCGACGCGAAAGCGACGATCGACCAGATCCGCCGGCTCGAAGAGGTGGGCGCGGACATCGTGCGGGTCAGCTGCCCGGACACGGATGCCACCGCCGCCTTCCGGACCATCGCGAAGGAAGCCAGGGTCCCGCTCGTCGCGGACATCCATTTTCACTACAAGCGCGGCATCGAGGCCGCCGAGGCCGGCGCGGCCTGCCTTCGCATCAATCCGGGAAACATCGGTTCGATGGACCGGGTGCGCGAGGTCGTGCAGGCGGCCAAGAACAATGGCTGCGCGATCCGCATCGGGGTGAACGCCGGCTCGCTGGAGCGCCATCTTCTTGAAAAATACGGCGAGCCCTGCCCCGAAGCGATGGTGGAGAGCGCGCTCGAACACGCGCGCATCCTCGAAGAGCTGGATTTTCAGAACTACAAGATCTCGGTGAAGGCGTCCGACGTCTTCCTCACCGTCGCCGCCTATCAGCAGCTCGCCGAGGCCACCGACGCGCCGCTCCATCTGGGCGTGACCGAAGCCGGCGGCCTGCGCACCGGCGGAGTGAAAAGCGCGATCGGTCTGGGCTCTCTGCTCTGGGCGGGGATCGGCGACACGATCCGGGTGTCCTTGAGCGCCGATCCGGTCGAGGAGATCAAGGTCGGCTACGACATCCTGAAATCTCTCGGCCTTCGGACCCGCGGCGTGAACATCATCGCCTGTCCCAGCTGCGCGCGTCAGGGCTTCGACGTCATCAAGACCGTCGAGACGCTGGAGCGCCGGCTCGAGCATGTCCACGAGCCCATCTCGCTGTCGATCATCGGCTGCGTGGTCAACGGCCCCGGCGAGGCGACCTACA
This sequence comes from Oceanicaulis sp., assembly GCA_040112665.1. Taxonomy (NCBI): domain Bacteria; kingdom Pseudomonadati; phylum Pseudomonadota; class Alphaproteobacteria; order Maricaulales; family Maricaulaceae; genus Oceanicaulis; species Oceanicaulis sp. The sequence goes on along the minus strand of CP157796.1, from coordinate 295,361 downwards.
CCGATCTGGGTTTCACCGGCGGCGGCGCGGGCTCGGGCATGATGTATTTCGCCGGCAAGGCGACCGAAAAAGTCTCCAACGAAACCATGATCGAGCGCATCGTCGAGGCCGTCGAAGACAAGGCCGCGAAGATGAAAGCCGAACGCGAAGCGGCTGAAGCTGCGTCCAGCGCGGCGGAGTAGGGCTCGCGCGAAGGTTTACCGGGCCGCTCGCCTCGCCGATAATGCGGGCGGAGGCGGCGCCATGGCGAAAATCAAGCTCATCTTCGTGTCCCTCGGACTTATATTGCTCGGCGGATGCGCGTTCGTAGGGACCTTTGCGAGCGGGCTCGGCGAAGACCGGCTCGACCCGTCCTCATGGAAGCTCTACGCGCTCGCCGTGTCGGCGCTGACCAGCGCGGCCGGGTTGGTTCTGTCCATCTGGTCGACCCTGTTCGCTCCGCCCGGGGTGACGCTCGGCGAGTTTCTCAAGCGCGACGCCAAGGTCAGAAAACGCCTCGACGCCATCGATTGGACGGTGACCGAAGAAGCGACTCAGACCCGCGCGGCTGTGCGCGAAGACGGCGACGCGACGCGCGAGACCGTGGCGGCGATGGAGCAGCGGATCATCGCTTCCATTCAGCGTGCGAGCGACCGCCCGCTCGGCGCTGACGAAACCCGCTCGATTACCGAAGCGGTGGAGCGAATCTTCGCCTCGAAGGACGCCCGCAAGCGCCCGATCCAGGTCGCGCTGTCGGAAAACCGGATCGACGACGCGGCCGCGCAGCTTGAAGGCCTCGCCCGCCAGTCCGAAGCGGCGAAGGACGATTTCGCGCGCGAGGCTGCAGAAAACTTTCGCGAGGCCGGTGCGCTCTGGCTGGGCCGGAACACCGGCCGGGCTTTGAAGAATTTCGAACACGCGCGCGACAACGACCCGGATCACTTCTGGACCAGAATCGAACTGAGCCGGCTCTACGCGCTCGCTGGACGGACGGCGGACGCGCTGATCGAGGCCGAACATGCATCTGGCCTCGCCGATTCCGACCGGGACCGCTCGGTGGCGCTCGACGCACGTGGCGACATGCTTAGAGCTCAGGGGCGGACGGGCGCGGCGCTGACAGCCTATGAGGAAGGTCTCGCCATTGCGCGCGATCTGGCCGCGGCCGATCCGGACAGCGCGGAGGCGCGCCGGGACGTGTCGGTGAGCCTCGAAAAGGTCGGCGACATGCTTGCGGCGCAGGGGCGGACGGGCGAGGCGCTGAACGCCTATGAGGAAGGTCTCAATCTTTGCCGCGATCTTGCGGCAAGCGATCCCGACAGCGCGGGCGCCCGCCGGGACGTGTCTGTGAGCCTGAGCAAGGTGGGCGACATGCTTGCGGCCCAGGGGCGGACGGGCGAGGCGCTGAACGCCTATGAGGAAGGTCTCAATCTTTGCCGCGATCTTGCGGCGGGCGATCCCGACAGCGCAGGCGCGCGCCGGGACGTGTCTGTGAGCCTGAACAAGGTGGGCGACATGCTTGCCGCCCAGGGGCGGACGGGCGAGGCGCTGAAAGCCTATGAGGAAGATCTCGGTCTGGCGCGCGATCTCGCGGCGGGCGATCCCGACAGCGCGGGCGCCCGCCGGGACGTTATCGTGTCGCTGGTCAAGATCGGCTCGCTCATCGATCCACCTACCGACATGCCTTACTGGCGCGAAGCCCACGAGCGCGCGGTCGCGATGGAGCGAGACGGTATTCTTTTCGAACCCGATCACTGGTTGATCGAGTACACACGCCGTAAGGCGGGGGGAGAGGCTGAGACTTGAGCCGTAGCCCCCTGCGCGTAGACGTCGCGGTCGTCGGGCTCGGCGCGGTCGGGTCGGCGGCGCTGGCCGAGCTGGCGCTTGCGGGGGTTTGCGTGGCCGGCTTCGACGCAGCCGAGCCGCCCCATGATCTTGGAAGCTCTCACGGCGAGACCCGGCTGTTCCGCGTCGCCTACGCCGAGGGCGAGGCGTACGTGCCGCTGGCCCGGCGCGCGGTCGAGCTGTGGACCGCGCTGAACGCCCGCGCCCCCGAAACCCTGTTTCATCGCACAGGCGTGCTCTATGCAGGCCCGCCGGGCGGTGACATGATCGCCGGCGTGCGCCGGTCCGCCGCGCGCTGGGACATTCCGCTGGAAAAGCGCTCTGACGCACGTCCCGCAGCGCTGCCCGCGGGCTGGGAGGCCGTGTTCGAGTCCGGCGCCGGTTTCGCCATGGCCGAGGCGAGCATCGCCTTCCGCCTCGAAGAAGCCCGCACCGCCCGCGCGCAGATCTTCACCGGCGCCCGGGTCGAAACGCTCGAACGCGTCTTCGGCGGATGGCGGGTGAAGGCGGGCGCGGTCGAGCTCACCGCCGAGCGCCTGCTGCTCGCCGCGGGCGGCTGGACCGGATCGCTCAGACCCGATCTCGCGGGGCTATTCGCCATCGAGCGCCGGGTGCACACCTGGTTCGCGGACCCCTCCGGCGCGCATGCGCTGGGCCGCATGCCCGCCTTCGCTCTGCAGGACGAGAGCGGGGACTGGTATTACGGCGGCCCTGCGGTCTCCGGCCGCGGCGTGAAGCTCAGCCGCCATCAGGGCGAGGACCCGGCTGCGGGGCCGGACACGGTAGACCGCACGGTGAGGGACAGCGACACGGCGCGTCCCCGCGATTTCGCCCGCCGGGCGTTTCCGGGGCTCGGCGGTCCCAGCGATGCGGCGGTCTGCTTCTACACGATGACGAAGGACGGCGATTTCGTGATCGAGGACCAGGTTTCCATGACGGGCCGGATGACGATCGCGGGGCTGTCCGGCCACGGCTTCAAGTTCGCGCCGGCGCTGGGCGAGTACGCCGCGGACCGGTTGCTCGGCCGCACGCCGAAGCTCGACCTGTCGGTCTTCTCGCCAGAGCGCTTCGCCTAAAGCTCCTCCCAGTCTGTCTCGCGCCAGTTTTCCCAGGTCCGGGTCATCTCGCGGCGGGGTTCGTCCAGTCCGATCATCGCCATCCGGTCGGCCAGCACGCCGGCGGTCAGGCGCACCGTCTCCGTACCCCAGTTCGGCGGTTTGGAGGCGGCCCAGCGCTCGATGGACTCCGCGTTCGTCGCGGTCAGGAGCACCAGCGCCAGCAGGGCCGAATTCGCAAGCCAGATGCGGTTGAGCTGATGCTGCGCGCCGTCCTCGGGCGGGGCGTAGAGCGCGTCGCGGAGGGGATCGTCTCTCATCGGTTCGCTCCTAGAACTGGAAGTAGATGAAGGGCGCGACGCCGGGCCGGCGCAAGGCCTCGACGATCAGGAAAAGCCCCGCGAAGACCAGCGCCGCGACCGGGCTCGGCAGCCGCGCGAGCAGTCCGGCGAAGCGCTCTATGCCTCGGGGCGGCAAGGCGTGCATGGCCAGACCCGCCAGCGTCAGGGCGGCGAGGAACGGCGTCAGGATCAGCCCCGCGCCTTCTGTGAAGAAGCTCGCGAAATAGGCCGCCGCCACCGAGAAATCGGGCGCCCGGAACAGGATCCAGGCCGCGCACACGCCATGGAAGGTCAGGACGATACCAAGCAGCCCCCGGCCGGACCGGGCCAGCCCGAGCGCCCGCTCGATCACCAGAGCCGCGCCGTGAAACGCGCCCCAGACCACGAAGGTCCAGGCCGCGCCGTGCCAGATCCCGCCCAGGAACATGGTCAGGAACAGGTTGCGCGCGGTCGCGACCCGCCCGCCCTTGCTTCCGCCTAGCGGGATGTAGAGATAGTCGCGCAGCCAGGTCGACAGCGAGATGTGCCAGCGCCGCCAGAAATCCTGAAAGCTGCTGGCGCGGTAGGGCTGGTCGAAATTGCGCTGGAAGCGATAGCCGAGGAGCGCCGCGCAGCCGATGGCGATATCCGAATAGGCCGAAAAGTCGCAATAGATCTGAACCGCATAGGCGTAGACCGCGAACAACAGATCGACCGGCCCGTAGCTCGCCGGATCGAAGAAGACCGGATCGACCAGCCCGTCCGCCAGCTCGGCGGCGATCACGGTTTTCTTGAACAGCCCCCAGACGATCAGGAGCCCGCCCAGCGCGATCATCCCGCGCGAGATTTTCGGCGTGAGGTCGAGCTGGGGCAGGAACTCCTTCGCCCTGACGATCGGGCCGGCGACCAGCTGGGGGAAGAAGGAGATGTAGAGCAGCGTGTCGACATAGCCGGCGGGCTTTTCCAGCTGGCCGCGCTTGAGATCGACGACGTATGAGATGCCCTGGAAGGTGTAAAAGCTGATCCCGACCGGCAGGATGACCTGGATCAGCGGCAGATCGCGCTCGAGCCCGAGCGCGGCCAGGGCCACGCCTGCGCTTTCCACGAAAAAGCCGAAATACTTGAAAAACCCCAAGATCGCGAGATTGATCGCGACGCCGATCGCGGTGAACAGGCCCGCCGCCGCATTGCCCCGATTGGCTGCGATCGCCTTGCCGACCAACCAGTTCAGCGAGGCGCTGGCGATCAGAAGCGCGCAGAACCGCCAGTCCCACCAGCCGTAGAAGACGAAGCTCGCTGCGAGCAGGAAAAGCTTGCGCCGTGCGTTGGAGAACTCCAGCGCCCAGGCCCCGGCCAGCACCACCGCGAAGAAGACGCCGAAGACCAGGGTCGGAAACAGCATCGGTCTAGCGCCCGGCTGGTTCGCCGAGCGCGGCGAAAGGATCGTCCTCCGGCCGCCGGCAGATCCAGAGCTCGCCGCCGATCTCCATCTGGAGCACGTTCAGCATTTCGAATTCACCGTCTCGCGCTTCGGCGGCCGGCTCTGGCGGGTTCGCCCAGCCGTACTCGATCGCCTCGACCACCGGTCCCGCGAGGCGGCGATAGCCGGGCAAGGTGAAATGGATGCCGTCATCGGCGCGCATCAGCCGGTCGACGCCGCGCGCGTCGGGCAGATAGGCGGCGTACCCGCCGTCCGCACCTTCAGTCACCGCACGGGTGGAGACGTAGACCGCGCCTGCGGCCTCGGCGTGCTCCTCGAACAGGCTGTTCAGATAGCGCACATTCGCGTCGTAGCGGTCCGAGCGCATCACCGGCAGACCGACCCAGTAGACCGTCGCGCCGTGATCGATCAGCTGGGCCAGGATCTGGTCGATGCGGTCACGGTAGACCGCTTCCCAGCTTTCCGATCTGAACCGGTGCACGCCGCCGTTCGCGTCGCGAATGCCCTGCATGTCGTTGGAGCCGAACATGACCACCGCGATGTCGTAGCCCCGCTCGGAGAGCTGAATCTCGGTCTTCTCGGCGATGTCGCGATAGACCCAGTTGGCGAGACCGGTGGACACCTCGCTCAGGCGCTCCACCGACGCGACGCGGTCGTCGCGGCGAAACGCGCCGTTCAGTCCGGCCCACAGCCCGTCGGCCAGGCTGTCGCCGAATACGCCTATGGTCTGGGGCTCTACAGGCTCGGGCGGGGCGCCGTCCGGCTCGCCGGCCGACGCTGACGTCATCGTCGCCAGCGCTGCGAAAGCGGCCAGTATCGGCGCGCGCAGACGTGCTGCGAACGAAGTCGCCATCCTCGCTTCCCCCCCTGCCGCGCCGTAATTCGCCGGCTCCCTCGAAGCCGTCGCAGCGCCGCGCCGGCCCCCGCCGGCGCGCCTTCACTAAACCCGAGGCCGCGCGCGGCGGCAAGCCGCCCGCCGGAACCGGGGCGGGCCGGCGGCGTTGGACGAGGCGAGATCGCGCCGCTCCCTGTCGCTCGGACGACATGCGCCGGCGCGCCGATACAGGAAGACCGATCGCTCGCCATGGCGCTCGCCGACGCCCCACAACCCCGCGCGCAGTCCCGGCTTTTGCGCAATATCGCGCTGGCCGCGGGGCTCGGCGCGTTCGCGCTCAGCTTTCCCTTCATTGACGCGGTCCTGCCCGCGGCCCTCATCTGGCTCGCCGGCGCGGAGCCGGGCAGCGTCACCCCGTCGACCGGCGGACCGGCGCTCGTGAGGGTGGCGGTCTCCGCACTGCTGGCGGCGAATGTGGGCGCGATCGTCTTCGCCTGGCTCGGCCGCGGCGTGATCTTCCGGTCGATCCCGGTGGCGAGCCCGGCGCCCGAGAACCCGATCGGCGCGGCGATCGCAGGCGGGCTTGCAGGCCTTTGCGCCTATTCGGTCGCGCGCGCTGCGCTTCCGGCGGCGTTCGAAAGGGCCGAGTTCATCGCCAGCCCCGACGCGCTGGGTGTTTTCGTGGGCGCGCCCGCTCTCGTGGGCTTTGTCTGGCGGATCGGCGAACTGGCGCTGGAAGGCGCGGCGGCGCGCAGACGCAGCCGGGCCGGGCGGCGGCAGAGCCCGTCCGCGCTCACTACGCCAAAACCTGGCCGCCTCACCTGAAGGGCGGTTCGTCGAAGCTTCTGAGCTTTCTCGAATGCAGCGCCGCGCTGCCTTCGCGCTTGAGGATCTCGACCGCCTCGATCCCGGCGGCGAGGTGCTCGGAGACCGATTTCTGGTAAAAGCGGTTCGCCGCGCCGGGCAGTTTCAGCTCACCGTGCAACGGCTTGTCGGAGACGCACAGAAGCGTGCCGTAGGGCACGCGCAGCCGGAAGCCGTTTGCTGCGATCGTCGCGCTTTCCATGTCCACCGCGATCGAGCGGGACTGGTTGATGCGGCGGGCTTCCTGATTGTAGCGCAGCTCCCAGTTCCGGTCCGCGTAGGTCACGACCGTCCCGGTGCGCAGCCGGCGCTTGAGCGTATCGCCCTTGTCGCCGGACACGGTCTCCACGGCGCGTTGCAGCGCCACCTGGATCTCCGCGATCGGCGGGATGGGGATCTCCACCGGAAGGTCGCGGTCCAGAACGCTGTCATAGCGGAGATAGGCGTGCGCGAGCACGTAGTCGCCCAGCCGCTGGGAGTGCCTGAGGCCGCCGCAATGGCCGACCATCAGCCAGCACTCGGGACGCAGCACCGCAAGGTGGTCGGTGATCGTCTTCGCGTTCGATGGACCGACGCCGATATTGACCAGGGTGATGCCCCGGCCTTCGGGCGCGATCAGGTGATAGGCCGGCATCTGGAAGCGCCGCCAGGGCGCGGCGGAGACCTCCCCGACCGGGTCTTCGGTGTTCGCGTCGACCCGGACGAAACCGGCCGCGCTCAGCGCCTCGTACTCGTTGTCGCCCTTGAGCTGCTCGGCCGCCCACTCGACGAACGCGTCGACATACCGGTGGTAGTTCGTGAACAGGATGAAGTCCTGCACGTCCTCCATCGGGGTGCCGGTGTAGTGCTTGATTCGCTGCAGCGAATAATCGGTGCGCGAGGCGTCGAAAAGCGAGAGCGGACGGCTCGACGCCGCGCTCGATCCCCGGTCGCCGTTGGGCAGCGCGTCGTCGATGCGCGCCAGATCGGCGTAGGGAAAATGACGGACCAGCTCGGCCGGGCTCGCCGCGTCCATGTCGAGACCTTCCGCGCCGTCGAGCACGTAGGAGAAGGGGATCTCCTGGGTCGACAGGCCGGTCTCGATCCGGATCGGGTATTCCTCGGCGAGAAGCGTGATCTGCCGGGTCAGATAGCGCCGGAAGTGCTCGGGATGGGTGACGGTCTGCGAATAGACCCCCGCCTCGGAAAACTTGCCGAAAGCCCGGCTGATCGGCGGCACGGGGCCTTCGGGCAGATAGGTGATCCGAAGCTCGGGATAGGCGAAAGCGCCGGCGAAGCGCTCGGCTTCGCTGGGCGGCGGTCCGCCGTCGAGATAGATTTTCAGCTCGTCGCGCAGCGCGTCGACCGAGGCCTGGTAAAGCGCGCTCAGCCGGTCCACGGCCTCTTCGGCGGTTTTCGCGCGCCGAAAGGTCTTCTCCACCGCTTCGGCGGACACCGCCCCGCTCGACCCCATCTAGTCCTCGCGCTTGACGAAAGTGACGGTGAAATACGGATCGCCGCCGAAGGCCGGCTTGGTTTCGCCGTCCTCTTCGATCATCTGGAACACGGTCGGCTCGATGCGGCCTTCCATGCGGTAGCCGCGATCGGCCATACGCCCGCGGTGAAATTCGAGCGCGGCGGCTGAAAACGTCTTCGCCACGAAGGTGATGCGATGGGGTTCGTCGGCCATGATCGGGCCTCCTTGAAAATCGATGGTCTTAAAGCGGCTGGATAGCCGTTTCGCGCCGGATATGAAAGCGCATCCGTCCCGCCGCGTTCACCGGCGTGCGCATCAGCGCGCCCTTCCACGCTAGGCGCGAGCGGCCCGACGCGCTATGTCCGGCTCCGATTTTTTCCCGCCCCGACCGGATCTTCGATGACCGAACCTCGCACCGCTTCCTGGACCGTGATGAAATTCGGCGGCGTGTCCGTCGCCGAACCCGAGCGCTGGACGACGATCGCCGCGCTCGCGCGAAAACGCCTTGAGGCCGGCGGCAAGGTTCTGGTCGTCCATTCCGCGATCGCGGGTGTGTCCAACTTGCTCGAAGCCCTGCCCGGCGCGGCGCTGTCAGGCGGCGGCGAGACCGCGGCGGGGGCTGTGAAGGCGCGCCATCGTGATTTCGCCACGAAAGCCGGGCTCGACGCCGATACGCTGCTCGCCGCCGAGTTCGAGACGCTGGACCGGCTTTGCGCGGGGATTTCGCTTGTGGGCGAGGCGAGCCCGCGCGTGCGCGCCGAGCTGATGGCTCTGGGCGAGCTGATGGCGAGCCGGCTCGGACTCGAACAGCTCAGGGCCGAAGGGCTCGATCCAAGCCCGCTGGACGCGCGCGAGGCGCTGGCTGCGCTCAATGACGGATCGGACGCCCGCGCCTATCTCGACAACGCCGCCTCCGATACGGCCGACCCTGCGCTGCAGGCGCGGCTCAAAGACCACGCGCTGGTGCTGACCCAGGGCTTCATCGCGCGCAACGGGCGGGACGAGACGGTGCTTCTCGGCCGGGGCGGGTCGGACACCTCGGCGGCCTATTTCGCCGGAAAGCTGCAGGCCGAAAAGCTCGAAATCTGGACCGACGTGCCGGGGCTGTTCAGCGCCGATCCACGGCTGACCTCCGGCGCGCGCCATCTGCGCGCGCTGAGCTACGAAGAGGCGCAGGAAATCGCCACCATGGGCGGCAAGGTGCTGCACCCCCGCTCGATCGGCCCGGCCCGGCGCGCCGGGGTGCCGATGGAGGTGCGCTCCACGCTGCGGCCCGAGCTTCCGGGCACCGCAATCACCAGCCAGCCCGGCGACGACGCGCCGCGCCTGAAAGCAGTCTCGGTGAAGTCCGGCGTGCGCCTTGTCGTGATGGAAGGCTCGGGCATGTGGCGGCAGGCCGGCTTTCTCGCCGACGTGTTCGCCGTGTTCAAGCGGGTCGGCGTTTCGGTGGATCTGGTCTCCACCTCGGAAACCAACGTCACCGTCAGCCTCGATCCCGATCCCGGTCTCGACGAAGCCCGGCTGACGCGCCTCAAGGCCGAGCTCGAGCCGCTTTGCCGGGTGAAGATCATCGAGAACGCGGCCGCGGTCAGCCTTCTGGGCTACGGCATCCGGCGCATCCTGCATCAGCTCGCCCCGGCGCTGGAGATGTTCCAGGACAAGCCGATCCTTCTGGTGAGCCAGGCGGCGAACGACCTCAACTTCACCGTGGTGGTCAATGAAAGCGAAGGCCGCGCGCTCGCCGCGCGCCTGCATGAGGAGCTGATCAGCCCCGCGCCGGAAGGCCCCGTCTTCGGGCCGAGCTGGTCGGAGCTTCAGTCTGAGGCCGGCGCCCGGGCCCCGCGCCCCGATCCATGGTGGATGGAAAAGCGCCAGGCGCTGCTCGACCTCGCCCCGCAGACCGGCGGTCTCTACGTCTACGATCTCGACACGGTCCGCGCGCGCGCGTCGGCTGTGGCGGGGCTGAAAAGCCTCGACCGCGCCTTCTACGCCATGAAGGCGAACAACGAGCCTTCCGTGCTCGAAGCGATCCGGCAGGCCGGGCTGGGCTTTGAATGCGTCAGCCCCGGCGAGATCATGCGCCTGCGCGAGACGTTCGCCGACATTCTCGCCGACGAGATCCTGTTCACGCCGAATTTCGCCCACCGCTCGGAATACGAGGCGGCGCGGGCGCTGGGCGTGAACCTGACCATCGACGGGCTGCATCCGCTGAAGGAATGGCCCGCCGTGTTCAAGGGCGCGGACGTGATCCTGCGGGTCAATCCCGACCGGCCGCGCGGCCACCATCAGCATGTGAAGACCGCCGGGCCCAAGGCGAAGTTCGGCGTACCGCTCGCCGCCCTGCCTGAAGCCCGCGAGGCGGCCGAGCGCGCCGGAGCGCGGGTCGTCGGCCTTCACGCGCACGCCGGCTCGGGCGTGATCGAGCCGGGCCACTGGCGCGAGATCGGCCTCATCCTCGCCGGCGCCGCCGACGCCTTTGGGGACGTCCGGGTGCTCAATGTCGGCGGCGGCCTGGGCGTGCCCGAGCGTCCCGACGCGCCGGCGCTGGACCTGTCAAAGGTCGACGAAGATCTCGCTGCGCTGAAGAAGGCGCATCCGCAATACCGGCTCTGGATGGAGCCCGGCCGCTACCCGGTCGCCGAGGCCGGCGTGCTGCTCGCTCGCGTCACCCAGGTCAAGCACGCCTTCGGCGCGCGCTTCATCGGCCTGGGGACAGGCATGAACTCGCTGATCCGGCCTGCGCTCTACGGCGCGCGGCACGAAATGGCGAACCTCACCCGGCTGGGCGAAGCGCCTGCGGGCCTCGCCTCGATCGTCGGGCCGATCTGTGAAAGCGCCGATCTTCTCGGCGCGGAGCGGCTGATGCCCGAGACGTTCGAAGGCGACGTCATGCTGATCGCCGACGCCGGCGCCTACGGCGCGGTGATGAGCTCGCGGTATAATCTCCGCGAGCCGGCAGGCGAGACGGCGATCTGAAGCTTCGCGAAACCGCAACCGCCGTTTCCTTCCCTCCCCTTGACGGGGAGGGTGTCCGCGAAGCGGACGGGTGGGGTGGGATCGCACATGCCGCGTTCGCAAAACATGGCGCTCCCCCCACCCGACCCGGCGCTTCGCGCCGGCCCACCCTCCCCGCGGAGGGGGAGGGAAGAGACGCGGTTTGGCCCGGAGTGAATCTAAAGCGCGCCCGCCGCAGGCCCGATCAGGCCCGAGCCCCTGAGGCCCACGATCACGAACTCGACCGCCAGAGCGGCGAGGATGATGCCCATGATGCGGATCGAGACGGTGCGGGCGGTCTGGCTGATCACACGGTCGATCAGCGGGGCGATGAGCAGCGCCGCGCACAGAAGCGCGACCACGATCACCACCACGGCGGCGAACACGCCCGCCTTCATCGGGTTTGTGACCTGTTCTGAGAAGATGATCAGCGTGGCGATCGTGCCCGGGCCTACCGTCATAGGGATGGTGAAGGGGTAGACGGCCGGATTGTCGACCTTCTGCATCTGGCCGCGCTCGCGCTCGCTGCCCGCGCTCGAGGCGTGACGCGCGCCGGAAATCATCGTCAGCGCGATCGAGAACAGAAGGATGCCGCCGGCGATCCTGAAGCTGTCGATGGCGATGCCGAACAGGCCGAGGATCTGTTTGCCCAGAAGCGCCACCGCGAAGCACGCCACCAGGGTGGCGATGGTCGCAGTGATGGCCGTGCGCCGGCGGCTCGCCTCGTCCTCGCCTTCGGTGAGGCTGAGGAAGACCGGCATGGCCGCGAGCGGGTTCAGCATCGCGAACAGTGCGGCGAGAAAGCGGGTGAAGAATTCGACGTCCATGTCCGGCCGATGAGCGAAGCGGCGCCGCAGGATCGCGGCGACGCCCGCTTACGGGTTCGCACGGTCCGGTTCAAGCCATGTGATACGACTGTTTTCGCAGGGCCGCAGCGCGCGTTTGCGCGGACGGATCGGGCAGGCGCCTAGCTGAACGCCTGAAGCCCGGTTTGCGCCCGGCCCAGGATCAGGGCGTGCACGTCGTGGGTGCCTTCATAGGTGTTCACGGTCTCGAGGTTAATCGCGTGACGGAGCACGTGATATTCCTCCGCGATGCCGTTGCCGCCATGGATGTCGCGCGCCTCGCGGGCGATGGCGAGCGCCTTGCCGCAATTGTTGCGCTTCATCAGGGAGATGGCTTCGGGCACGAACGCGCCTTCGTCCAGAAGCCGGCCCAGCTGCAGAGCGCCCTGATAGCCCAGAGCGATCTCGGTCTGCATGTCGGCGAGCTTCTTCTGCACGAGCTGGGTGCCGGCGATCGGCTTGCCGAACACTTCGCGCTCCATGGCGTAGTCGCGGGCCGCGCGCCAGCAGAACTCCGCCGCGCCCATCGCGCCCCAGCTGATGCCGTAGCGGGCCTTGTTCAGGCAGCTGAAGGGCCCGCGCAGGCCGGACACGTTCGGCAGCAGCGCGTCTTCGGGCACGAAAGCGTCATTGAGCGAAATCGAGCCGGTCACCGAGGCGCGCAGAGAGAGCTTGCCTTCGATCTTGGGGCAGTCGAAGCCGTCCACGCCGCGTTCGACGACGAAGCCGCGGATCTTGCCGTCGAGCTTGGCCCAGACCACGGCGAGATCGCAGATCGGCGAGTTGGTGATCCACATCTTCGAACCGTTCAGCACGTAGCCGCCGTCGACCTTCTTGGCGTTGGTGCGCATCGCGCCGGGGTCGGAGCCGCCGTCGGGCTCGGTCAGGCCGAAACAGCCCACCCACTCGCCGGTGGCGAGCTTCGGCAGGTATTTCTTCTTCTGGCTTTCGGTGCCGAAGGCCTCGATCGGATACATGACCAGCGAGGACTGCACGCTCATCGCCGAGCGATAGCCTGAATCCACCGCCTCGACCTCGCGCGCGATGAGCCCGTAGGCGACATGGCTGAGGCCCGCGCCGCCGTACTCCTCGGCGACCGTGGCGCCCAGAAGCCCCAGCTCGCCCATCTCGGTCATGATCGCGCGGTCGAAGCTTTCCTCGCGATAGGCGTCGATCACCCGCGGCAGCAGCTTCTCGCGGCAGTACTGCCGGGCGGTCTGGCTGATCATCCGCTCCTCTTCGCTCAGCTGGCGGTCGAGATGGAGCGGATCCTCCCAGTTGAAGCTGATCGTCGGTTCGGTCGAAGCGTCGAGCGCGGCCATGTCGGCGTCCTTCAGTTTCGGCCCGGGCGCGCCGGTGTGAGCTCGCGCCGCAGGGCGGGGTTTCGCGTCGAATGGTATAAAGATATATCCTTTACGCGGAAAGTGTCGAAGCATCGGGCGGTTTCGCTCTAGGCTCGACGGCGCCCGTGTTAGCGGAGGCGGAGATATGCCCGCAACCCTCGTTGAGAAGATCATCGCCCGTGCTGCGGGCCGCGACGCAGTGTCGCCCGGCGAGATCGTCACGGCCGCGGTCGACCTCGCCATGGCCCATGACAGCTCCGGGCCGCGGCGCTGGAAGGCGCGGCTTGAGGCGCTGGGCGCGGGGCTTTGGGATCCCGACAAGGTGGTGATCGTGTCTGATCACTACGTGCCCGCCGTGGACGCCGACAGCGCGGCGATCCTGAAGCTCACCCGCGAGTTCGCGCGCGATTACGGCGTGTCTAAATTCTACGACATGAAGGGCATCTGCCATGTGATCCTGCCTGAACACGGGCTTTTGAAGCCCGGACTGTTCATTGCGGGCGGAGACAGCCACACCACCAACGCCGGCGCGTTCGGCTGTTATGCGGCGGGGTTCGGGGCGACCGACATGACCGCGATCGTCGCCACCGGGGAGACCTGGACGGTGGTGCCCGAGACTGTCCGGGTGGAGATCACAGGCGCGCTCGGGCAGGGCGTTGCGGCGAAAGACGTCATGCTGGCGCTCTGCCGCGAGCTTGGAATGGGCAATCATTTCAAGGCGATCGAGTATGCCGGCGAGGCGGTGCGCGCCATGGACATGGAGCAGCGCACGGTTCTGGCCAACATGGCCGCAGAGCTGGGCGGGGAGACGGGGCTGGTCGAGCCCGACGCCACCACGCTCGCCCATATCAGAGCCCATGGCGGCGAGATCGACGAGGCGGAGATCGCCCATTGGCGCTCTGACGAAGGCGCTGAATACGCCCAGGTTTTCAGGCTCGACGCCTCCAGCCTCGCCCCGCAGGTGGCCGCGCCTCACAGCCCGGCGAATTCGGCTGACATCTCAGACCATCTCGGCGTGGAGATCGACCAGGCCTATATCGGCGCCTGCGTCGGCGCGAAGCTCAGCGATCTTCACATGGCCGCCGCGGTTCTCAGGGGGAGGCAGGTCGCCCCTGGAAAACGCCTGCTGATCGCCCCGGCGAGCGCGAAGGTCACCCAGGCCGCCAGCAAGGACGGCACGTTGGCCGCGCTGACCGAGGCTGGCGCCGTGATGTTGCCCTCGGGCTGCGGGGCGTGCGCAGGGCTGGGCGCAGGGCTTCTGGCCGAAGGCGAGGTCTGCATCTCCTCGACCAACCGCAATTTCCGCGGCCGCATGGGCCACAAGGACGCCGAGGTCTGGCTGGGCTCGCCCTACACCGTGGCCGCCAGCGCCATCGAGGGCCGCATCGCCGACCCCAGACCCTATCTGCAAAAGCGAAGCGAGGCGGCATGAGCGCGCGCGAAGGCCGGGCCTGGGTCTATGGCGACCGGATCGACACCGATCTGCTGGCGCCGGGCTGGGCGATGAAAAAGGGCCCCGAAGCCCTTGCCAAACATACGCTTGAAGCGATCGACCCGGACTTCGCTCCTTCCGTGCGGCCCGGCGACATGCTGGTCTGCGGGGCGGACACCGGCATCGGATCGAGCCGGGAGCAGGCCGCGATCAGCCTTAAAACCCTCGGAATATCGGCGGTGATCGCGAAGAGTTTTGCGCGGATATTCTACCGCAACTGCATCAATATCGGCCTGCCGGCGGTTCTGTTCGATTCCGAGGACAGAATCGCGCCCGGCGAGCGGCTGCGGCTCGATCTCGCGGCCGGAAAGCTGGAAAATCTCGACCGGAACACGGTTTTTTCCGTACGGCCCATCCCCGAAAACCTCGTCCACATCATCGAAAAAGGCGGCCTCATGGCCGCGCTGCACGCCCGCGTCGCCGCGGGCCAGGAGGGCGCGTGACATACGCCTCGAACGACCCCCGACCCGCCGCGCCCGGCGCCCGCCTCCGAGCCCGGCTCGCCTCCGGCCCGCCGGTTCTCGCGCCCGGCGTGTACGACGCCTTCTCAGCGCTCATGGTCGAGCGCGCGGGCTTCGAGGCGGCGTATCTGTCCGGCGCCTCGATCGCCTACACCCAGCTCGGCCGGCCCGATCTGGGCCTGATGAGCGCCAAAGAGGTCGCCGACACGATCGAGCGCATCACGGAGCGGGTGAGCCTGCCCCTGATCGTCGACGCCGACACCGGGTTCGGCAACGCGCTCAACGTCATCCGCACGGTGAAGACGTTCGAGCGGGCCGGCGCCGCGGCGATCCAGCTCGAAGACCAGCAACTGCCCAAGCGCTGCGGGCACCTCGCCGGCAAGACGCTGGTCAGCCGGGCGGAGATGGCCGGCAAGGTGCGCGCCGCGGTCGATGCGCGGGCGAGCGCGGACACGCTGATCATCGCGCGCACCGACGCTATCGCCGTGGAAGGGTTCGCGCCTGCGCTCGACCGGGCCGAGGCCTATCTCGACGCCGGCGCGGACGTGCTGTTCGTCGAGGCGCCTGCCGATCTCGATCAGATGAAGACGATCGCCGAGCGCTTCGCCGGCCGCGTCCCGCTGCTCGCCAACATGGTCGAGGGCGGCCGCACCCCGCTCAGAACCGCCGCCGAGCTCGGCGAGGCGGGCTTCCGCCTGGTCATCACGCCCGGCGCCATGGTCCGCGCGCTCGCCTTCATGGCCGAGGAATTCCTCACCGTCCTGAAAACCGACGGCGCCACCGCCCGCTACCGCGAGCGCATGCTCGACTTCGCCCAGCTCAACGCCCTGCTCGGCATCGACGAGATGAAAGCGGACGGGGACCGGTATGACGCGGAGGGGCGAGAGGCGGCGGAGTAGGGGGCGCGCTTTTTGCCCCGGCCGCTCTGCGCCGCTAGGCTGGTCCCCACAAAGGGGGTCGGCATGAAATCTTCCAAGGTCTGGCAGTTCCGGCTAATCGGGGCGGCGGTGCTGGCTGTGGGCGTCTGGGTCCTGACGCTCGGGCTCGACGCGCGGGACCAGCGGCTTGACGAGCTGAGCGCCTGGAGCGCGATCACCGCCGAAATCGTCCGCGTCGAGCCGCACCCGCGTTATGACGAGCGCTTTGTTCAAACCTTCGCCTTCACCGCGCCCGGCGGCGCGCTGGCCGAGTGCCCCGTCGTGACAAGCCCCGAGACCGTTGGCGAGGTCGGCGACACCACGATCCTGCAGGTGCGCGAGGAGACCCGCACCGGCGCCTGCGTGATCTCGACCGGCGAGCCTCCGGTCGGCGGGGCGACGGGCCCCTGGTTTCTGCTGCTCTTCGGTGCGGCCTGGATCGCGATGGGCGGCTTCTTTCTTCTCGCGCCTGCGCGCCGGATGCGCAGCGGCGGCGGCGAGTAGCGCTCCGCCCCCCATCCTCGCCATCACCGCTCCGCCCTGCTAACCTCCTCTCCAAACGGCGCAATTAAAGCGCCTCAGGGGAGTGTTTCATGGATCGTTTTGGTGTTTCCGCCGGCATGGCGGCGGCGTGTCTGGTGTGGCTCGGGGCCTGCGAGGCGGGCGAGCGCGGGGGTGCGGGCGAAAGCGCCGTGGTCGCCGCGCCTGCGCATGAGGCGGACCGGTACGTGGTTCTGGTCGGCGGCACGGAGATCGGCGCGATCGAGCTGTCCCCGCGCATGGGCGGGGTCGATATCTTCTACGAGTTCAGGAATAACGGCCGCGGCCCGACCCTGAACGAAGAGATCGCGCTGGGCGAGGACGGCTATCCCACCAGCTGGGCGATCACCGGGGCTGAGACCTTCGGCAACGCGGTCGATGAACGCTTCGCCGTCGAGGGCGGGCGCGCGGCCTGGACGGATTCCACAGGCTCGGGCGAGACGGCCTGGGACGAACCGGCGCTCTACATCCCGCAGAACGCCTCGCCCTATCAGCTGGCGATCGCCGCACGCGTGCTGCTCGCCGACGACGACGGAGTCGTGCCTGCGCTTCCCGGCGGCGAGGTGCGGCTGACCGAGATGGAGACGCTGAGCCTGGGCGAGGGCGATGCGGCGGTGACGCTTCAGAGCTACGCCCTGTCGGGGACCAGCCAGAACCCGACCTATTTCGTGATGGACGGCGAGGCCTTCGCCGGGGTGATGAGCCCGGGCTTCGCCGTGCTGGCCGAAGACATCGCCATGCATGACGAAGCGCTGCGCGCCAAGGCGGCCGAATACGGCGCGGCGCGGTTCGCGCAGATCCGCGCGGAGACCGGGCGCGAATACGACCGGCCGGTGCGCGTGGCGAACGTGCGCGTCTTCGACCCCGAGACCGAAGCGCTGGGCGGACCGGTGTCGGTGGTCTTCGAGGGCGAGCGGATCACCGCGATCGAGGCGGCCGACGCGCGCGGGGCGAACGAGGTGCTGATCGACGGGGCGGGCGGATCGCTGCTGCCGGGCCTGTTCGAGATGCACGCCCATCTGGGCGAGGGCTCGGCGGCGCTGAACGTGGCCGCAGGCGTGACCAGCGTGCGCGACATGGGCAACAACAACGCCGTGCTGGACGGGCTGGTGGCCGATATCGAGTCCGGAAAGGTGATCGGCCCGCGCGTCTTCCGCTCCGGCTTCATCGAGGGCAAGAGCCCGTTCAATTCCAATAACGGCATCTTGGTCAGCAGCGAGGAAGAGGCCGTCGCGGCCGTGCACACCTACGCCGATCGCGGCGACATGATCCAGATCAAGGTCTACAACTCGATGCGGCCGGAATGGATTCCGGCGGTGATCGAGGCCGCGCGCGAGCGGGGCCTGCGCGTCACCGGCCACGTGCCCGCCTTCACCGACGCGGACGCCATGATCGCCGCGGGCTATGACGAGCTGACCCATATCAACCAGCTCATGCTGGGCTGGGTGCTGAACGAAGGCGAGGACACGCGGACCCTTCTGAGGCTCACCGCGCTCAAGCGCCTGCCCGAGCTCGATCTTCAGAGCCCCGAAGTGATCGCCACGATCGACTCCATGGCCGAGCGCGGCATCGCCATCGATCCGACCTTCGCCATTCACGAGGCGCTGCTTCTGAGCCGGAACGGGCAGGTGAGCCCCGGCGCGGCCGATTATATCGACCACATGCCCGCAAGCTCGCAGCGCCAGATGCGCAGCGCCTGGGCGGCGATCGAAAGCGAAGAAGACGACATCGCCTATCGCGGCGCGTTCGAGCAGATCACCGAGACGCTGGCCTATATGCGCGAGCGGGGGATCTTCATGGCGCCGGGCACCGATCTGGGCGGCGGGCTGGCCCATCACCGCGAGCTCGAGCTTTACCAGACCATCGGCATGAGCCCGGCGGAGATCCTCGCCTGGGCGAGCCAGGGCATGGCCGATTATCTCGGCGCGGGCGACGAGCTGGGCTCGATCACGCCGGGCAAGTACGCGGACTTCTTCCTGGTCCCCGGCGATCCGACCGAAGACTTCAAGGCGGTCAAATCGATCTCCATGGTGGTCGCCGACGGCGTGGTCTACTTCCCCGAGGAGATCTACCCGCTCTTCGGCATCCGCCCCTTCGCCCCCGCCCCGGAGATGAGCGAAGGCTAGAGCTCGAAATCCATGACCGTGCTTTTCATCCATGGCGTGCCCGACACGCACCGGCTCTGGGACGGCGTTCTCGCCGCGCTGGGGCGGGGCGACTACGCCTGTCCCGACATGCCCGGCTTCGGCGCGCCGGTCCCGGCCGGGTTCGACTGTTCGATGGACGCCTACGCCGGCTGGCTGGAAGGCGAACTCGACGACGCTGTCGCGCGCAGCGGCGGCCCGGTGCATCTGGTCGGCCATGACTGGGGCGGGCTTCTGGTCCAGCGCGTCGCGGGGCTGCATCCCGGCAAGGTGAAGAGCTGGGCTGCGGGCGGGGTGGCGATCGACGAGGCCTATGTCTGGCACGACCTCGCGCAGATCTGGCAGACCGAAGGTGCGGGCGAGGAGCTGATGGCGGCGATGGACGAGGCGAGCTTCGCCGCCGCGCTGGAAGAAGCGCGCGTGCCCGCCGCGGCGGCGCGCGAGGTGGCAAGCCACGGCGACGAGACCATGAAGGCGGCGATCCTGAAGCTCTATCGCTCGGCGGTGACGATCGGGACGGACTGGGCCGGATCGATCCCGGGCCTGGCCGGGGCCGGTCCGGGTCTGGTGCTCTGGGGCGAGCACGATCCCTATGCGAGCGTGGCGGTCGGCGAGCGGCTCGCCGCACGCACCGGGGCGCGGTTTCACATGTTCGATGATTGCGGACACTGGTGGCCCTATGAGCGCGCTGAGCAAACCGCCGCCATGCTGAAAGCGCACTGGGCGGCGGCGTAAGGCTCGACGCGGGCGCTGCGCCGCGCTAGCAGGCGGGCATGACCCACGCCCCTTATGACGAAGATCTCGACGTCCAGGCCGCGCTCGACGCGGCGTTTCAAGCCGCTGCGCGCGAGAACAAGCGCATCCTGGTGGTGATGGGCGGCGCCTGGTGCCCCGACTGCGTCGTGCTCGACCAGATGATGGGCCGGCACGAGATCGCGCCGAAGCTCGACGAGCTCTTCGAGATCGTGAAGTTTTCGGTCGGCCGCTACGACAAAAATCTCGATGCGGTGCATCGCCTCGGCTTCGCCGAGCTCAAGGGCGCGCCGGCCGTGCTGGTCTTCACGTCAAAGGGCGAAGCCGTCCGGCGCGACCGCGCCTATGACTGGCGCACGGCCCGCTCGCGCAAACCCAGCGAGTTCCTCGCCGCGATGATCGAAGCGGCCGCCGCCGCGCCGGACACAGGCGACCGCGTTTCGACGCGGGGGGTGTGATGGCCGAGATCGCTTACGCTGAAATCCACGCCTTCCCCGACGGCGACCGGCCTCATTCGGGCAATCCGGCCGGGGTGGCGCTGCTCGAGGCGTTCCTGCCCGACGCTGATCTTCTTGGAATCGCGCAGTCCAACAACCTGTCCGAGACCGCCTATCTGGTGAAGAAGGCCGAGGCCGACGCCTGGGATCTGCGCTGGTTCACGCCGGGCTGCGAGGTCGATCTGTGCGGACACGCCACCCTGGCTTCGGGCGCTGTGGTGTTCGAGCGCGGCCTGGTCGGCGGCGACAGGGCGGCCTTCGACACGAAATCGGGCCGCCTGTTCGTGCGCCGGACCGGCGAAGCCGCCTATGCGGTGGAGTTTCCCGCCGTGCCGTTCGAGGCCGCCGAGGCCGCGCCCGGCACGCTCGCCGCTCTCGGCGCAGCGCAGGGCGAAGTCTTCGAAGTCGAGCGCATCCATGGCGCGCGTTACCAGATGTTCGTCTACGCCTCGGAAGCCGAGATCGCAGGGCTGAACCCGGATTTCTCGGCACTGAAAAAGACCGGCGTGAACGTCCTCGCCACCGCGCGGGGCGAGAGCGCGGACGTGGTCTCGCGCTTCTTCTGCCCAGACGCGGGGATCGACGAGGATCCGGTCACCGGCTCGGCGCACTGCACGCTCGCCCCGTTCTGGGCCGGCCGTCTGGGGCGGACCGAACTCACCGCCCGCCAGATCGGCCCGCGCCCCGGCGCGCTGGTCATGCGCGCCGAGGCGGGGAACCGCGTGGTGCTGACCGGGGCCGCCAAGCGCTATCTGGACGGCGTGATCCGGCCCTGAGCTCTAGAACCGGAACTCGAAATGCACGCCGCTTCCGTGACGGTAGCGGTTCCACCGTTCGCGGTGATCCCAGCGGTCCCAGTGGTTCCGGCCGCTCCACTCGATATGAACGGGAACCGGACCCCAGCGGGTCTGGACGTAGTAACGCTGCGAGCGATGGTCCCAGTACGCCACGTCGGGGCGTAGCCGGTCGCCATAGCGGCCCTGATGCACCTCGCGGCGGCTGGGCGCGTAGTCCCAGGCGTAGTCGGGGCAGTGCAGGACGCGGCGGTCGCGGCGATCTTCACGCCGATCGCTCCTGCCGTGATGGTAGCGGCGATCGCGGCGGTCTTCGCGCAGATCCGGGCAGTCCCGGGCGAAGACGACGAAATATCCTTCCGGCCCGTTCCAGCGGCCGTACCGCCGACTGTCATAGGGGTGGTCCCAGCCGCCATAGGCGCCGGGATGGTGGCGTTGGGCTTCGGCCGCGTCCGGCGTCGCCGCAATAGCGAGCGCGGCGAACCCGGCGGCTGCGGCGAGCTTCGCGAGCACGGTCATGGCGGGTCTCCTTTCCGGCGCGTGAGTGCGCCCTTGAGACCAGACTGACCTTTCGCGCCTGAATGGGCGCTGGGACGATCTTTCAGCTTGGGTTCAGGAAGATGAACGCCGCCGGCGAGGGGAGCCGGCGGCGTTCCTGTTCCGGTCGGCTCCGCGGCGGCGTGCCATGCGCGGCGAAGTCTCCGGGCCCCGCGTCCGGGCGGCTTGAGGGGAGCGGCCCGACAGTGACGCAGTCATGAAAATATTAACCGAGTCGAAGCGGTGCGCAATCCCTGCGCGTGCGGCGCCCGGTCGCGCTCCCGTCCGGACCCGGACGATTGCTCACAGGTCGACGACGATGCGCACATCGACCGGCCGGCCTCTGCGATCAGCCACGGCGTAGCGCCCGTCGGGCAGGTGCCGGACCAACACGGCGCCGGGATGAATCGGAGCGAGGGCGCGGCGGGCGTTCGGGCTCGGAACCCAGACCAGGGCGTTCGCGGGACACTCGACAACTCGCGCATCGCGCCGGTCTTCACGCAGATCTGCGCGGGACCAGACGATCCGGCGGTCGATCCGGTCCTCGACGAGGTCGGGACAGCGCGGCGCCGCCAGCCGCCACTCGCCGTAGGCGCTGGCGTGAGCATGTGGAGCGGCGGGCGCCGCGCAGGCCGCGGCGGCCCCGGCTGCGCAGGCGAGCAGGGTTGTTTTCATAAGGTTGCAGATCATCTTGGCGTCTCCTTCGGCGCACGGTCCGTCGCAGCTCCCGACCCCTTGTACGTGCGCCGCCGCCCCGATCCGTCGGCTTGACCGCGGAGCCGTGCGGGGCGAGCCTCACGCTCGCAGACACGGGGGATCGCTTTTGCTTCGCACCATGCTCGCCGCCGCCGGGCTCGTCCTGGCCGGGACCGCCGCCGCATCGGCCGATGCGCCGCGCGTTCTGGAGGGATTTTCCGAAACGCCGGGCGCGCGCGACTACACGCGCCTTCTGCAGGCGATCAAGAAACCCGGCGCAGGCGGCGACGACAGCTGCGTGCACGCCGAAGACGGCGAGTGCGACGAGCCGGGCTTCGGCACCGGCGCCTGCGACGCGGGCACGGACTATTCCGATTGCTGGCGCATCATGACCGGCCAGGAAGACGACAGCTGCGAATGGGCCGGGGACGGGGAATGCGACGAGCCCCGCTTCGGCACGGCGGCCTGCACCCAAGGCACCGAC
This sequence comes from Oceanicaulis sp., assembly GCA_040112665.1. Lineage (NCBI taxonomy): Bacteria > Pseudomonadati > Pseudomonadota > Alphaproteobacteria > Maricaulales > Maricaulaceae > Oceanicaulis > Oceanicaulis sp. Next base: position 273,072 of record CP157796.1, on the reverse strand, counting down.
CGGACCGATTGCGGCGAGGTCTCCCATCTGAGATTTCGCGACGACACCTGCGCGACCGCGTTCGACGGGATCTGCGACGAGCCGGACATCGGCACCGGAAACTGCGCGGCGCGCTCCGATCGTGCCGACTGCGTGGGGCGTGAGCGGCCGATCACGATCAACGACCATTATTTTGGCCGGGACGACCGGATGCTGATGGACACGTCCGTGCTGCCCTGGCGGGTCATCGGCCGGGCGGAGTTCGGCGAGGGTGGAACCTGCACGGCGAGCCTGATCGGTCCCGACATCCTGATCACCGCGGCGCACTGCATCTCGAGCGAAGGCCGGATCGACGCGTCGGGCGTGTTCGAGACCGGCGACGACATGCCGGACGGTCCGCTGCGCGCCAAGGTGATCGACTTCCTGGTCGACGAGGACTGGGACGAGGCGGTTTTCTCCGACAGCGACGATCTGGACGGGACCGACTGGGCGCTTCTGCGCATTGACCGGCGTCTGGGCGACGAGCTCGGCTGGCTGGGCGTGGAGACGCTCGCGCCCGGCGCGCGTGCGGAACTCAGCCAGGCCGGCTATTCCTGGGACACCGGCGACCGGCTGTCAGGTAATGTCGGCTGTTCGACGCTCGAGGTCTTCGGCGACGACACGCTTTCGCATGATTGCGACACGACGCGCGGCGACAGCGGGTCGCCGTTCATGGTCGAGCGTGACGGACGCTGGTTCGTCGTCGCGACGGACTCCAAATTCCGTTCCGACGAGGACGGGCCGTTCCTCTACATCGCGGCGCGGTCGAACCGCTGGGCGGCGCTGGTGGACGACTTCGCGGCCGGCCGGATCGGCGCAGGGGGTACGCGGCCGCGCGGACCGGGCAAGCCCGGGCCGTTGGCCCCGATCAAGGCGCTGGCGGACTAGAATTCCCGGACGACCGAGATGTCGGTGCGGCTGTCGCCCTCCTCGAAGCCCGGCTCGGGCTCGAACTCGTGGCGGTAACGGTATTTCAGGCTCAGCGCCCAGAGCTCTCCGAGCGCGGTGTCGAGTACGAACACCTGATCGGCGCGTGCGCTGTCGCTGAGAAGAAATCGTGTCTCCGATCCGAACCGCACGGCCTCTGAAAGCTGAAGCTCGAAATCCGAGGCGAGGTCGAGCGCGGCTTCGGTGGTCAGCGCGGCCGGCTCGTCGATCAGCCTGAGGCCGGGGCCCGCGCGCAGCGTCCAGGCCCGGCCCGGCCTATCATACACCCGGTAGCCGACGCCCGCGCCCAGAAACGCCGTCCAGTCATAGCCAGACAGATCGTCCTGCTCGAACGCTGTATCGGCGTAGAGGGTCCACTGCTCGCCCGCCTCGCGATCGAGCCGGGCTTTGACCAGCACCTCGTCTCGGCCGACTGCGCCGTCCACCTCGGAATAGGCGTACTCCGCCGAGCCTTCGAAACCCCAGCCCGACAGGGCGCGTTCGGCTTCAAGGGCGAGGTGATAGTCCATCCGGTCGGAATTGCCCGAATCGCTGCGCAGGCCGAGCTTCACCCGGCCCGACCAGGTCTTGAGCTCGCCGCCCGCGAACGCCCGGCCGTGCGGGACAGAAAGCCGCCTTCAGGCTCGGCGGCCAAAGGCTCGGCCGTTTCGGCCTCGGCGATCGCTACGTCTTCGGCGAGGGCGAGAGAGTCGAGCCCCAGCAGGTCGCGCGCCGTGTCGCCTCGGCCCAGCGCGTCGGCGGCGGCCGCGATCTCGTCCGCAGGACGGGTCAGCGCGATCAGGCGCACGGCGTCGGCGAAGGTCTCGGCCTCGCCGGTTTCAGCCGCTGCGGCGAGCAGGGCGGCGAGGTCTGCGGGCAGCTCGTCGCCATGAGCGGGTGCGGTGAAAAGGGCGAGACAGATGAGTGCGGTGCGGCGCATGGGTCCCCCTGCTTGCGTCCGGGCCGTGTTTCGATGCGTTATACCGGCGCTGACATAGCCCGGCGCACCGGGAAGACCTAATCGGAGGCGCACTTGACCGATCGCTACGCCGACACCGAACCGCTGATCCCGTCCTGGGCGGCGCCCGTCTATCTGGTCGCCTCGCTGATCGCGGCGAGCGTGTTTCTGGTGTTCGATCTCTTCATCGTCTCAATGCCCGGCCTGGCGATCCTGAAGGCGCTGGGGATCGTGCTGCTGGCGGCCTACGCCCTGTTCAGCAAGGCGCCGGCGCTGGCGCTCGCACTGGGCCTGTCGGCCTGCGGGGATTTCGCGCTCGGGACCACGCCCCAGCAGACCGAGGCCGGCATCGCCTTTTTCGCCGGCGCGCACCTGGTCTACCTCGCCATGTTCGCGATCGCGCTGGCCAGGCACGGCGTGCGCAAGGACGGCCTGGTGCTCGCTCTGGCGCTCGCCGCCTACGGCGCGGCGATGTGGCTCTGGCTCAGCCCCGGCATGGGGTATCTCCTGCCGACGGCGAGCGCGTATCTCGGACTGATCCTGATCATGGCGGCGGTCGCGGCGCTGGTGAACGGGCCGCGCCTGATCACGATCGGGGCGCTCTTGTTCGTGCTGTCGGATTCCATTCTCGCCGCAGGCTGGTTCCGCGGGTTCGAGCTGCGCCTGGGTGCAGCCGACCTTCAGGGCGGGCTCGTCTGGACGACCTACTACGCCGCCCAGGCCTGCCTCGCGGTCGGGATCGTCCGGCTCAAGGGCCAGCACACCGGCGCGCCGCCGGAGGAAGAGCAGGGGCTGTAGCCCCTAGTCTTCGCTCTCCAGCAGGCCGCGCTCGGCGGCGAGATCCTTCATCGCCTTCTGCAGCTTGTCGAAGGCGCGCACCTCGATCTGGCGGATGCGTTCGCGGCTGACGCCGTAGACCTGGGCGAGGTCTTCCAGCGTCTTGGGTTCTTCGGTCAGGCGGCGCTCCTGAATGATGTGGCGCTCGCGCTCATTGAGGCCCGCCATCGCTTCCTGCAGCAGCGTCATGCGCGTGTCGAACTCGTCAGACGTGGCGAGTTCTTCCTCGGCGCTGGTCGCCGCGTCGTCGGTCAGCCAGTCCTGCCACTCGCTTTCGCTCTCGCTCCTGAGGGGCGCGTTCAGCGAGGCGTCCGGGCCCGACAGGCGGCGGTTCATCGAGATCACGTCGTCGTCGGTGACGCCGAGCTTGGTGGCGATGTATTCGACCTGTTCGGGCCTGAGATCGCCCTCGTCGAGGGCGCGCATCTGGCTCTTCATCCGGCGCAGGTTGAAGAACAGCTTCTTCTGGGCCGCCGTCGTGCCCATCTTCACCAGCGACCAGGAGCGCAGGATGTATTCCTGGATCGAGGCGCGGATCCACCACATGGCGTAGGTCGCCAGACGGAAGCCCTTGTCGGGGTCGAATTTCTTGACCGCCTGCATCAACCCGACATTGCCCTCGGAGATGACCTCGGCGACGGGCAGGCCGTAGCCGCGATAGCCCATGGCGATCTTGGCGACCAGGCGCAGATGCGAGGTGACGAGCTTGTGGGCCGCCTCGGTGTCCTCGTGCTCCTGCCAGCGCTTGGCCAGCATGAACTCCTCGTCCTTGTGGAGCATCGGGAACTTGCGGATTTCGGCGAGATAGCGCGACAGCCCGCCTTCGGGCGTGATCATCGGCATCGAGGTGTTGGCCATGGCGTCCGTCTCCCCTGTCTGGCGCCGTCCGGACCGCGTTCAGCGCAACGGAGCCGGCACCATGTAGGTACTCGATTTGCGCGATGCGAGCCTCTCACATCGCAGTGAGGCGGATCGTGACCGCCGCGCCATTATTTCTGCACGCCGATCGCGTGGAAATTAAGACGCTCTCGCGGAAACACGGTCTTGCCGCCTTGGTTTCGATCAGGCTAGCTCGGCGACCATGAACATCACATGTCGACGCGCCGCTCCGGCCGACGCTTCCGCAGTCGCTCTGGTGGGGGCTGCGAGTTTTCTGGAAAGCTATGCCGGCGTGATCGACGGCGGCGCGCTGGTGCGTCATTGCGCCGAGCGCCAGACCGCGCCGGTCTATGAGCGCGCCATCCGCGACACCGCCCAGGCGGTCTGGCTGGCCGAGCTCGACGGCGCGCCGGTCGGGTATCTGCATCTTTCTCCGCCCGATCTGCCGGTCGCGGTCGAGGAGACCGATCTCGAGATCAAGCGCATCTACGTACTTTCGCGGTTTCAGCGCGGCGGCGTCGGCCGCCGGCTGCTCTACGAGGCCGAAGCCTGCGCGCGGCGTGCGGGCGGCGAGCGGCTTCTACTGGGCGTCTACAAGGAGAACGCCCGGGCGCTGGCCTTCTATGAGCGCATGGGTTTCGAGACGGTCGGCGAGCGCGATTTCGACGTCGGCGGGACGACCTATCAGGACTGGGTGCTCGGCAAGCCGCTCTAGATCGTTTCCAGAAACCCGATCAGGCGCTGCATGTCCTTGGGCGGCTCGGTCTCGAAGCGCAGGGGCTCGCCTGTGACCGGATGCTCGAAGCCCAGGATTGCCGCGTGCAGGGCCTGGCGGCGGAAATCGCGGAAGGTGCGGTCCTTGTCGATGCGTATGAGCGGCGAGGATCGCCCGCGGCCATAGACCGGGTCGCCCAGCAGGGGCGCGCCCATATGCGCCATGTGCACCCGGATCTGATGGGTGCGGCCGGTTTCGAGCCGGCACTCCACAAGGCTCGCCACCGGCGTGCCGACAGAGGCGCCGGGCTCCTGGCCGTAGCTCTTGAGGACCTCGTAATTGGTGATCGCGATCTTGCCGGCCTTGCTGTCGGGATCCTCGGCGACGGCGAACTTCTTGCGGTCGTAGGAGGAGCGGACCAGCCGCGTCTCGATCCGCCCGGCCTTCGGTTTCGGTCCGCCGCGCACGATCGCGAGATAGGCGCGCTCGACGTCATGATCGGCGAAGCGGGCGGCGAGGCCCTGATGGGCGCGGTCGGACTTGGCGACGACCATCACCCCGGAGGTGTCCTTGTCCAGCCGGTGCACGATGCCGGGCCGCTGCACCCCGCCGATGCCCGACAGGCTGTCCGCGCAGTGATGCAAAAGCGCGTTCACCAGCGTGCCCGTCCAGTTGCCGGCGGCCGGATGCACGGTCATCCCCGCCGCCTTGTCGATGACGATCAGGTCCTCGTCCTCGAACAGGACGGTCAGCGGGATGTCCTCGGCGCGCGGTTCGGCCGGTTCGGGATCGGGTTCGTCGAGCGTATAGACCGCGCCGGCCTTCACCTTCGCGGACGGATCGGTCAGCGCTTCGCCGTCGACGCTCAGCGCACCGGCCTCCACCAGCGCCTTGCAGCGCGAGCGCGACAGATCCTCGAACGCGGCGGCCAGAAACCGGTCGAGCCGTTCTCCGGCGTCGTCGGGGCCGGCGGTGTGCTGGCGAAGTTCGCCCATATGATCGGCTCCGCGCTGGGGCGGCCGCCCAGCGGCCTGGTGTGTCTTCGCAGACACGGAAAATGTGATGCTGCGGCAGCGTTAAATACCTGTCACGGCGATGAAAAGGAAGCGTCACCCGCGGCCTGTATCCGGCTCGCGAGCGCGCCGCTGTCCGGCGCGAGGGGATTCTCACCACCGAGACCGAGGGGTACACCGCCATGACCATGAAGGCCCGCCTGTCCGCCTGCGCCGCGCTTTGCGCGCTCGTCGGCGCGCCCGCCGTCGCCCAGTCCGAGACCGACACGCCGGTGCTCACCACCGACGTCATCGTCGTCACCGCCCAGAAGCGCGAGCAATCCCTGGCCGAAGTGCCGATCGCGGTCACGGCCTACGGCGAGGACCGCCTGAACACGCTCGGGATCGAGCAGTTCGACGAGCTGTCGGACTTCGTGCCGGGCCTGGAGGTTCAGGAGCAGAGCCCGAACAATCCCGGCTTCGTGATCCGCGGCATCACCTCCGACGACGGCGCGGCCACCGGCGAGGCGCGCGTGGCGGTCTTCCAGGACGGCGTGTCGATCTCGCGCGCCCGCGGCGCTTATGTCGAGCTGTTCGACATCGAGCGTGTGGAAGTCGTCAAGGGTCCGCAGGCCACCCTGTTCGGCCGCGGCGCCCTGATCGGTGCGATCAACGTCATCCAGAACAAGGCCGATCTCGACGCTTACACCGCATCGGCCGAAGTCACGATCGGCGATTACGAGCGCTTCGAGGCGCGCGGTCACGTAAACATGCCCGTCACGGACACTTTCGCCCTGCGTCTGGCCGGCGCGCACAAGCAGCGCGACGGCTATGTCGAGAACCTGCTCGGCGGCGAAGCGATGAACGGCGTGGAGCTGAGCGCGGTGCGCGCCTCGGCCCGCTGGGAGCCGACCTCGACCTTCACGCTCGACGTCATCGCAAACTATCAGACCGACACGCCCGAAGGCGGCACCAGCTTCCGTTCAAACACCCTGCCGCCGCTGCCGGGCGTTCCGGTCGGCGAGCCGTGGGATCCGGCGGCGCTCAGCACGTTCGGCGGGTTCGAAGGCGGCGCGCCGCTGGGGATCGACCGTCAGGTCTACGGCGTCACCGCGCTGGCTGACTACGTGATCAACGACGCCTGGTCGCTGAGCTCGATCTCGGGCTGGCGTGCGTTCGAATCGCTCGAAGTGTTCGATCCGGACGGTTCGGGCGCCGAGCTCCTGGTCGTCGCCGAGGACGCCACGGGGCGCCAGTGGAGCCAGGAAGTCCGTTTCGACTACGATGCGGGCGGGCCGGTCACCGGCTTCCTCGGCGCGTCCTATCTTTACGAAAGCGGCCAGCAACGCATTCCGCTGGCGGTAAACCCGCGCGTCGTCCAGGCGGTGTTCGCGCCGCAAATCGCCGCTGCGGTCAGCCAGCCGGTCAGCGCCATCGAGGCGGGGCTCGGGCTGTTCAGCGTCCCGAATGCGGCCGGGTTCGACAATCCGTTCGATCCCACGCCGATCTTCGTGCCGGGCGTGCTGCCGGGCTTCATCAATCCTGCCCTGGCCCAGTTCATCACCCTTCCGGAGTTCTATCTCGAAGAGACCGCGAACTTCGGCGACACCACAGCCTTCGACATCTTCGGCGACGTGACCTGGGCGGCGACCGATCGCCTCGACCTCACCGCCGGGCTGCGCTGGACGCGCGAGGAAAAGGAGGCGAGCGTCTATTCGGGTTCGACCGCGCCGGGCTCGCCTGTGACGGGCTTCACCCCGGGCGGCATGCTGTTTCTGCCCCCGACCCCGGGCGGTCAGCGCGTCTATTCCGGCGAGCGCAGCTTCGACGACGTCACCTGGCGTCTCGCGGCGCACTATGAGGTCTCCGACGTGCTGAACGTCTGGGCGAGCTACGCCCGCGGCCGCCGTCCGGACGTGATCAGCTTCGACAGCGCTTCGCCCGATCTGTTCACGGTCGCGCCCGCCGAACTGGTCGACAACTATGAGATCGGCGGGTTCTGGACCTGGGACGCGGCGACGCTGCAAGCCTCGGTCTTCTATTCCGAATACCAGAACTTCCAGACCAACCGCTTCGACCCCAACCTCGTCACCTTCGTCACCGACAACGCGGGCCGGGCGACGCAGTACGGGTTCGAGGGCCAGTTCGACGCCCAGCTCAACGAGATCGTCTCGGTTTTCGCGACCTACGCCTACAACTCGGCGGAGTTCGACGACACCGACGAGTCCGGGAACGTCCAGCAGCTGGCGGGGAACAGCTTCCGCCTGTCGCCCGATCATGCGGCCTCGCTCGGTCTGCTGGCGGAGTTCGAGCTGCCCGTGGGCCGGTTGTCGCTGATCCCGACCTGGTCCTGGCAGTCGGACGTGTTCTTCGACAACGACAACGACCTGAACGACGCGGTGCAGGACGAAACCCAGGGCGATTACGGCATCGTCGACTTCAAGATCCGCTACGACGCCCCGCAGGACCGGTTCTACGCGGTCGCCTTTGTCGAGAACCTGCTCGATGAGAAATACATCATCGACGCGGGCAACACCGGCGACAGCTTCGGCCTGCCGACCTTCATCGCGGGCAGCCCGCGCATGGCCGGCCTGAGGGTCGGCGCGGAGTTCTAGGCTCCGTTCCTGACAGGTCCGTCCGGGGGGACGGGCTGGCGGCCGGCGCGAGGGAGAGGGGCCCTCGCGCCGGCCGCACCGTGTCGGAGAGAGGCGCGCCGCGCTTGCCTGCAGGTCCCGGAGCGGGTTTGGATACGTCCCGGCGTGCAGCGCCGCGGGGAGGGAAATCGATGAAGAACGAAGTCAAGCTCACGCGCCGCGGGGCGCTTCTGGCTGCGGCCGGCGCGGGCGCGGGCCTGGCGGCCTGTTCCGAGCAGCGTTTCGAACCGCTGCCCCGGCCCGACGGCCCGTTCAAGCACGGCGTTGCGAGCGGGGATCCCGATCAGACTTCGCTGGTGCTGTGGACGGCGGTGACCGGCGCCGAAGGCGGCCCGGTGACGGTCGAGGTCTCCGATACGCCCGATTTCGCCGCGCTGGTCTTCACCGACGCGGCGTCGCCTGTGGGCGAGCCGGTCGACGGAGCGACGCCGTTCAAGGCGCTCGCCGACGGCCTCGTTCCGGGCCGGCCGGTCTGGTACCGCTTCCGCTTCCGCGAGCATGTCTCGCCCGTGGGCCGGGCCAAGCCGCTGCCCGAGGGCCCGGTCGAGCAGTTCCGGATCGCAGCTTTCGCGTGCTCGAACTATCCGGCGGGCTTCTTCAACGCCTACGCCCACGCCGCCCAGCGCGGCGACGTCGATCTCTCCGTCCATCTCGGCGACTATCTCTACGAATACGCCGCGGACGGGTACGCCACCGAGGACGCCGAGCGGCTGTCGCGCGTGCCCGAACCGGGCCATGAGATCGTCAGCTACGCGGACTACGCCCGCCGGCACGCCCAGTACTCCTCCGATCCCGATCTGCAGGCGCTTAAAGCCGCCGCGCCCATGGTGCTGATCTGGGACGATCACGAGACGGCGAACAACGCCTGGAAGGACGGCGCGGAAAACCACGACGACAGCGAGGGCGTCTGGACCGAGCGCCGCGACGCCGCGCTGGCGGCCTGGCAGGCCTGGACGCCGTCGCGCCCGCGCACGCCGATGCACGAGCGCTGGGGCGCGCTGGAGGTCGGCGATCTGGCCACGCTGATCTTCCTCGAGACCCGGCTGACCGCGCGGTCCGAAGAGATCCTGCTCGATCCCTTCCCGGTCGATCCCGAGACCGCCGATCCGAACGATGCGGAGAACCGGCGCATCGTCGCAGAATGGCTCGAACGCACCGCCGGGGATGAAAGCCGCACGCTGCTGGGTCCCGATCAGCTCGCCTTCGTCTCCGGCGCCCTGTCGGACTCGGTCGCGGCCGGAAAGCCGTGGCGGGTCTTCGCCAACCAGGTGATCATGGGCCGCGTGCCGGCGCCGGACTATCCCGAGGTCATGCCGTTCTGGCTGCGCTGGGCGATCCGGTCCTCAGACCCGCTGGCGTGGAGCTTCATCCAGCGCTTCGCCTTCGGCACGCCGTTCAATCTCGACGCCTGGGACGGCTATCCGGCCGAGCGCGAGCGGCTGTATGCGGCCGCGCGCGCGGCGAACGCGGACTTCATCACCCTGACCGGGGACACCCATAACGCCTGGGTGCTCGACCTTCACGACCAGAACGGATCGCGGGTCGGGACAGAGTTCGGCGTGACGTCCGTCAGCTCGCCCTCGCGATTCGAGCGCCTGAACCTGCCCGGCGTCGATTTCGGCGTCTACACCGAACAGGCCGCCCCTGAAGTGCTGCGCCACAACGCTTATGACCGCGGCTATGTGCATCTGACGCTCGGCCGGGACGAGGCGGTCGCCCAGCTCATGGTGGTCTCCACCTGCAAGGCGCGGGAATACGACGCCTACCCCGACAGCGTCTGGCGCGTGCGTCCGGCGCGCGGCGCGGCGGTGCCGCAGGTCGAACGCATCGGGTGAACGCCTGACCGCCTTTCCGCGAATTAAGGCGCTATTGCTGGACTTCAGCGGCGGTCGCGTCCACCTTCCCAGCCTGGGGAAAAGCTGCGTACCTGGAGGGGCGCCATGAGCGAACAGCACAAAGAGTCCGTTCCCGCCGCGATCTGGCGGTGGATCGGTCTGGTCCAGCACGGCATTCTGCGCGTGTTCGGCATCATTCTCATCGTATTTTTCGTCTTCGCCTTCATCGCGTCTCTGTTCGACAGCGACGAATTCAAGATCGCCGAGACCGGCGTGCTCTGGTTCGAGCCCGAAGGCGTGATCGTCGAGGAAAAAGCGATCGTGTCGCCGAGCGACGCGTTTACCGCGGCCCTGACCGGCGGCGGCGCGCCCAGTCAGATCCTGCTGCGCGACGTGGTCGAGGGGCTGCGCGCGGCGGCCGAGGACGAGGACGTGAACGCGCTCATCGTGCGCTTCGACGGGCTCGGCGGCGCCACGCCGGCCGCGCTTCATACCATCGCCGAGGAGATCGGCAAGGTGCGCGAAGCCGGCAAGGAAGTGATCGCCTATTCGGACTATTTCATGAACGGCTCGTACTTCCTGTCTGCGCAGGCGAACGAGATCTACATGCATGAAATGGGCGCCGCCCAGGTCACCGGCTATGCGGTCTACCGCCAGTACTTCGCCGAGCTGCTCGAGCGCCTGAACGTGACGGTGAACGTCTACCGGGTCGGCACCTTCAAGTCCGCGCTCGAGCCTTTCCTGGGCAACGAGATGAGCGAAGCGGCCGCTGAAGCGAACCGCGTCGTGTTCGGCGACATCTGGGACGCCTACAAGACCACGGTCGGCGAAGCCCGCGGGTTTGCGCCGGACGCGCTCCAGTCCTACGCCGACGAGTTCCCCGCCCGCCTCATCGCCGCCAACGGCGACACCGCGGTCGTCGCTGAACAGTCCGGTCTGATCGACACGCTGACGGGCCGTTCGGCCTTCATCGAGGCGATGGGCGAGCGGTTCGGCATCGACGAGGACACCGGCCGGCTGGAAGCCACCGATTTCCTTGCGTACGCCGAGGCTAACAAGCCCGCGCCCAAGCTGCGCGGCGACAAGATCGCGGTCATCTACGCTGTGGGCTCGATCATCGACGGCGAGGCCGACGGCGGCGCGATCGGGGGCGACATCCACGCCCGCCTGATCCGTCAGGCGCGGCTGGACGACGACGTCCGCGCCATCGTGCTGCGCATCGATTCGGGCGGCGGCTCGGCCTTCGCCTCCGAGCTGATCCGCGAAGAGCTGGAAATGGCGCGCCTTCAGGGCAAGCCGGTCATCGCCTCGATGGGCGGCGTGGCCGCCTCGGGCGGGTACTGGATCGCCACCCCGGCGAACCGCATCCTGGCCGAGCCCACGACCATCACCGGCTCGATCGGGATTTTCGGCTTTATCCCGACCTTCGAGAACGCGCTTGAGAATATCGGCGTGTACGAGGACGGCGTGTCGCTGACCGCCACCGCCCGCGGCCCGTCCGTCACCGGAGGGATCACCGAGGAGTGGAACACCATCTTCCAGGCCGGGATCGAGAAGGGCTACCAGCAGTTCATCTCCATCGTCGCCGAGGCCCGGAACATGACGCTGGAGGAAGTCGACGCGGTCGCCCAAGGCCGGATCTGGACCGGCGCGCAGGCGCTGGACAACGGCCTGGTCGACGAGCTCGGCGATTTCGACGACGCGATCCGCATCGCGGCGGAGATGGCCGAACTCGAGGATTACCGGATCACGGTCTTTGAAGAAGAATCCGATCCGGTGCAGGAAATCCTCGAAGCGCTCGGCATGGAAGCGGGCGCCATGATCGGCGGGCCTGACGGACTGTTCGGCACCGGGCTCTTCGTCCAGGCCGCCCAAGCGACCGCCGGCGAGCTGCGCCAGATCAACATGATGAACGATCCCAACGGGATCTACGCCACCTGCCTGAGCTGCGAGGCGTTCCGCGAGGTGCGCTGAGCCGCCTTCACGGCGCAAACGAAAGCCCGGCGGGTCCGCCCGCCGGGCTTTTTCTTTGCGCCGGATCCGGACACGAAAAAGCCCGCGGCGCCTGCCGCGGGCTTTCCCGTTTCGAAGCTCGACGCTTCTACCGGTGCGATTTTTCGCACAGGCGCATGAAGCGCTCGCGCAGTTCGGGGTTGGCCTTGAACTCGCCGGTGAAGGTGGTGGTGATGGTCGACACGTTGGGGTGATGCACGCCGCGCGTGGTCATGCACTGGTGCTTGGCGTCGACGAACACGGCCACGCCGCGCGGCTGCATGGCGTCCTCGATCGCGTCGGCGATCTGGGCGGTCATGGTTTCCTGGGTCTGCAGGCGCTTGGAGTACATCTCGACGACCTTGGCGATCTTGGAGATGCCCACCACGGCGCGGTCGGGCAGATAGGCCACGCAGGCCGTGCCAAGGATTGGCGCCATGTGGTGCTCGCAATGGCTCTCGACGTCGATATGGGTGAGCATCACCATCTCGTCATAGCCCTGCACGTCCTCGAAGCGCTTGCCGAGGATTTTTTTCGGGTCCTCGGCGTAGCCGCGGAACCATTCCTCATAGGCCTTCACCACGCGCTTGGGCGTTTCCAGCAGGCCCTCGCGCCTGGGGTCGTCGCCGGCCCAGCGCAGCAGGGTGCGCACGGCTTCTTCGGCGTCTTCGCGGGATGGGCGGACGGGTTCGGTGGCGGGCGCTGCGGCCAGGGTGGTCTTGTCGGTCATGGCGTCCATGTCAGCGGATCCTTTCGTTGACGGGCGCACGGGCGCGGGGCCTGTGCGAAGTACCGGTTTCCGGATCCGGCTCGGCGCGCAGCGGACAGGTCCGCCAGGGCTTTCGCCGGGTCTTCGTAGCGGTCTTTCAGCGCGGGGGATCGCCCGCGCCTGGCCTCTAATTAGGCCTTTATCCGGCCCCGTCCAATGGCCGCGCCCTCTTTTTCGCTGAGAGGCTTCGGTGTAGACCGCCGTTTTGCCCATCAAACGAGGCGTTCAGCGGCCATGACCGAGCTCAAGCTCTACGACACGGCGGCGCGCAAGAAGCGCGTCTTCACCCCGATCGATCCGGCGCGGGTGACGATGTATGTCTGCGGCCCGACGGTCTATGCGCCCGCTCATGTCGGCAATTTCCGGCCCGAAGTCGTGTTCGACACGCTGTTCCGCCTGCTGCGCGAGATCTACGGCGCGGACGCGGTTCTGAGCTCGCGCAACTTCACCGACGTGGACGACAAGATCAATCAGGCCGCCGCCAAGGAAGGCGTGGACATCTCGGTGATCACCGAGCGCTTCACCCGCATCTATCACGAGGACGCAGCCGCGCTGAACGTGCTGCCCAAGACCTTCGAGCCGACCGCCACCGGCGCAATGGAAGACATCATCGCCTTCATCGCCCGGCTGATCGAGGACGGCTACGCCTACGCCGCCGAGGGCCATGTCCTGTTCTCCGTGAAGGCGTATGAGCAGTACGGCGCGCTGTCGCGCCGCTCGCTCGAGGACATGATCGCCGGCGCGCGGGTGGAAGTGGCCCCCTACAAGAAGGATCCGGCCGATTTCGTGCTGTGGAAGCCCTCCAAGCAGGGCGAGCCGGTCTGGGAGAGCCCGTTCGGGCCGGGCCGGCCGGGCTGGCATATCGAATGCTCGGCGATGATCGAAAGCTCGCTGGGCGAGACCATCGACATTCACGCCGGCGGGATCGACCTGGTCTTCCCCCACCATGAGAACGAGATCGCCCAGTCGGTCTGCGCCCATGGCGGCGCGCCGCTGGCCAACTACTGGCTCCATAACGGCTTTCTGTCGATGGAGTCCTCGAAGATGAGCAAGTCCGAGGGCAATGTCGTCACCGTGCACGCCATGCTCGAAGACGGGATCCGCGGCGAGACGATCCGCTACGGCCTTCTGTCCGGCCAGTACCGCCAGCCGCTGGACTGGACGCCGAAGCTGATCGAGCAGGCGCGCAAATCGCTCGACCGGCTCTACGGCGTGCTGCGCCGCCTGAAGGACGTCGCGCCGGCCGGGACCGAGGCGCCGGCTTCGGTGCTGAACCCGCTCTGCGACGATCTCAACACGCCCCGCGCGCTCGCCGCCCTGTTCGAGATCGCCGGCCGCGCCAACAAGGCTGAAACCGACGCCGAGCGGGCCGAGGCCAAGGGCGAGCTCCTCGCCGCGGGCCGCCTGCTGGGCCTGTTCGAAACCGATCCGGACGCCTGGTTCGGCCTCGATTCCCTGGACCCGGAAGAGCGGGCGGAGATCGACCGGCTGATCGCCGAGCGGGTGGAGGCGCGAAACCGCAAGGACTTCGCCACCGCCGATCAGATCCGCTTCGCGCTCGATGAAAAGGGCGTTCAGGCCGAGGACGGACCGGAAGGCACGATATGGCGGATGAAGCGGTCTTGAAATCGCCCGCCTGCGAGCGGACCTAAGATCCATGACCGACGCCTATTCCTCCGACGTGCTGAAGCTCGCAGCCGACATCCCGCATCTGGGCCGGCTCGCCTCGGCCCATGGCAGCGCTGCGAAGACCTCGCGCATTTGCGGGTCGGAGCTGGTTGTCGACATCAGGCTCGGCGCTGACGGGACCATCGCGGAGATCGGGCTTGATCTCCAGGCCTGCGCGCTGGGTCAGGCGAGCGCGAGCGTGCTGGCCAGGAACGCGATCGGCGCGAGCCGGGCGGAGATCGAGGCCGGGCGCGACGGGCTCAAGGCCATGCTGAAGGACGGCGCGCCGCCGCCCGAGGGCCGGTTCTCCGAACTCTCCGCGCTGCAGCCGGCGGCGAGCTATCGCCAGCGTCACGGCTCGATTCTGCTGGCGTTTGAAGCCGCCGCGGAAGCCTTCGCGCGCGCCGCGGTGGACAGCGCTTCGAGCGGCGGGCGATAAGCGGGCCGAAAGGGTCGCCCATGCTCAACCGCCTGCCCGCCCGCTTCGGCCTGGCTCTGCTCGCCGGGTACAAATACGCGATCTCCCCGGTCTTCTATGCGCTGGGCGTGAGGTGCCGGCACGAGCCGACCTGCTCGGCCTATGCGGCTGATTGCGTGCGTGCGCAGGGGCTGTGGCGGGGAAGCTGGCTCGCGGCGGGACGAATTCTGCGCTGCCGGCCGTTCGGCACCCACGGCTATGATCCCGCAAGGCCCAGAACCGCAGCGCCGTTCTGGAAAATCTGGGCTTTCCGCGAACGCCCCGCCCGGCCGATCGACCCGGCGCTGACAGATGCGCGCGAGCCCGAGCAGTGAGCGTCTCTGTCGTCATGGTCAGCTACCGGACCGGGCCGGTGCTGTTCGACGCGGTCGCCTCGGTGCTGGCTTCAGAGGCGGACGAGCTGGTCCTCGTCGATCACGACAACCCGCCCGAGACCCGCACCCGGATGGACGAACTCGCGGCCATCGAGCCGCGGCTGAAGATCGTGCGCACGAACGAAAATCTCGGCTTTTCAAAAGGGTGCAATATCGGCGCGCGCGCGGCCTCCGGCGCCTGCCTGCTCTTCCTCAACCCTGACGCCGTCCTGCCCGAAGGCGCGATCGCGCGGCTGGCCGAAACGGCGACGGCCTTCCCCGAACCTGTGGTCGTCGGCGCGCGGCTGGTCGATGAAGAGGGCGTCGAGCAGCGCGGCGGCCGGCGCGGGGCGCTCACATTCCTCTCCGCCTCGCGCAGCTTTGCAGGCCTTGGCGGTTTCGACCGCTCCCGCGAGCCGCTGCCCGGCACCGCGGTCGAGGTCCCCACGGTCTCAGGCGCGGCGATGCTGATGACGCGTGCCGGATTTCAGGCGCTGGGCGGGTTCGACGAGGACTATTTCCTGCATGTCGAGGACATCGATCTGTGCGCCCGCGCTCGGAAGGCGGGCGGGGCTGTCGTTTTCGAGCCGCGCGTCAGCGTCACCCATGCCGGGGCCACCTCAGAGGTCTCCAGCGCCCAGGTCGAACGCTGGAAGGCGGAAAGCTTCGTCACCTATTTCAGAAAGCATGGCGGGCCGCTGCAGGCGGCGCTGATTGCGCCGCTGGTGCACGGCGCGGTCGGGTTGAGGCGGGTGCTGACCGGCGGCTGATCTGCACGGCGCTGCGCAATCGCCGGAACGCGGAGCGGGCTTGCGGAATTGAGGCTCGGCGCCCGGCGCGCTGCGGTTTATACGGAAGCTTATGAAACTCACATCGATTTGCGTCTATTGCGGCTCCAACACCGGCGCCGCTCCCTCCTACCGCGAAGCGGCTCAGGCCATGGGCCGCACGCTGGCTGAACAGAATATCCGCCTGGTCTATGGCGGCGGGCAGGTCGGGCTGATGGGCGTGCTCGCCGACGCCTGCGTGGATGCGGGCGGTCAGGTGACCGGCGTCATCCCCGACTTCCTTCATCAGAAAGAGATCGCCCATCCGCGCGTGCCCGACATGCGCATTGTCAGCTCCATGCACGAAAGAAAGCTGATGATGGCCGAGGAGAGCGAGGCCTTCATCGCCATGCCCGGCGGGCTGGGCACGATGGAGGAGCTGTTCGAGGTCTGGACCTGGTCCCAGCTGGGCCGTCACGAAAAGCCGGTCGGCGTGCTCAACGTCGAAGGCTATTACGACGGGCTCCTGAGCTTCCTCGACACCATGCGCGGGGAGGGCTTCGTGGAGCAAAAGCACCGCGACATGCTGAAGGTCGGCGCCACCCCTGAAGCGGTGATCGACGCGCTCGAGGCCTACGAATTTCCCGGAACGATCGCCACGCTCTCGCGCGCGCAGACCTGAGGGTCGAGCCCTTTCAGGGCCTTGCGAGAGGCCCGGAACAAAGCCTTTGCGGGGCGGTTCTTCGAACCAGCAGCCCCGCAAAGGAGTCCCCCATGACCGCCGGTTTCTTTCTCTGGATCTGGATCCTGATCGCCCCCGTCATCGGCTTCGCCGTACTGTCGAAGAAATAGGGCGGGTCAGCGCGGGGGTGCGTCCAGTAGGGCGCGCATCTCGTGTTCCAGGTCTTCGAGCAGCCCGTCGCTCACAAGGCTCCAGATCACGTCCAGCGAGACGTCACCGTAGGCGTGTGCGACCACGTTTCTGGTCGCGATGATACGGCGCCAGGGCACGCCGGGCGCTCTCGCCTTCACGTCTTCAGGAACCCGATTGGCCGCCTCGCCGACGATTTCAATACAGCGCGTGACCGCATGTATGGTTTTGAGATCGCCGTCGAAGCGCGCGCGGTCGTACCCTGCGACATGGCTCCGTGCGTGCCGCGCATAGGTCGCCATGTCGTAGACATAGACCCGCCAATCCTTCTCAGGCTTCAATCGCCGCGCCCTCGATCTTGTCTTTAAGAAGCGGATGCAGGCTGTCGGGCGTGAACAGGTCGACCTCGACGCCGAGCTTGTCGCCGAGTTCGAGCCCGATCCCTACAAAGCTCCACAGATCCGGCGTCCGGCCCGGTTCGAATTCGACGATCAGATCGAGATCGCTGTCCGGACCCGCCTCGTCACGGGCGTGAGAGCCGAAAAAGCGCACGCGCCTTACGCCCTTCTCCTCAAAGAAAGGTTTCAGGCGCTTCAAGCGCTCGATCGTTTCCTGTCGCGTCATATCTTCAGTATGCCACAGGCGGTGCGAAGCTTGAACGGGCCGCCGCCCCCGCAGCCGCGCCCCCTTTCCAAACGTCGCGCCCGCGCGTAACTGAGCGGGCATGGCTATCCAGAACGCAAAGCTCGATCAGGTGATCGACCGGTTCGACCAGGTCGAGGCCCGTCTGGGGTCCGCTTCGGACCCTGACGAGATCGTCAAACTGTCCAAGGAACACGCCGACCTCAAGAAGGTCGCCGATAAGGCGCGCGAGCTGAAGACCGCGCGCGCCGACCTCGCCGAGGCCGACCAGATCATCGAGGACGGCGAGGATCGCGACATGGTCGCCCTCGCCGAAGAAGAGCGCGCGAGCCTGAAAAAGCGCGTGCCTGCGCTCGAACGCGAGCTGCAGCTTCTGCTCATCCCCAAGGACAAGGACGACGACGCCTCGGTCATGCTGGAGATTCGCGCCGGCACGGGCGGGGACGAAGCCGCCCTGTTCGCCGGCGACCTGTTCCGCATGTACGAGCGCTACGCGTCCAATCGCGGCTGGAAGGTCGAGATCGTCGAGGCGAGCGAGGCCGAGGTCGGCGGCTACAAGGAGATCGTCGCCGCAGTGAACGGCGGCGGGGTGTTCGGCAAGCTCAAATGGGAATCCGGCGTGCACCGGGTCCAGCGCGTGCCGGTCACCGAATCAGGCGGCCGGATTCACACCTCCGCGGCGACCGTGGCGATCCTGCCCGCGCCGGAGGACGTCGACATCCAGATCCGCGACGAGGACATCCGCATCGACACCATGCGGGCCTCCGGCGCGGGCGGTCAGCACGTCAACAAGACCGAATCCGCCGTGCGCATGACCCACCTGCCCACCGGTATCGTGGTGGTCAGCTCGGAGAAGTCCCAGCACCAGAACCGCGCCATCGCGATGGAAGTGCTCAAGGCGCGCCTCTACGAAAAGGAGCGCAGCGAGAAGGACGCCGCCCGCGCCGCCGAGCGCAAGGGCCAGGTGGGCTCGGGCGACCGCTCCGAACGCATCCGCACCTATAACTTCCCGCAGGGCCGGGTGAGCGATCACCGCATCAACCTCACCCTCTACAAGCTCGACGAGATCCTCTCCGGCGAAGCGCTGGACGAGGTGATCGACGCGCTCATCGCCGAAGACCAGGCCGCCAGGCTCGCGGCGATGGAAGAGGCCTGAGGCGGTCCGACCTCATCGCCGAAGCGGCCCGGCGGCTCGCGGCCGCCGGGGTCGAGGACGCGCGCGATGACGCCCGCCGCCTGCTCGCCCATGCCGGCGGGCTCGGCCAGACGGCGCTGATCACGCAGATGCACGAAACCGCCCCCGCCGAAGAAGCCGCGACGTTCGAGGCGCTCATCGCACGCCGTGAACGGCGCGAGCCGCTGTCTCAGATCCTCGGTACGGTCGGGTTCTGGACGCTGGATCTGAAGGTGACCGCGGACGTGCTCACCCCGCGGGCGGACACTGAAACCATCGTCGAAGCCGCGCTGGGCGCCGTGCCCGACCGGTCCGCGCCGGTGCGCGTTCTGGACGTCGCCACCGGCTCGGGCGCGATCGTGCTGGCGCTGCTGAGCGAGTTGCCGAACGCGAGCGGGGTGGCCACCGACCTCTCCGCCGCCGCGCTCGCCGTGGCGCGGGAGAACGCGGCGATGAACGGGCTTTCGGGCCGCGTCAGCTTCGTTGAAACAAGCTGGGCGGACGGCGTGGACGGACCGTTCGATCTTCTGGTCTGCAACCCGCCCTATATCGCCACAGGCGTGATCGGCACGCTCGAGCCCGAGGTGAGGGATCATGAGCCGCACCTGGCCCTCGACGGCGGGGCGGACGGGCTGGGGCCCTATCCGCACCTTTTCGAAGAGGCCAGGCGGCTTCTGACGCCGGGCGGAACCGCCGTGTTCGAGATCGGCTACGACCAGGGCGAGGCGGCGACGACGCTGGCGCGGAACGCAGGCTGGCGGGCGGAGCTGATGCGCGACCTCGCCGGTCGGGACAGGGCGGTGGTTATAACGCGCCGATAAGCCGCCTTGCGCGTTTTCATGCAGAAAGGGCTTGGAATCGCTCGCCGGATGCGTCTAGGGTGCGCCCGTCCTCGAAGCGTTCTGGATCGAGACCGGGGTGACCGCGATTAGTGGCGGATCCTCGCCGGGGACGACAAGGCCCACACGCGACGCAAGACAAACGCCGGAGTTTCAGGCGCGACGATCTTGCAGGACCCGAGCGGTTATCCGCCGGGCGGGCGCGCAAAAGCCCACTTAGCGCCGGCGAAGAGCGCCGGACGAACGAAAACCGCCCGAAGAGATCAGGTTTCAGGCATGAAGCGGCAACGCGGACGCGGGCGCAAGCCCGGCAACAACAATAACCGGACGTTCGAAAGCAACGGGCCGGATGTGAAAGTCCGGGGCAACGCCTCGCACATTTACGACAAGTACATGCAGCTCGCCCGCGACGCCAGTTCGTCCGGCGACCGGGTCATGGCCGAGAATTACTATCAGCACGCCGAGCATTACTTGCGCATCGTGCAGGCCAATCAGCCCAAGCGCGACGAAAACGCCCAGGATTCCGATCAAGGCGGCCGCGACGACCGTCAGGATCGTAATGACCGGCGTGACGACCGGGGCGAGCGCGGTGACGACCGGCGCGGCGATCGGGGTGATCGCGGCGGGCGTGGCGAGGACCGCAGCGACGATCGCTCCGGCCAGGACCGTCAGCCCGAGCACGCCGATGCGCGCGACGGTCAGGACGACGACAACAGCCGCAATCGCAACCGCCGGGGCCGCCGCCGCCGCGACGACGACCAGGCTCAGGGCCAGTCCGACGACAGCGGTTCGGACGATCCGCTGAAAGTGGTCGATCCCGAGGCCGACGCCGCCCGAGAGGCCGGCGCGTCCGAAGACAAGCCGCGCCGCGGCCGCCGCAAGAAGGCCGACGGTGAAGACGGCGATGCGCCCAAGCCGCGCCGCCGCCGCGCCGCCGACCCGGCGGCTGAAGAGGCGCTGAAGGCCGCCGAGCCCAAGTCCGACACCGGCGACGACCGCTCAGGCGACGCCGCGGCCTGATCGGCCTGAGGCCTCAGGAAAAAAGAAGCCCCGGAGCGGCGCTCCGGGGCTTTTTTCTAGCCGCGCCGGCCGAGCCGCCGCAGGCGGCGCCAGAAGCGCCGGCGTTCTGGCCGGGGCTGGGGCTTGAGATTGCGCACGAACTCTTCCGCGCAGGACCGCCAGGAATAGCCTTCGGCATAGGTGCGGCAGTCCTCGCGCTTCATCTCCAGCGCTTCAAGGCAGGCGGTCCGGAGGTCGTCATTGACCGCGCCGGCGTTCGAGCCGGGTATGATGTCCTTCGGTCCGTCCGCGACATAGGCCGCCACCGGCGTTCCGGTCGCCATGGATTCAAGGATCACCAGGCCGAACGTGTCGGTGAAGCTGGGGAAGACCATGCAGTCGGCGTCCGCGAAATGGCGCGCCAGCTCGACGCCGGACTTGGAGCCCAGGAACTTCACCTCGGGATATTTCTTCTTCAGTTCCTCGAGTTGAGGGCCGGGACCGACCACCACCTTGGTGCCCGGCAGGTCGGTCTTCAGGAAGGCCTCGATGTTCTTTTCCACCGCGACGCGGCCGACATAGACGAAGATCGGGCCTTCCATCCCCTCATAGACCGACTGGCCGCCCATATGGCGCTTGTCAGGGTGGAACAGCTCCACGTCCACGCCGCGCGCCCAGGCGGTGATGTTGTTGAAGCCCTTCTTCTGAAGGTGGTCGCGCATCGAGGGCGTGGCGACCATCAGCCGGTTACCCGAATTGTGGAAGCGGCGCATGAACCAGTAGCCCGCCTCGAGCGGGATGAAGGGGAAGCGCGCGTGCACGTATTCGGGAAACTTGGTGTGGTAGCTCGTCGTGAAGGGGAGCTTCCATTTCAGGCAGATCGCCCGGGCCGCCTGGCCCAGCGTGCCTTCGGTCGAGATGTGGATCGCCTCGGGCTCGAACTCCTTGAAGCGCCGCTCGATCTCCTCGCGCGCGCCGATCGCCATCTTGATCTCGGGATAGGTCGGCAGCGGGAAGGTGCGGAAGCCCAGGCCCGGATGGATGACCTCCACCTCGTGCCCCATCTCCCGGCACTCGTCGACGGTGCGCGACAGGGTGCGCACGACGCCGTTCACCTGGGGCTCCCAGGCGTCGGTGACCAGCATGATGCGCAGCGGGGCGCTCTCGTCCATTACAAGGCTCCGGCTTGATAGGAAATAACGCGTTGGCGGGCTCTTTAGCGTGTTTCCGCCGCAAGGCGAAGCCTTGCGCGCTGCGGGGGCGGCGCGCCTTGCCCCTGAAAGAAAAACCGCCCTAAGCTGTCACGGTTAAAGAGGGGGACGCGATGGCGATCGGAATGGATGCGGGAACGGCTGCGCCGCAGTCTGAGGCGCCGCGGCCGCTTGCCGGCCTGTTCGTGGTCGCCCGCCGCGTTCTGATCTGCTTCGCGATCGTCTCGGCTGCGCTCGCGGTCGTGAAGATCGCGGGCGCGCTCGCGCTTCATCACATCATGGCCGGCGGGTTCGTCCCCGACGGACTGCTCGACGGGGTGGATTTCGTAAGCCTGCTGCTGGCGGTGACCTATCTCGCGCTGTTCATCGCGTCGATCGTCATGGTGTGCCGGTTCACGTTCCGCGCCATGAAGAACCTGCGCCTCGCTGGCGAGCAGACCGACATGTCGCCGGGCTGGGCCGTGGGCTGGTACTTCATCCCGATCGCCTCGCTGTTCATGCCCTATTTGGGCATGTCCGAGATCTGGACCAGATCGCGCAAGCGTGCGGGCGTGCAGGGGCGCGGCGCGCATCTGGGCTGGTGGTGGGCGACGTTCGTCGGCGGCTCGATCCTGGGCAACATCGCCACCCGGCTCGTGGGCTGGACCGGAGACGCGGAGATCGGCGCGATCATCGCTTCGTTCTGGATCGACGCCGTGACTTTTACGGTCCTCGCAGTGAGCGCCATGCTGCTCAAGCGGGTCATGGCCGAGGTGACGACCGCGCAGGACGCTCAGCCGGACTGACACCGCCGCCCCGGCCAAATCCCTGAAACTGCTGACGTCCTGAAACGCCGCGTCGGTGCGCCGCGTTTCTGACGTTCAGCGAAATCCGGGGCGGGCCGGATCACGCGGCGCGGTTCACTTGCCGCGCGCTGCACTCTTGGCCATTGTCCCCGCCAGTATAGCGATCCGGGCCGCTTCGACGCGCGCCCCAGCGGAGCCTGCTCATGCGTGACCTCGACGATTCCCT
Organism: Oceanicaulis sp.; assembly: GCA_040112665.1. Lineage (NCBI taxonomy): Bacteria > Pseudomonadati > Pseudomonadota > Alphaproteobacteria > Maricaulales > Maricaulaceae > Oceanicaulis > Oceanicaulis sp. Next base: position 250,483 of record CP157796.1, on the reverse strand, counting down.
GACCGCCTGGGACGAGATCGACGCCTACAAATTCGCCGACGAGCGTGAACTCGCGCGCAGGCTGGACGGCCGGGTCGGCCTGTCGGACGAGGCGCGAAAACGCGCCGGCGACGAGGCGGTCAAGCTGGTCAAGACCGCACGCAAGACCCGCCGCGGCGGCGGGCTGATGGAGAGCTTCCTTCAGGAGTTCGGCCTGTCCAACAAGGAAGGCCTGGCGCTGATGTGCCTGGCCGAGGCGCTGCTGCGCGTGCCCGACAAGGACACCGCCGACGATCTGATCAGCGAGAAGATCGGCTCGGGTCAGTGGGCCGAGCACGCCTGGAAATCCGACAACTGGCTGGTCAACGCCTCCACGCTGGGGCTGATGCTCACCGGCTCGATCACCAATGTCGATCCGGCCGCGCGCCGTGACCCGGGCGGATATTTCCGCCGCATGGCCGGCCGGATGGGCGAGCCGGTGATCCGCACCGCCACCCGCCGCGCCATGCGCATTCTGGGCGAGCAGTTCGTGCTCGGCCGCTCGATCGAGGGCGCGATCCGCCGGGGCCGGAACTGGAAACAGTATGGCGGGCAGAAACCGCTCTTCAGCTTCGACATGCTGGGCGAGGGCGCGCGCACTGACGCCGACGCCAGGCGCTACCAGAAACGCTATCTCGAAGCGCTCGACGCGGTCGCGGCCAAGCGCCAGGACGGCCCGATCGAGAAAGTCGACGGGGTTTCGGTCAAGCTCTCCGCGCTCCACCCGCGCTATCAGGCGGTCAAGGAAGCCGAGGTGATGGAGACGCTCTATCCCCGCGTGCTCGAGCAGTGCGAGAAAGCCGCGAAAGCCGACATCGCGGTCTGCATCGACGCAGAGGAGAGCGACCGGCTGGTCATCCAGCTGAAAATCCTCGAGCGCCTCGCCCGCGAGCCCTCGCTGAAAGGCTGGGGCGGGCTGGGCCTCGCCGTGCAGGCCTATCAGAAGCGCGCGCTGCCCGTGCTCGAGAAGGTCGCCGAGCTCGGCCGTCAGACCGGCCGGCGCTTCCTGGTGCGCCTGGTCAAGGGCGCGTACTGGGACACCGAGATCAAGCACGCCCAGATCGCCGGCCACGAGGACTTCCCCGTCTGGTCGACCAAACCCGCGACCGACATGAATTACCTGGCCTGCGCGCGGGTCATGCTCGAAGCGCCTGAAGCGATCTATCCTCAGTTCGCCACCCATAACGCCCACACCGTCTGCTCGGTGCGCGAGGTGGCCAAGGAAGCCGGCGGTCCGCCTTACGAGTTCCAGCGCCTTCACGGCATGGGCGAGCCGCTTTACGCCGCGGCTGCGGAATCCTGGGGCGAGGATCTCGGGCCGGTGCGCGTCTACGCCCCGGTCGGCAGCCATGAGGATTTGCTTCCCTATCTGGTGCGCCGGCTTCTTGAGAACGGTGCGAACACCAGCTTCGTGCACGCCTTCCTCGACGACGACGTGCCTGCAGAGGACGTGGCGCGCGGGCCGTTCTCCATGGCGCCCACGCTCGACCGTCACCCCTTCATCGCCGCGCCGAACATGCTCTACGGCGAGGCGCGCCGGAACTCCGCCGGGGTGGACCTCGCCCAGGCCTCGGTCCGCGAGCGTCTGGCGAAAGCCCAGGCCGAGTTCGACAAAGGCGCGCCCTATGAGTGCGGGCCGATCATCGACGGCGAAGCCTTCGCAGACGGCGGCGAGAGCCGCACCAGCCCGGCCGATCACGGCTTCACCGTGGCCAGCGTGCGCGACGCCACGCCCGGCGATGTCGACCGCGCCCATGAACGCGCCCGCGCCGCCCAGCCCGACTGGGACCGCCGCGGCGGGCCCGAGCGCGCCGAGATCCTGCGCCGCATCGCAGAGCTGATGGAGGAAGACACCGACCGGCTCATCGCCCTGATGACCCGCGAGACCGGCAAAACGCTGGCGGACGGGGTCGCCGAGGTGCGCGAGGCGGTCGACTTCCTGCGCTATTACGCGGTCGAGGCCGAGACGAAGTTCAACGGTCCCCAGCGCCTGCCCGGGCCGGCGGGGGAGACCAACCATCTCGAACTGCGCGGCCGGGGCGTGTTCGTGTGCATCAGCCCGTGGAATTTCCCGCTGGCGATCTTCACCGGACAGGTCGCCGCGGCGCTGGCCGCCGGCAACGCCGTGCTCGCCAAGCCCGCGGAGCAAAGCCCGCTCATCGCCTATGAGGCGGTGAAGCTGTTCAGGAAGGCCGGCCTGCCTGACGGTCTTCTGAACCTTCTGCCCGGCGGCGGGGAGATCGGCGCCAAGCTCGTCGAACTCGAACGCGTGGACGGGGTGTGCTTCACCGGCTCCACGGACGTGGCCCGGATCATCAACCGCACGCTGGCCGCCAAAGACGGGCCGATCGTGCCGCTGATCGCGGAAACCGGCGGGCTGAACGGCATGTTCGTGGACACCAGCGCGCTCAAGGAGCAGGTGATCGACGACGCGGTGATGAGCGCGTTCGGTTCGGCCGGTCAGCGCTGCTCGGCGCTGCGCGTGCTGTTCCTGCCCGAAGAGACCGCCGACAGCCTGATCGAAGGGATCAAGGGCGCGATGGACGCGCTGACCCTGGGCGATCCGTCCGATCCGGCCACCGATATCGGCCCGGTCATCGACGCGGACGCGCACGCCAGGCTCACCGCCCATCTCGAAGACATGCAGCAGAACGCCAAGGTGCTACATCGCGCGCGCCTGGCGGAGGGGCTGAACGAAAAGGGCCGGTATTTCGCCCCCGCGCTCGTGGAGATCTCCAGCCTCGACCAGCTGACCGAAGAGAAGTTCGGGCCGATCCTGCACGTCATGCGCTACAAGAAGTCCCGGCTCGGCGAGTGCGCGGCGGCGCTGCACGCCAAGGGCTACGGGCTGACGCTGGGCGTGCACTCCCGGCTCGACCGCTTCTTCAACACGGTTCGCGAGGCGGTTCCGGCGGGCAATGTCTACGTCAACCGCAACATGATCGGCGCGGTCGTGGGCGTGCAGCCCTTCGGCGGTGAAGGCCTGTCCGGCACCGGTCCGAAGGCGGGCGGTCCGAACTATGTGACCCGGTTCGCGGCGGAGCGCACGGTGACGATCAACATCGCCGCACAGGGCGGCGATCCCGAGCTTCTGAGCCTGGATTGACCGGTCAGGCCGGGCGGCGGCTTCGGAAGGCGGCCGACAGCGTGCCGTCGTCGAGATAGTCGAGCTCGCCGCCCACCGGCACGCCGCGCGCGAGCGAGGTCACCGACACGTTCGCGCCGGCGAGCTTGTCGGCGAGGAAGTGCGCGGTCGTCTGCCCGTCGACGGTGGCGTTGAGCGCCAGGATCACCTCGCTCACCGCCTCGCCGCGCGCCCGCTCGATGAGCCCTGCGACGTTGAGCTCTTCCGGGCCGATCCCGTCCAGCGCGCTCAGCACGCCGCCGAGCACGTGATAGCGGCCGCGGAACGCGCCGGCTCGCTCGAGCGCCCAGAGATCGCCGACCGTCTCGACCACGCAGATCACCGACTCGTCACGCCTGGGGTCCCGGCAGATCGCGCACGGATCGGTGACGTCGAGATTGCCGCAGGACGCGCAGGCGGTGATCTTCCGCGCCGCCTCGCCCAGGGCTTCGGCCAGCGGGATCATCACCGCCTCGCGCTTTTGAAACAGCTGCAGCGCCGCGCGCCGCGCCGAGCGCGGGCCGAGACCCGGCAGCTTGGCCAGCAGCTGGATGAGCCGTTCGATTTCCGGTCCTGAAGCGGTCATGATCCGAATCGCCGTTATCTGCGTGCGCAGACACTAGTGCGGCGCATGCGGCGGGGAAACGCCCGGCGGCTTCGCGGCGCGCCAAGGCGGGGCTCGCGCCGCGTCACGTTCGAGGGGGAGGGGCCTGATGTTCAAATGGATCGCCAGGGGCGCGTTCGCGCTCGGCGTGCTGGTCGTGGTGCTGGGGGTCGCAGCCTCGGCTTTTCTCGTCGAACGGTTCAACGCCTCAAAGCCCGTCACTTCGGGCCGGATCGACGCGGCCGGTCTGGACGCGCCGGCCCGGGTGATCCGCGATGCGAACGGCGTCGCCCATATTTTCGGCGAGACCGACGCGGCGGTGTTCTTCGCGCTCGGTCACACCCACGCCTCGGAACGCTTCTTCCAGATGGACCTGATCCGGCGCTATGTCCGGGGCCGGCTGGCCGCGCTGTTCGGCCCCGATTACATCGCCGCCGACGCGCGCACCCGGACGATGGGCTACGCCGCCATCACCGAGTCCCTCGTAGACGAGATGAGCCCGGAGACCCGCGCCGCGGTCGAGGCTTATGTCGCCGGGATCAACGCCCGGCTCGCCGAAGGCCCCGTCGCGCCCGAATACGTGCTTCTGCGGGCCAGACCCGAGCCCTGGACGATCGCCGACAGCGCGGCGGTGATGCTGAGCTTCGCCGACGACCTCGCCGCCGGGGCCGGCGAAGACGTCGAGCGGGCCCGCCTACGCGACATTCTCGACGCGGACAAGCGCGCTGAATTCATGGCGGGCTTTCCCGACTGGGCGCCGACAACGCTGAAGGACGCCGACGTGCGCGCCGCCATGGACGAGGTGCGGGTGCAGGAGCTCGCTCCGGCGCAGAGCCTGCCCGAACCGGGCGCGCAGCCCGACAACATGCCCGGATCGAACGCCTGGATCGTCGCGGGCCGGCGCTCTGCGACGGGTCGGCCGCTCCTGGCCAACGATCCGCATCTGGGGCTCTCCAGCCCGTCGATCTGGTATTACGTCCGCCTGCAGCTTTCCGGCGGGCCGGTGATCGGGGTGACCGCGCCGGGCGCGCCCTTCGTGCTGCTGGGCCGCAACGCGCACGGCGCCTGGGGCTTCACCAACACCGGGTTCGACGTGATCGATCTGGTCGAGCGCGACCCCGAAGCGGTCACCGCCACCGAGCGCACCGAAGAGATCGAGGTGCGCGGCCGCCGCGGCCCGGTGACCATCACCGTGCGCGAGACCGATGAAGGTCCGGTGCTGAATCGCGAATGGTTCGAGCTGTCCGCCTTCGATCCCGACGCGCTGGTGGTGCGCCGCTCCACGCTCGACGATCCGGGCAATCGCGGCGCGGACGCGGCCTATCAGATCATGCTCGCCGAGGGCTGGGACGGGTTCGTCGCCGCGAGCTGGGGCTACACCGCGCCGATGCAGAACATGCATTACGCCGGGGTGGACGGCACGATCGGCTACACCACCGCGGGGCTTCTGCCGATCCGCGATCCTGAAACCGGCGACTGGACCGGCTTCGTGCCGTTCGAGGAGCTGCCCCGGGTGAAGAACCCCCGCGGCGGCTTCATCGCCTCGGGCAATAATCTCGTCGCAGGCGCGGCCTATCCCTATCCGCTGCCGGGCAGCTACGGCGTCTATCGCGCGCCGCGCATCGAAGAGATGATCGAAGCGGTCGAGCGCCACGACCTTGAAAGCTTCAAGGCGATGCAGATGGACGTGGTGAGCGAGCAGGTCCGCCGGATCATGCCCGCGCTTCTGGGCGCTGAACCGGAAACCCAGCTCGGCGCTGAGGCGCTGGGGCGGCTGGAAACCTGGGACGGCGCGCTCGATGCGGACGGGCCTGAAGCGCTGATCGTCTCAGCCTGGCTGCGCGTTCTGGCGCCGGCGCTCTGGTCCGACGAACTCGGGCCCGCCGCGCCGGCCTTCAACCAGCCGCGCCGCGCTTTCATGGAGGAGGCGCTGACCGGTTCGGCCTCGAGCTGGTGCGACGACGTGCGCACCGAAGAGACGGTGGAGACCTGCGCTGTGACCGCGGGGCTGGCGCTGGACGCGGCGATGGCGGAGACCGCGCGGCGGTTCGGCCGCGACATCGACGCCTGGCGCTGGGGCGAGGCGCATCAGGCGGTTTTCGACCATCCGCTGGGCGGGCTGCCGCTGCTGGGCGGCATGTTCGAAAACCGCGTGCCGGTTCCCGGCGACGGGTCGACGGTCAACGTCGCGCATTTCAGCTATCGCTCAGGCAGCTACGACGCCTTCCACGCCGCCTCCATGCGCGCGATCTACGACCTCGCCGACCTCAACCGGTCGCTTTACATGCATGCGCCGGGACAGAGCGGCCATCCGCTCTCGCCCCATCACGGCGATCTCGCAGAGCGCTGGGCGCGCGGGGAGTATTTCGAGATCCGCGACGATTGGGGTCCGGACGCGCCGCCCGAGGGCGCGCGGGTGCTGACGCTGTCGCCGGGTTGATCTATCCGGCGGGGGTGATCCTCAGGACCTCGCCGTCGCCGCCGCCGTCGGTCAGCACGTACAGCGCCCCGTCAGGGCCGGTGGCGATCTGGCGGAAGCGCTGGCCGCGTTCGGTCAGCATGACTTCTTCGCTCTGCACCGCGCCCGAGGCGTCGAGATCGATGCGGTGGATCGCGCGCTCTGACAACGCGCTGACGAACAGATCGCCCCGCCAGTCTTCGAAGAGCGCGCCGTCGTAAAGCGTCATGCCGCCCGGCGCGATCGAGGGCGTCCATTCGATCATCGGCGCGATGAAGCCGTGCGCTTCGTGATCGGTGTAGGGGCTGATGCGCGCGCCGTTATAGTCCACCCCGCCGGTGACGATCGGCCAGCCGTAATTGCCCCCGCGCTCGATGAGATTGAGCTCGTCGCCGCCTTCTGGACCGTGCTCGTGGGCGTAGAGCAGACCGCTCTGCGCGTCGAAGACGATCCCCTGCACGTTGCGGTGACCGTAGGACCAGACAAACGCCGCAGGGCCGTCCTGGTCGATGAAGGGATTGCCCGGCGCAGGCGCGCCGCCGGGCGTGAACCGCACGATCGTTCCGAGATGGTTGGTGGCGAGCTGGGCCTGTTCGCGATATGCGAAGCCGTCGCCCAGAGTCAGCACGATCGAGCTGTCGGGCAGGACCGCCATGCGGCCGCCGAAATGGGTGGTCGTGTCCTTGGCCGGGCTGGAGGTGAAAATGACCTCGCCGCCTGTGAGCGCCCCGTCCTCGTAGCGCGCCTTCATCACCGAGGTGGCGTTCGCCTCCGCGTCGCCGGAGGCGTAGCTGATATAAACGATGCGGCTGTCGGCGAAGTCCGGCGCGAGCATGATCTCGAGCAGCCCGCCCTGGCCTTCGGCGTAGACCTCGGGGACCCCGCTGACCGGCTCGTCCTGCAGCACCCCGCCCGATATCACCCGCAGCCGTCCCGGCCGCTCGGTCACCAGCATGTCCCCGCCGGGCAGGAAGGCGATGTCCCAGGGATGGGCGAGCCCGCCTGCGACGACCTCGACCGCGTAGGTGGCGGGGTCGATCTCGGCGAGCTCAGGCGCTTCAGGCTCGGCGATACAGGCGGCGAGACAAAGCCCGGCGGCGGCCGGCGCTGCGATACGGATCATGGACGTCGCTCCCCTAAGACGGCCCGGGGTCTTGGCGCGGCGGCGCGTCCGGGTCATGCTTCCGGCCATGATGACCCGGCGCGCGGGCCGGGCCAAGCCTTGAAGGGGAGGGGGCGATGGGCGTTCTGAAATGGATCGGCGGGTGGCTCGCCGCCACGATCGTGCTGGCCGTGCTCGCCACCGCCCTGCAGTCGGCCTTCGTCATCGGCATGCTCGAAGAGATCGGCGCGGAGATTTCAGCCGGGCCGGCGGTCTCGATGATCGCCTACGACCTCGCCGGGCTGGGTCCGCTCTACGGCGCGATCCTGGGGATCGGCCTGCTGGTGGCCTTTCTGGCCGGATCGGCGCTCAACCGGTTCACCGGGCTCAGGACGATCGTCTTCGCCGGTGCGGGCGCGGTCTGCGTCGCGGTGGCGCTTTTTCTGATGGAGCAGGTGTTCTTCGGCGTGCAGATGATCGCCGGCGCGCGCACCGTGACCGGCTTCCTCGCCCAGGTGATCGCCGGCGGCGCGGCGGGCCTGCTCTTCGCGGCCCTGACCCCGCCGCCGCGCCGGGCGGGTTGAATATCCCCATAAGCGCTGTGTCGAAAACGCCACGGTTAACGAAACGGGCACGAACTCTGCATGACAAAGGGCGCGATTGCGGCGTAAGCTCCTCTTTAATGCGGGGGAGTCGGTCTTAAGAGCCGCCGTCCGCTCAACATCAGGGGGAGGAAGCCCGATATGAAACGTTCGTTCAAAGCGGCCGCGCTTGGAGCCTCCGCGCTCGCCGCCGGTCTCGTCACCACCGGCGCGTACGCGCAGTCGCCGGACATCATCACCGTCACCGCCCAGAAGCGTGAACAGACGCTGCAGGAAGTGCCGATCGCGGTCACGGTCGTTCAGGCCGAGACGATCGAGAACGCCCAGATCATCGACGCCATCGACCTTCAGTCGGTCATCCCGGCGCTCCGCGTCAGCCAGCTCGAGCGCAGCTCGAACGCCACCTTCATCATCCGCGGTCAGGGCAACGGGGCGAACAACCCCGGCATCGAGCCGTCGGTCGCGGTCTATATCGACGGCGTCTTCCGGGCGCGCGCCGGCACGGTGATCTCCGACCTGATGGGCATCGAGCGCGTCGAAGTGCTGCGCGGCCCGCAGTCGACCCTGTTCGGCAAGAACGCGACCGCCGGCGTGGTCAGCATCGTGACCCAGGAGCCGGAGTTCGAATTCGGCGGCGTCGCCGAAGCGACCATCGGCAACTACAACCAGCGTATCCTGAAGGGCTCGGTCACCGGCCCGCTCACCGAGAACCTGGCCTTCTCGCTGTCGGGCAGCCGCAACACCCGTGACGGCTACTACGAAAACGTCGGCACCGGCGGCGATTTCAACGATCGCGACCGCTGGGCGGTGCGCGGTCAGCTGCTGTTCGTGCCGACCGACAATTTCGAGCTGCGCCTGATCGCCGACTATGACGAGATCGACGAGAAGTGCTGCGGCACCGATCGCGTGATCGACGGCGACACCGCGCCGCTGATCCGCAACGTGCTCGGCGGGCAGACCTCTGCGGGCGCGGGCTTCAACTATCAGATCGCGACCGATTTCGCGAACGAGAACAAGATCGAGAACGGCGGCGTGTCGCTCCAGGCGGACTGGAACCTCAACGACACGATGACGCTGAGCTCCATCACCTCGTACCGGGTCTACAACGACTTCGTGGACTACGAAGGCGACTTCACCACGCTTTCGCTGCTCGGCGAAAACGTGCGCGGCCTGGACGTGGACACCTTCACCCAGGAATTCCGCCTGACCGGCGACTGGAACAACCGGGCCTTCTACCTGCTCGGCGCGTTCTTCTCCAATGAAGACATGACGGCCGACGACTCGCGGATCTACGGTGCCGACACGCGCGACTATGTCGATCTTCTGACCGCGACGGGCACGATCACGATTGCGCCGGGCGTGGTGATTCCCGATGCATCGACCAGCGCCATCACCGCCATCGAAGCGTCCAGCCCCTTCACGGCGGGCACCTTCTTCGCGGCCGGCGGCGGCACCCGCTTCACCGCCGAACAGTCCGACAACCAGATGCAGATCTTCGGTCAGGTCGATTTCGACCTCACCGACCGTCTGACCCTGACCGCCGGTCTCGCCTACTTCAAGAGCGAGAAGGAAGTCGACTTCACCAACGTGATCCGGACCAACCCGTTCTCGGATCTCAATCTGGTCGACATCGGGGAAGGCCTGCTGCTGCAGGGGCTGGTCGCCGCCAACCCGCTTTACGCAGGCCCGCCGAACCCCGGACCCGGCGACATCGCCGCGTTCGCGGGCGCCAACCCGGCGGTCTTCGCCGCGCTTCAATCTGCTGCGGCCGGCGCATCGACGGTGTTCCCCAGCAGCGGCGCGCCTCTGGCGAACCCGCTTCTGACGCTGTTCGAGCAGGGCCTGCAGCCGCTCGGCCCGCTCACGCCGTTCCCGAACTCGGTGGAAGACGGCAAGACCGACGACTCCGACTGGCCGTACACGCTCCGGCTGGCTTACGACGTGAACGACAGCTTCAACGTCTACGCCTCGTTTGCGCGCGGTTTCAAGGCGTCGTCCTGGAACCTGACGCCGGACACCCGTCCTGACGTGGCCGACGTGGCCGCGCTCGCGGCCGCGAACGAACTGGCCGCCGACACCGCCATCCCCGGCGCGCCGTTCGCGGTGAACACCGCGATCGCGCTCGGCGTCTACGGCAGCCAGCGTTTCGCCCGGCCGGAAATCACGGAAACCTTCGAGATCGGCTTCAAGAGCCAGTTCGACTGGGGCTTCCTGAACGTCGCTTACTTCGACCAGACCGTCACGGACTTCCAGTCCTCGGTCTTCCAGGGCGCCGGCTTCGCGGTGATCAACGCCGGTGAGCAGTCCAGCAAGGGCCTGGAGTTCGACAGCTCCATCAACCCGTCCGCCATTCCGGGTCTGACCCTGAACCTGGCCGGCATCTGGATGGAAGCGGAGTACGACAGCTTCCCCGGCGCGCCGGTCGTCACCGGCAGCCCGGCGGACCTGACCGACGGCATTCCGAACGGCCGCGGCGATCTCTCCGGCGCGAGCGTCGCGGGGATCCCGGAATTCTCCGGCTCCTTCGGCTTCCAGTACATGCGTGACTTCAACGCCGGCGAATGGTTCGTCCGCGCGGACTACCAGTACGCTTCGGAAGTCCGTCTTCTGGAGAACCTGCCGGAGTCGATCACCCGTGAAGTGGGTACGCTCAACGCCTCTGTCGGCGTGAACCTCAACAACGGTCTCGAAGCCCTCGTCTGGGCCCGGAACCTGAACGAGGACGAGTACTACACCTCGGGCTTCCCGACGACGCTGCAGCCCGGCTCGTTCTCGACCTATCCGAACCAGCCGCGCACCTACGGCCTGACCCTGCGCAAGCAGTTCTAGGCAAGCGGCTAACCGCAGACATCAAACCCCGCCGGTTCGCCGGCGGGGTTTTTTGTCGTCTGGATTCAGGCGGCCGGGCGTGACCGGTCGCGCGCCGGCTCCGCGCGTCTGTTTGCGGGGCTGTACTTGGTGCGGCCTGCGCGCCGTGTGACGGGATGGAGCCCTAGAGCGCCGCGTTCTCGTCGGCGGGAAGGTCGGGACGCTCGTCCGCGCCGGCGGGCTCAGGCGTCACGCCGTTCAGCGCGTCGATCAGGCGCTGATCGCGGTCGTAGACGTCGTGTACGAAGCGCACCGCGCCGAACCGGTCGGTGACGGCGGTGAAATAGAGCATGTGCACGGGGATCTCATTGCGAAGCCGGACACGCACCGTGCGCTCTCCGGCGAAGGCGGCGCGTACGCGTTCGGGGCTCCACCCTTCGCCCGCCAGCACCCAGACCGCGAAGTCTTCTGGATCGCGCACGCGCACGCAGCCCGAGCTGTCGTCGCGCTGAGACAGGGCGAAAAGCTCACGGTGCGGGGTGTCGTGGATGTAGACGTTGTGCTTATTCGGAAACAGGAATTTGACCTGCCCCATGGCGTTGTTCGGCCCGGGTTCCTGAATGACCCGGAAGCGCCGCCCGCTCCAGTTCACGGTGTAGGCGTCCACCCGCTCTCCGGTGTCGAGATCGACCAGGTGATACCCTTCTGAATAGGCGTAGCCGGGATTGCGCCGGAAGGTCTCCACCCAGCGCGAACCCAGCCCGCCAGGGGTAAGCCACCAGGGATTGATCTCCACGATCGACATGTCTTCGCTGAACACCGGCGTGGAGGCCCAGACCGATCCGATCTGGATCTGATGGGTGCGCTCGACACGGCCCGCCGACCAGGCTTCGAGGCGATAATCGGCGATGTTCACCCGCACATGGCGCTCGCCCAGATCGGCGGCGAGCCAGCGCCAGCGTTCGAGATTGGCGCGCAGCTGGTCGATCCGCGCGTCCTCGCCGGCGTTGAGCTGACGCAGCGTATCCGCGCCCGCCTCTCCGTCCGCAGCGAGGTGGTGGCGGGTCTGAAACCGCATCACCGCGCTTTGCAGCCGCGCGTCGAAGGGCTCGCCCCGCGCGCCGGGCGCGGTCAGAAGTCCGAGCGCATAGAGCCGGGCGCGCAGCGCGTCCACGCGCGGGCCGGCGTCGCCGGGCTTCAGCGGCGGGCCGGGCGATATCGCGCCAGGACGCGTGGGCAGGGCGGTGCGCCGGATCAGCTCGGCCCGCAAGGCGGCGTAATCGCTATGGCCGGGGGCGAGGGCTTCGAGCGCGTCGTACACGCCGAGCTGCTCGCGGGCGCGCTGATACCAGACCATCAGGTCCTGATCGCGCACCGTCGCGGTCCAGTCTTCGTCCAGCGACCGGGGGTCGACCCGGCCGAAGGCGAGATCCTCGGCGTATTCGAACCAGGCCGCGCGCGCGGCGCGGTCCCGCGCCCGGCCGGGCGGCATGGCGAGAAGCTCTGCAGGATCGGCGTAATCGGCGGGATCGAGCCCGTGCGTCCAGGCTTCGGCCAGCGCATAGCCCAGCTCGTCGATCTCCGCATCCGTCCACGGTGCGGTCCAGCGCTGGGCGTGGCCCGGCGCGGCGAGCGCCAGAACGGCGAGCGCAGCGATGAACAGTGCGGTGAAACGCATGACCCTTCCCCCCGGTCTAGGCCGGAGAAAAAGTTAACAGGGCCGGCGCGCCGCGCAAAGCTGTCGCCTTACTCCGCGTGACCGGCGACGGGGCCGCCTGCGCCGTGCCGGGCGACGGCCTCGATATAATCCTTGCGGGCCTTGTTGGCGTCGATTTCGCGGGCGATGCGCTCGTCGTCGTCCTGCAGGGCCTGGGGATCGAGATCGGCGTAGTGCATCACGCCCATGTCTTCGTAGCATTTGCGGATCTTCGGCCCCCAAAGGCCGATATCCTTCACGATCGGCACGATGCGCTGGAACAGCATGGTGCGGTAGAGCTGCACGATCTCGGAGTTCTGGGAGAACTCGTCGCACTCTTCGGCCGGCAGGCCGAGCACCTCGTAGACCACCTTGCCGCGGGTCATCCGGTCGCGCATCAGATAGCAGGCCTCGACCAGGAACTCCTCGCGCTCGTCGCGCTCTTTCTGGGTGAGCTGCGGGTAGTAGTCGCGCAAGCTGACCCGGCCGAAGGCGACGTGCCGGCTCTCGTCTTCCATCACATAGGCGTTGACCATGCGCGCCAGCGGGTTCTGGGCGATGTCGCGGATCGTGCCGAAGGCGGCGAGCGCCAGGCCTTCGATGACCACCTGCATGGCCAGATAGGTGACGTCCCAGCGGCTGTCGGACAGCGCCTGGTTGACCAGCACCTGCAGCGGATCGGTCATCGGATAGGCGACGCCGAACTTGTTCAGAAGCTTCTTGTAGGCCTCCACATGCCGGGCCTCGTCCATGACCTGGGTGGCGGCGTAGAACTTGGAATCGAGATCGGGCACGGACTGGACGATCTTCGAAGCGGCCAGAAGCGCGGCCTGCTCGCCCTGCAGGAACTGGGAGATGTTCCAAGCCTGGGTGTGCCGGCGCAGCTCGGCCTTCTCCTTGGCGGTCATCTTGTTCCAGACGTCGGAGCCGAAGACCGGCACCGCCTCGTCAGGCATCTCCATCGGATTTTCAGGGTCGAGATCGAGCTCCCAGTCGATGCGCTCGAGCGCATCCCACTGCATGTCCTTACCTTTCTGGTAGAGGTGCATGAGCGTGGTGCGGCCTTCGTCGAAGCGCCAGTCGAACACCGCTTCGAACGCGTTGGGCACGTGCCAGTGCGCGTCGATGTCCGGCATGGGGTAAAGGTCGCGCAGCGCCGCCATGGGGCTCTCCTCCAGCAGTCTGAAGGGCCGCGCGCGCCTTGCTCGGATGCGGGCGCGCCGGCCCGCTTACGCCGTCCGGATTAAAGAATGAACGGCGTTCACAAAATGCAGGATGAGGGCGGCGCGGGGATTTGTCCAGCCCCGCAGCGGGCTTTGAATCAAGGCGCGCCCGGACGCGGGGGGAGGTGCGTCCGGGCGCGGCGATGACGGCGAGACGACCGAGGGTCAGTCGTCCGCCGGCGGGTCGGCTTCCTCGCAGGCGCAGCCGTTGGCGTTGCAGCCGATGGTCTTGGGCTTGCAGATCTCGTCGTCGACCATCTTCACGCAGTCTTCGACGCCGGCGCAGGCGCAGTTGCCGCCGCTGCACTGGTGGGCGAGCGGATCGGCGCCGATGCCGAGCTCGCCAGACTGGCCGGTGGTGGTGCGGGCCGGGGTGGCGCGGGCCGGAACCGTTTCCGGCAGACGCAGCACCATGGAAATCCGGCGCATGTCGCCGCTTTCCAGCGCCCGCTGCATGGCCGGGCTGAGCCGGTCTTCAGAGGCGCGGCGGACCGGAACGGCGCGGATCGGCGCACGCTCGGCCTCCTGGGACACGGCTGCGCGAGCGGGCCGCTCCTGGGCGACCGCGCCGGACGCGACGGTCGCGACGCCGAGGAAGATCATGGCCGCAAGGGCCAGTGAAATCAGGTTTTTCATCTCAAGGTCTCCTGTCCTGTCCTGAGGATGGCGACCTTTTGACGTCAGCGGGCCGGTGCGTGCAGGTGCAGCGGCGGCGAAATCGATGCACCGGCGCGCGTGCGGCGTTGCACGCCGGTTGCATGGCGTTGCACGGGGCGGGCGGCTTATTCGGCGGGAACGCGCTCAGGCTGGGCGGGCGCATCCGGGGCGGCGGGCGCAGTTTCGCCCGCGCGCTTTGCGGCCCAGCGCTGCTTGAGGATTTTCGAGCTGTCCCGGCTGCCGTCCGGCGACCAGCCCGGCGGGCCGAGCCAGTAGCCCAGCGCCTCCTTGACGGACTTTGCGCCCGTGACGTCCTTCCAGATGCCCAGCCACTCATGAAGGCAGATCTTGATCGGGTTGTAGGTCCCGAGATTTCTGACGATGCCGTAGCGGCAGGGCTCGTCGGCGCGCTCGGGCTCGAACGTGCCGAACATCCGGTCCCAGACGATGAACACGCCCGCATAGTTGCGGTCGAGATAGCGCGGATTGGTGGCGTGATGGACGCGGTGGTGGCTGGGGGTGTTCATCACCGCCTCGATCGGCCCCCACATCTTCGGCACCGCCTCGGTGTGGATCCAGAACTGGTAGACCAGGTTCAGCGCCGCCACGAAGGCCACCATGGCCGGCGGAAACCCGATCAGCACCAGCCATGAGCCGAAGAAGATGAATTTCAGGGTCAGCGGGCTCAGCCAGGGCTGCCGCAGCGCGGTCGAAAGATTGTAGTGCTGGCTGGAGTGATGAACGACGTGGTCGGCCCACCACCATCGCACCGTATGGGCGAAACGATGCGCCCAGTAATACACGAAGTCGTCCAGTACGAAGCAGACCACGAAGGCCCACAGCGCCCAGCCGATGTCGAACACGGCGAAGCGCTCGATGAAGGTGAACCAGGCCAGCGCGATCCCGCCCAGCACGACGCCGGAGACCACGTTGCCCATGCCCATCATCAGGCTCGCTGCGGTGTCGCGCGGCTCGTACTGAGTCCGCCCGGTCAGCCGCGAATAGATCATCTCCGCGATGATCAGCGCGACGAAGGCCGGGATGGCCACGAGTATCGGATCGGGAAGGTCAGGCATGGCTCGCTCGTTTCGCGCCGGCGCCCTCAGGACGGACGGCGAAGCCTTCGGCCCGCTCGGCCCAGATCGACGCGGTCGCCGCGTCTTCAAAGGTCAGCCAGGCTTTCGGAAAGGTGTAGTCGCCCAGGGTCAGCGTCAAGGTGGAGCCCTCAAGGCTGACGCCCTGAAGCTCGCCGGGGCGCAGCGCGCGCACGATGGCGCGATCACCTGCGGTGGTGGCGAGACCCAGCCGCCCGCCGCCGCGCTCGACGATCAGAGCGGCGCGTCCGCCCCGCGCCAGCACGCCGTCTTCCGAAGGATCGAAGCCGAACACCTGGTCCTCGATCGCGCGCGCGGCGTCTTTCAGCGTGGCGAAGCGCCTGGGCGTCCAGCCGCCCAGCCAGGCGTTGAGGGCGATGATCAGCCCCACCGAGATCGCCGAAGCGCCCAGCACGGTGATCAGAATGACGACATCGCTCATGGGGTTATAATGAACGCTGTTCACCCGGTCCGTGCAAGGCTGCGGCGCCGTGACGGTTTACCGCGCTGGTCCGTCGCGATTGGATGCGCTTTCAAAACAGGGGATTCGCCATGACGCTGGACGGCCGCACCATTTTCGTGACCGGCGCTTCGCGCGGCGCCGGGGCGGGCATCGCCCGGTCGATCGCTGCGGCCGGAGGCAAGGTCGTCATCGGCTATGCGAAGAACGAGGACGCCGCGCGCGCCCTCGCCGCCGAACTCGGCGATCGCGCCGCGGGGATCGTCGGCGCGGACTTCGCCGAGCCCGGCGCGGCGGAGCTCGCCTGGAGCCACGCCCAGCGCCACGCCCGCGACCGGCTCGACGGACTGGTGCTCAATCACGGCGTCTTCGAAGCTGCGAGCGTGCATGACGACGCGGCGGCCTGGTCTGAGAACTGGGCACGCACGCTTCAGATAAACCTTCAGTCCTGCGCCGATCTCGCCCGGCATGCGGCGCGCGCCTGGGTGGATTCGCCGGTGAACGGCGGGGTGAAATCGATCGTGGCGATCAGCTCGCGCGCGGCGCATCGCGGCGACGACGCCGATCATCCGTCCTACGCGGCGGCCAAGGCGGGTCTCATCGCGATGATGAAGACCTTTGCGCGCGCCTATTCGGGCCGCGGGCTCCTCTGCTACGCGATTTCGCCGGGCTGGATCGACACCGAGATGGCGCCGCAGGACCCCGAGGCGAGGCGCCGCGCGCTCGCTGAAGTCCCGCTGGGCGCGATGGCCGACCCGGCAGAGATCGGCGCGCTGACGGCCTTCCTGCTGTCGGGCGCCTGTCCCAGCGCGACGGGCGCGACGATCGACGTGAACGGTGCGAGCTATGTGCGCTAGGAAAAAGCGTTAACGCTGCGCTCACCGCGTTTCTTACCCGTCCGTTAACAGGCCGGGAGCGATCCTTCCCTGCATTCAAAGCGGCAGGAGGTTCGCCCGTGGCTCGCTTCAAGACCTTTCTCAAATCGTCCGCCGGCAATGTCGCGGTCATGTTCGCGCTGGCGCTCGCCCCCCTCGCAGCCGGCGTCGGCGGCGCCCTGGACTTCACCCGGACCTATACGATCGGGGCGGAGATCCAGGGCGCGCTGGACACCGGCGTGCTGGCGGCCGCGTCGCTGACCCAGGACCGCGATCCCGAGGACGTGGTGCGCGCCTATCTCGAGGCCGCCATCGCCGAGCATGACGGGGTGATCGAATCCCTCGTGGTCACCGTCACGCCGAACGTTGCGATGAACGCCCGGGTCGTGACCGCGACCGCTGAAGTGACCGTGCCCACCGTGCTTTTAGGCGTGGTGGGGATCGAGCGGATGAAGATGGCGCGCGACGCCGAGGCGATGGAGCAGGTCCAGAACGTCGAGGTCTCCCTGCTGCTGGACATTTCCGGCTCGATGCGCGGCTCGAAGATCGACGCCCTGCGTGAGGCGGCCGCCGAGTTCGTCCAGACCGTGTTCAGCCAGGACACCGAAGGGCTGACGAGCTTCACCATCGTGCCCTATGGCGGTCAGACCCGGGTGGGCGCCCGGCTCGAACACCTCCTCGCGCCGGGCGTGGGCGGAGCGGGCTGGAACGGCTGCGTGGAGCTGCCCGAAGACGACATCACCTCGGTGACGCTGGACACGGCGGCCTACCAAGCGGTCCCGCATTTCCACACCTACCACACCAACCGGATCGAGTTCTGGTGTCCTGGCGCGGACGACACCGAAGTCCAGTGGATCTCAAAAGATGTCGACGCGCTGAAGGGCCAGATCCGCACCTTCGACAATCCCTCGCTTGTCGACGGCACGGGCACGGGCATCGCGATCGGCTGGGCGGTGCGCGCGCTCGACCCGGCCTGGCGGGGCGTTCTGTCGGACGAGTTTCCCGACCGGCCGGTCGCCTATGATGAGGCGGGCACGATGAAGGTGCTGATCGTGATGACTGACGGCGCGGTGACCGACCAGTATCGCCCGCCGTCGGGATTCCCTGAGGACTATGACCGCGAAGACTGGTGGCCGCCTTACTATCTGCATCCGTCAGATCGCGAGGTGTTCGTCACCCGCTCAGAGGCCTTTGATGATTTCACGTGGTGGTGCGACTACGCCAAGCAGAACGGCGTGACGGTCTACTCGATCGCGTTCCAGGTCTCCGGCGGCTCGAACCGGGACAGGCTGCAGGACTGCGCCAGCCGGCCCCAGCTCTATTACCGGGTCGAGGATCTCGACATCGCAGGCGCGTTTTACGCCATCGCGGCGGACATGAACCGGCTGCGGCTGGCCCGGTGACGGTTAACGGGTCGTAAACCTTTGTTTTAACTTGATATTGGCACGAGGCGTGCAGAGTAGGGGACGAGCCGTCCCGGTTTTGGGCGGCGCGAACCCGAGGACGCCCGCATGGCCCTGGCCCGCTTTCTCCGCCGCTACGCCCGCGACACCCGCGGCAATATCGCGATGGTGTTCGGCATCTCCCTCAGCGCGCTGGTGACCGCCGTAGGCGGCGGGCTCGACTATTCACGTTCGGTGGCGATCGGCACCGAGCTTCAGTCTGCGCTCGATTCTGGCGTGCTGGCGGCCGCCTCGCTGACCCAGGACCGCGATCCTGAACAGGTGGTGCGCGCCTATGTCGAAGCGGCTCTGGGCGACCATGCCGGATTGATGGAGACGCTCGATCTCGATGTGACGATGGAGATTTCGCTGAACTCCCGCGAAGTCGGTGCGCGCGCCTCGGTGCGCAGCCCCACCACGCTTCTGGGCATCGCCGGGATCAACGAGATCACGGTTCGCCGCGAAGCGAACGCGCTGGAGCGCGCGCGCAATATCGAGATTTCGCTGGTGCTCGACATCTCCTCGTCCATGGGCGGGCGGAAGATCGACAATCTGCGCGCCGCGGCGTTGGACTTCGTGGATACGGTTCTGGCCGCCGACAGCCAGGACATGACCTCAATCTCGGTCGTGCCCTATGGCGGCACGGTGCGGCTTCCGGACATGTTCTACGATTACGTGGTCCAGAGCGGAAACTGGCTCGAGCCCGAGGGGCTGGGCTATCGGGTGCGCCGTCCGCGCACGGTCGCCGACTGGAACGGTTGTCTTGAAATGACCCAGGCGCAGGCGCGTTCGATCGACCTGACCGCCGGCGTGCACATGGTCCTGCCCGAATTCACCGTCTGGAACCGCGGCAACGACTGGTGCCCGCCTGAAAACACGCCCTCGCTTTTCCTCACGAACGACCGCAACCGGCTGCACGCGCTGATCGGCATGTTCGACAATCCGGTGCTGTCGGACGGCACGGGCACCGATATCGGGACCGGCTGGGGCGTGCGCGCGCTAGATCCGGCCTGGCGGGGCCGGCTCGGCGGAGACGCGGACTTCTCCGACCGGCCCGTGGCCTGGTCCGACGACGAGACCATGAAGGTCATGGTGGTGATGACCGACGGCGGCATCACCCAGCAGCGGCGTCCTGAGGCGGACTTCAACGAGAACAGCGACGATCCGCATGTCGGCACGCGCGGCACGCAGGATCTCTACAACAAGAACACCGCGCGCGACATTTTCTCGGACATGTGCAGCTACGCCAAGGATCGCGGCGCGATGGTCTACACGATCGCTTTCCAGGTGAACGGCGGACGCAACAAGGACGACATGCGCGACTGCGCGAGCTCGACCCGGCAGTATTACGACGTCGAGAGCCTGGAGATCGCCGAGGCGTTCTCAGCCATCGCCGCCGAACTCAACCAGCTGCGCCTGAGCCGCTAGAATTCAGAACGGGCCGGGCTTGATGCCGAAGGGCAGGTCGATGCCCGGCGGCAGGCCGATCCCCTTGGTCGCTTCGGCCAGCACTTTCTGCTGGGCTTCGTCCGCCTTGCGCTTGGCGTCGGCGTAGGCGGCCTTGATCAGATCCTCGAGCACTTCGGTCTCTTCGGGATCGACCACGGTGCGGTCGATCGCAAGGCCGCGCATCTCGCCCTTGGCGGTGAGGGTGACCTTGACCATGCCGGCGCCGGATTCCCCGGTCACCTCGACGTCCTCGAGGCGCTCCTGGGCTTCCTTCATGCGCTTTTGCATGTCCTGAGCCTGCTTCATCAGGCCGGCGAGATCCTTCATCGGGACGTCTCCTGTCGGGCGGGGTCCTGGTCGTCGTCTTCGCTCTGAGCGAGGCGGGTGTCCATGGCGGGCGGGTCCTCGACATTGACGAGTTCCGCGCCGGGAAAGGCGGTGAGCGCCTTGACCATCACCGGATCGCGCATCACCGCGTCCAGCCGCTCCTGGCGCTCGCGCCTGCGGCGTTCGGCGACGGTCTCCCCGCCGTTTTTCGCCGTCGCGTCGACGAGCCAGCGCGTACCGGTCTGTTCGCTCAGAAAGCTCGCAATGCGGCCGCCTAGCGACGCGGGCGGATCGCCAGCCGGTTCGAAGGCGAAGCGGCCGGGCCGGATCGAGACCGGACGGACATGACGCTCGATGTCGAGCTTCAGATTGATGTCCCGGCTTTCTTCGACCAGAGCCAGGAAGGCCTCGATCGTCTCGGGGCCCTGCACGGGCTCGTGCGCCCCAGGCGCTGCGCTCGGCGGTGCGGCCGGTGCCGAGGCCTGAGGCGCGGGGGCTGTGTGACCGCTGGGTTGCTGGGGCGTGCCGGTGGGCGCAGGGCCTGCCGGGCGCGGCGCGGCGCCGCCCGACTTCGCTTCGGCGATCAGGCGCGCAGCCTCCTCCGGCCCGGGCAGGCTGGCAGCCGCCATAAGCCGGATCACCGCCATCTCTGCGGCGCTGACCGGATCGGGCGCGCTTCTGACGTCTTCAAGCCCGGTGAGCGCGGTCTTCCAGAGGCGGCCGAGCCCGGCGAGCGACTGGGCGTCGGAAAGCGTGCGCAGACGCTCGATCGTTTCCTTCGCTTCGGCCAGATCGGCGTCGCCGCCGGCGGCCTTCAGCCGGCTCATGGCGTGGATATGGTCGAGCAGGTCGCGCATCAGCACCTGCGGATCGGCGCCGGAATCGTACTGGTGGCGCAGCTCGTCGAGCGCGTCCTTCGCCCGGTTCTCGAGCGCGGCCTCCAAAAGGTCCAGAACGCGGGTGCGGTCGGCCAGGCCCAGCATGTCGCGGACCTGCTCGGCGGTGACCGGCCCGTCCTCGCCTTCGCCCTGAACGATCGCCTGGTCCAGCAAGGAGAGCGCGTCGCGGACAGAGCCCTCGGCGGCGCGTGCGATCGCGGCGAGCCCTTCACGCTCGACGCCAGCGTTCTCCTTCTCGCAGATGCGCGCCAGATGATCGGTCAGCACCTCGCGGTCCACGCGCTTGAGATCGAAGCGCTGGCAGCGGCTGAGCACGGTGACCGGCACCTTGCGGATTTCGGTGGTGGCGAAGACGAACTTCACGTGCGGCGGCGGCTCTTCCAGCGTCTTCAGAAGCGCGTTGAAGGCCGCCATGGAGAGCATGTGCACTTCGTCGATGATGTAGACCTTGTAGCGCGCGCTCACCGGGGCGTAGCGCACGCCTTCCAGGATCTCGCGGATGTCGCCGATGCCGGTGCGGCTGGCGGCGTCCATCTCCATCACGTCGACATGGGAGGATTTTGCAATCGCCGCGCAGTGCCGGCCCGGCGGGTCGAGTTTCACCGAGGGAGCGTCGACCGTATCGGTCTCATAATTGAGCCCGCGCGCGATCAGGCGCGCCGTCGTGGTCTTGCCGATCCCCCGCACGCCGGTGAGCATGTAGGCCTGCGCGATGCGGCCTGCGGCGAACGCGTTGGTGAGGGTGCGGACCATCGGCTCCTGGCCGATCAGATCCTCGAAGGTCTGGGGGCGGTATTTGCGCGCCAGCACCTGATAGCCGGGATCGGAAGGCGCGGGCGCCTCCATGCCGGGCAGAGCCGGGCCGGGGTCTTCGCCGGCGTCGATTTCGCCGGGCTGACCGGTGTGCTCGTCCATGCTGACGCGTCCTCTCCGCCCGGGGACCGGACTGAGGCCGGCCGGTGATCGCCCCGAAGGCTAGCGGCTGAGGGAAGGCGGCGGAAGACCGAACGGCGACCCGAAGCGAAACTCGTTACGGCTGCTTCCTTCCGGACCTGACCGGGTTGGCGAGAGCCTCGTCCGCCGCCAGCCTTCCTGAGGCGCAATATCAGCGCTCGCGCCCGACGAATCAAGCGCTGCGGGCAGGGCCGCTCAGCGCGCCGCCGCCGCCGTGTCGCGCGCCTCGCGCAGAAACGCCGCGTGCTGATCGAGCAGTGCGATGAGGCGCACGTCGCCGTCTTCGGCCACCAGCCGGTCGATCCAGGCGGTGACCACCCGCTCCTGCCCGGTGAGCCAGTCTGCGACCGGTCCCGGCGAAGGCGCCTGGCGAGGGAAGGGAAGAACGGACGCGGCGCGGGCGAGGGCGGTCATGATCGGCTCCGGTAAAATCTGCTTGTGAAAATCATTCTCAAAACAGAACGCGCGTCGATGCAAGCCTTTCGATCCGCGCCCTCCTGACGCAGGCGCAAAGAAAAACCCCCGCGCTCGGCTGAGCGCGGGGGCCTTCTGTCGTCCTATGAACGCGGAGGCGTTCTAGAAGCGGCGGATGTAGGAGATGCCGAAGGCGTCGAGTTCGCCGTCATCGCCGTCGAAGCGGGTGTAATCAAGGCGAACACCGTTCGGGCCGGCGAAGTAGAACTCGCCGCCGACGCCGTAAGCGAAGCCGTCCAGTTCAGCCGAAACCGAAACGCCCATGGCGCTGCCTTCGACTTCGAGCGTCGCATAGCCGGCGCGCGCGAAGATGTTCGACATGCCGTCGCCGAGCGGCAGACGCGCGACGCCGTAAACGGCAGCGCCGAAGTCGGCGGACAGATCGACGGAGGTGCCCATTTCGGTGACCGTGTCGTCCACGACGCCAATATGAAGGTCGCCTTCAGCGCCGAAATATTCGGTGAAGTCGAAGCCGCCGCGAAGCGTGATCGCGCCAAGCGTGGCGCCTTCGCCGTCGAGCGCGGTGTAGCCCACGCCGGCATAGCCCGAACCCGGGGTCTGAGCAGAGGCGGCGGAAGCGGCGGCGACGGCCGCGATGGAAGCAAGAAGCAGAGTGCGCATGGGTTTCTCCCCCTGAAAATGTTTAAGCGGCCTCACAACCGCCTGTACCGTAAAATGCCCTAGTCACGAATTAAATACAATGCGGCTTTTGGTCCGGTAATAAAAAGCCTCGCGCCGAGACGACGCGAGGCTTTCCTTTGAGGCGTGAACGCCGTCTTTTTGTCAGAGACTAGAAGCTGCGGACGTAGGCGATCGACCAGCCGTCGGCTTCCGCGCCGTCTTCGTAGTCGTAGCGGGTGTAGTCCGCACGAATCGCGTTCGGGCCGGAAACGGCGAACTCGCCGCCGACGCCGTAGGCGAAACCGTCGGCGTCTTCAGAGCCGAGGCCCGAGACTTCGACTTCGGCCCAGGTGTAGCCGAGGCGGCCGAACACCGAGACACGCTCGCCGACCGGGTATTCGGCTTTGGCGAACACGCCCAGGCCGTAGTTCAGCTCGGCCGAGAAGCCGCCGCCCAGGTTCTCGTCGCCCAGGCCGAACAGCGCTTCGCCTTCGACGGCGAAGAACTCGTTCACATTGTAGCCGCCGCGCAGGGTCAGCGCGTCGAATTCGACGCCGTCGCCGTCCAGAAGGGTGTAGCCCGCGCCCAGTTCGAACTTGCTTTCCGCGGCGTCCTGAGCGGAAGCGGCGGAAGCCGCGATCAGGGCGGCGGCGGTGGAGAGGAGGATCGTTTTCATAATCGTTTGTCCTGTCTAACAGAGGAAGGGGCCGGATCTTGCGTCCGGTCCGCTTCCGAGATGCGCCCGCCACAAACGAGGCGCAAGCGGTCCCGCTCAGCCGGTCTGGAACATCTGTTTTCGCTGTGGCGAACAAAACCCGCACCAAGGCCGGATTGCGGCGAAGCGGCGGCGGCATCACGCCAGACCTCTCAATCTGTTAAGTAATCGGAAACTCTTTTCGGAGCGTTGGTGAGAGTGCTGGCCTCGGGTGTCCGCAGCGGCTAGGTCTTCAACCATGTCGCTTTTCTTCACCGGCTCCCCGCTCGACCACGCTTCTCTCACCCGCTCGGACCCGGACTGGATCGCCGATCAGCGCGCCAGCAAATCCGCCCGCGCGATCCTGTTCGCCGGCCCGGACCCGGCCGCGGGCGAGGACGGCGGGCCGATGATCCTGCCCGCGCGCCGCACCTCCTTTCTGCCGCTGAAGCGGCCGGGGCTGGTGTTTCTCGGGCTGGCCGAGGGCGAGGCCTGGTTTGCGGGATCGCTGGAAGAAGGCGTGGCCGAGCGCGGTCCGGATTTCCGCATCGCCGCAGCCTCCGCGCCCGCCGATCTCGCCTGCATCATGGGGCGTGCGCGGGCGGTGCTGAGCTGGCATGGCCGCCGGCGCTATTGCTCGAACTGCGCGAGCGAGAACGCCGCCGAAGAGGGCGGGCTGAAGCTCAAATGCCCCTCTTGCGGGATGGAGCATTTCCCGCGCGTCGACCCCAGCGTGATCATGCTGCCATACGCCGGTGATCGCTGCGTGCTGGGCCGGCAGGCGAGCTGGCCGGCGGGCATGTACGCCACGCTGGCGGGGTTCATGGAGCCCGGCGAGACCATAGAAGAGGCTTGCGCGCGCGAGACGAAAGAGGAGATCGGCCGCACCGTCCTGCGCGCCGAATATGTCGCGAGCCAGCCCTGGCCCTTCCCGTCCTCGCTGATGATCGGGCTGATGGCGGAGATCGAACCCGGCGAGCTCGTCCCAGACGACGACATAGAAGACGCGCGCTGGTTCACGCGCGACGAGGTGCGCGCGCTTTACGACAGCGAAATCGCGCGCAGGATTCCGCGCAACTTCTCGATCTCCCGGCTGTTGATCGACCGCTGGGTGGAGGCGGGCGACTGAGCCTCGCCCGCGACCGCGTGACGCGTGGGCGTGGCGTGGCCCGGGCATTAGCTCCCGCAGCGGCGTGAATGAGTTGCCACGCCGGGCGGGGCGTGCCAAACACCCGCGCGATTATTGACGAACCGGGAGAGGACGCTGATGGGCGATCTGTTCTTCAACAAGGTGGCTGGGGCGGTTATCGCGATCTTCCTTATCGTGATGGGCCTGATCACGCTCGCCGAGACCATCTATCACGTCGAATCGCCGGAAACCCCGGCCTATCCGATCGACCTGGCCGCGCTTGAAGGCGCCAGCGCCGCCTCCGCCGAGGAAGAAGAAGAGGCGCCGGTCGATTTCGGCGTGCTTCTGGCTGGCGCTGACGTGTCCGCCGGCGAGCGTGTGGCGCGCCGCTGTGCGAGCTGCCACACCTTCGAGGAAGGCGGCGCGGACGGCACCGGCCCGCACCTGTGGGGCGTGATGGGCCGCGACGTCGCGAGCGTGTCGGGGTTCGGCTACTCCCAGGCCATGACCGAATACGCCGAGGGCGGCACCGAGTGGGGTTTCCAGAACATGTACGACTATCTGGAGAACCCGCGCCGCTACCTGCCCGGCACCGCGATGAGCTTCGCGGGTCTGCGCGACCAGGAAGAGCGCATCAACATCATCGCCTATATGCGCACGCTTTCGGGTGATCCGATCGCGATCCCCGAGCCGCTCGCTGCAGACGCGCCCGCCGAGGCCGAATCTGCGCCCGCTGAGGCCGCTGCAGACGCCGGCGCCGAGGCCCCGGCTGAAGAGACCGGTTCGGACGAGGCGTTCGAGGACGTCGGCGGTACCGAAGGCGGTGAAGAGGGCGAATTCGAGCCGATCGAAGGCGAGCCGCAAGACGGCTAGTCCTGACCGCTCCCACACTGATCAAGGGCGCGTCCGCCGGGCGCGCCCTTTTTCGTTTGGGCGACACTTGTGTGCCTCTTTCGCAACACCTACCTGATCAGCCGGACGACGGCGGCCGGGCGCTTCCAGGAAGGCCCTTCACGCCGCCGGTCTCGCTGGACCTCAGGAGACGGAAAGAGACTGATGAACCTCGATAAATTCACCGATCGCGCCCGCACGGTCCTGCAGACCGCGCAAGGCGCCGCCCTCAAGAAGAAACACCAGCATTTCACCCCAGAACACCTGCTGCTCGCCCTTCTGGAGGACGATAGCGGGCTCGCGGGCAATCTGATCAAGGCCGCGGGCGGCCGGCCCGACGCCGCGCTCGACCTGGCCCGCCGCGCCGTGGACGCCCTTCCCAAGGTGGAAGGGACCGGCCAGCTCTATCTCGCGCCGAAGACCGCGGAGATTTTCTCAACCGCCGAGGAGGCTGCGAAAAAGGCCGGCGACCAGTATGTCGCCGCCGAACGGATCCTTCAGGCGCTCTCCATCGTCAAAGGCACCAAGGCCGAGGAAGCGCTCAAGCAGGCGGGCGTCGCGCCCCAGGCGCTGAATCAGGCGATCAACGATCTGCGGCAGGGCCGCACGGCCGACAGCCAGTCCGCCGAAGAGGGCTATGAAGCGCTGAAGAAATACTCCCGCGACCTCACAGAGGCCGCGCGCTCGGGCAAGCTCGATCCCGTAATCGGCCGGGACGAGGAGATCCGCCGCGCCATCCAGGTCCTCTCGCGCCGCACCAAGAACAATCCGGTGCTGATCGGCGAGCCCGGCGTGGGCAAGACCGCGATCGCCGAGGGCCTGGCGCTGAGGATCGTCGACGGCGACGTGCCCGAGAGCCTGAAGAACAAGAAGCTGCTCGCGCTCGACATGGGCTCGCTCATCGCCGGCGCGAAGTATCGCGGCGAGTTTGAGGAGCGCCTGAAAGCGGTTCTCAGCGAGGTCGAGGCCGCGGGCGGGCAGATCATCCTGTTCATCGACGAGATGCATACGCTCGTCGGCGCGGGCAAGACCGACGGCGCAATGGACGCGTCGAACCTCCTTAAGCCCGCGCTCGCGCGCGGGGAGCTTCACTGCGTGGGCGCGACCACGCTCGACGAGTACAGAAAGCATGTCGAGAAAGACGCCGCGCTCGCCCGCCGCTTCCAGCCGGTCTTCGTCGAGGAGCCCACGGTGGAGGACACGGTCTCCATCCTGCGCGGCCTGAAGGAGAAGTACGAGGTCCACCACGGCGTGCGCATCGCCGACGGCGCGATCGTGGCCGCCGCGACCTTGTCGAACCGCTACATCACTGACCGCTTCCTGCCCGACAAGGCCATCGACCTGATGGACGAGGCGGCCGCGCGCCTGCGCATGCAGGTGGACTCCAAGCCCGAGGAGCTCGACGAGCTCGACCGGCGGATCATCCAGCTGAAGATCGAGGCCGAAGCGCTGAAGAAAGAGGGCGACGAGGCCTCCAAGACCCGGCTGCAGAGCCTGAACAAGGAGCTGGCCGATCTGGAAGCGCGCTCTGCCGAACTCACCGCCGCCTGGCGCGCGGAGAAGGACAAGCTCGCCTCGGCCACCGAAACCAAGGAGCAGCTCGACCGGCTGCGCGCCGAACTCGCCGACGCCGAGCGGCGGGGCGATCTCGGCCGGGCGTCCGAGCTGAAATACGGCCGCATCCCCGAGCTTGAGAAGCGGCTCTCCGACGCCGAGGCCGCCGCCGACGGCCAGGCCACCAACGGCAAGGCCGCCATGGTCAAGGAGGTCGTCGACGAAGAGCAGATCGCTTCGGTCGTCAGCCGCTGGACCGGCGTGCCGGTCGACAAGATGCTTGAAGGC
This sequence comes from Oceanicaulis sp., assembly GCA_040112665.1. NCBI lineage: Bacteria > Pseudomonadati > Pseudomonadota > Alphaproteobacteria > Maricaulales > Maricaulaceae > Oceanicaulis > Oceanicaulis sp. The sequence goes on along the minus strand of CP157796.1, from coordinate 223,040 downwards.
GAGCGCGAAAAGCTCCTTAAGATGGAGGACGGGCTCAGAAATCGTGTGGTCGGCCAGGACGACGCGCTCGAAGCGGTGTCCGACGCCGTGCGCCGGTCGCGGGCGGGGCTCAAGGATCCCAGCCGGCCGATCGGTTCCTTCCTCTTCCTCGGCCCCACGGGCGTGGGCAAGACAGAGCTGACCAAAGCACTGGCCGAATTCCTGTTCGACGACGAGACGGCCGTGACGCGTCTGGACATGTCGGAATACATGGAGAAGCACTCGGTCAGCCGCATGATCGGCGCGCCTCCGGGCTATGTCGGCTATGACGAGGGCGGGGCGCTGACTGAAAGCGTGCGCCGCCGGCCCTATCAGGTCGTGCTGTTCGACGAGGTGGAGAAAGCCCACCCGGACGTCTTCAACGTGCTCCTGCAGGTGCTCGACGACGGCCGGCTGACCGACGGTCAGGGCCGCACGGTCGATTTCAGGAACACCATCCTGATCATGACCTCGAACCTCGGCTCGGAGTTCCTGCTGTCCGGCGACGTCGAAGCGGCGCGTGAAAGCGTGATGGGCGCGGTCAGGTCCGCCTTCAGGCCGGAATTCCTGAACCGGATCGACGAGATCATCCTGTTCCGCCGCCTCGAAGAGCAGCACATGGGCGCCATCGTCGACATCCAGCTCAAGCGCCTCGAAGCGCTTCTGAAGGACCGTCGCATGGCGATCGAGCTCGACGACCAGGCCAAGGCCTGGCTCGCCGAGAAGGGCTACGACCCGGCCTACGGCGCGCGGCCACTCAAGCGCGTCATCCAAAAGGAGCTGCAGGACCCGCTCGCCCGGCTGATTCTGGAGGGCGTGATCGAGGACGGCCAGACCGTGAAAGTCTCCGCCGAAGCCGGCGCGCTGACGGTCGACGGCCGCGCGGTCAGCCGCAACGCCAGGCCGCCGAGCGAAGCCGTGATTCAGTAAGCGGGCCCAAGATTCGCGCAAGCCGGAGAGCCCGGGGTCAAACCCCGGGCTCTTGACGTTCAGCGCTCGTCTCAGACTGGCCGCTTCGGAGCGAACGGCCATCCGCCGGCGAAGTCGATCACAGCGCCGGTGAGGTGGCGGGTCTTGGCTGTTGCGAGAAACACGACGACCTCGCCGATTTCCTCGGGCTCCGCCAGCTGGCCCGTGGGAACGCTCGCCTCGATATACGCGCGCCCTTCATCGGCCTGCTTGTAGAACGCCGCCGGGTAGAACTGCTCGGAGTACAGGAAGTTGGGTGCGACAGCGTTCACGGTGACAGCGTGCGGGGCGAGATCGACGGCGAGCGAGCGCGTGAGCGCGTTCGCCGCAGCCCGTGCGGCGTCGGGAAAAGCGCCGCCGTTCAGCGGAAGCCGGTCGCGGTTGGACGTAATCATCACGATGTTCGCTCCGCCCTGCACCTTGAGCCGGGGCAGGGCGGCCTGGATCAGGGCGAACGGAAACACGCTCAACGCTTCGTGATTGGCGCGGAGCTGATCGATGTCGGCAGTCTCGACCGGCCTGGCGGGCGCAGGGTGATGATCATTGCTGACGATCGCGTCGAGCCGATCGACGTCCCCGAACACGGCAGCGATGATCGCTTCGGGCCCGTCCGCGGAGATCGGCGTGATCCCGGAGCGTCCGGCTGCGAAGCCGCGCCAGGCCTGCTCGTCTGCGAAGGACGGGTCTTGAGCGAAGACCTTGAAGCCCGCCTTCAGCAGGGCGTGTACTGCGCCGGGGCCGGCGTAGCCGGTGCAATGGGTGACGAGGGCGTGGCGGGTCATGGGGGAGCGCTCCGATCAACATCCTCGCCGGACCTTACAAGCCGCCGCGCTCCGGTCTAGGGTCGACGCCGCAAACGCCGCCGGGGAGCGCTTTCATGACCGCCGAGACCGCCGAAACGCCGGCGCACGATTTCTCCGATATTCTGCACACTGACGACCGGACCCCGTTCGCGGAGGTTTTCGATTTCGACCATGCCGGCGCGGCGCATCCGGTGCTGGTGTCAGGCGAGGGGCCCGGCGTCATTCTGATGCATGAACTGCCCGGCTTCGTGCCGGAATTCTGGCGGCTCGCACGCTGGATCGAGGCGGCGGGTTTCCGGGTGTATGCGCCTGCGCTCTACGACCATCCCGGCACGCCGCTCGAAGAGCTGCACCAGATCCACGGACGGGTGGGGGGCATGGCGCGCGCCTGCGTCAGCCGGGAGATCCGCCTGTTCGCGAAATCCGGCGGAAGTCCTGTCTCGGACTGGCTGCGCGCGCTCGCCCGCCATGTCCATGCCGAGCGCGGCGGTCCCGGCGTGGCGGCGGTGGGGCTGTGCCTCACCGGCAATTTCGCCTGGTCGGTCGCGGTCGAGCCCGCGGTGATCGCCGCGGTCGCCGGCGAGCCGGCCCTGCCGTTCAACGCAGCCGGATCGATTCACATTGAACCCGCGGAAGCCGAGGCGCTGGGCCGGCGCGATAATCTCGACGTCATGGCGTTGCGCTTCGACGGCGATCCCAGCTGCAAGGCAGAGCGCTTCGCCGCGCTTGAAGCCCTGCTCGGCGACAGGCTGCAGACCCGCGTCCTGCCCGACGAGGCGAAGAACCCGCGCGGTAATCCGTTTCCGCACGCGGTCCTGACCAAGGACCTCATCGCACAGGACGGCGAGCCGACCTTCGAGGCGGCGCGCGAGGTTCTGGGCTTTCTGACCCGGCGGCTGAAACCCTGAAACGAAAAAGGCCCGGGCGCGCACCCGGGCCTTGATCTGTTCCGGATGCAGGCGATCAGGTCGCGTCGTCGCTCCGGCTCGCCACCATGACGGACTCTGACGGATCGGCGGCTGCGGGAGCGGCGCCGTCGCGGATCGCGACGATGCGCTCGCGCTCGGCGGCGAAAAGCTCGAGCTCCTCAGCCGACAGCGTCTTGCCGGTCGGCAGGTCGAGCGCCATCGGGTTGGTCGGCCGGCCGTTCAGATGCACTTCGTAATGAAGGTGCGGGCCGGTGGAGCGCCCGGTGGTGCCGACATAACCGATGATCTGGCCCTGCTGGACCCGCGCGCCGGCCTGGATGCCGCGCGCAAACCCGTTGAGGTGGGCGTAGGCGGTCTCATAGCCGTTCGAGTGCCGGATCTTGATGTAGTTGCCGAAGCTGCCGAACCGGTTGGCGCGCAGCACCACGCCGGCGCCGGCGGCCATGATCGGCGTGCCGCGCGGGGCGGCGAAGTCGGTGCCGTTATGGGGCCGGCTGCGCTCCAGGATCGGATGGAAGCGCATGCCGAAATTCGAGCTGATGCGCGCGCCGTTGATCGGCATCTTCATCAGAAGCCGCCGGGCGCTTTCGCCGTCGGCGGTGTAATAGCCGATCTCCCCATCCGGAGCCTCGAAGCGGAAATATTCCAGCGCCTCGCCACGTCCGTCGAACACCAGATACAGGATCTCGCCGGTGCGCACGGTCTCCCCGCGCCGGTTCACGAAGCGCTCGAACACCACGTCGAAGCCGTCGCCGGGCTGGATGGTCCGGAAGTCGACCGCGTAGCCGAGAATGTTCGCCAGCTCGACCACGATGCGGTCGGTCGCGCCCTGGTCTACGGCGGACATGTAGAGCGAGCTCGTCACCTCGCCCCGGGCGCGGACGATCTCGCGGTCGAGCGCAGCCACCGCCTCGCGGGCCCGGAAGCCGTCGCCGGTACGGGCCACCGTCAGGGTACGTTCGGAATCGGGACGGAAGGAAAACCCGGCCAGGCGCGGCTCGGCAGGCGTGTCGGTCGAGGCGAGCTGGAAGGGCGGGGTTTCGAAGAACACCGTCAGGTCCTGGCCCGCGCGCAGATTGCGCGCCGGAAACAGGCTTTCGAGCGCGGCGATGGCGCGCGCGGCCTCGACCCGGTCCGCGCCTGCGGCGTCCAGAACGCTGGCGAAGGTCTGGCCCCGCCGCACGGTCGTCTCGACATGGGTGACCTGCGGGCGGAAGTCAGCGCCGGCGAACAGAGCGTGCTCGGCCTCGATCAGCGCCCGGCCGGCTTCGATCCGCGGCGCGCGCACTTCTTCAGGCGCGAGCGGTTCGAGCGCGGGCGCGGCGGGGCCGGCCATCTCCATGATCTCGGTCGCGGGCGCGCTGGCGATCACGGCGTCGATATCGGGACCGGCGGCCTCTGCGCGCCCAGGCTGGGGCGTGCGCATGATCAGCAGTCCGGCGGTGAACAGCAGCACCCCGGTCATCGTTAGGAAGAACACCAAGGTCCGCGATCGGCGGGCGTCGGCGAGTCGAACGTCGAATCCAGACATGAGCGTCTACGATTTCCCCTCGTTGCTGCCCGCCCTCTGACGGACCGGACGCCGTGACGCCGGCTTCTCGGTCCGTGCGCCCTCGGTCAAGCAAATAGCAGACCGCACGCGCCGCGTCGGCATCCGGGCGCAGCCCGGCTCATGTGTCATGTTGACCGGGCGCAGTGCGCTTGCCAAGCGTTCTGCAATGGAAATGTGTTCGAATTAACAAATATGTAAGGCTGGACAGCAGCCGCCTCGGAGAGTTTTCCCATGATGCAGAAGGCCTTGCTCGTCGCCGTGCTCGGCGTGTTCCTCGCCGTCTCGGTCTGGTTCGCAAGCCGCGCCTGGTTCTCTGTCGACGCTGAGCTGACCGGGCATGGCTGGTTCGCGCTGGCGCTCGGCGTGGTGTTGAGCTTCGTCGTGGGAGGCGGGCTGATGTGGCTGCTGTTTTACTCCAGCCGCTCGGGCCGGGACGATATCGACCAGGATTTCTGAGCGGCTGCGCGCAGCGGTGTCGCAAACCGAGAATCGCGTCAGTGTTCAGCCCATGACCCGGATCGACGCGCTCTCCGCAACCGAACTCGCCGCGCTGCTGTGCTCGCGCGTCTGCCACGACATCGCCGGGCCGGCCTCGGCGATGGGCGCGGCGCTCTCCGTGCTCGACGACGAGGGCGCGGCGGACATGCGCAACGACGCCATCGGGCTTCTGCGCACTGGCGCGGTCCAGATCCGCAACAAGCTCGAATACGCCCGCGTCTGCTTCGGCGCTGCGGGATCGCGCGGCGGCGAGATGGCGCTCAGCGAGATCAAGGCGCTGGCCGGGCCGATGTTTGCCGACGCCCGCGCCGAGCTCGTCTGGAAATCCGAGGCCGGGGCGATCGACAAGACCGCGGCCCGTGTGCTCCTCAATCTGATCTGGCTCGCGGTGGACTCGCTTCCGCGCGGCGGAACGGTGACGATCGAGGCCGCCCCGTCGTCCGACGGCGGGGCGCGGCTGCGTCTGGTCGCCGCCGGCCCCCGGCTCAGGCTCGACCCCGGATATGTCGCGGCTTTCCGCGGCGAAATTCCCGAGAACGGTTTCGACGGGCGCAGCGTGCAGCCCTACTACACCGGCCTCATCGCCCGCGAGAGCGGGGGGCGCGCCGAAGCTTCCCAGACCGAGGAGCGGGTGGAGTTCGCCGCGCTCACCGGTCCCAGCCGCAAGGTCGAAGCGGCCTAGAGATTTTTTCGATAGCTTTGCGCCCCCCGCGGGATTTGCGGCCAAGGTTCCGTTAACTCCCCGCGTGAGAGTGTCGCCCTGACTTCCTGATAATCGGGACCGGGGTGCATTTAATGGACGAGCTGATCGGCGAGTTTCTGAGCGAGACGGCGGAAAGCCTCGACGTCATCGACTCCGAACTGGTGAAATTCGAGGCGGACCCGACCGATCGGGCGACGTTGGACAACATTTTCCGGCTTCTGCACACGATCAAGGGCACGTGCGGCTTTCTCGGCCTGGTCCGGCTCGAAGCGGTCGCCCACGCCGGCGAGACGCTTCTGGGCAAGTTCCGCGACGGCGATCTGATCGCCGACAGCGCGGCGGTGACCGTGGTCCTCAAATCGCTCGACCGGATCAAGGAGATACTGGACGGCCTGGAGCAGACCGGCGCCGAGCTCGAAGGCGACGACAGCGACCTGATCAGCCAGCTTGAAGCGCTGTCGATGGGCGAAACGATCGCCGCGCCGGCTGCTTCCGCGCCCGAACCCGCTCCTGCGCCGGAGCCGGAGCCCGAGCCTGAAATCGAGGCGGTCGCCGAATCTGAAGCCGATCCTGACGCCGAGGGTGCGTTCGACGCCGATCTCGGCCGGGCGCTGCGCCCCGGCGAAGTCTCGCTCGCCGATCTCGAAGCGGCGTTCATGAACACGCCCGGCCCTGAAGAGTCCGAGATCGCCGACGCTGACGAGGCCGACGCCGAGGACGACGAGCCCGATACGATCGCCGCCGCGCCGTCGGCGAAGCCCGCTGCGGCGAACGCCGACGCCGCCAAGCCGGCCTCGGGCGGCGCGCCGCGCTCGACCGCGACCATCCGGGTCAGCGTCGACGTGCTCGAGAACCTGATGACGACGGTCTCCGAGCTGGTTCTGGCGCGTAACCAGATGCACCAGATCGTGCGCGGGGTCGAAGACAGCGCGCTGAAGACGCCGCTGCAGCGCCTGAGCTCGGTGACCGCCGAGCTGCAGGACGGGGTGATGAAGACCCGCATGCAGCCCGTGGGCGACGCGTGGAAGAAGCTTCCCCGGATCGTCCGCGACGCCAGCCAGGATCTCGGCAAGAAGATCAAGCTGATCCAGGAAGGCGAAGAGACCGAACTCGACCGTCAGGTCCTCGAGCTGATCAAGGATCCGCTCACCCACATGATCCGCAATTCCTGCGATCACGGGATCGAGGGACCCGACGCGCGCAAAGCCGCCGGCAAGGCCGAGCACGGCACGATCCGGCTCAGCGCCTATCACGAAGGCGGCGCGATCATCATCAAGATCGCCGACGACGGCGCCGGGCTGAACCCCGAGAAGATCCGCGCCAAGGTGCTCGAAAAGGGTCTGGCTTCGGCCGAAGACCTCGACGCGATGAGCGAGGCGCAGATCCAGCGCTACATCTTCGCGGCCGGCTTCTCCACCGCCGCCCAGGTGACCAACCTCTCCGGCCGCGGCGTCGGCATGGACGTGGTGCGCACCAATATCGAGCAGATCGGCGGCTCGATCGATCTCAGCTCCGAGGTCGGCAAGGGCACGACCTTCACGATCAAGATCCCCCTGACGCTGGCGATCGTCTCCGCGCTCATCATCGCGGCCGGCGACGCCCGCTTCGCGGTGCCGCAGCTCTCGGTGCGTGAACTCGTGCGCGTCGGCCCTGGTTCGCCGGTGGCGGTCGAAAGCATGCATGGCGCGAAGATGATCCGCCTGCGCGACAAGCTTCTGCCCGTCATCGCGCTCGACCGGGTGCTCAGCCAGTCTCTCGACGAGGCTGGCGAGATGAGCGGCTATGTCATCGTGCTCGAGGCCGCAGGCCGGCGCATGGGGCTCGTGGTCGACGACGTGCTCGACACCGAGGAGATCGTGGTCAAGCCGCTGTCAGGTCCGCTGCGCGGCATTTCGGTCTTTTCCGGCGCGACCATTCTGGGCGACGGCTCGGTGATCATGATCCTCGATCCCAACGGGCTCGCGCAGGAAACCGCGATGGAGGCGGAGGAAAGCGCCGAGGCCGCCGACGAGGAGGCGTCCGACATCGCCAAAGCCCACGGCAAGCAGCGCCTGCTTCTGGTGCGCGCGGGCGGGGCCGAACCCAAGGCGGTGCCGGTCAGCCTGATCACCCGGCTCGAGGATTTCGAGGCGAGCTCGATCGAGCGCGTGGACGGCCGTCACGTGGTCCAGTATCGCGGCCGGCTTCTGCCGCTCGCCCATGCGGGCGGTCAGGACGACTTCGTGTCCGAAGGCCGTCAGCCGGTTCTGGTCTTCTCCGAAGACGGCAAGTCCGCCGGCGTTGCGGTCGACGAGATTCTCGACGTGGTCGAAGAAGCGCTCGACCTTGAAATGGGCTCCGAGCGTCCCGGCGTGATCGGCTCGGCGGTCATCAAGGGCAAGGCGACCGAAGTGCTCGACATCGCCTGGCACATGGAGAGCGCCTGGTCGGGCGCGCCGCAACGCACCGCGCCGAGCAAGACCGGCGCGCGCAGCTCGGTCCTGCTGGTCGAGGCCGACGCTTTCGCCCGGCGCATGCTGGCGCCGCTTCTGGCTGCGGCCGGCTACGACGTCACCGTCGCGGGCGGCCTGCATGAAGCGCGCGATGCGGCGATGATGGGTGCGGCCTATGACGTGGTCGTGGGCGACCCGGCCGCGCTCAAGCGCCTCGGCGACGAGGGCTATTTCAAGGACGTGCCGCGCCTGGGCGTCGGCGACAACGCGTACGGCGCGCCGATGGAAGGGTTCCTGGCGGTCATGGACCGCAAGGATCGCGGCGGGCTCATCGCCATGCTGGACAGGGCCGCCCGCGCCGAACGCGCGGTCGAGGCGGCTTGAGGGGATAAGAGACATGGCCTCTGAAGACAGCTTCGAATACGTCACCGTCCGCATCGGCGGGCAGATGTTCGGCGTCGAGGTGTGCGAGATCCGGGAGGTGTTCTCGCCTCAGGACGTCACCCGCGTGCCGCGCGCGCCTGCCGAGATCGCCGGCCTGCTCAATCTGCGCGGCCGCATCGTCACGGCGGTGGATGCGCGCACCCGGCTCGGACTGCCGCCGCGCGACGCCGATGCGTCCTGCATGGCGCTGGGACTCGAACAAGGCTCTGAACTCTTCGGCGTCCTGGTCGACGAGGTCGGCGAGGTGATGCGCCTCAAGCCTGACACGCTGGAAGCCGCGCCGGCCCATCTCGATCCGAAATGGCGGGCGCTGATCAAGGGCGTGCACCGGCTGGAGAACCAGCTTCTCGCCGTGCTCGACATCCGGGCGCTGATCGCCTGGCGCACGCCGATGGCCGCCTAGGGGAGGGACGCGCGATGAAAACCTGTCTCGTGGTCGACGACAGCCGCGTGATCCGCAAGGTCGCCCGCAAGATCGTCGAGGATCTCGGCTTCGTCTGCGAAGAGGCCGCCGACGGCAAGCAGGCGCTCGATCACTGCAAGAAGGCGATGCCCGACGCGGTCCTTCTGGACTGGAACATGCCGGTGATGAACGGGCTCGAATTCCTCATCAAGCTCCGCGAGGAGCCCGAGGGGAAGAAGCCGGTCGTGGTGTTCTGCACCACCGAGAACGACATGGGCCACATCACCCAGGCGCTGCGCGCGGGGGCCGACGAGTACGTGATGAAGCCCTTCGACGGGGACATCATCGAAAGCAAGTTCGCCGAAACCGGCCTGGTCTGAGGAAGGCAACCGAGTGAGCGCCGTTCCCGCCTATTCCACCGGTCAGGCCGCCTCCGGCGCGCCGCGCGTGCTCATCATCGACGACAGCGCGGTCGTGCGTGGCCTGGTCGCGCGCTGGATCGAGGCGGACAACCGGCTCGAGGTGGCTGCGACCTGCGCGGACGGCGAGCAGGGCGTCAAGAAGGCCGGCGAGCTGCAGCCCGATCTCGTCGTACTCGATATCGAAATGCCGAAGATGGACGGGCTGACCGCGCTGCCGCTCATTCTCAAGGCCGCGCCGCGCGCGCGCGTCGTGATGGCCTCGACCCTGACCCGCAAGGGCGCGGAAGTGACGATGCGGGCCCTGTCGCTCGGGGCGGCGGACTATGCGCCCAAACCCGAGGCCGGCCGCGTGGCGGGCGCGGAAGCCTACCGTGAAGACCTCATCGCCAAGCTCGTCGCGCTGAGCCCGCGCTACAGCGCCCGGCCGGCGACCTTCCAGAGCCGGCAGAGCGCCGCAACGGCGGCGCCGCGGCCCGCGCCGGTCTATCCCTCCACGCCGCGCACGGCCGTCGCCACGCGCCCGAGCCTCATCGCGATCGGCTCGTCGACCGGCGGGCCTCAGGCGCTGCGCGACGTCGTCGCAGCGCTGCCGAAAGAGCCCTCCGCGCCGATCGTCATCGCCCAGCACATGCCCAAGCTGTTCACCGCCATTCTCGCCGAGCATCTGGCGAAAAGCGGGATCCCGGCCGCCGAGGCCAAGCATGGCGAGATGCTGCGCGCGGGCCGGATCTATCTGGCGCCTGGCGATTTTCATTTCACTCTGCGCCAGGGCGGGGGCGGTTTCGAGGCCGTGCTCGACCAGAACCCCCCGGTGAATTTCTGCCGCCCGGCGGTCGACCCGCTGTTTGAGACCTGCGCCAGGCTCGCCGGCCGCGGCGTTCTTGCGATCGTGCTGACCGGCATGGGCGCGGACGGCCGTGAAGGCGCGCGCGCGATCCGCGCCGCCGGCGGTCAGGTCATCGTTCAGGATCAGGCCTCCAGCGTGGTCTGGGGCATGCCCGGCGCGGTCGCCGAAGCCGGCCTCGCCGACATGATCCTGCCGCTCAAAGATATCGGCCCGGAAATCGCCCGGCGCCTGAAAGGACCGTGATGAGCGCTCTTCCGCCGTCGAAATTCGAGTTCCTGTCGTCCGACGTGCGCAAGCGCACCGGGCTCGTGCTCGGTCCTGAGAAAGCGTATCTGATGGATTCCCGGCTCGGACCGCTGGCCCGCCGCGAAGGCTTCGCCTCGGTCGAGGCGCTGGTGGACGCGATGATGCGCGGCGATCAGAAGCTCTGCGTCGCCGCGGGCGAGGCGCTGGCCACCCACGAGACGTTCTTCTTTCGCGACAAGACGCCGTTCGAACTGTTCGAGGAGACGATCGGGCCAGCCCTGCGCACGGCGCGTCCGGGACGGGCGCTGAAGGTCTGGTGCGCGGCGGCGAGTTCGGGCCAGGAGCCCTATTCGCTCGCCATGCTGGCCGACGAGGGCGTGATTCCGCCGGTCGACATCCTGGCGACCGACATGAGCGGGCCGGTGCTCGAAAAGGCGCGCGCAGGCGTCTATTCCCAGTTCGAGGTGCAGCGCGGCCTGCCGATCCAGCGTCTGGTGAAGCATTTCGACCAGACCGGCGACACCTGGCGGATCAAGCCGCATCTGCGTCAGAAGATCCGCTTCGAGCAGGGCAATCTGCTCGACGACTTCACCCGCTACGGCCGGCAGGACGTCATCTTCTGCCGCAACGTGCTCATCTATTTCGATATCGAGACCAAGGCGAAGGTGCTCGACCGGCTGGCGAGCCTACTAGCCGACGACGGCTATCTGGTGCTGGGGGCGGCGGAAACCGTGGTCGGCCTGACCGAAGCGCTGCGCCCGGTCACGGGCAAGCGCGGGCTCTACGCGAAACCTGAAACGGCGGCGAAAGCGGCCTGAGGCGTTTACCAGCGCGCCTGGAAGCTGACGCCGAGATAGTGCTCGCTCTCTTCCCAGTCCTCGGTGCCCAGGGTGAAGCGGCGCTCCTCGCGGACATAGCCGATCCCGGCGAAGGCGTTGTCGGTCACCTTCATCGCCACGCCGATATGGGCGTCGCCGACCACGCCTTCGGCTGACACCGGCGCGATCGTGTACTCACGCAAGCCGCCGGGGGCGAGGGCGTAGCTCTCCCGTCCTGCGCCGCCGACGAGCCACCAGTCCGGACCGCCATAGCCCGTGGCCTGCGGCGCGGCGGTGACTTCGAACCCGAAGGCCTGACCGGTCCAGGCCGCGCCTTCGCCGACCGAGCCTGTAGGCCGGACGCTGAGAGCGGCTTCCTGGCCGGAGACGGAGGCAGGCGGCGGCGCGGCGAAGCGCGCCGCGCCGATGTCTCTGCTGATCACCGAAGCCGCGACCGCGCGCGAGGCGTCAGAGACGCGGATGTCCTGGAACTGTGAGATATCGACGCTCGGCAGGGCCGGAGGTGCGAAGATCTCCGGGCCCTCGTCCGGCGACGCGCCGGGGACCATGGCGGCGAACAGCGCCCCGCCGGCGATGAGCCCGGCGAGGCTGACTTCGATGCGGCGCGCGGCGTTCATCGTCGCGTCTCCTCCCTGAGAGGAGAATTAAGCCTGAGTTAACCGCCGCAGACAAGTGCGCGAAAGCCACGCGGTCCGCGCAAGTCGTTCAAATCGCTAAGAACGTGGTTCTCAGTGCGCCGAGCGCCGCATGCCCGCCGCGATCTCGTCGAGTTCGGCCTGCTCGGCCGCGCGCACGGAGTCCTGGATGCGCGCGATTCGCCGCTCTTCGAGCAGTTCGAACTTTTTCAGCTCGGCGAACGCCGTCTCCAGTCGTTCGCGAATCGCGCCGGCCTGCGCATCGACCTCGTCCAGGCTCGTGCGCAGCTTTTCCTTGCGCTGGATCACCGAGCGCGCGTAGCTGCCGTACGCGATGTAGCCGTCACGGTTTTCCACCGCCACGGCCTGTTCCTCCGGCACGCTCTCTTCAAGGCGCTCGATCTGGTCGAGGATCGAGCCGCGCACGGTCTCGATATCGGCCATCTGCTTTTGCAGTTCCTCGACCTTGAAGCGCGCGAGCCTGATCAGCGGCTCATGCGATCTCGTTCCCATCATCACCCTCCATCACCCAGGATCCCGGCCAGGGCCGCGAAACTCTCCCCGATGGGCGAGGCCTCGTCTTTTCCCTGCGCCAGAAACGCTTCCAGCGGTTCGTTGACCGCAATCGCCCGGTCCACCGCCGGGTTCGATCCCGGCGAATACGCGCCGAGCCGAATGAGTTCTTCCATGTCGGCGTAGGCCGACAGGAGCGCGCGTGCGGCTTTCGCCGTGTCCGCCTCGCCGGGGCCGTAGACCTCCGGGGCGGTGCGCGAGATTGATTTGAGCACGTCGATCGCCGGGAAGCGGCCGCGCTCGGCGATCCGGCGGTCCATGACCACATGGCCGTCCAGAATGCCGCGGACCGCGTCGGCGATCGGCTCGTTATGATCGTCGCCGTCCACCAGCACGGTGAACAGCCCGGTGATCGACCCCGTCCCCTCGGGCCCCGGGCCGGCCCGCTCGAGAAGGGCGGGCAGCTCTGCGAAGACCGAGGGCGTATAGCCGCGCGTGGTCGGCGGTTCGCCGGCGGCCAGCCCGATCTCGCGCTGGGCCAGGGCGAAACGGGTGACCGAATCCATCAGGCAGAGCACGTTCAGGCCCTGGTCGCGGAAATATTCCGCCGTGGTGATCGTGGCGTAGGCCGCGCGGCGCCGGGCGAGGGCGGGCGCGTCGCCGGTCTCGGTGATCACCACCGATTTTGCGCGCCCGTCAGGGCCCAGCACGTCCTCGACGAATTCGCGCGCCTCCCGGCCGCGTTCGCCGATCAGGCCGATGACGATCACGTCGGCGTCGGATCCTCGCGCCAGCATCGACAGAAGCACCGACTTGCCCACGCCGGACCCGGCGAAAACGCCCAGCCGCTGGCCCTTGCGCATCGGTGTGAAGACGTCGAGCGCGCGCACCCCGAGGCTCATCCGATCGCCCAGCCTCTGACGGGAATGCGCGCAGGGCGCGCGGCCTTTCAAAGGATAGCCGGCTTCGCCTTCGTGCAGGGCGCCCAGCCCGTCGCGCGGGGTTCCGCCGCTGTCGATGACGCGGCCCAGCCAGGCCCGGCAGGGTTTCAGAACGCCGCCTTCGGGATTGATCGAGGCCTGCGCGCCCGGCCGGACGCCGGAAAGATCGCCATAGGCCATCATCAGCGCGGTCTCGCCGCGGAAGCCGACCACCTCGCAGCGCGCGGGGCCGGACTCGCCCACCATGATCTCCGCAGACGCGCCGAGACTCAGCGCGCCGCGCGGGCCGGTGGCTTCGACCAGCAGGCCGTTGACGGCGCTGACGCGCCCCTTGAAGGTCCGCGTCTGCAGCGCGCCGATCTCTGCGATCAGGCTGTCCACGCTCGTTCTCTCGCGTCTGCCGGGGCGCGTTTTGCGCCGCTTCGAAGAGAGGTTTAACCCAAACGCGGTTTCGGTCGCGTAAACGGAGCGGAGCGTGCCGCGCCGATCGCACAGCCTCTGGCGGCCTTGGCGCAACCGCGGATAACGCCCGTCATTACCGTCGGTTTCGGATTAAATCAGCGCCCGGCTGTTCCATTCTGTCCGAAAATCGCTATTTTCCCGCTCGCTGCGCCGGGCGGGCCGATGACGGACCCGGACGCGGCAGACCGCATCGACGGTTCACGACCATCGCGACGGCTCCCTGCCGGGCCGTAGGGCGCGTCCGCGCCATTGAACGACCACATCGCTGGCGCCGCCGCCGCCGCCGAGACATCGACGACGAGGAGAGCCCATGCCGCTTGACGGAAAAATTCGCATCGCCGGGTCGAGGCCCAAGAAAAAGGCGGTCTCCCGCCAGCACAAGGACAATCTCTACGCGCGGATCGACGAGACGAAGTTCAACCGGTACGTCGTCCACGACATCGCGCGCTATCGCAAATATGTCGAGGAGGGCGGTGCGGAGGTCTATTCCGCCGAGGAACTCGACGCCCTCGAAAAGGCGGGCGTGTCCGACCGCCTGCCGCCGCGCGCGACCGGGTACTATCTCGACCTGGCCAAGCGCTCGACGGCGGTGAAGAACCTCATCAAGGCCCGGCCTGAGGAGATGGACGATCTGTCCGGCGAGGCCGACCCGTCCAACCAGCTGAAATACAGCCCCATTCCGGGCCTTCTGCACAAATACGAGCTGGTGCTGCTTTACGTGGTGCGCACCTGTTCGAGCTGGTGCCGGTACTGCTACCGCTCGGATTTCCTGACCGGCAAGACCGGCAAGGACACCGCCTCGATCCACGAGATCAAGGAGTACATCACCGGCCATAACGAAAAGGTCGCCTCCGGCGAGATCACCGACAAGCCGAAGATACGCGAGGCGCTCCTGTCGGGCGGCGACCCGATGGTGCTCTCCAACCGTAACCTGTTCGACTATCTCAACGGCCTGGCCGAAGCCGGTCTCGAAGTGATCCGCATCGGGACCAAGGAGATGGCCTTCTTCCCCGAGCGCTTCGACGACAATTTCTTCGAGATGCTGGACCTGTTTCATGAGCTGCACCCCCAGGTGCTGCTCGCCTTCATGGTCCACTTCACCCATCCCGACGAATTCCTGCGGGTCAGCGAGACCGGCGACCATGTCCGTGACGAGGACGGCCGTCTGCTGCGCAATCCGCTGGTCGAGCGCGCCGCGCAGCGCCTGCGCTCGCGTCCCTTCGTGACGCTGGAAAACCAGACCCCGATCATCGACAGCGTCAACGACGACGCCGACACGCTCCGCCTGATGCAGCAGGAGCTCAAGCGGATGGGGGTGAACAACCACTACTTTTTCCAGTGCCGCGAGATCGAGGGTTTTCGCGCCTTCGCGGTTCCCGTGGAGAAAGCGTGGAAGATTCACGCCGAGAGCCAGCACGGCCTGTCCGGCATCGAGCGGTCTCGCTTCGCCCTGTCTACCGAGGCGGGCAAGATGGAGCTCGTCGCGCTGACCGAAGGCGACGAGCGGCTGCGCAGCGTCGGCGGCGAGCTGGGCCAGGCGCTGGCCGAAGGGCTGGCGGTCTTCCGCCTTCACCGCACCCCGTTCGAGAACCGGCAGAGCGATCTGGTGATTGCACGCCGCAATCCCGAGGCGCTGTGGATCACCGGCTATGAGGACCGTATCCTCTATGACGGACGGGTCGAGGGCGCTGACGAGAAATGGGGGCCTTTGCTGGCCGCGATCGCGCCGGCGATGATGGCTGCTGAATAGTCCTTATACAGAACGAACGCATGGCGACCCCGCTCCGGCGCCGCCGGGGCGGGGTTTTGCTTGACAGCGACTGTCCACAAGTTCGCACACGGAACAAAACAAGTCCTCCGTACGCGACGCAGCCGGTCGTATGATTTATTAACCAGCTGATTTTTCTGGCCTGGCTAGAGAGAATCGCCTTCGCGGACTCGATTCCACCCATCGAGTCAAACCGCCGTTAACTTCTCCTAAGGGATTCTCGCCTCTCATAGCGAATAAGGTTAACGGTTGATGCGTCGGGCGAGACCAATGATTCGTCCGTGCGGCCTTGGGAGGGGGAACCGATGCGGGTCCTGCTGATCGAAGACGACCGCGCCACGGCGCAGGGAATCGAGCTGATGTTGAAGTCCGAGGGCTTCAACGTGTACGTGACCGATTACGGCGAGGAGGGCGTCGATCTCGGCAAGCTGTATGATTACGACATCATCCTGCTTGATCTGAACCTTCCGGACATGCCGGGCTTCGACGTTCTGAAGACCCTGCGCGTGGCCAAGGTCGACACCCCGATCCTGATCCTCTCGGGCAACGCCGACATCGATAACAAGGTGCGCGGCCTGGGGTCTGGCGCGGACGACTACATGACCAAGCCCTTCCACAAGGAAGAGCTGATCGCGCGGATCCACGCCGTCGTGCGCCGCTCGAAAGGTCACAGCCAGTCGATCATCAAGACCGGCGACATCGCGGTGAACCTGGACGCCAAGACGGTGGAGGTCGCCAATCAGCGCGTCCACCTGACCGGCAAGGAATACCAGATGCTCGAGCTGCTCTCCCTGCGCAAAGGGACCACGCTCACCAAGGAGATGTTCCTCAACCATCTCTATGGCGGCATGGACGAGCCCGAGCTGAAGATCATCGACGTGTTCATCTGCAAGCTTCGCAAGAAGCTCTCGGCGGCGACCGGCGGAGACAACCATATCGAGACCGTCTGGGGCCGCGGCTACGTGCTGCGCGATCCGGTCGAGGAGCAGAAGGCCGCGAGCGCCTAGGCGACGCGCCTCACCCGAACAGAGAACGCCCCGGCGCGCATCCGCCGGGGCGTTTTTTGTTTCAGACCGCCGCTCAGCCTTCGAATGCTTCTTCGCGCGCGGTCGGGGCGTGTTCGAGCTTCAGCACCGCGCCCTCGATATCGTCGACCAGCACGTAGATCGCGCCGTCAGGGCCCACGCGCACGTCGCGATAGCGCTCCTCGCGCTCGGTCAGGAGCGGCTCGACCCCGATCACCCGGTCGCCGTCCATCTCCAGACGCTGAAGCGCCATGCCGGCGAGCGCGGAGACGAAGAGATCGCCCTCCCAGTTGGGAAACTGGGTTCCGTCATGGAAGGCCATGCCGGCTGGCGCGATGGAGGGGTTCCAGTACCAGACCGGCTCGGTGAAGGCAGGGTTCTCCTGCTGCAGCGAGACGACCGAGCCGTTGTAATTGATCCCGTAGGTCACCGCCGGCCAGCCATAGTTCGCGCCGGGTTGCAGCACGTTCAGCTCATCGCCGCCGCGCGCGCCGTGTTCATGGGTGAAGACCGAGCCGGTCTCGGGGTTGCGGTCGATGCCCTGAACGTTGCGATGGCCGTAGCTGTAAACGCCCGGCGCAGCGCCTTCGATCGTGGGATTGTCGGCCGGGATCGAGCCGTCGCGATTGATGCGGACGACCGTGCCCAGATGATTGGCCGGGTTCTGCGCTTCGTCCTGATGCATCCCGCCGTCGCCCAGGGTGACGAACAGCGTATCGTCGGGGTTGAACAGGATCCGGCCGCCGAAGTGAAAGCCGCGGCGCTTTTCGAAATTGACCTTGAAGAGGTCCTCGACATTTTCAAGCGCGCTAAGATCCTCGCTCAGCCGGGCGCGGGCGAGCACGGTGCGGTTCGCATCCGCCGTGCCTTCGGAATAGGTGAAGTAAACCTCGCGGGTCTGATCGAAGTCCGGCGCGACCGCGATCTCCATCATGCCGCCCTGGCGCTCGACAACGAGGTCTTCGGGAAGCCCGCTCACCGGCGCCGCGCGCAGGCCCTCCTGATCGATCACCCGCAGCGCCCCGTCGCGCTCGGTCACCAGCATCTCGCCGGTCGGCAGGAAGGCGAGCGACCAAGGAAAGCCCAAGCCTTGGGCGACGGTCGTCACCGTGAAGCTTTCCTGCTGGCTGTCGATCACGTCCTGGGCGAAGCCCGGCGCGGCGAAGCTCAGCGCAAGGCCGGAAGCAAGCGTCGTGGCGGCGGCGAGGCGAAGCATGGATGTCTCCCTTCGAAGCGATGCGGAAGGGAAGATAGCGGCCCGCGACGAAAACAGAAGCTGACGAATGCGTGATCTACGCCGCGATGCGCTTGGGCGCTGCGGCGAAGGCGCCCGCCATCAGCTTCAGCCGCTCGGCGTAGGCCGGCGCCAGAGCCGCCGACTGCGCCCAGCGTCGGCGCAGCTTCACCGGCGCCGCGCCAAGCGGTCCGGGCAGGATCGCACCGGCGGCTTCGGCCAGCTCCCAGGCGGCCACACGCGCGCCGGCGAAGCCCGGCTGCAGGGCGCGGCCCGCGCTCAGCGGGGTTTCGAAATCGGTGTAGTAGGCCTTGTAGGCCTGCTCGCCCTTGCCCAGATCGATCCGGCTGAGGCCGAGCTCTCCCGCCGCGTCGATGATCCCCTCGAGCAGCAACAGGCCCGGCGACACCGCGGCGAACGCCCGGTCATAGGCCGGCGTCCAGGAATGGTAGGTCCCGCCCGCGACGAGGCCCGTCTCCACCGCAGCCAGTTTTCCACCCAGATAAAGCGAGGCGGTCAGCCCCCGCAGCGGGCCGAACCCGCGCAGGGCGGCAGCTTCGAAGACTTTCGCCGTCCAGCCCGTTTCGAACAGGTCGGCCAGCCCGCTGTCGCGGTATTGTGCGCTCTTCCAGGCCTTCAGCGCCGCGAAGCGCTCGCCCTGGGGGTCACCGAAGACGATTCTGACGTCGCCGAACTCGCGCTCGGCCTTGCGGCGGCGCTGGGCGATCTTCTTGAAGTGGCTCTTGTGCAGGCCCCGGCGGCGGTCGCGCCAGGCGTCCGCGCCCTGGGACAGGTCGATCACAGCCGAGCCGGCGCGCTCACGCACCCGGCCGGGCGCAGGGCCGAGCCAGTTGTCGTAGACCAGCGCCTCCGCGCCCATGGCGTCCAGAAGCGCGCCGGGATCGACCTTCAGCGGCTTGGCGCTGGCGAAACCCTGAACGTCCGACAGCGGCGCGCCGACAGGCCGCGCGATCCCGCCGACCGGCTTGTGAAACGCGAAATATCCGACAGGGGCGGCGTTTTCTTCAGCGACGATCACCCGGACATCGCCGCGCGCGGCGTCCACCATGTCTGCGAAATCAGGCAGCAGGTAAGGGCTCTGCACGCCGCTTTCGCCGGCCAGGACGCGCCAGCGCTCCCGGTCTCGCCGGCCGAGTTCGCAAAGAGCTGTATCGAAAAGGCGCATGACGCGCTCCCTGCCGCTTCGGTCGAGGACTGAAATGCAAGGCGCGCGCCGCACGCGAATCCGCTAAGGTCACGTTTCGTTCCAGTTTGCAGGTGGTGATGACGATGGGCGGGGAAACGATCGGGTTCTGGATTTTGATCGGCGCGAACGTATTGATCGCCGCCATGTTGATCGCCGTTCTGGTGCGGCGGTCGCCGGAACCGAAATTCCCGATGGGCGAGTTTCAGGAAACCGTCACGCGCGCAGTTGAGCCGATCCAGCGCGGCGCTCGTGAAGATTCTGGAGCGCTCCGAAAAGAGCTCCAAGACAGCGCAGGGGCGCAAAGGGAGTCTCTCGAAAGGAAGATGGACAATCTTACTGACGGCAACGCCCGCCAGTTCAAGGATCTCCGTGAAATTCAGTCTCAGCAGCTGGAAGCTTTCGGCAAGTTGATGGCCGAGCGTCTTGATGCGATGGCCCGCCAGCAGGACGAGTTGAAGAAGACGCTCGCCGACCAGGGCGTCGCGCTCTCCGAGCGCCTCGACAAGAAGCAGGCGTCGATCCAGCAGCAACTCGATCAGAAGCTCCGGGAGTTGCGCGAGGAAAACGGCCAGAAGCTAGAGCAGATGCGGCAAACTGTGGACGAGAAGCTCCAGAGCACGCTTGAGAAACGGCTAGGGGAATCGTTCAAGCAGGTTAGCGAGCGGCTTGAGACCGTGCACAAAGGGCTCGGCGAGATGCAGGCGCTCGCAGGGAGCGTCGGCGACCTCAAGCGGACTCTGACGAACGTGAAGACCCGCGGCACCTGGGCGGAAGTCCAGCTGGGCGCGATCATTGAGGACATGCTCACGCCTGATCAGTTCGAACAGAACGCCCAGATCAAGAAAGGCTCGCAGGAGCGGGTCGAGTTCGCGATCCGCTTGCCCGGCCGCGATGAGGATGGAACGCCCGTGCTGCTGGCGGTCGACTCCAAGTTTCCAACCGAGGATTACGAGCGCCTGATGCAGGCATCCGAGCGGGGCGACCCTGTAGAGGTCGAAGCCGCCGCCTCCGCGCTTGAAAAGCGGATCGTGGCTTTCGCAAAAGACATTTCCTCGAAATACATTTCGCCTCCGGCTACGCCGGACTTCGCCATCATGTATCTTCCGACCGAAGGGCTGTACGCCGAGATCGTGCGCCGTCCGGGGGTGGCGTCCCGCATACAGAACGAGCACCGGGTCGCCATTACAGGACCGTCGAATTTCGCCGCTTTCCTGACCACGCTGCAGATGGGTTTCCGGACGCTCGCTATCGAGAAACGTTCCAGCGAGGTCTGGCAGGTTTTGGGTGCTGTGAAGACGGAATTCGACCGGTTCGGGTCGGTGATCGGCAAGGTGAAGAAGAAGCTTCAGGAAGCAGGCAATCACCTCGATCAGGTCGACACGAGGACGCGCGTTATGAACCGCAAGCTTAAGACCGTCGAAGCGCTCCCCGATCAGGACACCGTCGCCCTACTCGGGCCTATGGAGGCCGAGGACAGCGATCACGGGCTGGAACCAGACGAAGTAGGGGCGCCCCGCCCGTCTTGAACGCCGTTCCCCACGGGATAACTTATCGGCCATGGCTGTACGCGAAATCCTCACCGTTCCCGACCCGCGGCTGAAGCTGGTCTCCAGGCCTGTCGAGGGCGTGGACGACGCGCTCCGCGATCTGATGGACGACATGGTGGAGACCATGTACGCGGCGGACGGGATCGGCCTTGCGGCGATCCAGGTCGGCGTGGACAAGCGCGTCATCGTCATGGACCTGTCCGAAGACCGCAACGACCCGCGCTATTTCGTCAATCCGGTGATCACGCCGCTGACCGAGGACCTCAAGCCCTATTCCGAGGGCTGTCTGTCGGTGCCTGACATCTATGACGAGGTCGAGCGCCCCGCCCGGGTGAAGGTCGAGTATCTCGACTATGACGGCGAAAAGCGCGAGGAGATCGCCGAGGGCCTGTTCGCAGTGTGCATCCAGCACGAGATGGACCATCTCGAAGGGATCGTCTTCATCGATTACCTGTCGCGCCTGAAGCGCGAGCGGGCGGTGAAGAAGGTGCAGAAGCTGGTCAAGACCCGCCAGGTCGCCGCGGAATAATCTCACGCCGAAAGCGCGCTGGACGCACGGGCCGATCCCCGCCAGTCTCCGCGCCATGTTCGAGCTTTCCGTCCGCGTCCTCTCCCGGCGTCTCAAACGCCCCTTCGTCATCTCCACCGGCCGGCGCACCGTGCAGACCGCGGTCGAGGTGCGCCTGAGTTCAGGCGGCGTCACCGGCGCGGGCGAAGCCTCCGGCGTGAGCTATCTCGGCGAGACCGCAGAGACGATCGCGGCCCAGATCGAGGCGGTGCGCAGCGCGATCGAAGCCGGCGTCGACCGCCAGGCGCTGCTTGATCTGCTGCCGCCCGGCGGGGCGCGCTTCGCGGTAGATTCCGCGCTGTGGGATTTCGAGGCGAAGACGTCGGGGCGCTCTGTCGCCGAGATGATCGGCGTCGACGACGCCCGTGCGCCCCAGCTCACCGCTTTCACCATCTCGCTGGACGCGCCCGAGGCGATGGAGGCCGCTGCGCGCGACGCGTCCGGTCTCGGCCTTCTGAAGGTCAAGCTCGGCGGCAAGGACGGGCGGGACGGCGAGCGCGCGCGCGCCGTGCGCCGCGGCGCGCCCGAAGCCACCCTCATCGCTGACGCCAACGCCGGCTGGACGCTCGACAATCTCGGGGAAGACGCGGAGGCGCTGGCCGAGGCCGGCTTCGCCCTGCTCGAACAGCCGCTGCCCGCCGGGTCGGACGAGCCGCTCGACCGGTTCGACAGCCCGCTGCCGCTGTGCGGGGATGAAAGCGTGCAAAGCCTCGCCGAGCTCGACGCGGCCGCGGCGCGCTACGACTTCATCAACATCAAGCTCGACAAGTGCGGCGGGCTCACCCACGCGCTGCAAATGCGCGAGCGCCTGAGAGCGCTGAACAAGGGCCTGTTCGTGGGCTGCATGATCTGCGGGGTGCGGGCGATCGCGCCGGCCTTTCTGTTCGCGCGCGACGCCGACTACGTCGATCTCGACGGCCCGCTCTGGCTGGCTGAGGACGAGGCCGAACTCACCATGGATGCGCGCGGCCGGCTGAGCCCGCCGCCGCACCGGTTCTGGGGCGAACCATGAAGCTGCACGATATCGAAGGGCCGTATCTTCTGTTCCTGGGCGAGGCCGGATCCGCAGAGCAGGACGTCGGCGCGAAGACCGCCGAGGGCGTCTATTTCTGGCGGCCTGAATCCTGTGTCGGTCAGCAGCGCCTGCCCGGCGCGAACCTCGATCTCGGCCTGCCCGACATGACCGCTGAGGAAGGCGCGGCCGCCGGCGCGAAGACGCTGGTCGTCGGCGTCGCCAACCGGGGCGGGCGGATTTCCGAGGCCTGGATCCCGTATCTTCTCGCCGCGCTCGAAGCGGGGATGGACCTCGCCAGCGGGCTGCACATAAAGCTCTCCGGCATCGCCGAGGTGCGCGAGACCGCCGCCCGGCTCGGCCGGAAGCTGCACGACGTGCGCCACTGGTCAGGCCCGCCGCTGCCCGTGGGCGAGGGCCGGGTCCGGCCGGGCAGGCGCGTGCTGATGATCGGGACCGATTGTGCGGTGGGGAAGAACTTCACCGCGCTCGCGGTCGAGGCTGAACTCAAGCGCCGCGGGATCAAGGCGAGCTTCCGCGCCACGGGGCAGACTGGGGTGCTGATCGCGGGCGAGGGGATCGCCATCGATGCGGTGCCGGCCGATTTCATTTCAGGGGCGGTGGAGATGCTGACTCCGCCTAACGACCCCGATCACTGGGACGTCGTCGAGGGCCAGGCGAGCGTGCTGCATCCGAGTTTCGCCGGGGTGACGACGGGGCTCGTGCACGGCGCACGGCCCGACGCGATGATCTGCTGTCACGAGGCGGGACGCACCACCGTGCGCGGCCTGCCCGAACGCGCGCTGCCGAGCCTCACTGCGACGATCGAAGCCCATCTGTTCACCGCGCGCGTCACCAACCCGGCCTGCCGGGCGGTGGGCGTCAGCGTGAACACCCGCAAGCTGTCAGACGCCGAAGCGCGCGCGGCGATCGCGGCTGCGGAGGCGGAGACCGGCTTGCCGGCCACCGACCCGATCCGCTTCGGCGCCGGGCCTCTGGCGGACGCGCTGATCGCGCTGCCCGCCGAGCCGGCTTGAGGCGGGGCTAGCCGCCCGCGCCTTCGCCGCCCTCTGAGGGCTGCTGCAGTTCGCCGGTCGGGTCCTGTTCGACCAGGCCCGCGACCTGACGGAACACCGCTGCGTTCTCGTCCATCTGGTCTTTCAGCGTGGGGTTCTGTTCGCCCACGGTGGTGAAAAATCCGGCGGCTTCGCGCAGCAGCTTGGCTGCGAGATCGGCATGGGTCGGCATGTGAGGCTGTCCTCGTTCTGACGAGTGTGCAGACGGCGCGGCCAGGCCGGCGCGCGTGGCGAGTCGCGACAGTCGAGCACGCCGCGACGTGCGGTTCAACCCGAGCCGCCTCGCGTTGTTCGCGACCGCAGGCCGGGCTATACCCGGTCAGCTCAGGGCGGGGGGCGCGATGAGAGACGGGACGGATCGACGATCGGGCGTCTGGCCGGCCTTGCGGACGGTGCTGATCGCACTGTTTTTCGCCGCACCTCTGCTGAGTGGTCTGGTCAACCGCGCAGTCGACCGCGACCCTTTCACCATGCCCGATTACGGCGCGATCGCCTGCGGAGCGGAAAAACTCGCCGCCGGTGAACCGCTTTACGAGACCGGGCGGCGCCAGAACTGCGAAGGCTATGAGAGCCCCGCCTACCTGTATCCGCCCTTTCTGGCCGGGGTGGTGCTGGGGCTTCAGGCGAGCTTCGGGCCGGAGGGTGCGCGCGCGCTGTATTTCAGCGTCTATCTCGCTGCGATCGGATATCTGCTCTGGACCGCGTTCCTCGCCTCAGGCCCCCCCGGCGCGCGGCATGACCGGTTCAAATATATCGGTCTGATAACAGCCACACCGATCTGGTTCGCGAACGTCGCACTGATCGTCCACGCGGTGATCGTCTACGCTGCGCAGGCGGCCATGAGGCGTCCGGCGATCCTGATGGCGGTGCTCGTCGCGGCGTCCATGGTCAAGCTGAGCTTTCTCACGTGCGTGCTCGTATTCGCCTGCCTGCCGATGCCTGTCTGGAAGCGGATCGCACTGAGCACTCTGACTGCGATCGCCGGGATCGGTGCGGTGACCGCCTTCATGCAGACCGGCGGCGAGGCTGCGCTGCTCTGGCGGGAGAGCCTCGCCTATGTCGCCTTTGAATGGGTGCCCGGCAATGGAGCCATGGGATGGGCCGTGCGGATGGGCGCGCCGGACGCGGCCGCAGTCGCGATCGCCCTGGTGTTTGCGGCGCTCGTCGCGCTTAGCGCGCTGTTGATCTGCGAACAGGGCGAGGCCGACGTACGCCAGCGGGTCTTCATCGGCCTGGCGGCCGCCGTCCTCGCCATGCCCAGGATCATGCCCTACGACGTCTTTCTGCTGGCGCCGGGCATGGTGGCGATCGTGGAACTCGCCGTGAAAGCCGATGCGCGGCTCGGTCTGTGGGCGCGACGCGCGGCACTGGCGGGATGTGTCGGCGCTGTCGTGATGAGCCTCGCCGGTTACGCTGATCAGCGTCTCGACGTCGCGCTCGCCTTGTTCGCTGCAGCGCTGTTTCTGTCCGCCTGGGCTCACCGGACTTTCGACGTACGCGCCTTTTTGGCCAGGGCGGAGCGCTCTGCGAAACAGCACGGCAATCCGCGCTCGACCGAGCTGTGATCCGGCGCCCCGCGCCTCAGTCCTGAAGGATCGCCGGATAGTTCGCGTCCGCGCGTGCGATGAAGCCTGGGATGTCGGCTTCCCAGCGGTCCTGGATGTCCTGGTTGAAGTTCAGATAGAGCTTGCCGTCGACGATCCTCCAGAAGTTCGGGTCGCCCTTGGCGGTGTAGCCCTCGGCCATCGCCCAGGCGCAGTATCCGCCGTATTGCGGCGCGTAGGCGTCAGGGTCGGCGAGGAAAAGGTCTAGATTGGCCTGGCTGGCAAACCGCCAGACCGCGCCGTTCCACTCGGTCTCGAACGCGCGCGAGCCGCGCACCGGCGCGCCTTCGGTGAAATAGGCCACCGGGTCGTAGCCGCTCAGGGCGGTGTTCGAGAAGACCCCAGTATAGATCAGATCGTCGGCGAAGGCCGGCTGGGCGGGCAGGGCGGCGGCGCCGGAGACCGCAAGAACGGCGGCGGCGAGAAGCGAAGCGTGTTTCATCGTAAGCGTTCCTTCAGAGACCCGGCCTGAGCGCCGGGCTGAGGAACGGTTACGCGCCTTGCGGCCCGGCCGCATTACACGACCGGGCACGCGCGCGTGAGGCGTGGTCACGCTTCTGCGAGGTCAGCCCTCGGCTTCGATGAAGCCGCGATTGCGCAGCAGCGGTTCGACGTTCGGCTCGCGGCCGCGGAAGCCGATATAGGCGTCCATGGCCGGCTCGCTGTCGCCGGCGGAGAACACGCTCTCATAGAGCTTGCGGGCGAGTTCGGGGTCGAAGATGTCGCCCGACTCCTCGAAGGCGGCGAAGCCGTCATTGTCCAGAACTCCGGCCCACAGATAGCTGTAATACCCCGCCGAATAGCCCTCGCCTGCGAAGGTGTGCAGGAAATGGGTCGAGCGGTGCCGCATCGGGATGGCCTGCACGTTGTCGCGGCTGTCGAGAACCTCGCGCTCGAAGGCGGCGATGTCCAGGGTCTCGGGCTCGGTGCTGAGATGGTAGGCCATGTCCACGAAGCCCGAATTCAGGAACTCCACCGTGGCGAAGCCCTGGTTGAAGGTCTGCGCTTCAAGCACCCGCTCGAGCAGTTCGCGCGGCATCGGCTCGCCGGTCTCATGATGCAGGGCGAAGCGCTCGAGGACTTCGGGCTGGGACAGCCAGTGCTCGTAGATCTGGGCGGGAAACTCGACGAAGTCGCGATCCACCGAGGTGCCCGCCAGGCTCGGATACTCGGTGTCCGACAAAAGCCCGTGCAGCGCATGGCCGAACTCGTGAAACAGCGTCGTCGCATCGGTGAACGACAGAAGCGCCGGCTCGCCTTCGGCCGGTTTGTTGTAGTTGCAGTTGTTCACGATGATCGGGATTTCCCCGGTGATCCCGTTCTGCGGGCGGAAGCTGGACATCCAGGCGCCGCCGCGCTTGCCGGGCCGGGCGAAGTAGTCGCCGTAGAACAGGCCCGCGGTTTCGCCTGCGGCGTTCTTCATCTCCCAGACGCGGACGTCTGGGTGGTAGACCGGGATGTCGAAGCGCTCGGTGAAGGTGACCCCGAACAGCCGCTCGGCGACGTAGAACTGCGCCTCGATCATCTTGTCGAGCTGCAGATAGGCCTTCACCTCGCTGGGATCGAGATCATAGCGCTCGGCGCGGACCTGCTCGGTGTAATAGCGCCAGTCCCAGGGCATGACCTCGTGGTCGAGCCCGGCGGCCTCGATGCGCGCTTCGATATCGGCCTGCTCTTCGAGCGCGCGATCGCGGGCGGGCCACCAGACCTGCTCCATCAGCGCGATCGCCGCGTCGGGCGTGCCCGCCATCGTGCCGCCGGTGCGGTAATGAGCGAAGGTCTCGTAGCCCAAGAGGTTGGCCATCTCCAGGCGCAGGGCGAGGATCTGGCGGATGGTCTCGTGATTGTTGAATTCGTTTTCGTTGTCGCCCCGGTTCGTCCAGGCGCGCCAGGCCTGCTCGCGCAGGTCCCGGTCCGGCGCGGTCTGAAGGAAGGGCTCGACGCTCGAACGCGCCAGGGTGATCACATGGCCGTCCATGTCCCGGTCCGCCGCCGCGCCGGCGGCCGCGGAGACCACGTAGCCGGGCAGCCCGTCCAGCGCCTCGGCGTCGAGCGCGAGCGTGTAGCTTTCCCGGTCGGCCTGCTCGTTCTGGGAGAACTGGGTGTAGAGCCCGGCGAGGTCGGCGCGGATCTCCGCGAAGCGCTCGCGGTCCTCGCCTTCGAGCTGGGCGCCGGCGCGCACGAAGTCCTCGTGCGTGACCACCAGCAGTCGGCGCTGCTGATCGGTCAGGCCGAGCGTATCGATCTGCTGGTGAAGCGCGTCGATACGGGCGAACAGATCCTCGTTCAGCGTGATCGACGCCGAGTGCGCGGCCAGGCGCGGGCTCATCTCGCGCTGGATTGCGCGGATCTGATCGTTGCTCGCCGAGCTGGTGAGGTTGAAGAAGACACGGCTGACCCTGCCCAGATCGCCGCCCGCGGTCTCCATCGCCAGAAGCGTGTTTTCGAAGGTCGGCGGCTCGGGATTGGTCGCGATCGCCTCGATCTCGGCGCTATGGGCGGCGATGGCCGCCTCGAACGCCGGCAGGAAGTCGTCCGCACTGATCGCGTCGAAGGGCGGGGCGTCGAACGGGGTCTCCCATTCGGCCAGCAGCGGGTTTGCCGCCTCGCCGGTCTGGCTTTTCGCCGCTTCCGATCCGGTTTCGGTGTTCGGCGTTGCGGCCTCGGGCGCGCAGGCGGCGAGCAGCAGGGCTGCGGCGGCGGTGGACAGCATCAGGCGTTCGATCATGAGTATTCCCCTCCCGGAAGGCGCGCGGGGTGCGCCCGCGCCGTTACAAGATAACCTCCCCATTCTGGCCAGCGGGCGGGTCTCGGGCAACACCAATTGAGTTAGGGATATTCGCCAGCAGCGCGGCCGCTTCCGTTCCGCCGCGAACGCGCTAGGTTTCGCGCTCACGCCGAGCAGGAGAGCGATATGGCCGAAGCGATGAGCACCGCCGCGCCGGGCGAAACCAAGCACGAGGCCTACGCTCGCGTGGCTGCGGAGATCGCGGCGGTCGTCGCCGGCGAGAGCAGCGCGACCGCGCGCTACGCTACGGCGGCCTGCATCCTGGCGCATAATTTCGGCCCGCGCTTTTTCTGGACAGGCTTTTACGTCGTCGATCCCGACAAGCCGCAAGAGCTCGTCGTGGGTCCCTATCAGGGCACGCTGGGCTGCCTCCGGATTCCGTTCGGCAAGGGCGTGTGCGGCGCGGCTGCGGCGAGCGGACTGACCCAGCTCGTTCCCGACGTGCACGCCTTTCCCGGCCATATCGCGTGTGACGGCCGCACGCAGTCGGAAATCGTCGTACCGGTGTTCGACGCCGAAGGCCGGCTCGCCGCCGTGCTCGACGTCGACAGCACCGAGCCCGACGCCTTCGACGCGGAGGACCAGGCGGGTCTTGAGGCGATCTGCAAGCTTCTGCTCACGTCTTGACCAGAAACAATGAACCCCGGCGGAGCGATCCGCCGGGGTTTTTCTTGGTCGCGATGTCAGCCGAGCCTACCGCTCGAACTTCTGGAACTTCACGCGCTTCGGGACGAGGGCGTCGTCGCCCAGGCGGCGCTTCTTGTCGGCGAGATAGTCGGTGAAGCCGCCTTCGAACCATTCCACATGGCTGTCGCCTTCGAAGGCGAGGATGTGGGTGGCGATGCGATCGAGGAAGAAGCGGTCGTGGGAGATCACCACGGCGCAGCCGGGGAAGTCTTCCAGAGCGCTTTCAAGCGCGGACAGCGTTTCGACGTCGAGATCGTTGGTCGGTTCGTCGAGCAGCAGCAGGTTGCCGCCCTCTTTCAGCATCTTGGCGAGGTGCACGCGGTTGCGCTCACCGCCGGAAAGAAGCCCGACCTTCTTTTGCTGGTCGCCGCCCTTAAAGTTGAACGCGCCCACGTAAGCCCGGCTCGGCACTTCGCGGCCGCCCAGATCGATCATGTCGTTGCCGCCGGAGATCTCTTCCCAGACAGTCTTTTTCGGGTCGAGCGCGTCGCGGCTTTGATTGACATAGCCGAGCTTGACGGTCTCCCCGAGCGTGACCTTGCCCTCGTCGGGCTGCTCCTCGCCGACGATCATCTTGAACAGGGTCGTCTTGCCCGCGCCGTTCGGACCGATCACGCCGACCACGCCGCCGGGCGGCAGTTTGAAGTCGAGATCGCGGATCAGGAGCTTGTCGCCGAAGCCCTTTGAGACATGGTCGAAGTCGACCACGTTACCGCCCAGGCGCGGGCCGGGCGGGATGTTGATCACTGCGGTGTTGATCTTCTCGCGATCGGCCGCGTCACGCTTCTCCTCATAGGCCTTGATGCGGGCCTTGGACTTGGCCTGACGGGCCTTGGGCGAGGAGCGGATCCATTCGAGTTCCTTGGCGAGCGCGCGCTGCTTGGCGCTTTCCTCGCGGGACTCCTGGGCCAGGCGCTTCTGCTTCTGTTCGAGCCAGCTGGAATAGCCGCCCTGATAGGGCACGCCCTTGCCGCGATCGAGCTCCAGCGTCCAGGTGGTGATGGAGTCCAGGAAATAACGGTCGTGGGTGACGATCAGCACCGCGCCGTCATAATTCTCGAGGTGGTTCTGCAGCCAGGCCACGCTCTCGGCGTCCAGATGGTTGGTCGGCTCGTCGAGCAGCAGCATGTGCGGCTTGGAAAGCAGCAGTCGGCAGATCGCCACGCGGCGCTTTTCGCCGCCGGAGAGATTGGTGACGTTCGCGTCGGCCGGCGGGCAGCGCAGCGCGTCCATCGCCATCTCGATCTTGGCGTCGATGTCCCATGCGTCGCGCGCGTCGACCTGCTCCTGAAGGGCGGTCATCTCCTCCATCAGCTCGTCGGAATAGTCCTCGGCGAGCTTCATCGCGATCGCGTTGTAGGCGTCGTAGATCTTCTTGTCTTCGCTGCCTTCGATGACGTTTTCCCAGACGTTTTTCTCCGGATCGAGCTGGGGCTCCTGGGGCAGATAGCCCACGCGCACGCCCTTCTCCGCCCAGGCCTCGCCGGTGAAGTCGGTGTCCTGGCCGGCCATGATGCGAAGGAGCGAGGATTTACCCGCGCCGTTCACGCCCACCACGCCGATCTTGGCGTCGGGCAGGAAGTGCAGCGAGATGCCGGAGAAGACCTGCTTACCGCCCGGGTAGGTCTTCGCCAGATTGTCCATGTGATAGACGTATTGATACGCGGCCATCGGCGCGGGGCTCCTCAAGCGCTGAGAGGGGATGTGACCGCCGCATATAGCGGACGGCGCCGGGGGCGCGCAATCGGCTGATGGCGGCTTCAACGGGCCTGGACAGCTTGCCGTCGCGTGCCTCGCGGTTACAGTCCGGCGACCCTGTAGACCGGAGCCTCGCCCATGCGCCTTTCGCTGTTCGCTTTCGCCGCGTCCGCCCTCGTCCTCACCGCTTGCGGGCAGGCGGCGCCCGGCGCGGCGTCGGCGCAGGGCGCGCCGGAGGATCCGGCAGCGCTCACCATCGAACGGGTCTTCGCTTCGCCCTCGCTGACCGGGCCGACGCCGCGCAGCCTGAAATTTTCCCCCGACGGTACGCGGGTGACGTTCCTGCGGCCCAAGGACGAAGACCGGACGGTGCTTGACCTGTGGGCCATGGACGTGGCGGACGGGCGCACCTACCGCCTGGTGGATGCGAGCGCGCTGGCGCCGGAGGAGCGCGAGCTGTCGGAAGCCGAGATCCAGTTCCGCGAACGCGCGCGGATCAGCGAGACCGGCGTGGTCGCCTATGACTGGGACGAGAGCGGGCAGGCGGTGCTGGTCCCGCTGGACGGCGACGTGTTCTACGTCGATGTCGAGACCGGCGAGGCCGAGCGGTTGATGCAGACCGAGGCCTTCGAGACCGACTTCAAGGTGAGCCCGGACGGCCGGCATGTCAGCTTCATCCGCGAGCAGAATCTCTGGGTGCACGATCTTGAGACCGGGCAGGCTCGCGCCCTGACGACCGAAGGCGAAGGCCCGGTCAGCTGGGGCGTCGCCGAGTTCGTCGCCCAGGAGGAGATGCGCCGCTACACCGGGTACTGGTGGAGCCCCGGGGGCGACCGGATCGCAGTGGCGCGCATCGACGAAAGCCCGGTGCAGATCGTCCCGCGCTTTGGCATCGGCGCGGAGGGCGTCTCGGTGACCGAACAGCGCTATCCGCGCGCAGGCACGCCGAACGCGCTGGTCGAGCTCCATGTGATCGACCTCGCCACCGGCGAGCGTACGCAGGTCGATCTGGGCGAAGAGACCGACATCTATCTCGCCAGGGTGAACTGGAGCGCGGACGGCGACCGGCTTTACGTGCAGCGCCAGAACCGCGAGCAGACCGTGCTCGATCTTCTGGGAGCCGACCCCGCGACCGGCGAGACGGAGGTCGTGCTGACCGAGACCGCGCCGACCTGGATCAACCTCACTAACGACTTCACGCCGCTCGAGGGCGGGGGCTTTCTCTGGACGTCCGAGCGCAGCGGCTTCCGCCATGTCTATCACGTGGGCGCTGACGGCGAGACCCGTCAGCTGACCTCGGGCGACTGGGTGGTCGACGAGATCGCCGGCGTCTCCGAAGACGGCGGGACGATCTATTTCGAAGGCTGGGTGGAGACCCCGCTCGAACGCCATCTCTACGCCGTGCCCATGACGGGCGGAGATCCGGTGAAGGTCACCGAAGGCGAAGGGCTGTGGTCCGCGAGCCTGGGGCAGGGCGGGACCGCCTTCCTCGGCGGCTATCAGGACCCGGCCACGCCGAGCCGAACCGGACTTTATGCGATCGACGGGACGCGCATCGCCTGGATCGAGGAAAACGCGCTCGACGACGATCACCCCTACACGCCCAATCTTGAGAGCCATCTCACGCCTGAGTTCGGCACGATCACCGCGCCGGACGGGGAGACCACGCTTTACTGGTCGATGCTGAAGCCCGACCACTGCACCGCCGAGACGCCCTGTCCGGCGATCGTGCAGACCTATGGGGGGCCGCTGGTGCAGACGGTGAGGAAGAGCTTCGCCGGCC
This sequence comes from Oceanicaulis sp., assembly GCA_040112665.1. Taxonomy (NCBI): domain Bacteria; kingdom Pseudomonadati; phylum Pseudomonadota; class Alphaproteobacteria; order Maricaulales; family Maricaulaceae; genus Oceanicaulis; species Oceanicaulis sp. The sequence goes on along the minus strand of CP157796.1, from coordinate 191,387 downwards.
CGCGCGACCAGCTCTTCGCCGATCGGGGCTATGTCCTGTTCAGGATCGACAATCGGGGCAGCTGGAACCGCGGCCACGCCTTCGAGGCCGAGCTGCACGATGCGATGGGCTCGGTGGAGGTCGAAGACCAGCTCGCCGGCCTCGCCTTCCTCGAGGCGCAGGACTTTGTCGATCCCGACCGCGTCGGCCTCTGGGGCTGGTCTTACGGCGGCTACATGACGCTGATGACCAGCCTGCGGGCGCCGGACGCGTTCGACGCGGCGGTCGCCGGCGCCCCGGTCACCGACTGGTCGCTTTACGACACCCATTACACCGAGCGCTACATGGACACGCCCGAAGCGAACGCAGCCGGCTACGAGGACGGCTCGGCCTTCGCCCATGTCGAGAACTACGCCACGCCGACGCTCATCATCCACGGCATGGCCGACGACAACGTCACCTTCGACCACTCCACGCGCCTGTTCGCCGAGCTTCAGGCGCAGAACGCCGACTTCGAAATGATGACCTATCCCGGTCAGCGCCACGGCGTGCGCCCGCCGGAACTGCAGACCCATCTATGGACGCACATCTTCCGCTTCTTCGACGAAAGGCTGGCGGGGGAGGAAGCGGGCGGCCGGGGCTGACGCGCGTCAGCCCGCGTATTGACCGCGACACTCGCGCCTGCGGGCCATCGCCGCACCTCGCCCTGCTTCGCGCCGCAGGACAGGGGGGTTGCGGCGGCCGCGCCAGGGCGCGCTGCAGATATCTACGTTTGTCGCATTGCTTTTGAAAATCGTTCGCAGTAGCACCGCCGCCACGTTTTCCATGCATCGGGGTGCTAACTGAATATGCGTATTACAAAAATCCTCCTCGCCTCCGCATCGCTCGCGGTTCTCGGCGCGGCCTCGGTTGTCGCTCAGCCCGCCGAGCCTGACACGGTCGCGGACGTCATCACGGTGACCGGCTCGCCCTCGACCTTCGGCGCGATGAAGTCCGACACGCCGATCGTGGAGACCGCCCGTTCGGTGTCGATCGAGACCGAGGACATGTTCATCGCCAAGGGCGCGCTGACGCTCGACGACGTGCTGAACTACACCGCCGGCGTGACCGGCGAGGCCTACGGCTTCGCCACGCGCGGCGACTTCTACTTCGTGCGCGGCCTGAACGCGCCGGAATATCGTGACAACATCCAGTCGCTGTTCGGAAACTACAACAACACCCGGCCCGAGATTTACACCCTCGAGCAGGTCGAGGTCCTCAAGGGCCCGGCCTCGGTGCTGTTCGGCCAGGGCTCGCCGGGCGGTCTGGTCAACACCGTCTCCAAGATCGCAGGACCGGATCTCGACAGCGAGATCGTCGCTTCCTACGGCTCGTTCGACCGGGCCCAGATCGCGCTGGACTATAACCTCGCCCTGTCCGACACCGTTTTCGCCCGTGCCGTCGCGCTTTACCGCGACGCCGACACCCAGGTCGATTTCGTCGAGGACGACGCCCTTGTGCTCGCGCCCTCGCTGACCTGGACGCCGAGCGAGGACACCTCGGTGACGCTGCTGGTCAATTACGACGAACGCACCGGCGACGTGGCCCACCAGTTCCTGCCGCTGACCGGCACGCTCCTGCCCGCCGCCGAGCGGATCGAGAGCTCGACCTATCTCGGCGAGCCGGGCTTCAACCGCTACGACACGGAATCGACCGCTGTCACCGTGATGGGCTCTCACCGGCTGAGCGAGGTCTTCACGCTTGAAGGCACCGCGCGCTGGCGCGACGGTTCGAGCGACTATTCGCAGAGCTGGATCGCCTTCGCCGGCGCGGGCAATCCGCGGATCGACGCGGCCGGTGACGGGCTGCGCAGCTGGTACGACAATCCGGCCACCTCAGAGCAGCTCGCCGCCGACCTGCGGCTGCGCGCCGAATTCGCTACCGGCGGCCTCGATCACGAGGTTCTGATCGGCGTGAACGCCCAGGACATCGAGCTGACCCAGTCGCGCGCCTTCCTGCGCCAGGGCACGCTCAACGCCTTCAATCCGGTCTATGGCGACGGCGTGCCGACCGCGGCAGAGCTCGATGCGGTGCGCGGCGCGAGCCAGACCAGCACCGACTATGTCGGGCTCTACGTGAACGACCAGATCGAGGTTGGTGCGCTGCGCCTGACCGCCGGCCTGCGCTATGACGAGGTCAGCAACCAGACCGGCGGCGTCAGCCAAGACGACGACAAGCTGACCTTTGCGGCCGGCGCGCTCTACGCCTTCGACAACGGGCTGTCGCCCTACATCTCCTACGCGGAGAGCTTCGAGCCGGTCGTCGGCACCGACGCCTTCACCAGCGCTCAGCTCAAGCCGCGCGAGGGCGAGCAGGTCGAGATCGGCGTGAAGTTCCAGCCGAACGCCAGCACGCTGGTGACCCTGGCCTGGTTCGACATCGAACAGTCCAACCTGCCCAACCCGGCAGGTCTTCCCACCGCGCCGAGCCAGCAGGAAGGCGTGTCGACCATTTCCGGGCTGGAGGTCGAAGCGCTGACCGCGTTCGACACCGGTCTCGGCGCGGCGACGTTCGAGGCGAATTTCTCCGTGCTCGACGGCGAGGATCCGAACGGCCTGCCGCTGGCCTCCGTGCCTGAAACGCTCGCCTCGGTCTGGGGCACGATTCGTCCCGACGCGCTGGCCGGGCTGCGCCTGGGTCTCGGCGCACGTTATCTCGGCGAGAACGAGAGCAACGCGGGCGGCGGGGTGCGCGTCGTCACAGGCTCGGCCACGCTCCTTGACGCTCTGATCGCCTATGACTGGGCGGATTATTCGGTTCAGCTGAACGTCCGCAATCTCGCCGACGAGGACTATTACGCCACCTGCCTGGCCCGCGGGGACTGCTTCCCGGGCGAGGAGCGGTCGGTGAATCTGCGCCTGTCGCGGAGCTTCTAGTCCAGTGCTGGCGCAAGCGATCGAACCGGTGTGGGCTCTTCTGGCCGCGGCGCTGTCTGCGGCCGGGGCGCTCGCCCTGTTTGAAAGCTGGCGCCGGCGCGCGCACAGCCACCGGCGGCTGATGGCCGGCGGCTGGCTGGCGCTGATCGCCTCCGCCCCGTTCTGGATCGCCGCGAGCGGTCCGGATCGGGGCGCGGCGATGGCGGCCCTGGCCGCGATGGCGGCGGTGTCGATCGTTCTGGCGGTCCAGTACGCCCGGCCCGACGGCAAGCCGCGGCGCAATCCCGACCGCGTCGCGGCGGCCGTGTCCGTTCCGATCGGGGCCGGCCGCGTTCTGCGCACCGTCTATGTCGCGGTCCTCGCCACGCTGGCCGCGCTCGCCGCTTCGGTGTGCCTGTCGGGCACGGTCTATGCAGGAATTCTGGGCGCCGGCCTGGCCCAGCCCGACGCGCTGTTCTGGTCGGTGCTCGTCCTGCCGGTGAGCTGGGGCGGGCTCATGGTGATCCCGGCGCTCGATCTTCCCTTGCGCACGCGCAGCCTCATCATGGCCGGCGCGCTCGCGGCCGCAGGGGCGATGTTCGCTCTTGCGAGCCTGGTCTGAGGAGGGCGCGATGACCGCCTGGCCGACCCTTTCCAAGCGCTTCGTCGCCCGCATGCTGTCCGCGCACGCCGGGCTGGGTCTCGTGGCCGGCGCGATCCTGTATGTGCTCAGCCTGTCTGGCGTGCTGGTCACCTTCCATGACGATTTCGCGCGCTGGGAGCAGCCCGGCGCCTACGAGACCGCCCGGCCCGATCCGGCCGCCGCGGCGCGCGCGCTTCAGTCCGCCATCGCCGACTATCAGGCCCAGCACGGCGCCCCGCCGGCACAGGCCCAGCTCATCCTGCCCAATCCGGACGCCCCGCGAATGGCCACGCTGATCGGCGGCGAGGCGCGCTTCGTCGACGCCGATGGAGGCCTCGGCGAGGCGGTGGACCATCCGTTTTCCGAATTCCTGATCGATCTTCACTACTATCTGCATCTGCCCTCCACGCTGGGTCTGATCGTGGTGGGCGGGTTCGGCGCGGTCATGCTGGGCCTGGTGCTTTCGGGTTTTCTGGCCCATCCGCGCATCTTCCGCGACGCCTTCAGATTCCGCCGCAGCGGCAATGCGAAGCTCGCCCTCACCGATCTTCACAACCGGCTGTCGGTCTGGGGCGCGCCTTTCCACGTGATCGTGCCGCTGACCGGCGCGATGCTGGGCCTGTCGGTGCTGGCCGCCGCCGCCTTCCAGCCCACCGTGCATGACGAAGCGGTTCATGGCGGCTTTTTCGCGCCGACCTTCGGCGCCGCTCTGCCGGCGGGAGAAACCGAAGAGCCGCTCGCCGACGTGGAGGCGGCGCTCGCAAACCAGATGCAGCGCCGCCCGGACGTCGATTACTGGCTGCTGACGGTCGAGAACGTTCAGCGCGAGGGCCAGCGCGTCGAGATCCTGTCCATCGTTCCGGACCGGCTGATTTTCGGGGAGTATTTTCTCTACGCCCCGGACGGACGCTATCTCGGCCAGCAGGGGCTCGAGGACGGCACTCTGGGCCAGCAGATGATCGCGGCCGCCTATCAGCTCCACTTCGGAAGCTTCGGCGGCCTGCCGGTCAAGCTGCTTTACGCGGCGCTGGGTCTCGCGCTGTGCGTGGTGATCTCGAGCGGGATCACACTGTGGCTGGCTAAACGCGAAAGCCGCGGCAAGCCCAGCCCCGGCCTCGACCGGGCCTGGACCGCGGTGATCTGGGGCGGCCCCGCGCTGTTGGCGGTCTGCCTTGTCGCCTCGGTCGCCGGGCTCGCGCCGGGCGGCGCGCTGCCGGTGATCTTCTGGCTGGGGCTGGTCGCGCTGATCGCCGCCGCGCCTTCGATTGGGCGGGATGCGCTCGCCGCGGGGCTGAAACTCGCCACCGGCGCGCTCACCCTGGCGGGGTTCGCGATCCACTACGCCGCTCATGCCGGCGCTTACGACACGCCTGCGGCCTTCGGCGTCAGCCTGATCACCACCGCAAGCGCGCTGGCCCTCGCCGCCACGGCCGTCCCGCAACTCGGACGCCGCCGCGCCGGTAGAGCCGGAGAGCCGGCGGAATAGGCGGCGACCTGCAGCGTGACATTCCCGCCGCGTCCGCAAAAACCTCGCTTCTGTTAACTTAACTTCGCCGCTCGCGCGCGCTAACGTTTCGTTAAACGGCGCGCGCGCGAGGGGTGCGGCGCGTGATGACAGACCGTCGAGGGGATCGCGATGACGTCCGAAGTCATGATCATGAACCGCAACGCCGCGGTGCTGGCCGCCGACAGCGCGGTCACGTACGGCGGCGGTCCGGAGCCGGTGGTCACGCTGGAGGCGGAGAAGATCCTGCCGCTGAGCGAGAACATCGCGCTGATGGTCTACTCCCGCGGCGACGTGCTGGGCCGGTCCTGGTCGCACGTGGTTCACGCTTTCGCCCGCGAGCACAAGGGGCGCAGCTACGAGACGGTCACCGAATGCGCGGACGCCTTCTTCGCCTTCGTGGACAATAATCGCCGTCTCTTCCCCGAGCATGAGGAGAACGAGGAGTTCGAGGCGCTGATGCGCGCGGCCTTCCTCACCGTGCTCGCGCACGCCAAGGCGATGATGCGCTATCCGGGCGGCGCCTATGACAGCGACGAGGCCGCCTTCGACGCGGCGCTCGAGATGTATCTCGACCATCTGCGCCATGACGAGGCGGGCGCGCCGCGCGAGCGCCTCGCGGTCTTCGCCGAGTTCGGGCCGTCCGATTTCTACAAGCGCTACGGCGAGATGATCGACAAGCTGATCGCCGACAGCCTGGGCGATTTCGGCATGGCCGAGCAGATGCGCCAGAAGCTGTTCGACTTCGCCTACATGATCGCGACCCAGCCGGCCTTCCTCGAGCCCTATGCAGGCCTGGTTTTCGCGGGCTTCGGCGAGCACGACGTGTTCCCGGTCTTCACCCATTATTACGCCTCGATCCTGGTCGACGGGCGGATGAAGCGGGCGATCGACGAGACCACGGCGGTGGGTGTGGAGGAAGGCCCGAACGCCTATCTGCGCACCTTCGCCCAGGCGGAGATGACCCACGCCTTCCTGCGCGGCGTGCATCCGCTGATGTTCGACGTGATGATCTCGCTCAATCTCATCACCAACGAGGCCGCCGCCGAAGCCGCCCTCGTCGAGGCAGGAGTCGATCCCGCGACAGCGGACGCGGTGCTCGAGAAGCTGCGCGCCAACGCGCTGCCGAGCTTGACCGGAGAGTTCGTCCAGGCGACCCAGCAGGTCAGCCAGGAGGAGTTCATCAACCCCTTCATCAAGGTGGTCGAGGCCTCCGGCAAGCGTCAGCTCGCCGAGACTGCGAAAGCGCTGGTCGAACTCAACATACTGAAATCAGACCTGCATATGAGCCAGACCGGCGTCGGCGGCGAAGTCGATGTCGCAATGGTCTCGCGCACCTCGGGTCTCGAGTGGTATGTTAAGAAATCCTGAACGCGACGCTTCGGAGGCTGTCATGAGCGAAGACACGACCCGGCTGAACATCGAGCGCGCCCGCGCGGCGCTGGCCCGTGCGCGCGTCAATCATGTGGCTCAGGCCGTCCGCGCCCCGCGCCCGGCCGATCTGTCGCGCCTGGCCGAAGAACAGGAACGCCGCCGTTCGATCGATGCGCGCGCGGAAAGCTTCCGCGGCGCGGTGCGCGAGCGTCTGGGCCTGGGCGAATATCGTGGGCCCGGCGTGCCGGCGAGTTCCTATGTCGGCGCGGCGATGAGCGCGCCGCTCTGCGATGCGGACATGTGCGCCCCGCGCGTGCCCGAAGCGCTGAAAGCCGGCGACGCGAAGCCGGCCGGCAAGCCGCGCAAGACCGCCCGGACCAGGGACGGCGCGGCCTATTCGCCTCTTCCTGAGGGATATGTCGCCGGAGAGACCCCGAAGCCGCCCGCGCCTGCGAAGAAGCGGCGGAAATTTCTCGGCATCTTCTAGGCGCGACGCGGCGCACGGCGCCGCTGTTGAAACCTCGTCTTCTGTAGTCTCACCACTGTCCCGGAGCGCCGCGCCGGGCTTTCGGGAAGGCCTTCAGCCTTACGGCGGTGAGTCCGCGAAGGGCGGGGCGCTCGACATAGAGATGGGCGATCGCAGCGGCGATGAGCGCGCCCGAAAGCCCCAGCGTCCAGTACACGAGATTGTCCCACGGCCCCGGCGCGCCGAGCTGGAAGGGCCGAACGAGCGCTGCGGGCGCACCCGCGCCGGCGAGCGCCTCGCCAGCCTCGATCTGCACCCGCCGTGCGATGATGAAAACCAGGGTGTGGGCGAGGTAGAGCGCATAGGAGGCGTCGCCGAGAAAGACCAGCGGGCGGGCGATCGCGCGCGGTTTATCAAGCTCCATCGCGGCGAGCCCGTAGATCAGGAGCGTCGCGGGCGCCCCGAACAGCAGGGCCCGGCTCCACCCGCCATGACCGACCCCGTCGGCGGCGATCATCGCCAGCGCGAGCGCGCCGCCGCCGGCGAGTGCGGCGGGCAGGGCGAAACGCTTCACGCCCGATGCGATCAGCAGCGCCGCTGCCGCGCCTGCAGTGAATTCCAGCGTCAGCGGGTGGAAGACAAGCGCAGTGACCGCGCTCGACGCCGTCAGCTCGCCGAAGACGGTCGCGGCGAGCACGACCACCGCCGCCCAGGCGGCGATCGCCATCGGCAGCAGGCGTTGCGGCGCGAGCAGGAGCGCAGCGAAGACGAGGTAGAAATACATCTCGTGAATCAGCGTCCAGCCTACGTTGAGCACGGGCGGGAAGTCCTGCGGGACGAGCGCGAAACTTGCGGCGAGATAGGCGGGGATCGCCTCTTCGGGGACGCCGAACGCAGGCTGGACCGGCGAGCGGGTGGCGGCGAGGCTGATCGCGACGGCGGCTGCGGCGAACACCCACCAGAGCGGATAGATCCGGATGACGCGGGCGGCGAGGAAATCGGCCGCGCTGCGCGCCCCGCGCGGGCGAGCGCGGGTGACATAGACCATGATGAAGCCGGAGATGACGAAGAACACGTCCACGCCCGCAAAGCCGTTGCGGGTGAGCCAGCCGAGTGCGGCTGTCTCTTCAGAACCGGCCAGATCGATTGCGGCCTGCTCAGCCAGGGGCAGGTGATAGAGCGTGACCGCCAGGGCGGCGAGCCCGCGAAGGAGCTGGATGGTGTCGAGCTTCATGTCCGGTCCCGCCCGCTTGCCGTGGGACCGGTTCTAGGCCGCCCGCTCGGCCAGGGCCAGCGTCCGGACCTTACTCGCCCAGGTCTTCCGCGCCCGGAAGGTCGCCGCTTTCAAGCTTGGACTGGAGAAGCTCTGTGGCTGCGGTCACGTCGCCGCCGGCGTTGCCGATGACCGAGGTGATCTGCTCGCGCTGGGTCTGCGCCAGCCAGATGCCCATCACCTGCACGTCGACGACCTGAAGCTCGCCGGCGTCGTTCTCGATGACGCGCCAGTTCACCTCGTACTCGCGACCCTCGGGGCCGCCGGTCACCTTGCTGCGGACCACGTAGTCACCGGGCTTGCGGGTGACCGATCCGGTCACCTCCAGCGTCTGTCCGGCGTAGTTCTGAAGTTCGTTCTCGTAGACCGAGAAGGCGTACTCCCGGAACGTGTCGCGAAACGCGGAGAGTTCGTCCTCTCCGGCGACGCGGCGATACCGGCCGAGCACGAAATCGGTGATCCGGTCGACATCGGCGAGCGTCTGGACCTTGTCGCGGAAATCCGCCCGCACCTGATCGAGCGCGAGCTCGCCCGCTTCCAGCGACTCCAGTGTCGAGATCACCTCCTGTGCGTTCTCGGCGACGAAGCTCTCGGCCTCCTGGGCGGTGGCGTTCTGTGCGAAGACCGGCGCGGCCCAGAGGAAGAGGGCGGCGATCGCGGTCAGGATGACGGGGCGGCGGGTGAGCATGGCGGTTCGTCCTTGCGTGCTGCGCGGGCGGTTCAAAGGACAACGCCGCGCGCGGCCGAACAGAGGTGAATCAATCGAAGTCCGGCAGGTCGTCGAAATCCTCTTCCGAGGGCGCGCCGTCGCGGATCTCGCGTTCGCGCATCTGCCGGTAGGCCGAGCGGAGCTGGACGTACGGGTCGATCGCAGTGCGGTCGAGCTGATCCATCACGCTCTGCGCGCGGGCGCGCTGGTCGATCCCGTTCAGCCCGCGCAGCGCCCAGGCTTCGCCCGAGCTCGAGAACTCCTCATCCCAGTTCAGCGGGTGCGGATACCGGTCCACGAAGCGTCCCGTACCGTCCCTCAGGTTCGACGGGCCCAGAACGGGCAGCATGAGGAACGGGCCCTCCGCGACGCCCCAGACCGCCAGGGTCTGGCCGAAATCCTCGCTGTGCTGAGGGACCCCGGCGCGCTCGGCGAGCGCGAAGATCCCGCCGATCCCGAACACCGTGTCGAAGGCGAAGCTGGTGAGCACGTCGCCGGCGGCGACCAGATCGCCTTGCAACACCTCGTTGGCGAAGAAGACGGGGCGATTGAGATTGCCGAAAAAGTTGCGCACGCCCTGGCGCGCAGGCTCCGGCGTCACCGCTGTGTAGGCCTTCGACGCGGGTTCGATCAGCGCATCGTCCACCGTCTCGTTGAACTGGAAGACCGCCCGGTTGGCCGGCTCGAACGGATCGCCGGCTTCGCGGGCCGCGTCGCTGCTGGCGCAGGCGGACGCCGCGACCGCGGAAAGGGCGGCGATGGTCAGGCTGAAGAAGCGCAAGGCGATCCTCGAGGGCGGCCACAATGTGAAGGTTCCATTAACTGGTTTGGATCGCGGGCAACGTCAACGCCGTGAAACCCGTTCCGTCCGCTGAAACGGCCACCGTGGTTTAAAAGACGCATTGAAACTGCGCGGATAATCGCATAAAGATATCTTTATATCTTGCGGCGGATTATCCGCTGCGCCCGCGACACAGGTGTTTCATGACGATCGCCGCACGCTTCGCACCGGCCGACCGATCGCCGATCAAGGTGAGCTTCGAGTTCTTCCCGCCGAAGAACGAGGACATGGAGGCGCGCCTGTGGGAGTCGATCGGGCGGCTCGAGCCGTTGAACCCGCATTTCGTGTCGGTGACCTATGGCGCAGGCGGCTCCACGCGCGACCGCACGCACCGGACCGTGCGCCGGATCGTCAAGGAAACCGGGATGAAGCCGGCCGCGCACCTGACCTGCGTGTCGGCCACGAAGGACGAGATCAACTCGGTGATCCGGGACTATTGGGACGCGGGCGTGCGCCATATCGTGGCGCTGCGCGGCGATCCGCCTGAGGGGATCGGCGAAAAATACGTCCCCCACGAGGGCGGCTATGCGAACGCGTCCGATCTCGCCGCAGGCATCAAGGCGATCGGCGATTTTGAGATCTCGGTGGGCTGCTATCCCGAGAAACACCCCGAGAGCCCGGATTACGCCTATGATATCGACCTTCTGAAAAAGAAGATCGACAACGGGGCGACCCGCGCGATCACCCAGTTCTTCTTCGAGGCGGACACCTATTTCCGCTATGTCGAACGCGTCCGCAAAGCCGGGATCGACATCCCGATCGTGCCCGGGATCATGCTGCAGCCCAACTTCAAGGGGCTCAAGCGCATGGCCGGCATGTGCGGTTCGTCCATGCCCGACTGGATGGACGAGCTTTATGACGGCCTTGAGGACGATCCCAAGACCCGAGAGCTGGTGACCGCCCATGTGGCCGCCGAGCTCGTCTCGAACCTGGCCGAGGGCGGGGCCGACCAGTTCCACCTCTACACGCTGAACCGCGCCGATCTGGCTCTGTCGACCTGCGCGCTCCTCGGCGTGAAGCCTGAATCTGAAAAGATCGCCGCTTAAACCGAAAGCGACACCATGACCCGACGTGAACGACTCGAAGCGCTCGAGGCGGCCGCCCGCGAACGCGTTCTGGTTCTGGACGGTGCCATGGGCACCCAGATCCAGACCTACAAGCTGTCTGAAGAGGACTATCGCGGCGAGCGCTTCGCGGACTGGCCGTGCTCGGTCCAGGGCAATAACGAGACGCTGAATCTCTCCCGCCCGCAGTTGATCGAGGAGATCCACACCGCCTTCTTCGACGCCGGCGCGGACATGATCGAGACCAACACCTTCTCGGCCACCCGCATCGCCCAGGCCGACTACCAGATGGAGGAGATCGCTGCGGAGATCGCCGAAGCGGGCGCGAAGCTCGCCCGCGCCGCCGCCGACAAGCGCGAGGCGGAGACCGGCGAGCCCAAGGCGGTGCTCGGCGCGATCGGGCCGACCAACAAGACGCTGTCGCTGTCGCCAGACGTCGAAGACCCCGGCTTTCGCGCCGTCACCTTCGACGAGGTGCGCGACACCTACGCCGAGCAGGTCCGCGCGATGGGCCCTCACGTCGATTTCTTCCTGATCGAGACGATCTTCGACACGCTGAACGCCAAGGCCGCGATCAAGGCCATTCTCGATTGCCGCCGCGACGGCTCGGTGGACGCGGAGATCCCGATCATCCTGTCTGGCACCATCACCGACGCGTCGGGCCGCACCCTGTCGGGCCAGACGACAGAAGCGTTCTACAACTCGATCCGCCACGCCAAACCCTGGGCGGTGGGGCTCAACTGCGCGCTCGGCGCCAAAGAATTGCGCCCCTACGTCAAGGAGCTGTCGCGGATCGCCGAGTGCAAGGTGCTCGCCTATCCCAATGCGGGCCTGCCCAACGCCTTCGGCGAATACGACGAGACGCCCGAACAGACCGCCGGCTTCGTGAAGGAATGGGCCGAGGCGGGCTTCGTGAACATTCTGGGCGGGTGCTGCGGCACCACGCCTGACCACATCGCCGAGATCGCAAAGGCTGCGAAGGCCGGCACGCCGCGTACCCCGATAGAGCGCCCGAAAGCCATGCGGCTCTCCGGGCTCGAACCGTTCGAACTGGCTTGAGGACTTGATGACCGAAGAGACGACGACCCAGAGCCGCGCCGTCTTCGTCAATGTCGGCGAGCGGACGAACGTCACCGGATCGGCGCGCTTCCGCAAGCTGATCAAGGAGGGCGACTACGCCACCGCGCTGGAGGTCGCCCGCCAGCAGGTGGAGAACGGCGCGCAGGTCATCGACGTGAACATGGACGAGGGGCTTCTGGACTCGAAAGAGGCCATGGTCACCTTCCTCAACCTCATCGCCGCCGAGCCCGACATCGCGCGGGTGCCGATCATGATCGACTCCTCGAAATGGGAGGTGATCGAGGCGGGCCTGAAATGCGTGCAGGGCAAGGCGATCGTCAATTCGATCAGCCTGAAGGAAGGCGAGGAAGAGTTTCTCGCCCACGCTCACGCCTGCCGCGATTACGGCGCGGCGGTCGTCGTCATGGCCTTCGACGAGGACGGCCAGGCCGACACCGCCAAGCGCAAGATCGAGATCTGCGAGCGCGCCTACAAAATCCTGGTCGATCAGGTCGGTTTCGAGCCCAGCGACATCATCTTCGACCCCAACATCTTCGCGGTCGCGACTGGGATCGAGGAGCACAATAATTACGCGGTCGACTTCATCGAGGCGACCGGCTGGATCCGCGAGAACCTGCCCGGGGTGCATGTCTCGGGCGGCGTGTCGAACATCTCGTTCTCCTTCCGCGGCAACGAGCCGGTGCGCCGGGCGATGCACTCGGTGTTCCTCTACCACGCCATCCAGCGCGGGATGGACATGGGGATCGTCAACGCCGGCCAGCTCGACATCTATGACGAGATCGAGCCCGAGCTGCGCGAGCTGGTCGAGGACGTGATCCTCAACCGCCGCGAGGACGCCACCGAGCGCCTGCTCGAGGCGGCCGAACGCTACAAGGGCGACGGCAAGGCGGAGAAGAAAGAGGATGCGGAGTGGCGCTCCTGGCCGGTGAACAGGCGGCTGGAGCACGCCCTGGTCAAAGGCATCGACGACTACGTGGTCGACGACACCGAAGAGGCGCGCCAGCAGGCCGAACGTCCGCTCCACGTCATCGAAGGCCCGCTCATGGACGGCATGAACGTGGTCGGCGACCTGTTCGGCGCGGGCAAGATGTTCCTGCCCCAAGTCGTCAAGTCCGCCCGCGTGATGAAGAAGGCCGTCGCCCATCTCTTCCCGTACATGGAAAAGGAGCGCGAGGAGCTGGGCCTCGATCAGCAGAGCGCCGGCAAGATCGTCATGGCGACCGTGAAGGGCGACGTGCACGACATCGGCAAGAACATCGTCGGGGTCGTGCTGCAGTGTAACGGCTACGAGGTGGTCGATCTGGGCGTGATGGTCCCCGCCGAGAAGATCCTTCAGACCGCCCGCGAGGAGAACGCCGACGCCATCGGGCTGTCGGGCCTCATCACGCCCTCGCTCGACGAGATGGTGACCGTGGCGCTGGAGATGCAGCGCGAGAGCTTCGACATTCCGCTGCTGATCGGCGGGGCGACGACCAGCCCCGCGCACACCGCGGTGAAGATCGAGCCGAGCTATTCCAAAGCGCCGGTCGTGCACGTTCACGACGCCAGCCGGGCGGTCGGCGTGGTCTCGAAACTTCTCTCCGATGATCAGCGCCAGCCTTACTGGGACGAGCTGAAAGGCAAGTACGCCAAGATCCGCGAGACCCGCGCGCGCACGCAAGGCAGCCGCGACCGGCTGAAGCTCGAAGAGGCGCGGACCAGGGCCTTCGACGCGGACATCGAAGGCTATAAGCCGGTCAAACCGAAAAAGCTCGGCCTCACCACGATCGACGACGTGCGCCTGAAAGACCTGGTCGACTATATCGACTGGACGCCCTTCTTCTTCGCCTGGGACATGAAGGGGACCTATCCGAAAATCTTCGACGATCCCAATCGCGGCGAGGCGGCGCGCGCTCTGTTCGACGACGCACAGGCCATGCTCAAACAGATGGTCGAGGAGGACTGGCTCAGCCCCAAAGGCGTGGTCGGCCTCTGGCCTGCGAGCCGCAAGGGCGACGATCTGGAAGTCTATTCAGACGAGAACCGCGAGACCGCGCTGGGCCGCTTCCACGGCCTGCGCCAGCAGACCAAGAAGGACGGCGACAAGCCGCACTACACGATCTGCGATTTCGTCTCCGCGACCCAACCCGATTATGTCGGCGGTTTCGCGGTGACGGCTGGGGCGGCCGAAGAAGCCTTCATCCAGAAATTCAAGGACGCTAACGACGACTACTCGGAGATCCTGTTCAAGGCGCTCGCCGACCGCTTCGCCGAGGCGTTCGCCGAATACCTGCACGAGCGCGTGCGCAAGGAGCTCTGGGGCTATGCACTGGACGAAGACCTCAGCTGCGAGCAGCTGATCAAGGAAGAATACGCCGGCATCCGCCCTGCGCCGGGCTATCCCGCCCAGCCTGATCACACCGAGAAGGGCCTTCTGTTCGAGCTACTCGAAGCCACCGAACGCACCGGGATCACGCTCACCGAAAGCTGGGCGATGAACCCGCCGGCGTCGGTCTCAGGGCTCTATTTCGCCCATCCCGAGAGCGCGTATTTCGCCGTCGGCCGGATCACGAAGGACCAGGTCGAGGACTACGCCGAACGCAAGGGCTGGACCTTGCGCCGCGCGGAGAAGGAACTCGCCCCGATCCTGGGCTACGACCCGGCCGCCGAGGAAGAAACCGCCGCAGCCGAGGCGGCGGAGTAGGGCGCGGCCGCCTGAAGCCTGACTTCGAAGACGCTGCCGTCGGGCCCGGTCCGGGCGAGCGAGACCTCTCCGCCCATGGCGCGGGCGAGTTCGCGCGCGATCGACAGGCCCAGCCCGCTGCCGCCTGAGGCGCCCGAGCGGCCGAAAGGCTGAAACAGGGTTTCGGCGACCCGGTCGGGCACGCCGGGGCCGGTGTCGGTCAGGCTGAGGATCAGCACGCCACCGGCTTCGCGGCAATCGGCCATGATCGCCGCGTCGGCCCGTCCGTCCATCGCCTGCACCGAATTGCGCACGAGATTGAGTACGATCCGGTGCAGGTGATCGGGATCGGCGAGCGCCCGGGCGTCCTCGGAAATCGCGTTCGACCAGTCCGCCGCCCCGGTCGCGGCGAAAGCGTCCCCGGCCGCGTCGTCTACGGCGTTTCTCAGAGAAACCGGCGCGAGGTCCGGCGCGCGCTCGGCGGAGCGGCCGTATTCCAGCGTGTCCCGGCACAGCCTGATCCCGCGATCGACCGCCCGGACCAGGCGCGCGCCCATCGCCGCGATGCGTTCATCTGTGCTTGTCGCCAGCCGGTCGGAGACGAGCTGGGCGCTCGCGAGCACGTTTCTGAGATCGTGATTGATCCGGGCGACCGCGCCGCCGAGCGCTGCGAGCCTTTCTCTCTGGGCGAAGGCCGCCCGCACTTCGTCCTGCATGGCGGCGAGGGCGGCTTCGGCCTCGCCGATCTCGTCGCGGCGGCGGGCGGCGGGCGACGCGCGTCCCGGCGCGGAGGGATCTTCGGCGAAGGCGGTCATCGCGCGGGCGAGCCGCCGCATGGGCCGCACCAGCAGGATCAGAAGCGCGACGTATAAGAGCCCCGCCGCGAACGCCGCGATGAAGAGCGAGAGCAGGGCGATATTGCGCGAATAGGCCCACAGATCGCGCTTCAGGCCGGCTTCAGGCACGATCACGCTGATCAGCTCGCCGCCGTCGGGCCGCGTGCGCGGCGCGGCCAGGGCGTTGACGTAACGGCCTTCGGGCGCGGTCAGCGTGCCGACGGTCGCGGCGATTGAGTCGAAGAAACCTTCCTCGGTGAGGTCGGCTGTGACGAGCTTCGCCTTGCCGATATCGCCCCCCAGAACCAGCTCGTTCACCCCGTCGGTGATGCGCGCGACCGCCGCCGCGTCCGCGCCGGCGAGCAGCTCGCGCACCATTTCCTCGCCGAGCTCCATGTCCCCGGCGCTTTCCGCGGCGAGGGCGGCGAGATGCGCCGCCTCGGCCCGGTCCATCAGCCATTCGGTGCGGAAGTCTGCTGCGCTGGGAAAGAAGATCAGCACTTCGGCGATCAGCACCGAGATGACGGTCAGCCCGAGCAGCTTGCCGGGCATGGAGACCAGCCCCGCGCGCGCTTTCGCGAGCAGGCCGGGCGGGCGCTGGCCGCGCGCGCCTGGGCTGGGCTGGTCCATTCGCGTCCCCCCGCCCGAAGGCGTCAGTGGAACAGGGTGAGCAGGCGCGACCAGGCTTTCGCCGCCGGGCCGAACACGGTCGGCTCAAAATACTTGCCTGCGGCGCGTTTGAACACTTCCCCGCGCGTCGGGTAGGGCGCGACGGGGCTGGTGAGGTCGCGGACCTTGCCCCCGGACGCCATGACGGCCTGGGCGATCTGCACGATGTCGTCGGCCCGGGCGCCGGCGACGTGCGCGCCGAGGATTTTGCCGCCCTTGCCCAGAACCAGCTTGGCGCCGCCGCGCGTGTCGAGTTCGGCCACCGCCCGGTCGTTGTCGTCGAAGCCGAAGCGGGCGACCGAGACCTTGTCGCCGTGCTGTTCGCGCGCCTCGGCTTCGGTCAGACCGATCCCGGCGGCCGGCGGATCGGTGTAGACCGCCTGCGGGATGGGCTGGCTCGATTGCTTCGTGGGCAGGCCGAAATAGAGGTTTCTGACGATCACCGAGCCATGCCAGCCGGCCAGATGGGTCAGCGCGCCCTTGCCCGCGATGTCGCCGGCCGCATAGACGCGCTTGTTGGTGGTGCGCAGCTTGTCGTCGCAGACCACGCCGGACGGGCTCGTCTCGATCCCGGCCTCTTCCAGCCCCAGCCCCTCGAACACCGGCTCGCGGCCGATCGCGACCAGCAGGTGCGAGCCCGAGATACGTTCGCCGAGGCTTGATGCGACCTCGACGCCGCCGGTCTCGGTCTTCCTGACCGCCTGGGCGCGCACGCCGACCTTCAGCGCGATCCCGTCGGCTTTCAGGCTGTCTGCGACCAGGGCCGCGTGTTCGGGTTCGAAGCGGGAGAGGATCTGCCCGGCCTCGAGGATCGTCACCTGCGAGCCGAGCCGGGCGAAGGCCTGGCCGAGCTCGGTCCCGATCGGCCCGCCGCCCAGAACGATCAGGTGCTCGGGCAGGCGCGCCACGTCCCAGATCGTCTCGTTGGTGAGGTAATCGACCTCGCCGATCCCGGCGATGTTCGGCACCCGCGCGCGAGTGCCAGAGGCGATGACATAGCGCTTGGCCTTCACCTCCACGCTCGCCGAGGCGACGGTCTTCTCGTCGATGAAGCGGGCGCGCTCGCGGATCACCCGAACGCCCATCCCCTCGAAACGCTCCTGGCTGTCGTTGGGATGGATGGCGGCGATGGCGCGGGCGATGTTTTCGCGCACGGCGGTGAAATCGACGCTGACCTCGCCGGTCTTCACGCCCCAGCGGGCGGCGTGGCGCGCCTCATGGGCCTTGTGCGCGGCGGTGAGGACAGCCTTGGACGGCACGCAGCCGAAATTCAGGCAGTCCCCGCCCATTTTATTGGCTTCGAACAGCACCACCTTGCGCCCCAGCAGCGCCGCGCCGGCCGAGCTTACAAGCCCCGCCGAGCCGGCGCCGATCACGCAGAGGTCGGCCTTGATCGTCTCCCGGCTCATCACGCGTCTCCTTGGGTCGGGGCGGGCGCTTTCTTGCCGGTCGCGCGCTTGTAGATCGCCGGAAACACGGCGAGCGCGGCGAACAGCACCAGCGCCAGAATGAGCTCGAGGTCCAAAAGCTCCGTGAACGAGGGGATGCCTTCTTCAACCACGCTCGAGAGCTTGCCCCCGACCGTGGCGTAGACATACGCCCCCGGCGCCATGCCGATCAGCGAGGCGAGCACGAAGGCGCGCAGCGGCACGTTCAGAAGCGCGGTCGCGAGATTGATGACGAAGAAGGGGAAGACCGGGATCAGCCGCAGGATCATGACATAGGTGAACGCGTCCTGGCTGAACCCGTCCTGCAGGCGTTTGACGTAGCCGGGAAACTTTTCGCGCACCCAGTCGGCGAAGGCGTAGCGGGCGGCCAGAAACAGGATGCTCGCCCCGATCGTCGCGCCGACCACCGCGATGCCTGCGCCTAGCCAGGGCCCGAACAGGAAGCCCGCCCCCAGTGTGAACCAGATCGCGCCGGGCACCGAGATCGACACCGCCAGCGCGTAGAAGACCAGATAGACCAGAGCCGCGAGCCAGAGATTGGCCTCCACGAACCCGGTGAAGTCGCGCAGCGCGCCCATCACCGCGTCGGCGTTGAGGTATTGATGGCCGCCGAGCGCGAAGAACGCCGCGAGCCCCAGCGCTAGGACCGCCAGGGGGAGGAGGCGCGTGAGCCAGCCCTTGCGCGGCGCGCCGCCGGTCTCGGTTTCAGTGTCGCGGTCGCCGCTCATGGGGTGGTCCTTTCGCCTGATCGTCAGGCTGGCATATAGCCCGGCCTGTCGTCACGCGCAGTCACGTCCCGGCGGCTGCGTTTCAACTCGGCGTGAGCGATCACTCGCGCGCCGAGAAGGTCTCCCGGTCGGGGTCCTTGCGCCAGACCAGATAGGAGATGACTATCGGCACGATCGTCGCGGCCATCGCGCCGCCCAGCAGCACCGTCCAGCCGATCGTGTCGGGCAGCAGCCAGAGCGCGGCGAGCCCTGCAGCGCCGGCCAGCACCATCAGCCGGCCCGCCCAGCGATGGGTGACGTCCCAGGACTTGTCCGAGGTGAGCGTCCAGGGCGTGCGGAAGCCTGCGAACCAGTTCGGCCGCGCCTTGCCCAGCACGTTGCCGACCGCGATCAGCACCACGGCGGTGACGCTCGCGACGATTTTCGGCATGGCCGCCTGCTGGGCGTCCATCAGTCCGAGCGCGCTCAGCGTCATGGCGCCCTGAACGAGCGTGAGCACGATCATCGTGCTGAAGAAGGCGGTGTAATAGAGCGATGCGGAGCGCCTGAGATTCTTCCCGCGCGGATCGATCAGCGGGGCCAGCCCGAAGAGCACGGCGAAACCGAGCGCGACGGCGGGGATCACCACGAACGCCTCCACCTTGCCGCCGGTGCGGTTCACTGCGCCCGAGGCGTCCCAGTGCACCGGCACCTGCGCGCCCTCGGGCGTGGCGATCCAGCCCCAGGCGGCGAAGCCGGCCATGACCAGCAGAAACGGAATCGAGCCTGTCAGCGCCTTACGCACCATCGTCTGTCTCCTTTTCCTCGCGTCCGCGTCCCAGAACGCTCATCAGAACCGCCAGCGCCTCGTCGGCCACCGACACGTTCAGCCGGTAGCGGATGGTCGTGCCCTCGCGCTCGGCCTGGATCAGCCCGGCCTCTTTCAGCGCCGCGAAGTGTCGCGACATGGTCGGCTTGGACACCGGGAAGGCGTCGGCCAGGTCGCCGGCGCTCATCGGGCCGTTGCGCAGCAATTTCAGAACCTTGCGCCGGACCGGATGGGCGAGCGCCTGGAAAACGTCGGTCATGAGAAAAATTTAGACTCGACGCTAATTAGCGTCAACGCTAAACATGGGTCGATCTGAGAGAAGGGACACCGCCATGAGACTGCTCCGCTTCACGCTCGCTGTGCTCGCCGCCGTAGTGACGGTCGCAGCCGCTCACGCCGACGAAACTGATTTCGCCGGCCGCTGGACCGGAGAACTCGACGCGGGCGCAGCCGTGCTCACGCTCGATCTGGAACTGAGCCGCGATGAGACCGGCTGGACGGGCGTGCTGATCTCCGTCGATCAGGGCGGCGCGCGCATCCCGCTTCAGACGGTGCAGATCGACGGCGACGCGGTGTCGCTCGCCGCTCCGGCGCTGCAGATGCGCTATGAGGGCCGCCTTCAGGACGGCGCGATTTCTGGCGAGTTCCGCCAGGGCGGCCTCGTCGCGCCGCTGGTCTTCGTGCGGACCGGGATCGAAGCGGCGGCCGCGCCGGCCGGTTCGCCGCGCGACCAGAATATGACCGTGCGCTCCGGCGAGGTCGCACTTGCCGGATCGCTTCGCCTGCCTGACGGCGAGGGGCCGTTCCCGGCCGTTGTGATCCTGTCCGGCTCGGGCCCGCAGGACCGGGACGGCACGATCGCCGGCCAGCAGGTGTACAAGGCGCTCGCCGACGCGTTCGAAGCGACCGGGATTGCGAGCCTGAGGCTCGACGACCGGGGCGTCGGCGGATCGGACGCGGTCGCGCCCGCCGCGCCGGCCGATCTCGCGGCTGACGCTGCGGCCGCCCTCGACGCCCTACGCGGGGTCGAGGCGATCAGCTGCGCGGGCTTCGCCGGGCATTCCGAAGGCGCGACCATCGCGCTTCTGGCGGCCGAGGCGTCCGACCCCGCCTTCATCGTCTCGCTCGCGGGCATGTATGGCGGCATGGAGGAAGTGCTGCTCGAACAGGCCGCCGCGATCATGACAGCCGCAGGCATGACCGAAGCGCAGATCGCCGCCAATCAGGCCTTGCAGCACGCCATCTTCGAGGCGATCGAGACCAGCGCGCCCGGCGAAACCCGCGCTGCGATCCGCGCCGCCATGATCGAGGCCGGCGCGCCCGAAGCCCTGGCCGAGCGCGAGGCGGCGACCTGGGGACAGCCCTACGCCGTGGCCATGTTCGACATCGACCCGGCCGCCGCGGCGGCGGCCTATGACGGGCCGCTGCTGGCGATCTTCGCAGAGAAGGACACCCAGGTGCTCGCGGCGGAGAACGCCGCACGGCTGCAGGCGGCCGGCCGCACCGGCGACACCGAGATCGTCACGCTCGACGGCGTCGATCACCTCTTCCAGGCCTCCGAGACCGGCTCCCCGGCGGCTTACGGCTCGGCGGGCCATGCGCTGGAACCGGCTGCAGCCGAGGCGATCGCGTCGCGCACCGCGGCGCTGGCGGCGCGGGCCTGTGCGCAGTGAGGGTTTCAGTGCGCTTTGCGGCGCCGCCGCGCTTGACTGAGACCGCCTGCTCCCGTATGTCCCGCCGCTCGTATTCGGGCCGCCGGGTGACCGGCCGCCGACCCTTCGAGGGAGAGACCAGATGAAGCGCACGTTCCAGCCGTCCAAACTCGTCCGGGCCCGCCGCCACGGCTTCCGCGCGCGCATGGCGACCAAGGCCGGTCGTCAGGTCATCGCGCGCCGGCGTTCCAAGGGCCGCAAGCGGCTCTCGGCCTAAGGGCCTGCCCAGCTTAAAGCCAGCCTACCCGAATCGCGCCGCGCGGATCACGCAGCGGCGCGATTTTTTACGCGCCCGCGATGGCGAGCGCGTCGCCCGGCCCGGCGTCGTCGTCCAGATGCGTCCGCGCGCCGAGGATCCCGACGGCCCCGCCCGCGCCGGTTTCACCGCCACCAAAAAGATCGGCAACGCTGTGGTCCGCAACCGGGCCAAGCGGCGCCTGCGCGAGGCTGCGCGCCTGCTTCTGCCCCTGCACGGGCGGTCGGGAAGCGATTATGTGTTCATCGCGCGCGCCGCGACCCCGGACCGCACCTGGCCCGCCTTGCTTGACGATGTGGAAAGCGCATTGGTAAGCCTCGCGCGCCGCGCGGGCGGACCCGCCCCGGGCGCGGCTTCAGCGGCTGACACGCACACACCGGCGCAGAGCGCCCCGTCTTCGAAGGACCGGCCCCCTCATGGGTGAACATCGCAATCTCATCATCGCCGTCGTCGTGCTGATGGTGTTCATGCTGGGCTACCAGGCCTTCGTGCTCGATCCCATGGCGCGCGAACGCCAGGCCGAGCAGGCCGCGCTGGCCGGCGAAGAGACTGCGGCCGGCGACGACGCGCCGACCGCCGATCCCGCGAGCTTCGGCGTCGGCGAGGCGGTCGTGCCGATCACCCGCGAGGAGGCGCTCGCCACCTCTCAGCGCGTGCCGATCCGCACGCCCGCCCTTCAAGGCTCGATCAACCTCACCGGCGCGCGCTTCGACGATCTCGATCTGTTGCGCTACGACACCGAGCCGGACAACGACATTCCCGTCACCCTGCTGACGCCTGAAGGCGCGCCGGGCGGCCATTACGCGGCGGCGGGCTGGCTGGGCCAGCTGCCCGACCTGCCCGGGCTTTCGAGCGAATGGACGCTGGCCGAGGGCGACGTCCTGACCCCCGACAGCCCCGTCGTGCTGGAATACCGGTCTGGTTATCTGGTGTTCCGCCGCACGATTGAGGTCGACGAGGACTATCTGTTCACCGTCACCGATACTGTGGCCAACACATCGGGCGACGCGATCGCGCTCAGGCCTTATGCGCTGGTGCGCCAGGAAGGCGTGCCGGCCGACCTGCAGAACTTCTTCATCCTGCACGAAGGCGCGGTCGGTGTCGTCGGCGATGAGAGCTTCGATCGCAAATACAACAAAATGGAAGACGAAGGCCGCGGCGACCTGACCGAACGCACCGGCGCGGGCGGCTGGATGGGGCTGACGTCGAAATACTGGCTCGCGGCCGTGGCGCCGGGCGACGAGTCCGTCATTCGCGGTCAGTTCCGCGTGCTCGACCGGCCCGGCCAGCCGGTCTTCGAGGCCAATTACCTGTCGGAGGCGGTGACCATCCCCGCGGGCGGGGTGATCACCAACACCAACCATGTTTTCGCGGGCGCGAAGTCACAGCCGATCCTGGCGCGCTATCAGGACGAGATGGGCATCGAGCGGCTGACCATGGCGATCGACTGGGGGATGTTCTGGTTCTTCACCCGGCCGTTCTTCTCGATCCTGCACTTCTTCTACGGGATCATGGGCAATTACGGCCTGGCGATCATGGCGCTGGTGCTGGGGATCAAGATCGTCCTGTTCCCGCTTAACAACCGCGCCTTCGCCTCCATGGCCAAGATGCGCGCCGTCGCGCCGAAAATGACCGAGATCCGCGAGCGCCATAAGGACAATCCGCAGGCCCAGCAGCAGGCCATGATGGAGCTGTACCGCAAGGAGAAGATCAATCCGGTCGCCGGCTGTCTGCCGATCCTGCCGCAGATCCCGATCTTCTTCGCACTGTACAAGACGGTGTTCATCTCGCTGGACGCCCGCCACGCGCCCTTCTTCGGCTGGATCGAGGACATGAGCGTGGCCGACCCCACGAACATGTGGAACCTGTTCGGCCTTCTGCCCTACGACCCGTCCGGCGTGCCGATCATCGGCGGGGTGCTGGCCATCGGCCTGTGGCCGCTGATCATGGGCGTGACCATGTGGGCCCAGCAATCGCTGAATCCGCCGCCGCCCGACAAGATCCAGCGCCAGATCTTCGCCTTCCTGCCGATCGTGTTCACGATCGTCATGGCGCCGTTCCCCGCCGCGCTGATCATCTACTGGTCGTGGAACAACCTTCTGACCGTCGGCCAGCAATACATCATCATGCGCCGACAGGGGCAGGAGACCGAACTCGACAAGCACGTCGCCCGGATCGCCGCGAAGCTGCAAGGAAAGCCTGCGCCGAGCTTCGACGACGAGGGCGCGGGGTCGACCCTCAAGGAGAAAGTCTCCGTCATCGAAGGCAAGGCGCTGACCGACGGGGCGCGCGACGACGCGGTCGCCACGCCCGACCCGGCCAAGGGCGATGGGGCGGCCGCGCAGACCGCCGGCGACAGCCCGGCGGGCGAAGCGGCGGCCCGGCCCGAGGACGACACCGTGCAGGGCGAGGCGAAAGCCGACGACGCCAGGCCCGAGCCGTCCAAGCCTGCGGGCGCGCGCACCCGGTCCAACCCGGCGGCGAAGAAAAAGCGTCCCGCGCCCAAGAAAAAGCCGAGAAGCTAGGCCGTGAGCGAAGACGGCGACCGCGCGGCGGAACAAGCGGCTCGCCTGGAAGCGGGCCGCAAGCTCTTTGCTGGGCCGTGCGATTTCATGCTCGGCGCGGTGAGTTTGGACACCTTGCCGCCCCCGACCTCGCCCGAAGTCGCCTTCGCGGGCCGGTCGAACGTGGGCAAGTCCTCGCTGATCAACGCGCTGACCGGCCGCAACCGTCTGGCGCGGGCCTCCAACGAGCCGGGGCGCACGCGCGAGCTGAATTTCTTCGACCTCGGCGGCCGCCTCAGAATCGTCGACCTTCCCGGCTACGGCTTCGCCAAGGCGCCCAAGGACGTCGTGCAGCGTTGGACCCGGCTGACCAAGGCCTATCTTAGAGGCCGGGTTAACCTCAAACGGGTCATCCTGCTGATCGACGCGCGCCACGGCGTGAAGACGGTGGATGAGGCGATCATGAAAGCGCTGGACGAGTCTGCGGTGGTCTATCAGGTGGTCCTGACCAAGATCGACAAGCTCAAGCCCGCCGAAGCCGAGGCGCGGCTGGCGGAAACCGACGCCAAGCTCAAGCGCCGGCCGGCGGCCTATCCGGTCGTGGTCGCGACCTCCAGCTCCAAGGGCGAGGGCATACCCGAGCTGCGCGCCGAAATCGCCGAGATCGCCGTCCAGGCGGAGGGCTGAGCCATGCGCCTTGTTCTGATCGCGCTCGCCGCCGCGTTCGGCGGCCTCGCCTTCGCCAGCCCCGCCAGCGCCGGGCAGGTCTGCAACGAGACCAGCTACGTCGTCGACGTCGCCAAGGCCTGGCGCACGCCGTCAGGCATCGCCGCGGAAGGCTGGGCGCGGGTCATGCCCGGCGGTTGTGCGGAGATCGGGCCCGGCGCGGATGTCGACCAGTATCTCTACGCCCGCTCCACCCCGGCCTATCTGGGCGGGGTGCGCGAATGGCGCGGCGCGCTGGACGTCTGCGTGGACGAGGCGGACTTCTCCATCGAGGGCGTGGCCGATTGCGCCGCGCTGGGTCTGGAGACCCGGCAATTCCGCCAGCTGAGCGAGCCTGAACGCACCCGCGCCGTGCTCGTCGAACTCGAGGATTATCGCGACCGGGCCGAGGAGGCGGGGCTGCAGCGGCTTTTGCAGGCCGCCGGCTACGACATCCGCGTCATCGACGGATACGCCGGCCGACGCACGCGGCGGCAGGTCGATGCGTTTGAATCCGACGCGGGACGGAGTTTCGGCGCGGACCGCGCCGCGCTGATCGAGGCGCTGCACGCCCGCGCGCTCGAGCGCAACGCAAACGCGGGCCTGCGCATTTGCAACGAGGCGGGCGCGCCGGTCGCCGCCGCGGTCACCCGCGCCAGTGGCGAGGGGTACGAGACGCGCGGCTGGTGGCGGGTGGAACCCGGCGCCTGCGCGCAGGCTCTGGCCGAACGGCTGACCGCAGGCGAAGTGTTCGTTCACGCGCGGCTTCTGGGGCAGGGCGGGGCGATGCGGCCCATGGCGGGCGGAACTGAAACCTTCTGCGTGGCGCCGGGCCGGTTCTCCACCGACCTTCGCGCGGATTGCGCAGCCAGCGGGTTCGAGGCGGCCAGGTTCGCGCCGGCGCCCGACCCTCAGAACGGCGGGGCCGTCCTTCGGCTCGGCGGTACCGATTTCGAGGAGGCTCTGCCTTGAGCCGCATCGTGAAGCTCGACCATGTCGACACCTGGGTGTTCGACCTGGACAACACGCTCTACCCCGCCGACGCGGAGATCATGACCCAGGTCGACCGGCGTATGACCGAATACGTCATGCAGCTGCTCGATCTCGAACGCGACGCCGCGCGCAAGGTGCAGAAGACCTACTGGCACGATTACGGCACGACGTTGAACGGGCTGATGGCGAACCACAAGGTCGACCTTCGCGAGTTCCTGGACTTCGTCCATGACGTCGACCATGACGTGATCACGCCCGATCCGGTCCTCGCCGATCATGTGCGCCAGCTCGAAGGCCGCAGGCTCGTCTTCACCAACGGCAGCTTCAAGCACGCCGAGAAGGTGATCGACCGGCTGGGGCTGAACGGATTGTTCGACGATCTCTACGACATCGAGGCGGGCGATTTCACGCCCAAGCCCCAGCGCGAGAGCTTCGAGCGCTTCACCTCGAAATTCGGCTTCGACCCCAAGGGCGCGGTGATGTTTGAGGACAGCGCGCGCAATCTCGAAACCGCCGCCGGGCTGGGCTACACCTGCGTGCTCGTGCGCGCGCCGATCGAGATCCCCGACGGGGAGACCGCAGGGCCTGGCGCGGAGTTCGACCACGTGCACTACACCGCCGACTGCCTGAGAACCTTCCTGGGCGACTGGCACGACGTCCGCACCAGAAAGACCGGATGACCCCATGAGCTTCGATCCCGCCCTTCAGACCGTCATCGACACCGCCTGGGAGGAGCGCGAGGCGCTGACCCCGCAGAGCGGCGGCGAAGTGCGCGAGGCGGTGGAAGCCGCGATCGCGGCGCTTGATTCCGGTGAGGCGCGGGTCGCAAGCCGCGAAGACGGCGGCCGCTGGGTCGTCCACGAATGGCTGAAAAAGGCGGTGCTGCTGAGCTTCCGCCTCAACCCCAACCGCCTGGTCGAGGGCGGCGTGGACGGCGGGCCCTGGTTCGACAAGGTGCCCAGCAAGTTCGCCGGCTGGGGCGAGGCGGAGTTCAAGGCCGCCGGCTTCCGCGCCGTGCCGCCTGCGGCCGTCCGCCGCGGCGCGTTCGTGGGCAAGGGCGCGGTGCTGATGCCCTCCTACGTCAATATCGGCGCCTATGTGGACGAAGGCACGATGGTGGACACCTGGGCCACGGTCGGCTCCTGCGCGCAGATCGGCAAGAACGTTCACATCTCCGGCGGCGCAGGCATCGGCGGCGTGCTCGAACCGCTGCAGGCGAGCCCTGTGATCATCGAGGACGGCTGCTTCATCGGCGCCCGCGCCGAAGTGGCCGAAGGCGTGATCGTCCGCGAAGGCTCGGTGCTGTCGATGGGCGTGTATCTCGGCGCCTCGACCAAGATCGTCAATCGAGAGACCGGCGAGATCACCCGCGGCGAGGTGCCCAGCTTCTCCGTCGTCGTGCCCGGAACCCTGCCCGGCAAGGACGGCGGCCCGAACCTTTACTGCGCCGTCATCGTCAAGCGCGTGGACGCCCAGACCCGGTCGAAGACCAGCGTGAACGCGCTTTTGCGCGATTAGGCCTTTTCGCCCTGCACGTACTGGACGTCACGGCGGCGCTCGGGGCCCTCGCGGGGTTCGGTTTTTCTGCGTCTGTCCGGGCCGAAGAACTCCCCGGCGCGCACGAACGCGCGCGGGCTGTTCACGATCGACGCGAACTTGGTCCATAGCTCTTTCGCCGAAAGCGGTTTCGCGCACACTTCCGTCACGCCTGCGTCGCGGGCGGCCGCCACACGCCAGTGCTCGGTATAGGCGCTGACCATCACGATCGGGGTGAGGGCGTTTTTCGAACTCGCGCTCTTGCGGACCAGCCGGGTGAAGTCGAGCCCGTCGATCGTAGGCATGTGATAGTCGATCACGATCAGGTCGAACGCGCAGTCGTCGCAAGCGCGTAACCCAGCCGCGGCGTCGCTGTGCACCTCGACCACGCCCACGCCGAAGCCGCGGAACATGTCCTGCACGATCCGGCCCATATGGCCGTTGTCGTCGACCACGCAGATCCTCACGCTTCTGAGCCGGCCGGGTTCGCACCCGCTGAAAGTACGTTCCATCATCCGCTCATGGCTCAGGACGACGCCATGCGCCAGCGTTCGCCGCGCATACGGTTGCCGGGCGGTTTATCCTGCCCCCCGCCCATGGCGCCCGCGCCCTAATCGGCCTATCTCTGCGGCCATGACCGATGCGCCTGTTCTCGACGACCTCGCCGATCCCATTCCGCTCGCCCGCCGGCTGATCGCCGCGCCGTCGGTGACGCCGGCTGATGAAGGCGCGCTCGACACGCTTCAGGGCGCGCTCGAGCAGCTGGGGTTCTCCTGTGAGCGCTTCAGGTTCGAGGAGGTCGACAATCTTTACGCCCGGCTGGGGACCGCCGCGCCGGTCTTCGCCTTCGCCGGCCACACAGACGTCGTCCCGCCCGGGCCTGAGACCGAATGGACCGAGCCGCCGTTTTCCGGATCGGTGAAGGACGGCGTGCTGTGGGGCCGCGGCGCGTCCGACATGAAGGGTGCGGTGGCCGCCATGGTCGCGGGCGTCGCGCAGTATATGAAAGATCACGGCGCGCCGGCCGGCTCGATCGCCTTCCTGATCACCGGCGACGAGGAAGGCCCCGGCGTGAACGGCACCAAGCGGCTGATGGCCGCTTTGCACGAACGCGGCGAGCGCTTCGATCACTGCCTGGTCGGCGAGCCGACCAATCCGCACACGCTGGGCGAGACGATCAAGGTGGGCCGCCGCGGCTCCCTGAACGCGGTGGTCACGGTGAAGGGCCGGCAGGGCCATGTCGCCTATCCCGACAAGGCGGAGAACCCGATACCCCCGCTCATGGATTTTCTGGCCCGGCTGACCGCGCGCAGGCTCGACGACGGCGCGCCGCACTTCCAGCCCTCCAATCTGGAAGTCACCACGATCGATGTCGGCAACGCGGCCCATAACGTCATCCCCGGCGAGGCGCGCGCGAAATTCAACATCCGCTTCAACACCGCGCACCAGGGCGATGATCTCAAGCGCTGGATCGAGGACGAAGCGAAAGCGGTGGGGCTGGACTTCGCCGGCAAGATCGAGCTCGATCTCAAGGTCACCGGCGAGGCCTTCCTGACCCGAAGCGGCCCGTTCACCGACCTTCTGAAAGCTGCGGTGAGCGAGGTGACTGGCCAGGAGCCCGCCCTGACCACCGGCGGGGGCACGTCCGACGCCCGCTTCATCAAGGATTACTGCCCCGTCGCCGAGTTCGGCCTGGTCGGCGCGACCATGCATCAGATCGACGAGCGCGTTCCGGCCGCCGACGTCACCGCGCTCGCGGCGATCTACGCGCGCGTTCTGAACCGCTATTTCGAGACCTTCGCCGCATGAGCGCGGACGCGCCGCGCCCGAGCCTTCTGGCCGAAACCCTCGCCTCGGCGCGCGGGGTCTGGCGCATGCTGACCTTCCGCAGCGACTGGAAGAGCTATTTCAACGTCACCGAAACCGGCGTGGCGCGGTCGTTCCTGGGCGTGGTGCTGGCGTTGCCGGCGTTCGCGCTGCTCGTCGCCTCGGTCAATCACTTCGCCGCGGAGAACCCCGCCATCGCCTCGGCCGAGGCGCGCATCACCGGGATCGAGGCGCTGGCGATCTGGGCCCGCTTCTGGCTCGTCTTCCCGGTGCTCGCCGCGATCATGGCGATGGTGCTGAACGTGCGTGGCCGGTTCGCGAGCTGGCTCGTCGCCCATAACTGGGCGGTCTTCGTCCTCATCCATCTGCAGGCGGCCTACTGGGCGCTTTATGCGGCCGGGCTCGCCGACGCGCAGGCGCTGGGCTCTCTGGTGGCGATCTATCAGATGGTCCGGCTCTACGTGCACTGGCGCGTCGCCCACGCCGCGCTGGGCCTGCCGATCGGGCTGTCCACGCTGGCAGCCGCCGTGCCGCTGATCGCCGATTACCTGATCATGGCCGCGCTCTAGCCGGGCTCAGCGCTCACCGTATCTGACGAAGTCGAGATAGAGCCCGTCGGGCGGCGCCACCGGCCCGCAGCGCGTGCGGTCGGCCGCGTCCAGCGCCGCCTTGAAGTCGGCCGGGCTCCACTTGCCTAAGCCCACCTCCACCAGCGATCCGGTGATCGAGCGGACCTGGCGGTGAAGAAAGCTGATCGCCTCGACCACGATCTGGATTTCCCCGCCGGGAAGGGCGGTGACCACCGCCTTGTCCATAGATTTCACGGGGCTGTCGGCCTGACACTGCGCGTCGCGGAAGGTGGTGAAATCATGCGTGCCCAGAAGATGCTGCGCCGCGGCGTGCATCGCCTCGGCGTCGAGCGGCCGGGCGATCCGCCAGGCCTTGCCCCGGTCCAGCGCCAGCGGCGCGCGCCGCGACACGATGCGGTAGACATAGCCCCGCCGCGTCGCCCCGAACCGGGCGTGGAACTCGTCGCCCACCGCCTCGGCCTTTAGGATCGCGACCGGGTCGGGCTTGAGATGATGGTTCAGCGCATCGCGCACTTTGTCTGCGGGCAGCGCCTTCTCAAGATCCAGATGGGCCACCTGGCCCAGCGCATGAACCCCGGAATCGGTGCGCCCCGCGCCATAGACGTCGCTCGCGCCTGGATCGAGCCTGCGCGCAGCCGCCTCGATCGCAGCCTGCACGCTCGGCCCGTTCTCCTGACGCTGCCAGCCCACGAAAGGCCCGCCGTCATACTCGATGGTCAGCTTGTAGCGCGGCATGGGCCGCTATGTGCGGCGAAAGGGAGGGAAGGGCAAGCGGGGGTGGGATCTCTGCGCGTCGCAGAACCTGCGCCTCGCTAAGCCTAAGCCGTCCGGTTCAGCGCCAGTGCGCCGATGCCTGCGCCGCGCGCGGCGTTCGGGCCGTAGCCGGCCTGGGCGGCTTTCTGGCGGGCGGCTTCGTCGGCGAGCGCTTTGACGAGGCCCTCTGTTAGGGTCTTGAGCGCCTCCACCGCCGCGCCGTTGCGGCGCAGGGCGGCTTCAAAGCCCGTGGTCGTTTCGCGCAGCTTTGCTTTCAGCGCAGCCTCGACGCCCGACAGGCGCGAAGGGTCCTTCGCCGCGCGTGCGGTTTCGGCGCGGTAGAGCGTAGCGAGCTTGGTCTTTTCCGCCTGCAGCGGGACGGCCTCATGGGGCTTGCGCGCCTCGAACAGGGCGGTCTCCTGTTCGAGCAGGGCGGTCAGGCGCGCGGTCAGGCGGATCAGCGCCTGGGCGCGTTCGGACGGGGTGTTCGCGGCCAGTTCGGTCATTGCGAAGCCTTCTGAAGGGCGAGCATTTCGCGCACCAGCGCGTCGGCCAGGCCGATCCCGCCGGCCCTGGCGGTGACCTTGGCGAATTCCTCGTTGAGCATTGACGTAAAGGCGGCTTCGCCCGGGCCGCCGCCGAAGCTCGACTCGGTGGTGTCGCCCATCATGTGTTCCATCATCTGGGCCAGGAACACCGCCTCGAAATCTTCCGCCGTGGCCCGGATCTGGTCGGGCGTCTGGCCGCCGGGCCGGCCCGGCGCGCCCGAGCGGGCTGCGGCGAGCGCGTTCTGGAGCTGGGCGTCGAGCAGGCCGTCCATCCTAGAGCACCTCGATCTCGGCCTGCAGCGCGCCGGCCGCCTTGATGGTCTGAAGGATGGTGATCATGTCGCGCGGGCTGACCCCCAGGGCGTTCAGCCCGTCGACCAGCTCCTGCAGGGACACGCTGCCCTCCAGAACGCCGAGATCGGCGCGGTCTTCCTCGACGGTGACGTCGGTGCGCGGCAGAACGACCGTCTCGCCGCCGTCGGCGAAGGGCTGGGCCTGGCTCACGATCGGGCTTTCGCTGACGGTGATGGTCAGCCCGCCCTGGGCGATCGCGACGGTGGAGACGCGCACGTTCTCGCCCATCACGATGGTGCCGGTCGCTTCGTCGATCACGACGCGGGCGCGCATGTCGGTCTCCACCCGCAGCTGCTCGACCTCGGCCAGAAGGCTGACCATGTCGCCGCGAAACTCGGTCGGACGGGCGAGGCTTACGATGGAGGGGTTCTCCGCGCTGGCCGCGTTCGCCCCGAGATAGGCGTTGATCGCCTGGGCCATGCGCCGCGCGGTCGTGAAGTCCGGATTGCGCAGCGCCAGCCGGATCCGCGGCTGATCAGCGAGGTTCCAATCGATTTCGCGCTCGATGATCGCGCCGTTTGCGATGCGTCCGTTGGTCGGTACGCCGCGCGTCACGCTGGCCGCGTCGCCCTCGGCGGAGAACCCGCCCACCGCGACCGAGCCTTGCGCGACGGCGTAGACGTCGCCGTTCGAGCTCATGAGAGGCGTGGCGATCAGGATGCCGCCCTGAAGGCTCTGCGCGTCGCCCAGCGCGCTGACCGAAACGTCCAGCCGCGAACCCTGCATCGAGAAGGGAGGCAGCTCGGCGGTGATCACCACCGCGGCGACGTTGCCGGTGCGCAGATCGGCTTCGCGCACGTTGATGTCGAACCGCTCGAGCATGGAGTTGAGCGCCTGACGGGTGAAAGCGGCGTTGCGCAGCGTGTCGCCGGTGCCGTCCAGACCGACCACCAGGCCGTAGCCGACCAGCTGGTTATCCCTCACGCCCTCGACATCGGCGATGTCCTTGATGCGCGGATCGGCGAAAGCCGGGGCGGCGGCGAGGGCGAGGAGGGCGATGGCGAGCGCGCGGATCATGCTTCGGTCAGGCTTTCTGCAGCTGTCGCGCACGGCGATGCGAAAACCGTGCCAGGGTTAACGCTGTTGATTCTATGTAAAATCAGCAGGTTGGGGCGCAGCGT
This sequence comes from Oceanicaulis sp., assembly GCA_040112665.1. Lineage (NCBI taxonomy): Bacteria > Pseudomonadati > Pseudomonadota > Alphaproteobacteria > Maricaulales > Maricaulaceae > Oceanicaulis > Oceanicaulis sp. The sequence continues at coordinate 159,510 of CP157796.1, read as the reverse complement.
CAGGCGGCGCGATTTGCCGCCCGGCCTGCGGGCCCGGCAAGATCTGCCTAAGGCCGGGCCGTGCTTAAGAGGCTGTTAACAGAGCTTAAGCCACGGTCGAACCGAAGTTTCCGCTGAGCGAGTCACCCCGATGAAAGTCAACGGTCCGCGCAATCTCTCCGGCGCTTCAGGCGCGCGGAAAACCGGCGCTTCGGCGCCGGCGGGCGGTTTCGCGCCCGAGGGTCCGTCCCGCAGCGCGGGCGCGTCGGCGGCCGCGCCGTTATCCGGTGCGAGTGCGCTCGGAGGCGTGGACGCGCTCCTGGCGCTTCAGGGCGCGGGCGATTTTCGCGAGGCGAAGAAGCAGGCGACCGAACGCGCCTTCTCGCTCCTGGACATCCTCGACGATCTCAAGCTCGCCCTGCTGGACGGGGCGATTCCCCGCCCGACGCTCGTGCGCCTGATGGACACGCTCAAAGCCCGCCGCGAGGCGACCGACGACCCCCGGCTCGAGGCGATGCTGGACGAGGTCGAAATCCGCGCGGCTGTGGAACTGGCCAAGCACGACGCCTGACCGCCTTGGTCTCGTCTTTTCAACGCCAAGATTTTTCGAGACTTTCGGCCCGGCACGACAATTGCGTGACGACAGCCCTCGTCGATTGACTATCCGCGCGCCGTCGATATTTTACGCCGCGCTTCTTAAGGGGTGGAGGAGACGGTCAGATGAGCGTGGCTCAGAAATCCCAAATCGAACTCCCGTCGGGCTATCGGCCCAGCGATAAAGAGGAGTTCATGAACGAGCGCCAGCGGGAGTATTTCCGCCGAAAGCTGCTCGCCTGGAAGGACGAGATCCTTCGCGAGAGCCGCTCCACCCTCTCCAATCTGCAGGAAGATGTCGGCACGCTGCCCGACCTCGCCGACCGGGCCTCTACCGAGACCGATCGCGCGCTGGAACTGCGCGCCCGCGATCGCCAGCGCAAGCTGATCAGCAAGATCGACGCGGCGCTGCGCCGAATCGAAAACGGCGAGTACGGCTATTGCGAGGAGACCGGCGAGCCGATCGCCCTGGCGCGACTCGACGCCCGCCCGGTCGCGACGCTCAGCCTGGAAGCCCAGGAGCGCCACGAACGGTCCGAGCGCGTGCACCGCGACGATTAGGCGGGCGAAGACCGGCCTGGCGTCTTGCGCATGAAAAAGGGCGGCCCCCAGGGGCCGCCCTTTGTTCTGAACCGCGACGCACATCTCAGCTGTCAGGCGAGATCGCCGGCACGACCACGTTCTTGCGGCTCTGGAACTGATCGCCGAGTTCTTCGGCCCTGTCTTCCTTGATCACCTTGCGGGCGTCGGAGAACACCTCGTTCTCCTCCTCCTGCATGTGATGCTCGATCATGTCCTTGAGCGCGGAGAATTTGCCGATCCAGGCGTCGGAGCCCTTGGGCATGGCGTCGAGCTCTTCGATCAGCCCGCCGGCGACATGGTGCTCGCTCAGCGCCTCCATCGCCTCGCCGCGCGTCTCCTTGGCCTCGCGCAGCGGCTGGTAGAACAGCGCTTCCTCGATCTTGTTGTGCGACCACATGTCGAGCTTGAACTTGTCGAACAGCGCGGCGCGCGTCTCGGCCGCGTCGTTCGAGGTCTCCATGATCTGATCCATCAGCTCACGGGCCTGGTCGTGGTCCTTGCGGATTTCCTTGAAGATGTCGGCCATGAAAGGCGCCTCCTCGTAAATGCGGGTTCGAGGGGGCAACGGGAAGCGGGGGAGAGGTGTTCCTACCCGCCGTCTCTCCGGCTCATGAACGCCAGACGCTCGAACAGCTGGACGTCCTGTTCGTTCTTTAGAAGTGCGCCGTGCATGGGCGGAATGAGCTTGCGGGGGTCGCGCTCGCGCAGCACGGCGGGGTCGACGTCCTCGGCGAGCAGGAGCTTGAGCCAGTCGAGCAGCTCCGAGGTCGAGGGCTTCTTCTTCAGACCCGGCACCGAGCGGATCTCGAAGAACATGTTCAGCGCTTCGCTCAGCAGCCGGCCCTTCAGGTCGGGGAAGTGGACCTGGACGATCTGCTCCATCGTGTCCTCGTCGGGAAAGGCGATGAAGTGGAAGAAGCACCGGCGCAGGAAGGCGTCGGGCAGTTCCTTTTCATTGTTCGAGGTGATGATGACGATCGGGCGCTGCTCGGCTTTGATCGTCTCGCCGGTCTCGTAAACGTGGAACTCCATCCGGTCGAGTTCCTGAAGAAGGTCGTTCGGGAACTCGATATCGGCCTTGTCGATCTCGTCGATCAGCAGGACGGGGCGCTCGGGGGCGGAGAACGCCTCCCATAGCTTGCCCTTGCGGATGTAATTCTTCACGTCGTGGACCCGGTCGTCGCCGAGCTGGCTGTCGCGCAGCCGGGCGACCGCGTCGTATTCGTACAGCCCCTGACGCGCCTTGGTGGTCGATTTGACGTGCCATTCGAGAAGCTGCGATCCGGTGGCTGCGGCGACCTGGCGCGCCAGCTCGGTCTTGCCGGTGCCCGGCTCGCCCTTCACCAGAAGCGGCCGCTCCAGGATCATCGCCGCGTTCACCGCAGAGGCGAGCTCTTCGGTGGCGACATAGTCTTTGGTGCCTTCAAAACGCATATTCGTACGCGCCCTTTCCTCAAGGCTTCGCGTGATCGTTGACCGGTAACTTAGGGGGCTCGCGCCCGTGCGCCTAGCCTCGGCCCTCAGGCTGCGGCGCGCGCCTTGGCAAATGCGGCGAGTTCGGCCGCGACGGTTTTCAGCAGTCCGTCCCAGGCGCCGAAGCGCTCGGCTTTGAAGGAGCGCGAGGCCGGATACCATTTCACCTCGCCGGTCCCAAACAGCGTCCAGGGTGCGGGCTGGCCGTGCACGATCCAGGTGTTTCCGCCCGCGCCGGCCGAAAGGTTGGTCGAGGCGTTCATCGGGCCGATGGTCAGATCCAGCGCCACGCCCAGCGCGGCGACGCCGTCGAGATCGGCCTTGAGGTCGAGCCCTTCGATCTGGGCGATCTGCACCCCGGTCGCCTTGCGGACCTGTTCGAGCTCGGCGTCCACGTCGCCGTACTGAAGGTTCACGAAGGTCACGCCCGGCGTCTCGATGACCGGCCGCCAGGCTTCGAACGCGGCAAAGTATTTAGACCGGTTCGCGTTCATCTTCAGCGACTTCCACAAAAGCCCCACTTTCGGGCCGGGACCAAGTGCGGCGAGCTGCTCGTGCAGCGCCGCCACGCGGGCGGGGTCGGCCTTTATGTGACTGGTCGTCGGGAAGGCGTCCGGCGTCCGGCGGAAGGCGCGGTGGGCGGTCGCGATCGGCAGCCATATTTCGGGCGGACCGCCGGCGAGATCTTCGGTGACCCGGAACACGCGGCCCTCGCGCTTGACGGTCTTGTGCAGCAGGACTTCCACGCCGGGAAAGCTGCGCTGAAACAGGGGCGCGAGACGCTTTTCGGTGGCGAGCGTGACCGAGCCTTCCGGTCCGGCGGCCTTTACGAGATCGGGAACCAGCGAGGCGAAGGCGACCTCGTCGCCAAGGCCCTGTTCGCCGACCGCCAGCACGCGTTTGCCCCTGAGTTCGGCCGGGTCGACGCCGTCCCAGCGCGGCGCGTCGATCAGGAATTCGGTGGCCTGCTTGTAGAAGCGGTCGAGCCGGGACTCGTAGGCTTCCCAGCCTTCGTCGAGCCTTCCTGCAGCGAGCAGCGCCAGCGAGCGGGCGTGCACCATAGTGATGCGGTCGACATGGCGGTCGGTCAGCTCGGCGCCGCGGGCGAACAGTTCTGCGGCTTCATCGGGCCGGCCGGCCATGTCGTAGGCGAAGCCGAGATTGTGGTGCGAGCGCGCAAATCCCGGATTGAGGCGCAGGGCCTCGAGATAGAAGACCTCCGAGCCTTCCGGATCGCCGCTTTCCAGAACCGACGTGCCCAGCGCGTTCCACAGCTCGGCCCGGTCGGGATCGGCGTAGATCGCCGCGCGCAGGATCTCGATGGAGTCCTCGTAGCGGTTGAGATCGCGCAGAAGGCCCGCGAGGTTGATGACCGCGCCGGGATGGGTCGGCGCGAGCTTATGGAACAGGCGCAGGAATTTCTCCGCCGCCTCCAGCATGTCGAGCTTCCAGGCGGCGAGGCCGAGATTCATGTAAAGCTCGGCGTCGGTCGGATCGAGCGCATAGGCGCGCTGATAGAAGTTGAGCGCGGCGCCGAGACGGCCCAGCCGGTCGAGCGCGACGGCCATGGCGTGGTTGGCGAGCGCCCAGTCGGGCTCGATATCGAGCGCCTTGAGACAGAGCCGTGCGGCCTGCGCGGCGCCGGCCTCGTCGGTGTCCACCGTCTTCATCGCCCGGCGCAGAAGGCCCACGGCCTTGGGCGAGGGCGTCTTACCCGAGGCGGGCTTCTGATCGAGGGCGCGCGCGAGTTCGGCGCCGGCCTGGGTGCGTTCGCGTTCGACGGTGCGCTTGGGCGCCTCGCGCCCGGCGGCCAGTTCCGCGTCGAGATCGAAAGTGCGGGTCATGGCGGCTCGTTTCGCTGGTTCCGGGATCAGGGTCCATCGCGCTTTGCTTCGATTAAGGTTTCGCTAACGTCCCGCGCAGCGACGTGGCCGCCGCTGAAACCCTTTGTTCACCGTGGCGGTGAAACATGGGCGCAAATCCGGCGCGTATCAGCGCCGCGCTAGACGGAGCTTCGCCCCGCCCATGCCGCTCAAGCTGTCCCTGAAGCCAGGCGAGAAATTCGTACTCAATGGCGCGGTCGTGGAAAACGGCGACCGGCGCGCCACGCTGGTGCTGCAGAACAAGGCCAGCGTGCTGCGCGAGAAGGACATCATGCAGCAGCACGAGGCCGACACACCGGCCAAGCGCATCTACTTCCCCGTGATGATGATGTATCTGAGCTCGACCAGCCAAGACGGGCTCTACGACGAGTTCGTCATGCGCATGACCGACTTCATGAGCGCGATCAGCAATCCCGAAGTGCTGTCGGAATGCGTCGCGGTGAGCCGCGAAGTCATGGCGAACGAGTTCTACAAGGCGCTGCTTCGGTGCCGGAAACTCATCGCCTACGAGGCCGAGCGCCTCGGCGGTGCGGCGCAAGCCGGCGGCGAGGGCTGAAATGTCCTATTCGGCTTACCAGACCGCGTCCGCGCGCACCGAAGACCCGCGTTCGACCGAGTACCGCCTCATGGGCCAGGTCACCCGGGCCCTGATGGAGATCCGGGAGATCGCGCCGAGCGAGATCAGAAAGCGCGCCGAGGCGCTGGACTGGAACCGGCGGGTCTGGTCGGCCTTCGCGGCCGATTGCGCGAGCGAGCACAACCAGCTTCCCGACGGGCTGCGCGCCTCGATCATCTCGCTGTCGATCTTCATCTCCAAGGAGACCAGCGCGGCCATGCGCGGCGGCGGCGACATCGACACGCTGATCGACATCAACCGCACCGTAATGCAGGGGCTCGCCCCGCGCTCGGACGCGGCCTGACCGTTCCCCTCGCGTAACCTGTGGACGGAATTGCCGGGTAAAAACGACCCGGCGCGCCGTCCGGTGTGTGGGCGATAAACTTAACCCTCTGAAATAGCAAAGTTAAATAGCGCCGCGGCCTGGCTTGTCGCGGCATGGCGCTTGCGGGGACTCTGGCGGGACAAAATGTCCGCCGGCCGAGAACGGCCGTTCGCTTCCAGAACGGAGGAACCCCACAATGATGAATTCGGTGAACACGAACCCCGGAGCGATGATCGCGCTCCAGAACCTGAACAAGTCGAATATGGAGCTGCAGCAAGTGCAGAACCGTATCAACACCGGGCTCGAAGTGGCCGGCGCGAAGGACAATGGCGGCATCTACGCCATCGCCCAGCGCATGCGCTCACAGGTGGCCGGTTACGGCGTGGTTCAGCAGTCTCTGGACCGGGGCGAGGCGACGCTCGACGTCGCGCTCGCCGCCGGTGAAGCGATCTCGGATCTCCTGATCGAGATGAAGGAAAAGGCCCTGGGCGCTGCGGACGCCTCGCTCGACACCCAGTCGCGCACCGCTCTGAACGAAGACTTCAAGGCGCTGCGCGATCAGATCGGGACGATCGTTGCGAACGCGGAGTTCAACGGCCTCAACCTCATCGACGGGACGACGGCGGCCTTCACGGCGCTGGCCAACCAGGACGGCTCGAACACCATCGTGGTGACCTCGGAGAACATGTCGCTCTCCGGATCCATCGTGACGGTGACCTCGACGGCGTCCTTCGCCACCGCCACGCAGGCCGACAACATCGCCTCGCAGATCGGAACGTCTCTGGACAACGTGAACGAGGCGCTCGCGCGGCTCGGCACGAAATCCAAGTCGCTCGAGATCCACTCCACCTTCGTCACCAAACTGTCCGACTCCCTCGAAAAGGGGATCGGCAATCTGGTCGATGCGGATCTGGCGAAAGAGTCCGCCCGCCTCCAGGCGCTGCAGGTCAAGCAGCAGCTGGGCGTGCAGGCGCTCTCCATCGCCAATTCCACGCCGCAGACGGTTCTGTCCTTCTTCGGCTAAAGACCGGCGGGGCCGCCTTCGGGCGGCCCCTTCTTTTTGCCGGCCGCATGGTTAACCGGTGATTCACCAAATCAGAGACGACGGGTCCCGCCGCGTCGGCAATTCCTGCCCGCTGGGCAATTTCTGCCGGGCTGGATCGGGCTCGGACCGGCAAAATCTGCCGACCACGCTTCGCGCGGCCCAGCGCCTCGTTTCGGCAAAATCCAACAAAATCATAGGCCTGATCGCGTTTGTCGAGGCTCTGCGCGAATCTGGCCCCGGCCTTGCTCGGTGAACGTCAGGTCAGAAGACCCGGCGCGCAAAACGTGCGTCCCCATACGTAGAAACGTGAGGAGCCAAGAAATGGCGACGATCAATACGAATCCGGGCGCGATGATCGCCCTTCAGAACCTCAACAAGACCAATATGGAGCTGCAGGAGGTTCAGAACCGGATCAACACCGGTCTGGCGGTCTCCTCGGCGAAAGACAACGGCGGCGTTTTCGCCATCGCTCAGTCGATGCGCGCCGATGTCGGCGGCTACAAGGCCGTCACCCAGTCCCTCGATCTCGGCGTCTCCACTGTCGACGTGGCCCTGGCCGCGGGCGAAGCCATCTCCGACCTCATGGTGGAGATGAAGGAGAAGGCGCTGGCCGCCGCGGACACCTCTCTGGACACCGCCTCGCGCACCGCCCTGAACGAAGACTTCAAGGCGCTCCGCGACCAGATCGGCACGATCGTCCAGAACGCCGAATTCAACGGCAAGAACCTCATCGGCAACGGCGGCACCGACCTGACGACGCTCGCCAACGCCGACGGGTCGAACACGATCACGATCGCCGCTGAAGACCTCAGCCTGACCGGCGGTGGTCTGAGCATCGGCACCGCGACCGAATTCGGTTCGGCCGCGTCGGCTGCGACGGTGGCCACGTCGATCGAGACCGGCCTGGACGCCCTGAACTCCTCGCTCGCCCGCCTGGGCACGGGGTCGAAGGCGCTGGAGATCCACAAGACCTTCGTGGGCAAGCTCTCCGACGCGCTGGAGAAGGGCATCGGCAATCTGGTCGACGCCGATCTGGCCAAGGAGTCCGCGCGGCTTCAGTCGCTTCAGGTCAAGCAGCAGCTGGGCATCCAGGCGCTGTCGATCGCGAACTCCGCCCCGAGCACGATCCTGGGTTACTTCCGGTAATCCGTAACTGAATTCGCCGGCGGGCCGCAGAACGTGGGCCCGCCGGCGGATCATGGCGCGCAAAACGTGCGTCTCAACCCGTAGAAACGGAACTTTGAAGGAGCCAAGAAATGGCGACGATCAACACTAACCCTGGGGCGATGATCGCCCTGCAGAACCTCAACAAGACCAACTCCGAGCTGCAGACGGTCCAGCAGCGCATCAACACCGGTCTTGCGGTCTCCTCGGCCAAGGACAATGGCGGCGTCTTCGCGATCGCCCAGTCCATGCGCGCCGACGTGGGCGGCTACAAGGCGGTGACCCAGTCTCTGGACCTGGCGGTCTCGACGGTCGACGTGGCCCTGGCTGCGGGCGAGGCGGTCTCCGACCTCCTGGTGGAGATGAAGGAGAAAGCCCTGGCCGCTGCGGACACCTCGCTCGACGCGTCCTCGCGGACGGCGCTGAACGAGGACTTCAAGGCGCTGCGTGATCAGATCGACACCATCGTGTCGAACGCGGAGTTCAACGGCACGAACCTGATCGACGGTTCGCAGACCCCGGGCATCTCAGCCCTAGCCAACGCCGACGGCACCAACACGGTGACTGTGGACGACGAAGACATGTCGCTCTCCGGTTCCATCGTGACGGTGACCTCGACGGCCTCCTTCGCCACCGCGACGCAGGCGGACAACATCGCCTCGCAGATCGGCACGTCCCTGGACAACCTGAACGCGTCGCTGGCGCGTCTGGGCACCGGGTCGAAGGCGCTGGAAGTGCACAAGACCTTCGTGGGCAAGCTGTCCGACGCTCTGGAAGCCGGTATCGGCAACCTGGTCGATGCGGACCTCGCCAAGGAGTCCGCCAAGCTGCAGTCGCTGCAGGTCAAGCAGCAGCTGGGCATTCAGGCCCTCTCGATCGCGAACTCCGCGCCGAGCACGGTCCTGGGTTACTTCCGGTAACCAATAGGAGCGAGGCGGCCGGAGCGTTACGTGGGGTTCCTCTCCGGCCGCCGACCTTCTGAACGACGCATGAGACACGAAGCCTCAGATGGAGGAGCAAGACGCCCCAAAAGGCGTCCTGATGAACAAAATGGAGATCGCGAAGCTCATGACGGCCGGCGCCCCCGCGCTCACGCCGCGCGACGCGCAGTCCGGAGCGGCCGAGCCGCAACCGGCGGACGCCGCGCTCGAGCCTGCCCGCGCTTCCGCGCCGGAAGACAGGGCCCCGAAGCCCGCCGACCGCTCGCTGACCGACCGCATCGAGTCGATGCGTGAAGAAATCAACGCCACCTCCCGCTCGCGCCTTCGGATCGACCGCGAGGGCGAGGCCGGCCGGTTCATATACAAGATCGTCGATTCCGAGACCGGCGAGACCATGCGCCAGTGGCCGCCTGAGAAGTATCTCGACCTCGTCCAGTTCCTGCGCGATCAGCGTGGCGGTCTGGTCGACGAGCGCGCCTGAGCCCGGCAGAAACGACCGGGCCGAAGGCAAAAATTAACCGTAAGCCGGTCCCGCCCAGCCAGCGCCGGGTGGGGCGTTTTGTATCCAACCCATTGCAATAAAACGATTTACCGCGCGGGCGCCAAACTGGCCCGCCGGTTGCTCCTGGTGAAGGGAACGGCCGCCGAACGCGGCAGGGCCAGCCACGCGGGAGAAGTCTCATGACGCTGAGCGTCCACACCAACACCTCGGCGATGATCGCCCTTCAGAACCTCAACAAGACCAATATGGACATGACCGAGGTTCAGAACCGGATCAACACGGGGCTGAAGGTCTCCGGAGCCAAGGACAACTCCTCGGTCTTCGCGGTGGCCCAGGGCATGCGCTCGGACATCGGCGCGCTGGGATCGGTGCAGGGCTCGCTCGACCGGGCGGTCTCCATCGGCGACGTCGCGATCGCGGCGGGCGAGGCGATCTCCGATCTGCTCATCCAGATGCGCGAGAAAGCCACTGCGGCGATGGATCCCTCCATCGACACCTTCTCCCGTCAGGCCTTCGACGGCGATTTCAAATCCCTGCTCGAGCAGATCCAGGTCGTCCTGCAGAACGCCGAGTTCGACGGCGCGAACCTTCTGAACGGGTCCCTGACCGGCGGCATCGCCTTCCTGGCCGACGCGGACGCGACGCGGACGGTGACGCTGGGCAGCCAGGACATGTCGATCTCCGGCGCGATCATCACGCTCGCCAGCACGGCGAGCCTGGGCACCGCGACGCTCGCGGGCGACGTGGTCAGCGCGATCCAGACGAGTCTGGACAACGTCAACCAGGCGCTCGCCAATCTCGGTTCGGATCTGAAGAAGATGGAGGCGCACCGCACCTTCGTCGGCAAGCTGATCGACAGCCTGAACGAAGGGGTGGGCAATCTCGTCGACGCCGACCTCGCCAAGGAAAGCGCCAAGCTGCAGGCCCTTCAGGTCAAGCAGCAGCTCGGCGTGCAGGCGCTGTCGATCGCGAACTCCGAGCCGCAGATCATCCTGTCGCTCTTCGGCCGCTAGAGCCTCTCTGAGGGAGGCCCGCCATGGCCGAGACCGACCAGCTGAAATTCTGGCGCGGCGCGTTCGGCGACGCCTACACGGATCGCTGCGCGGTCAGCGCGGACGCGGTCCGCGGCCGGCTGGGCGTCTGGGCGGAGATGTTCAAGGTCATGGCCGGCGCGCCGCCGGCCTCCGTCCTCGAAGTCGGCTGCAACGAGGGGATCAATCTGCACGCCCTGTCCGCGCTGACCGGCGCTCGCCTGGCCGCGGTCGAACCCAACGCTGCGGCGCGTGAGCGGGTGAAGGCCTCCGGCGTCGCTGCCGCTGGCGACATCGTGGACGGCTCGGCGCAGGCCCTGCCGTTCGAGGACGGCGCGTTCGATCTCGTGTTCACCACCGGCGTGCTCATCCATATCCATCCCGACGATCTGGGCGCGGCGGTGGACGAGATCTGCCGCGTGTCGCGGCGCTGGGTGGTGTGCGGAGAGTATTTCTCGCCGCGCCCCGAAGCGCTCGAGTATCGCGGCGAGACCGGCTATCTCTTCAAGCGCGATTTCGGGAAGTTCTATCTCGACCGCCATCCCGAGCTCGTCTGCCGGGGCTACGGCTTCGCCTGGTCGAAGGACACGAGCTTCGACGACATCACCTGGCAGGTCTTCGAAAAGCCTCAGGGCTGAAGCGGCGACTCAGGCGAGGATGCGCGCGTCCTTGAAGAGGCCGGGCCAGCGATGAGCGACGATTTCCTCCCTTATGGCCGCCAGTCAGTCGACCAGAGCGATCTCGACGCGCTCGCCCGCGCGCTCAATAGCGGGTTTCTGACCACCGGCCCAGAAATCCCGGCCCTTGAAGGCGAGTTCGCCAGCGCTGTCGGGGCGCCGCACGCTGTGGCGTGCAACTCCGCGACCGCCGCACTTCATCTGGCGCTGGCCGGGCTGGGGGTCGGGCCGGGCGATGTCTGCATCGTGCCGGCGGTCACGTTTCTGGCGACCGCGAACGCGGCGGTCTATTGCGGCGCAGACGTGGTCTTCGCCGACACCGATCCCGAGACCGGGCTTCTGACCGCCGACACGCTGAAAGACGCGCTTCACCGCGCCGGATCTCGCGCCCGCGCCGTGCTGCCAGTCCATCTCGCCGGCGCGCTGTGCGACATGGCGGCGATCGAACCGGTCGCCCGGGCGGCGGGGCTGAAGATCGTCGAGGACAGCTGCCATGCGCTGGGCACAGTGGGGCCGGACGGGCAGGCCGGCGCCTGCGCAAGGTCGGATGCGGCGACCTTCTCGTTTCACCCGGTCAAGACCATCGCGGCGGGAGAGGGAGGCATGGCGACGACCCGCGATCCGGCGCTGGCCGGCCGCATGGCGCGCATGCGCAGCCACGGCGTGGAGCGCGAGGCGGGGAATTTCTACCGCTTCGACGGCCGGGCCGAGCCCTGGGCCTATGAGATGCAGGATCTGGGCTGGAACTACCGCATCCCCGATCTAAACGCCGCGCTGGCCCGCTCCCAGCTCGCCCGCCTGCCGCAGTTCGCCGGGCGCCGCCGCAAGCTGACCGCGCTCTATCGCGAGGCGCTGGCGCCGCTCGCGCCGCTGGTGAAAGCGCCCGCCGTTCAGCCCGGCGTCGACGCCTGCCGGCATCTGATGAACGTCGCGATCGAGTTTGCAGAGGCCGGCGTGAGCCGTGCGGTCGTCATGGAGCGGCTGCGCGCGCGCGGGATCGGCAGCCAGGTCCACTACGTGCCGGTCTCCGACCAGCCCTTCTACGTCGCGCGGTATGGCGAGACCGATCTGCCCGGCGCGCGGGCGTATTACGAAAAGACCCTGTCCCTGCCGCTTTATCCGGACATGGAAGACGGTGACGTGGCGCGCGTCGCTGGTGCGCTGAAGTCGGCCCTGGGGCTCTAGTCGCGCGGCGCGTCGCCTTCGATCGCCGACCAGTCCAGCGGTTCGCCGAAGGCCAGATCCCGCGCCGCCTTGCGGCCCAGCACGGTCTCATAATGGCGGGGATGAAGGCCGTAGCCGGGACGCACCGAGCGCACGTTCTTCTCGCTCAGCGTCTCGCCCTTTTTGATGGGCGCGGTGACGTAGAGGCTGCGCCGGAGCTTGAGATACGCGCCTTCAGAGCCTGCGAGGTCATAGCGCACGCGGCCCAGAGCGGCGCGGGCGTTACGCGTGTCTTTGACCAGCCGTTTGAGCTCGTCGGGCTCCAGCGAGAAGGCCGAATCCGGCCCGCCGTCGGCGCGCTTCAGCGTGAAATGCTTTTCGATCAGCGCCGCGCCCAGCGCGGTGGCCGCCACCGCCGCCGCCGTGCCGGGCGTGTGATCGGACAGCCCGGCCGGTACCCCGAACGCTTCTCCGAGATGAACAAGGGTTCTGAGGTCGGCGTCGGCGAAATTCGCCGGATAGTCCGACACGCAGTGCAGAACGATCAGCTCCTTGCAGCCCGCCTCGCGCGCCGCGCGGACCGCTTCGGCGATCTCGCCGAGATTGGCCGTGCCGGTGGAGAGGATCATCGGCTTGCCCGTGCCCGCGCAGCGCCGGATCAGCGGCAGATCGACCACCTCGAAGCTCGCGATCTTGTAGGCGGGCGCGTCGAGCGACTGCAGGAGGTCGACCGCGCTATGGTCGAACGGGGCGGAGAACAGCGTGATCCCCACCTCGCGCGCGCGCTCGAACATGGCTGCGTGCCATTCGAACGGGGTCTGGGCCTCGCTGTAGAGATCGTGCAGCGTCCGGCCCGCCCAGCGGCCCTCCTCGAGCATGAATTCGGGCCGGTCGCAGTTCAGCGTGATCGTGTCGGGGGTGTAGGTCTGGATCTTCACCGCGTCCGCGCCGCAGTCCGCGGCGACCGCGATCATCTCGAGCGCGCGGTCGAGCGAGCCCAGATGATTGGCGCTCATCTCCGCGACGATATAGGGCGGCCGGCCCGGGCCGATCTCGCGGCCGTCGAGGGTCACTGTCGCGCTCATCATCGTTCCTCTCGCTCTCGCCGGGCCTGCCGGCCCAAGGCTTCGACTTCGCTCACCGGCGTGTCCCAGCCTGCGCTGAGTCTGCTCATCCAGACCGTCTTTTCAGCCGCCTTGCGCGGGCGGGGTCCGGGGGCGGGCTGGGCGCGCGGTGCGAGCCGTCCGGCGCGGATGTCCGGCCAGGCGGCGTTAAACAGGGATTCGACCTGCGTCCGGAGGACGGCATAGGTGCTGGCGAGCGTCATCGGGCCTGGCGAGAATTGCGCCTCGGCCTGGATCAGCACGGGGCCTGTGTCCACGCCCGCATCGATCAGATGCACGCTGACGCCCTTGGGCGTCGCGTCGAACCAGGACCAGAAATTGGGGTCCGCGCCGCGATTATGCGGCAGCAGTGAGATGTGCAGATTGACGATCCGGCCTGCATACCGCTCCAGCACCGCCCCGCGCAGGATCTTCCGCCAGCCGTAGACCACCAGGTGCTCCGCGCCGGCCGTTTGGGCCTGAGCGAGTACGTCGCCGTCCGGATCGGCGACCACCGCATCCTCGATCCCGAGCGCTTCGGGATAGGGAGAGAGAATGAGCGTCGTCACGCCGCCCGCGCTCCGTTCAGCAGCTGCTCGATCGCATCAGCCGCCCGCGCCGCGCCGTGACCGTCGCAGGCCGCCGACGCCGCCCGGCTCATCGCCTGACGCGCCTCTGCGTCCGAGGCGAGCGTCGTGAGCAGGGGCGCCAGTCTGGCGGCGAGATCCGGTCCGTCTTCGAGCGCGATCGCCGCGCCCTGACCGGCGATGCCGGCTGCGGCGCGGCGCTGGTTCTCGGCCAGAACGACGATCACGCCGGGCAGGCCGGTCACGCAGCGCTCCAGCGCGGACTGACCGCCCGCACCGACGGCGAGATCTGCCGCAGCGCAGCGGGCGGCCATGTCCGTCGCGTTAATCGTGACGGTGAGGCTCGGATCGGCTGCGGCCCGCGCCTCCAGCGCGTCGCGGCTGGGCGCATGCGCCCCGATTACGACGTCGATCAGCGTGTCCGGCAGAGCCCGCCTCACGCCCTCGACCGCGCGCGCTGTGACGCCGCCGACATCGCTGAGCCCCAGGCTGACCAGCACGCGGCGAACGTGGCCGCCTTCGGCCCGGCGTTCGAGCGCGGCGAAGCGTGCGGCGGCGAACTCAGGACGGATCAGCGCTTGCGCGGCGCCGGCGAGCACGGGCGTGCCGGGCGCGAGCAGGCCGTCATGGGCGTCCGGCCCGTCGGCGGGATTGGGATTGATCACCAGATCGGCGTCGAGCGGCCGGTTTGCGAGATCGTCGATGACGACAAGGCGCGGCGCGAGGCGGCGCGCGGCCGTCATTTCAGCGCGGTCCGCGTCATAGCGGTCCAGCACGAGAAGGTCCGCGCTCGTCCAGCTTTCAGGCAGGCGGGGCCGCTCGTCGCTCGTTCCGATCACGGCGTAGCCCGCCCCGGCCAGCGCCGGCGCGGTCTTTTCTGCGCCGTCATTGACGCAAAAGGCGATCTCCGCGCCGCGGCTCGCAAGTTCGTTCGCCAATGTCAGGCAGCGCATGACATGGCCCCCGCCGATCTCGGGGCCGGCGTCGCAGCGGAAGAGGACGCGCGGCGCGCCCATCGCCTAGCCGGCGAGCCGGGCCTGCAAAAGGCTCTGCAGTGCCCGCGCGTCGAGGCGTTCGGGATTGGTGTTCGAGGCGTAGGCGAAGCCTTCGGCCACGGGCAGTGCGCCGTCGGCGAGCCAGGCCTCGCGCACCCGCGCGTCATGGCCGGGCAGGATGACGTAGCGGTCGTCGATCTCCACGGTGGTGCGCGCGTCGTCCTCGGGCACCATCACCTCGTGCAGCTTCTCGCCGGGGCGGATGCCGACCACCTTGTGGGGTAGTTCCGGCGCGATGGAGCGGGCGAGATCGACCGTGGCCATGGAGGGGATTCTCGGCACGAACACTTCGCCGCCCTTTGCCATGCCCAGCGCGGAGAGCACGAAATTCACGCCCTGGGGCAGGGTGATCCAGAACCGGGTCATGCGCTCGTCGGTGATGGGCAGGTGATCGGCGCCTTCGGCGACGAGCTTCTTGAAGAACGGCACGACCGAACCGCGCGAGCCGACCACGTTGCCGTAGCGCACGACCGAGAAGACCGGTCCGTTCCCTCCGCCCATCGCCTGGGCGGCGGTGAAGATCTTGTCCGACGCCAGCTTCGAGGCGCCGTACAGATTGATCGGGCTCGCCGCCTTGTCGGTGGACAGGGCGACGACATGTTTCACCCCGCGCTTGATCGCCGCGCTGACCACGTTCTGCGCGCCTATGACGTTGGTCTTGATGCACTCGAACGGATTGTATTCCGCGATCGGCACGTGCTTGAGCGCGGCGGCGTGCACCACCACGTCGACCTCGCGCATCGCCATGTCCAGCCGCGCCTCGTCGCGTACGTCGCCGATGAAATAGCGCAGGCATTTGTGTACGGCCGGGTCGAAGCGCTGGGCCATCTCGTACTGCTTGAGCTCGTCGCGCGAGAAGATGATCAGCTTTTTCGGCTTGAACTCGCGCAGAACGGTCTCGGTGAAGCAGGTCCCGAACGAGCCGGTCCCGCCGGTCACCAGGATCGTCTTGCCGTCGAGATTCATGCGCCGGTCGGCGAAATCGCGCCCGATGAAGAGCTGGTCGACGGCGTCTGTGGCGGCTTTGGCCATGGCGGAGCCTCGCGGGCGATGATTCGAACTGGATTAACGATCCGCCGCCGCCGGTTAACGCCGCGTTAGGCGATGTAAACGAGGATCAGGGCGTTCGGTCTCGAGGGGGATGAGGCTATGACCAGCGCCGTGATCGTGCAGGCCCGGATGGGCTCGACCCGGCTTCCGGGCAAGGTGCTCGAAGATCTCGGCGCGAAGACCGCGCTGGCTCGCTGCCTCAATCGCTGCAAGACGATTCCCGGCGTCGACCTGGTGGTCTGCGCGATCCCCGACACCGCTGAAAACGATCCCGTCGCCGAAGAAGCCGCCGATAACGGCGTCATGGTCGTGCGCGGCGACGAGCACGACGTGCTCTCGCGCTACGCCAGGGCCGCCCGCGAGGCGGGCGCGGACACGGTGATGCGCATCACCTCCGACTGCCCCTTCATCGATCCGGTGCTCGCCGGCGGGGTTCTGTCGCTTCTGAAAGACAGCCGCGCGGACTACGCCAGCAACAACGCACCGGCGCTGTTTCCTCACGGGCTCGACTGCGAGGCGTTCTCCGCCGAGCTGCTTTTCGAGGCCGACCGCAAGGCCGCCGATCCGTTCGAGCGCGAGCACGTCACGCCCTGGATCCGCAATCATCCCCGGCTGTCCCACGTCAATCTGCGCGGTCCGGGCGGCGGGCTGGAGCGGCTGAGATGGACGCTCGACAAGCCTGAAGACCTCGCCTTCTTCCGCGCCGTGTTCGAGGCGATGGGCGAGCGCGCGGCAACCGCCGGCGCTGCCGAGCTCGCAGGGCTGTGCCTCAGGCGCCCGGACATCGTGGCGATCAACGCAGGCCAGTGCGACGCCGCCCGGCTTTCGGCGGATTATCCCGCCACCCGGCAGACCCGGCCCGTGCCGCTGGGCCTCGCCGCGTAGCGCTTCGTTCACCGCGTTTCCTAACGATTTGTTTTCTCCGGCCGGGGTATCGATTCGGCTTGGCTCGGCGTGGTGCGTCACGCCGGGATAAGGACGCGGAGCGATGGTGTTCTCGGTCGATCTTCTGGGCGCCTGGTACGGCGCGCGCGCGGCGCAGAGTCTGGCTCTGAACTCCGCGCGCACGGCTGCGCCCGTCCAGACCGCGAGCGGCGCACAGCGCTCCTCGGACGTGCTGCCGCCCTGGGATCCGCGCGGCGAGATCGTCGCGCTGGAAACCCTGCGCCGCGACGTGCTGGCCGACGGCCGATTCTTCGACTCCCGGCTCAGCGCCTTTTCCGATCTCGACGTCAGCGAAGACGAGAAGAAGCTGTTCGCCCTGCATCAGGGGATCCGCAAGCTTCAGGCGCTGTCGAGCGCGGCGGGCGAGAAGACCGCCAGCGACACCGATCGGGCGTTCTGGAGCCGCCGCTTCACCGAAGGCCTGGCCCAGCTCGACAGCTTCTTCGAAGGTCTGGACCTTGAAGGCGTCAGCGTGGTCAAGGGCGAGGACCTCGCCAAGGCCGAGAGCGCGCTCGCCATCAAGCGCGGGGAATCCCGCTATGTCGGCGGCGCGATCCACGAGGGCGCGTTCGACGCCGAGGTCGCCGGGCTGACCGGCGATGTGCGTTTCACGATCTCGGTGCGCAAGAACGGCGTCGACACGCCGATCGCCGTCGATCTCGCCGACATGGGCGCGACGCCGCGAACGCTCGACAATGTCGCCGCCCATGTGAACACGCAGCTCGAAGCGGCCGGCATGATCAGCCGGATCGAGCGGGTGAAGATCGGCACGCCCGACGAGAACGGCGTGATCGCCGGAAACAGCTGGGGCTTCGAGATCAAGGGCGTGCTGACCGAGAAGGTCAGCTTCACCGAAACCGCAGGCGCTCCGGCGGTCTGGACCGCCGGGGTCTCCGGCGCGGACGAGACCGCAGGCGGCCAGCTGGTGCGCTGGACCGATCTGGCCTCGGGCGGAAGCTTTGATTTCGCCCGCCGCATCGAGGCCGACCCCACCGTCACCGAGACCACGACAGAGGACGGGGAGACCAAGACCAGCACGACCTCCAACCCGCTCACCGTGGTGGCCACCGCGCGCGGCGCGGACGGCGCGATCTACGTGGTCGGACGTACGAATTCGGCGGTGGACGGTCAGGCGATCAAGGGCGAGCAGGACCTGGTCCTGCAGCGCTGGGACTCCACGGGCAAGAAGATCTGGACCCGCACGCTGGGCGCGGCGGGCTCGGCGGAGGGCGCGTCGGTCGCTGTCGACGCCAGCGGAAACGTCATCGTCGCCGGTTCGGTCACAGGCGCGCTGGGCGAGACCACTGCGCTGGGCGGGTCTGACTCTCTGGTGGTGAAATACACCGCCGAGGGCGTCGAGCAGTGGGCGCGGCGCTTCGGCGGGACCGCGGACGATCGCGCGAACGCCGTCTCGGTGGGCGCGGACGGCACGGTCTACGTCTCCGGCGAAGCGAAATCGGCGATCGGCGGGGTTCAGAGCCAGGGCGGCACGGACGGCTATGTCCGCGCCATCGCCGCCGACGGCACGACGCTTTACACCCGCGCCGCCGAGGCGGGCGCAGGGACCGAACGCGTGCGCGCGACCACGATGGCTGCCGACGGCGGTCTGATCGTCGCCAGCGAAGTGGACGGCCGGGCGGTGATCACGAAATACGCCGCCGGAGACGACGGGACCGGCGCGCCGGTCTGGCGCCGCGATCTCGGGTCGCTCGACGGCGGGCGAATCGGCGGGGTCGCGGCGGATGCGGACGGCGGCGTCTACCTTTCAGGGTCCGCCGGCGCGGCTTTCGCCTCGGGTGCGGTCGTCGCCGCCAATCAGGGCGGGCGCGATGCCTTCCTCGTGCGCCTGGCCGACACCGGCGCTGTAGACGGGACGGAATATACGAGCTTTCTGGGCACGGCCGACGAAGACGCGGCGAGTTCGGTCGCGGTCTCGAACGGCAAGGTGTATCTGGCCGGCAAGACGACCGGCGCACTGCCCGGCGGCACGCTCGACGGCGCGCGCAACGCGTTTGCGGCCGGGTTCGACGCGCTGACCGGGGCGCGCGAATGGAGCCGGCAGATCTCGGGCCGCGGCGGGCTGGCTGAAGCCGCAGGCGTGGTGGTCGATCCCACCGGCGACGGCGCGCTTTCTAAAATGGGTTTCCCCTCGCGCTCGGTCGTCTATTCCGACACCCGTGTGATCACCGCGCGCTCCTCGGTGCGCGAGGGCGATTTCTTCTATGTCTCGGTCGACGGGGGGCGGAAGAAAAAGATCGAGATCGCCGCCAACGAGACCATGCGCTCTCTGAGCTTCAAGCTGAACGCCGCGCTGGTGCTGGACGGCACCGCCGACGTGCGCCGCTCGAAAGACGGCGACATGCTGCGGATCACGCCCAAGGAAGGCGTCACCATCACGCTTTCGCGCGGCTCGGAAGGCCGCGACGCCCTGCAAGGGCTGGGACTTCCCGAGGGCACGGTCCGCGGCAAGCCCTCGCTGCTGGACGGCGGCGATACGACGGCCGATGCGCCGAAAGTCTTCGCGCTGGAACTGCCCGCGCGCCTGTCCATTCTCGATCGCGACGCCGCTCTGGCGGCGACCGAGGCGCTGACCGAGGCCCAGTCGAAGATCCAGCGCGCCTATCGCGAGCTGACGATCGACCCGGCGCTGAAAGCGCTGCTGGACGGTCCCCAGGCGGGCAAGCGCGGCGGGACGGTTCCCGCCTATCTCTCCGCCCAAGTCGCGAACTATCAGGCCGGCCTTCAGAGACTTCTGGGCGGCGGCGGCGGAAGCTCGACGCTCGGCCTGTTTTAGGCGAAACGCACCAGGAACCGCTTGGCCTTGCCGACCGAGACGATGGCCGCGCCTGCGCCGGCCTTGTGCTCGCGCAGATCGGCCTGTTCGTCCTGCAGTTTCTGACCGTTGACCGCGACCGCGTTCTGCTTGAGCAGCCGGCGCGCCTCGCCCTTGGAGGCGCAGGCGGGCGCATCCCCGGCGACCAGCGCGTCGATGAGCGGCAGGGGCTCGGCCTCCGTCGCGTTCACCGTCGGGACTGCGCGCGCGATCATCGAGACAAGGCCGTCGGTCATCGTCTCGGCCCGACCGCGGAAGATCACCGCGCTCGCCTCCTCGGCCAGCGCGGCCTGATCGGCGCCGTGCACGCGCGCGGTGAGCAATTCCGCCAGCGCTTTCTGGGGCCGGCGCTCATGGGCGGGCGCGGCTTTCAGCGCTTCGAGTGCTTCAAGGTCGATGTCGGTCAGCCAGGCCAGGAAGCGCGGCGCGTCGGCGTCCGCGCTGTTGAGCCAGAACTGGTAGAACTCGTAGGGGCTGGTCAGGTCGGGATCGAGCCAGACCGCGCCCTTTTCCGACTTGCCGTACTTCTTGCCCTCGGAATTGGTCAGCAGCGGGTAGGTCAGGGCGTGACCCTGCACGCCTTCCATCCGCCGCAGGAGATCGACCCCGCCGACGATATTGCCCCACTGGTCCGAGCCGCCCATCTGGATCATGCAGCCATGGTCGCGGTGCAGGTGCACGAAGTCGAAGCCCTGCAGGAGCTGGTAGGAGAACTCGGTGAAGCTGATGCCCTGTTCGCGGTTCTCGATGCGGTTCTTCACCGAGTCCTTCTGCAGCATCGCGTTGACCGAGAAGTGCTTGCCGACCTCGCGCAGGAAGCCGATCACGTCCATGTCGCGATACCAGTCGGCGTTGTTCACGAAGATCGGCGCCGGGCCGTCGGTGGCGGCGAACAACGCCTCGAACTGCCTGCGCTGGCTGTCGATATTGGCCTGCACCGTCGCCTCGGCCTGCAGCGAGCGCTCGGTGTCCTTGCCCGACGGGTCCCCGATCAGCCCGGTCGCCCCGCCCAGCAGCACGATCACCTGTCCGCCGCGCCGTCGGTATCGGTCCATGCCCAGAAGCGGGATGAGATTTCCGGCATGAAGGCTCGCCGCGCTGGGATCGAACCCGACATAAAGCGGCGGGCGATCCTTTTCGATCAGATCGTCGGTCAGCTCGGGGGTCTTCTGATTGAGAAGGCCGCGGGCTTCGAGATCTTCAAGAAAGGGCGTCGCGGTCGGGTCGGCGAGTATCAGGCTCATGGCGGGCTCGGCGCATAAGGAAAACGAAGCGTGGGCTTACCGGCGCCGAAGAGGCTTTGCAACGCCGTGCCGTCAGGCGGCCTCCGAACCGTCCACCACACGCACCGAGGCCGGACCAGCGTCCGCCGGACGCGGGCTGAGCCTGATCTCCACATCCTGACCCAATGCGGTGAGCAGGCTGAGGAGACGCTCCACCGAGAAACCCTTGAAACGCCCGCGCAGCAGGTTGGAGAGGTCGGGTTGCGCAACCCCGGTCATCCGCGCTGCGGCCGTCTGGGTGATTGCACGCTCGTCCATGACAGCCTTCAGCCTGACGACCAGCTCCGCTTTCAGCGCGTGCTCCTCCGGGTTCTCGACGCCCAGAGCGGCAAACACGTTGTCGGCGCGCGTGATGGATTGATCCGTCATTTTCCTTCCACCTCCGACTGATGATGCGCTTCGGCCAGTTTCAGACGCGACCGCACCACATCCATGTCACGCTTCGGCGTTTCGGCGCCCCGTTTCGACTTCTTCTTGAAGGCGTGGAGCACGTAGACGGCGTCTGCGAAGCGCACGGTGAACACGGCGCGATACGCGTCGCCGTCATGGGACTCCACGATCTCGAGCACGCCGGCGCCGCCGAAGCCTTTAAGCGCCTTCCTGCTTGCGCCTCGAACAGGGCGAACCCCGCCGCTTGCCTGACCTCCTCAGGAAAGGCGGAGATGTCGTCCCGCGCCGACCCGACAAAGAAGCAAGGCTTGAGCTTCATGCCAGCGTTATAGCAAAACGACTATAATCTGTCGAGGCGCGCTAAGCCCCCGCCTGCTCTCTTGGGTCGATCGCGTCTCCGCCCGGCCCGGCGATGAACAGGGTGCGGGTGGGATAGGCGAAGTCCACGCCCTCCTTGGCGAAGCGGCGCATGATCGCCAGGCCCGCTTCCTGGCGCTTGTCCATGAAGGTGACGTAGTCGGGCGCCTCGACCCAGAACACGATCTCGAAATTCAGCGAGCTGTCGCCGAAGCCGGAGAAGTGCGCCCGGTCGAAGGTGAGGGTCTCGATCTTTTCGAAGTCCTCCCGGATCCAGCGCGGGATCGCCTCGATCACGTCCGCCGGGGTCTGGTAGAGCACCCCGATGTTCATCACGAAGCGCCGGCGCATCAGGCGCTGGAAGTTGTGCACGCGCTCGCTGATCAGATCGGTGTTGGACACCGAGATCTGCTCGCCCGACAGCGAGCGTATGCGCGTGGTGCGCAGGCCGATCTCCTCCACCGTGCCCGAGATCGTCCCGAACACGACGAAGTCGCCTTTCTTGAAGGGCTTGTCGAACAGGATCGAAAGCGAGGCGAAGAGGTCGGAGAATATGCCCTGGGCGGCCAGACCGATGGCGATGCCGCCCACGCCGAGACCGGCGATGAGGGCGGTGACCTGGACCCCGGCGGTGTCCAGAAGCACGATGATGGTGAGGATCCAGATCGCGCCGATGATCAGCCATTTCAGCACGCTCACCGCGTTTGAGAGATCAGAGCCCCCCGCGCCTGATCGTGCGGCCTTGCGCTGCAGAAGGCTGACCGCGATCTCCTGGGCCAGCGCGCTGACCTGCAGGACCGCGGCGACGACGACCAGCCATCGCGTCACCTCGGTGAACACGCCCGGCACGTCGTAGAGCCGCATCGCGATATAGACCGCGACGACCAGCAGGAAGAGCGAATTGATCTTGCCCACCGCCCGGCCGACGATCGCGGGAAAGGCGGTCTCGTCCTTGTGGCCGACCCGCTTGAGCACCGCGTGCAGGATCATCCGCACGGCCAGCATGATCAGATAGGCGCCTACGGCCACGCCCGCGGCGGTGAGGGCGATCTCTTCGTTGGCCTGCACCCAGTCCACCAGATCGCGCCAGCCTTCGCCCAGACGCGACACGCCGCGCGTCACCGTCTCGGTGATCTCCTCGTCGGTGACCGGCGGTTCGCCGGGCTGGTTGGGCTGCTCCTGGACCATGAACGCTCCCTCTTCCATCTGCTCGCGCTGGCCTAACGTAGCGGCGCGGCGAAAGTTCTTCGAGCGGTGATGGCGCGCCGGGCCGCCGCGCGCTTCAACCGGCTACGAAGCCTGCTAGTCTGCTCGTTCTGGCGTCGAGGAGGGGGACTTCATGCGCGAACCGGTGGCGATCACGGCTGTTCAGGCGATGGGCACGGAGAACCCCGCCTTCGTCGAGGCGAGCTGGTTCATGCCGGCCTCGGGCAGGACCGGCGCGGAGGCGTTCGCCGCGCGGCGCGTGCCGGGCGCGGTGTTCTTCGACATCGACCAGGTGTGTGATCCCACGTCGGGACTGCCGCACATGGCGCCGGGCTCGGCGCGGTTTGCGCGCTGGCTGTCGGAAAACGGGCTCACCGGGAACGAGCGCTTCATCGTCTACGACCAGAATGGCTACGCCGCCTCGGCGCGGGTCTGGTGGACGCTTCGCCGGTTCGGTTGCGACGCGCGCATTCTCGACGGCGGGCTGGACGCCTGGCGCAAGGCGGGCGGGGCGATCGAGAGCGGCGAGGCGAAGGCGCGGCCGGTCTCCTTCGAGCGCCCGATCCGGCTCGTCCGCGACGACGCGGTGACGTCCGAGGACGTGCTCTGGCATGTGAACCGGCGCGACGCGCTGATCGTCGATGCGCGCTCGAAGGGCCGGTTCGAGGGAACCGAGCCCGAGCCGCGCGCGGGCCTCGCCTCGGGGCGCATTCCCGGCTCGATCAACCTGCCCTTTCAGCAGGTGATCGGGGCCGACGGCAGACTGCTCGCCGAAGACGGGCTGGCGAAAATTCTGCCCCGGACCGATCGAGAGCGCCGGATCATCACCACCTGCGGGTCGGGCGTGACCGCCGCGATCCTCTACGCCGCCTTCATCCGCGGCGGGTTCCGTGACGTGCGGCTCTATGACGGCAGCTGGGCGGACTGGGGCGCGCGCGAGGACCTGCCGGTGGAGACCGGGCCGGTGCGGTGATCGGGGCTTCCCCCCGGCGCAAAGCGCGCTAGCTTGGCGGCGAACGGTGTTCACCTCGAACGACGAAACAGGGGAGGGGCTCTTGGCGGGTCTGGACATTCTCAAGGGTCGGCTGAGCGTGCCGGTGATCGGCGCGCCGCTTTTCATCATCTCCAACCCCAAGCTGGTCATCGCCCAGTGCAAGGCCGGCGTGGTGGGAAGCTTCCCGGCGCTGAACGCCCGGCCGCAGAGCCAGCTCGACGAATGGCTCGACGAGATCACCTCCGAGCTCGACAGCTACAACAAGGCCAATCCCGACAAACCCGCCGCGCCGTTCGCGGTGAACCAGATCGTGCACCGGTCCAACGACCGGCTGGAGGCCGACCTCGCCACCTGCGAGAAATACAAGGTGCCGCTGGTGATCACCTCGCTGGGCGCGCGCGAGGAGCTCAACCAGGCCGTCCATGCCTGGGGCGGCAAGACCCTGCACGACGTCATCAACATCAAGTTCGCCCGCAAGGCGCTTGAAAAGGGCGCGGACGGCCTGATCCCGGTGTGCGCGGGCGCGGGCGGTCACGCCGGGGAGCTGTCGCCCTTCGCGCTGATCGCGGAGATCCGGGAGTTCTTCGACGGGCCGATCGCGCTTTCAGGCTCGATCTCGACCGGCGGCGGCGTGCTGGCGGCCCAGGCCATGGGCGCGGACTACGCCTATATCGGCTCGGCCTTCATCGCCACCGACGAGGCGCGCGCCACCGAGGCCTACAAGCAGGGCGTGGTGAAGGGCCGGGCCGAAGACATCGTCTACACCAACCTCTTCACCGGGGTGCACGGCAACTATCTGCGCGAAAGCATCGCCAGCGCCGGGCTCGATCCCGACAACCTGCCTGAATCAGATCCCAGCGCGATGAATTTCGGCTCGGGCGGCAATTCCGACGCCAAGGCCTGGAAAGACATCTGGGGCTGCGGCCAGGGCATCGGCTCGATCACCAAGGTCCAGGGCGCAGGCGCGTATGTCAGCCAGCTCGCCGCAGAATACGAGGCGGCGAAGAAGCGGGTGATGGGTTAAGCTTGGCCCATAGCGCGAACGAAAAAAAGCCCCGACCGATCAGCCGGGGCTTTTTCACGACGCCGAGGCTGCGCCGCCCCCTACATCACCGTGAGCCAGTCGGGCTTCACGTAAGGAAGTCCCAGATCGTCGGCGACTTCCTGGTAGGTGATCTCGCCGTTCGCGACGTTGAGGCCGCGGGCGAGATGGACGTCGTCGTTGAGCGCGCGCTGCACGCCCTTGTCGGCCAGGGCCAGGGTGAAGGGCAGGGTGGCGTTGGTCAGCGCCAGGGTCGAGGTGCGCGCCACAGCGCCGGGCATGTTCGCCACGCAATAATGCACGATGCCGTCGACCACGAAGGTCGGGTCCTGGTGGGTGGTGGCTTTGGAGGTTTCGAAGCAGCCGCCCTGGTCGATGGCGATGTCCACCAGCACCGCGCCTTCCTTCATCGTGCCCAGCATCTCGCGGGTGACGAGCTTGGGCGCGGCCGCGCCGGGGATCAGCACCGCGCCGATCACCAGATCGGCCTCGGCGATCTCCTCGGCGATCGCGCCTTCGGTGGAGTAGCGGGTCTTCACCGCGCCGCGGAAGAACTGGTCGATCTCGGCGAGCTTGGGCAGGGAGCGGTCAAGGATCGTCACGTCCGCGCGCAGGCCCAGCGCCATCTCAGCGGCGTGGCTGCCCGACACCCCGGCGCCCAGGATCACCACCTTGCCCGGCGTCACGCCCGGCACGCCGCCCAGCAGCACGCCGCGGCCGCCGGCGGCCTTGTGAAGCGCGGTCGCGCCGACCTGCACGCTCAGACGGCCGGCGACTTCCGACATCGGGCGCAGCAGGGGCAGGCGGCCGGTGCGGTCGGTCACGGTCTCGTAGGCGATCGCGATGCAGCCTGACTTGCGCAGGCCCGCGGCCTGCTCGGGATCGGGCGCGAGGTGCAGGAAGGTGAACAGCGTCTGGTCGGGGCGCAGCATGGCGGTTTCGCTGGGCTGGGGCTCCTTGACCTTCACGATCAGCTCGCCGGCCTCGAACACGGCCTTCGCGTCGGGCAGGATCTCTGCGCCGGCGGCGACGTATTCCTCGTCGGTGAAGCCTGCGCCCAGGCCGGCGCCCTGCTGCACCACGACCGAATGGCCGTGCGCGACGAGCTCGCGCGCGCCGTTCGGGGTGAGGCCGACACGGTATTCGTGGTTCTTGATCTCGGTGGGTACGCCGACGCGCATGGAGCTCTCCCCGATGGCCGGGCGGCGAGGCCGCCTCTGGTCTGAAATTGCGCAGAAATTACTTGGCGCGCCGGGTCTGCGGCAAGGCACTTTTGCGACGCGCAATCCTGTTGCGCAAAGCCGCGAATAAATCGAAGAATGGTGCGCCATGACCCAGGCGCCGCGCCTCGTCACGCCGCCGTATTCGAAGGATCGCCCTCATGACGTTCGACGCCATCGACGCCCGCCTGCTCGAAACCCTGCAGGCGGACGCGCGAATCTCGAACGCCGAGCTGGCCGAGGCGGTGGGGCTGTCGGCTTCGGCCTGCCACAGGCGGGTGAAGGCGCTGGAGGCGGCCGGTGTCATCGCGGGCTATGTCGCGCTTCTGGACGCCGACCGGGTGGGCCGGGGCCTGACCGTGTTCGTACTCGTCACCTTGCAGAACCAGCGCCGCGAGACGCTGGAGGCGTTCGAGACCGCCGTCGCCGAGATCGAGGAGGTGATGGAGTGCCGGCTGACCACCGGGGCGGAAGATTATCTTCTCCGCCTTCAGGTGCGCGACGCGCGCGATTACGAGCGCGTGCACCGCGAACGGCTGAGCGGGCTGCCCGGCGTGGCGCGCCTCGTCTCCAACATCGCGATGCGGACCGTGTTCACCCGCACGGCGATCCCGGTTCAGGCCGGCTCCGGGCTGCGGGGCAGGGGCGTTGCGGAATAGGCGTCGTGCACGTCGCGCATCCAGTCGGCGATCTTCGCTTCCTCCACGCCGGCATAGCGCAGAAGCGCGGCGGCGAAGTCGAGCCCCTCGGGGCGGGAGCGGTTGAGGACGGCGGTCATGCCGAGCGCGCGGTGCCTGTCGGCTTCCGCCTGGGTGTCGACCAGCACGAAGCGCGCGAGATCGGGATAGGTCTCACGCACATAGTCGGTGACCTCGCGGCTGATCTCGTAGCGCGATTTCGCCAGCGCCAGCGCGCGGGCCCTGGTGGCGCCGACCGCGTCCATCAGGCGCACGTCGCTGGGATCGCCGAAGCTGACGTCGTAGCCGTCGCTGCTCGCGGCCATGAAGCGGTCCGCGTCTGAGTCGATCGCCACGTAGGGCACGCCGAACTTCGCCAGCCCGTCCACCGCCATCCGGCCTGACGGCGTCATCGCGAACACCAGGATCGGCCGGTCGTCGCCTGAAGGCGCGGACGGCGCAGGGCGGTTTCGCGCCGCGAGCCTGCGGGCGAGTTTCAGCCCCAGTCCCGTCCAGAGCGGGGTGAGCGCAAGGCTGGCGGCGCTGGCGGCGACGAGCGCGCCTGCTGTCTCAGCGCCCAGCGCGGCGGAAACGTTTGGAAGCGCCAGCAGCACCAGCCCGAACTCAGAGCCCTGCGCGGTCAGGAAGGCGAGCTGGGTCGCGCCGGGCCGGCTCCACCCCGCCAGAAGCGCGGCGATGAAGCCCAGCACGGTCTTGCCGATCATCAGGGCGGCGAGCGCTGCGGCGATCAGGAGCGCCTGATCGATCAGAAGCTGCGGGTCGAGGCTCATCCCCACGGTGATGAAGAAGAACCCCAGAAGCAGTGCCCCGAAGGGCCGGGCTTCGGACTTCACCACCGTGCGGAAGGGCGTCTGCGCCACGATCACGCCGGCCAGGAACGCGCCCAGCGTCAGCGACAGGCCGAGCGCGCCGGTGGCTGCAGCGGTGGCGAGCACGAGGAAGAGCGCGGCTGCGGTGAAGATCTCCGGGCTGCCGGTGCGCGCGAGCGTCTGAAGCGCGGGCCGGGCGGCGTAGCGGCCGATCAGGAGCGCCGCGCCCGCGGCGAGCGCAGCCTTGGCGGCGGCGAGCCCGAGCCCTGCCAGCAGCCCGCCTTCGCCGCCCAGCGAAACCGCGTAGACGAGCAGGAAAATGCCCGCCACGTCCTGAAAGACCAGAAGCGCCGTGCCCGACCGGCCCAGCGGACACGTGGCGAGCCCGCGCTCGGCGAGGGTGGCGGTGACCACCGCGGTGGCGGAGATGCCCGCGCCCAGCCCGACCAGGATCGCCAGCGGCAGGTCGAGGCCCAGCGCGTATGCGCCCGCGGCGAAACCGGCGCCGCAAACGGTCATCTGCAGCGGGCCGAGCACGACGAGGTCGCGGCCCGAGTCCCGGATCGTGCGCATGGAAAAGCCCAGCCCGATCTCGAACAGCAGGAACACCACGCCGAGCTGGGCGAGCAGGGCGGTCGTGTCGTTCAGAGGCGCCAGGCCCAGCGCGTTCGGACCGATGACCAGGCCCGCTGCGATAAACATCACGATGGGCGAGGTGTTCACTGAGCGCGCAGCAAGAATACAGATAAGTCCGACGCCGAGGAGCGTCACCGCAGGCAGGACGGCGAGGGCTTCGGTCATTCGGGATGTCCCTCCTTTGGTTCGAACTTCGCAAGCCGTCCGCCCGGCTTGCGACTGGGCATATTTCCACTATTTCATATTCGGGTATCGAAACAGGCGATTTTTTCGAGGTGTTCATGAGC
This sequence comes from Oceanicaulis sp., assembly GCA_040112665.1. Lineage (NCBI taxonomy): Bacteria > Pseudomonadati > Pseudomonadota > Alphaproteobacteria > Maricaulales > Maricaulaceae > Oceanicaulis > Oceanicaulis sp. The sequence continues at coordinate 131,039 of CP157796.1, read as the reverse complement.
GAAGCCCCGCGTATTTCCGGTCTGCCGGAAGGCTTCAGTCAGGACAGCCTGCACAAGCTTCCCGTCGCGGTGGTGATCACCGACCCGGCGCTGGACGACAACCCGATCGTCTATGTGAACGACGCGTTCGAGACGACCACCGGGTACGCGCCGGAAGACGCGCTCGGCCGCAATTGCCGTTTCCTTCAGGGGCCGAACACCGATCCGCTCGATCGCGAGCAATTGCGCGAGGCGATCGACAAGCGCGAAGAGATCGCGATCGACATCCTCAATTACCGCAAGAACGGCGAGGAGTTTCATAACCGGCTTCTGGTCACGCCGGTGCGCGCGCAATCAGGCGACGCGCTCTACTTTCTGGGGCTTCAGCACGAAATCGGCGCGGCGAAGAGCTACGCCCGCCGCGCCGCCGAGCTCGACGAACGGCTCAAGGAGCTGCAGCACCGGGTGAAGAACCATCTCGCCCTGATCGTGGCGATGATCCGCGCCCAGGCCAGCGACATGGACCGGCGCGAGGCCTCCCAGATGCTGGCCAAGCGGGTGGAGGCGATCAGCCTTCTTTACTCGAAGATGGATCTGGACTCCGACGGCGGCGAGAGCGAGGTCGATCTCGGCGCCTATGTCGAGCGCGTGAGCGAGGCGATGCAGGCGCTGTCGCAAACCGTGGCGGTGAAGGTCGACGTCCAGGCCGAGACCGTCACGATGGCGGTCGAGGACGCTGCGCGGGTGGGGCTGCTGGTCTCGGAGATCCTGACGAATGCCCTCAAGCACGCCTTCGACGATCGCGCCGAAGGCGACGCGGCGGTGAAGGTGTCGCTGAAACGCAGCGATGACGCGCTGAAGCTGATCGTCGAGGACAATGGCGGCGGCCTTGACGGCGCGGACTGGCCGGACAGCGAGAGCCTGGGCGGCCAGATCGTGCTCGATCTCGTCCGGCGTCTGAAAGGCGAACTCGACGTCCGGAGCGCCGAGAGCGGCGTGAAGGTCGAACTCAGCCTGCCGGGCTGAGGGCGAGGTTAGGCGCGCCGCGCTTGGCGCGGGACGCGGCCCGCGCTACATCGCGGCCATGACCGAAGATCGCTATTCCAAGCTCGAACAGCTCGGCGCGAAGACCGACGCGCCGGCCGATCCCGACACCGCCGTGCTGGAGCGGGTGGAGAACCCGTCCGCTGACGGCGACTATCTCATCCGCTTCACCTGCCCGGAGTTCACCTCGCTGTGCCCGGTGACCGGACAGCCCGATTTCGCGCACATCGTGATCGACTACGCGCCGGCGCGCTGGATCGTGGAGAGCAAGTCGCTGAAGCTCTACCTGCAGAGCTTCCGCAATCACGGCGCCTTCCACGAGGCCTGCACAATGCAGATCGGCCAGCGCCTGGTCGACGAGCTGTCGCCCAAATGGCTGCGGATCGGCGGATACTGGTATCCGCGCGGCGGTATTCCGATCGACGTGTTCGGCCAGTGGGGCGAAGTGCCGAAAGGCCTCTGGATCCCCGATCAGGGCGTCGCGCCCTATCGCGGACGGGGCTGACTCTCCTGACATGATGACCGGTGATCCTGACGAAAAGTCAGGTCTTATTGACACGCGTGTCTATGTCAGGTATGCCTGACTAAAGGTCAGTAATACCTGAAAGGAGACGTCATGACCCGATCACAGGAAGCTTCGTCCGCCGGCGCCGCGGCCTCGGTCGCGCCGGTCGCCCCGCTCGCGCCGGTGAGCCTGTCCGGCTTTTTCGCCGCCGCGTTCGCCGCGGTCTGCCTTATCGTCCTCGCGACTGTCGGGGCCGAGGCGCAGGAGCGCGTTCATCTGACGACCGAAGGTTCGGGACCCGACATCGTCTTCGTGCCCGGCCTGGCTTCGCCCGGAGAGGCGTTCGCAGAGATCGGCGCCTCGCTGGACGGCCGGTCGAGCTATGTCGATCTCGCCGGCTTCGCCGGCACGGCCCCGGTGGCCGGCCTGGACGCCTTCATTGGTCCGGCCGCCCAGGATCTCGCAGACGCGCTGGCCGCGCGCGACATGACCGGCGTCGTTCTGGTCGGCCACAGCCTGGGCGGTCAGATCGCGCTGCAGACCGCAGCCGCCGCCCCGGACCGGGTCGCCCATGTCGTGCTGATCGACTCCGCGCCCTTCACCGCCGCGCTGATGCAGCCCGGCGCCGATCCCGAGCAGGTGACGGCCCGCCGCCCGGCCATGGTCGAGCAGTTCATGGCGATGGAGCGCGACGCGCTCATGGCGATGATGGAGCAGGGCCTGCCCATGCAGGTCACCTCCGCGGAAGACCAGGAGCGGGTGATGGGCTGGATCGAAGGCTCCGACCAGCGTGCGCTGGCAGTGGCCAGCTCGGAGATTTTCGGCGGCGATCTGCGCCCTGTGCTCGACGGCGTGCGCGCCCCGGTGACGCTCATCTATCCCGGCCAGCCCGGCGGTCCGATCGCCGAGCGCTACGCCGCCCAGTACGAGCGGCTGGACCGGTTCGACATGCACGCCGTGCCCGACTCGCGGCATTTCGTGATGCTCGACCAGCCCGAAGCCGTGATCGGTATCCTTCAAGCTGTCGTGGAGCGCGTTCAGAAATGACACCTGCCGGCAAACGATACGCTCTGACTTTCTCGCTCGCCATGATCGCCTACGGCGTCATGGTGGTCGGTGCGCCGCTGCTGGACGACGCCATGGACCTGCCGGACCCGGCGCGCCTGGTTCTCGCCCTCGCGCCGGTCGTGCCTGCGCTTTTCGGGATGCGGGAATTCCTCGTCTATCACCGCAGCATGGACGAGGTGCAGGCCCGCATTCAGTCCGAGGCGATCCTGATCGCGGCCGGCGTGGTGGCGTTCGCCAGCTTCGGCTGGGGCTTCGTGGAGCTCTGGATGGATGCGCCGCGGATCCCGATCCTGTGGGTGCTGCCTGCGCTCGCGGCGGTGTGGGGGATCGCCACGCCCTTCGTGGCGAGGCGGTATCGATGAAAAACCGCATCCACGTCCTGCGCGCCGAGCGGCGCTGGAGCCAGGCGGCTCTCGGCGAACGCGTCGGCGTCTCCCGCCAGGCGATCAACGCGGTCGAGACCGAAAAGCACGACCCCTCCCTCTCGCTCGCCTTCAAGATCGCCGAGGCGTTCGAGCTGAAGATAGAGGACGTCTTCGATCCCAAGGCCTGACGGGCGCGGCGTTCATCTATCCGCCGGGTGCATGAACGCCGCGCTCATCTACCCCTCGGAAAGCTGAACGCCGCGCTCCGCTTCCGTTCAGCGCGGGCCCGCCAGTCTCCTCCTTGCGTCAGGCGGCATGCGCCTGATCGAAACCGAGGAGACACCGAAGATGAAATTCCGCACGCTTCTGGCCGCAGGCCTCAGCCTCGCAACGGTCGTCGGCACGGCCGCCGCCGCCGAGGCCCAGCCGCGCAACCGCGTCGACATCAATCAGTCGGGCTATTCCAACGAGATCGGCGGGCGTCAGCTCGGCCATCGCAACCGGCTCTACGTCGAACAGCGCGGCTCGCGTCAGTACGTCTCGACCTATCAGGACGGTCTGAGGAACGGCGCCACCGTCGCCCAGTACGGCCGCGGCAACGCCGCCGCGCTGGACCAGTACGGCCGCTCGAACTCGGTCGTGATCGGTCAGGACGGTGCCTATAACGGGGCCTACAGCTACCAGTACGGTACGCGCAACCAGGCCGGCATCGCCCAGTTCGGGACCGGTCACCGCGCCACCACCGATCAGGTCGGCCGCAACAACATGGTCGGCGTCATCCAGGCGGGCCGGGGCCAGAGCGCGAACGTGCGCCAGACCGGCTCGGGCAACGTGACGCTGGTCATCCAGGGTCAGCACTGATCCGCCTCCGGCCCCTCGCATTTCGCGCGGGGGGCCGGGCGAGGTCCCTTCGAGAGGAGACCGTCATGAAAACCTTCATTCTCGCCTTGCTGACGGGGGCCGGCGCTCTGGGCGCGGTCGCGCTCGCCGATCCGCCCTCGGCGCCGCCCACGTTCGAACCGGAAGCCCCGGGCCTGTGCCAGCTAAGCTTTCACCGCGACACGGTTCTGGCGTCGGCGGCGTCTGTGAACGCGGCGGAGTGGTTCCTGTCGGTGCGCGCGCCGGGCATGCGGGCCGAACAGAGCGGGCCGCTTTACGGCGACACCGTACAGCTCGACCCGCTAAGCCGCATCGTCGTGCGCCATGACGCGCCCCTCGGCGATCATCCCGGCGCTCGCGGCCCCGGCGGGGCGCGCGGCGACGGCCCGATCCGCGCCGCGCTCGAACTGCGCGATTTGGACGGGCGGGTCGTGTGTACCGATTCGCTGTTCGTCGCGCCCGATCAGGGCGCTGCGCGCCGGCGCTGATCTACGCCGCGTCGAGGGCGTGAAGCGCGTCCTCGACGCCGGCGTGGAAGCTGAGGCCTTTGAGGATCTTCGGATCGGCGAACCCGGTCTCGACCACGTGGCGCAGCAGCGCCTCGAGCGGCGCCCAGAACGCATCGTCCAGAAAGGCGGCCGGCTTTCTGTGCCGGCCCAGCTGGCCCAGCATGACCATGTCGAAGATCTCTTCGAGCGTGCCTGCGCCGCCGGGCAGAATGAGAAAGCCGTCCGCCTCCTCGACCATCATCGCCTTGCGCGCGGCCATGGTGGCGGTGATGCGGATCTCCGCGCCTTCCTGGCGGCCCTCGACGGGGATCAGGAACTCGGGGATCACGCCGAACACCTTGCCGCCTTCGTCGAGCGCGGCTCTCGCGCACACGCCCATCAGACCGCGCTCGGCGCCGCCATACACAAGCCGGTCGCCGCGCCGGGCGATCGCCCGGCCTGCGGCCTCGGCCAGGGCTTCATAGCGGGGATCGCCGCCTGTCCGGGTCCCGCAGAAGACGCAGATGCTCCGCATTTTCGCCCCATCGCGTGCTGAAGATACTGTTTACGCGGCGTTGAATAGCGCCGCCGAAGCGGCCAGCATAGGCCGCGCTGACAGACTGGCGTGAGACTTGCTTCGCGCCCCGCCCCATCGAAGGGTCGCCGTCCGGGAGAGTTTCATGGCCGCAACGCGGTCCTTCTTCATCGCCGCCGTGCTTCTCGTCGCCGCCGTCGCCGCTGCGGCCGCCTTCATCGTCACCCGATCCGGCCCCGAGCCGGCCGAGCCCGCAGCGCCGGGAACCGGCGGAGCCGCCGTGCAGGCAACGGCGCCTGAAAGCGAGGAGCGCAGCGCGCTGTCGCCGCCCAGCTTCGACATCGTGCGCGTCGATCCGCGCGGCACCGCCGTCGTCGCCGGACGCGGCGCGCCGGGCGCCCGGGTCGCGCTGATGGCCGGGGACCGCGAGATCGCCTCGGTCGAGGTCGAGGACAGCGGCGAGTGGGTGATGATCATCGACCAGCCGCTGCCTGCCGGGTCGGTCGAGCTGTCGCTTCTGATGACCACGCCGGGCGGTCAGGAGATCCGGTCTGAACAGATCGTCGTCGTCGCCGTGCCCGAAAGCCGCGATGCGACACCGCTGGTCGTGCTCGGCCGTCCGGGCGAGGCGAGCCGCGTGCTGCAAAGCCCGTTCGACGGGGTGTCCACCGGGCCGCTCTCGCTGGAAACCGTGGACTATGATGAAAGCGGCACGGTGATCTTCTCGGGCCGGGCCACGCCGGGCACGCGCGTGCGGGTGCTGGCCGACGGCGAGATGGTCGGCATGACGCGCGTGGACGCCGAGGGCCGCTGGTCGCTGGAGGCCGGCGCGCAGTTCGAGCCGGGCGTCTACGATCTGCAGGTCGACATGCTCGACGAGGAAGGCCGCGTGCTCGCGGTCATCGCGCTGCCGTTCGAGCGCGCCAGCGCCGAGGAGGCGATCGCCGCCCGCCAGGCGGGCCGCGTGGTCGTCCAGCCGGGCAATTCGCTGTGGCGGATCGCGCGCCGGCTCTACGGCGACGGCTTCCAGTACACGGTGATCTACCAGGCCAATCGCGATCAGATCCGCGATCCGAACCTCATCTATCCCGGTCAGGTCTTCAACGCGCCCGGCGAAGAGGGCTGAGCGCGGACTGGCGCGCGGTCGCGCTGCGGCCTAAGTAAGCGCCCATGAAAGACCCGGCCTACAAGGACGTCCTGGAAGGACCCGCACCGGAAGGCCGGCTGTCCGAAGCCGTCTCCCGGCTCGTCGACATCCTCGCCTCCGACGACATGCGCCGCTGGCGGCCGCGCATGGCGATCGCCTTCGTCATCACGCTGGTGGCCAAGGGCTTTTCCGTCGCCGCTCCAGTGGCGTTCGGCGAGGGCGTGAACGCGATCACGGGCGGGATCGGAGACGACGGCGCGATGACCGGCGCTTTCGCCGCCGCGGCGGGGCTGTTCCTGGCTTACGGGCTCCTGCGCTTCGCCTCGACCGGCGCGCCCCAGCTGAGGGACGCGATCTTCGCGCCGGTCAGCAACGACGCCCAGCGGCTGACCGCCGTGCAGGGCTTCGCCCACGTGCAGTCGCTGAGCCTGGGCTATCACCAGACCAAGCGCACCGGCGCGGTGAACCGCATCATCGACCGCGGCGCGAACGCGGTCGATTTCCTGCTGCGCTTTCTGGTCTTCAACATCCTGCCCGCGCTGGCCGAGCTGCTTCTGGCCGCGGTCGTCGCGGCCGTGCTCTACGGCTGGGAGTTCTCGGTCATCATCGTCGCTGCGGTGCTGGGCTATGCGGCGCTGACCTGGTCGATGACCGAGTGGCGGGTGAAGCTGCGCCGTCAGATGAACGAGGCGGACACCGAGGTGAACGCCCGCGCCGTCGACGCGCTTTCCAATTTCGAGACCGTGAAGGCCTTCGCCGCTGAAAAGCGCGAGACGGGCCGGTTCAACTCGGCGAAGTCGCGCTACGCCGAGGCTGCGTCGAAATCCCAGCAGAGCCTCGCTGCGCTCAACGCCGCGCAGGCGGCGGTGATGAACGGCGGGCTTCTGGCCGTCGCGCTTCTGGGCGCCTGGAAGGCGTTCGCCGGCGAGCTTCAGGCCGGCGACATCGCGGCGCTGACGCTCATGCTCATGCAGGTCTACCAGCCGCTGAACATTCTGGGATGGGCGTATCGGGAGATCAAACAGGCCAGCGTCGATCTCGAACGCCTGTTCCAGACGCTGCGGCTGAAGCCCGAGGTCGCCGACGCGCCGGACGCCGAACCGCTTCGCGTCACTGGCGGCTCGGTGCGGTTCGAGGACGTCAGCTACGCCCATGACGGGCGCTCGCGCAGCGTCGATCATGTGAGCTTCGAGATTCCCGCCGGCGCCTATGTCGGCCTCGCCGGGCCGTCGGGGGCGGGCAAATCCACCCTGCTGCGGCTTCTTTTCCGCTTCTACGATCCTGACGAGGGCCGGGTTCTGATCGACGGTCAGGACGTCTCGAAGATCACCCAGGAAAGCCTGCGCGAGAAGCTCGGCCTCGTCCCGCAGGAGGTCGTGCTGTTCAATTCATCGCTGCGCGAGAACATTCTCTACGGCCGTCCCGACGCCGACGAGGACGCGTTGTGGGACGCGGTCGAGCGCGCGCGCCTGAAAGACTTCGTCGAGCAATTGCCCAAAGGGCTCGACACCAAGGTCGGCGAGCGCGGGCTGAAACTTTCCGGCGGCGAGAAGCAGCGCGTGGGCGTGGCCCGGGCGATCCTGAAGGACCCGCCGATCCTGATCCTTGATGAAGCCACCAGCGCGCTCGACAGCCAGACCGAAGCCGAGGTGCAGGCCGCGCTCGCCGAAGCTGCGCGCGGGCGCACGACCATTGCGGTCGCGCACCGCCTGTCGACCATCGCGCGGGCCGATCTGATCCTGGTGATGGAAGACGGCAGGCTGACCGAAATCGGCCCGCATTCGGAGCTTCTGTCCGCAGACGGCCGCTATGCCGCGATGTGGCGAAAGCAGGCCGAAGCCGCCTAGCCCACCCGTCGATAGACCCCGTCCACGACGATGTCCGCGCCGAGCGCGTCGAGATAGGCGCGCATCACCGCTTCGAGCTGGTCGAGATCGGTGACGCGGCAGAAGCCCTCGGGATCGAGACGGACGCCGTGCTCGGCGAGTTTCGCCTCGCCGAGATCGGAGCAGGCGGGCTGGTGGTAGCTGACCACCGCGCCGCCCTCATAGGTCCAGGCGACGCCGTAGCCGACCCCGTCCTCGCGCGGCAGCTGGACGAGGTAGAGGTTCTCGTGAAGCGCGCGGAAGCGGGCGTTCTGGTGGGGGAAGTTTTCCTCTCCGCTTTCATAGCGGCGACGGGTGTTCTCGATCGGTCCGCGCCAGGTCTCGATATCCCACTCCGTCCCGTCCGGATGGGTGGGCCAGTGCGCCCAGACCCCGTCCTGAAGCGGAGTGTTCGCGCCCCAGAAGCCGATCAGCTCGTCTTCGCTGGTGAAGCACCCGGCGAGGAAAAGCGCGCAAACGACGGCGAGCGCGGTTCTCATCGTGTCCGCTGCAGGAGCGAGAAGCCTGCAAGGCGGCCTTCTTCTTCGCGGCGTGCATCCGACGCTTCGATATAGGCCAGCAGGCCTGCACGCAGCTGTTCGTCGGTTTCCGCGCGGCAGACGTCCTCTTCGTCGAGCGCGAGGCCGATTTCGGCGCGCACTTCCGGTTCGATCATGTCGCAGATCGGGATTTCAGTGAGGAAGCGCGCCCGGCCGTCCCGCCTTATCAGCGTGTACATGTAGGCGTCGTCGGCGAAGCCTTCCGCGCCGGGCGGGTGGCGCACCGCCCAGATGTCCCTTGCGAGGCGGAAGTAACGCGCATCGGCATAGGGAAAGTCCGGATCGGTCTCGGCGAAGATCTGCCCGTCGACCCGCTCGATCCGGCCGGTCCAGTCGGGCTCTGCGGGCTCGGGCCCCTGGGAGTCTTCAGCCTCGTCCCAGCGCGCATAGAGCCCGCTCGGGATCGGCGAGGCCGTCTCGCGGCCCGGCTCCAGCGGCTCGACCGAGGCGAAACACGCCGCGGCGGCGAGACCCGCCAGAACGATCAGGCTCGCGCGGAAGGCCGCCGCCAGCGGCTTCACGGCGTGTTCCCGTAAAACGGTTCGCAGGCCTTGATCAGCCAGTCCGCCGTATCGCCGTCGACCAGCGGCAGGACTTTTTCGCGCACCTCGGCGTGATAGGCGTCCAGCCAGGCGATCTCCTCGGAGGTGAGCAGCGTCAGGTCCACTAGCCCACGATGGATCGGCGCCATGGTCAGCGTCTCGAAGCCGAGCATCTTGCGGTCGCCGCCCTGGATCTCGGCGGGCTGGGTGACGAACTGCAAGTTCTCGATCCGGATGCCGTAATGGCCGACCCGGTAATACCCCGGCTCGTTGGAGACGATCATGCCAGGCTTCAGCGCGACCGTGTTCGGCGCCTTGGAGATGCGCTGCGGGCCTTCATGGACGCCCAGATAGCTGCCCACCCCGTGCCCGGTGCCGTGATCATAGTCATGGCCCGCCATCCACAGCGGCGCGCGCGCCAGCGCGTCGAGCGCCGCGCCGGTCGTGCCTTCGGGGAAGCGGATCACGGTGAGCGCGATATGGCCCTTCAGCACCAGCGTGAAATGGCGGCGCTGGGCCTCGCTGGGCTGGCCGATCGGCACGGTGCGGGTGATGTCGGTGGTGCCGTCGGGATACTGCCCGCCGGAGTCCACAAGGTACAGCGAGCCCTGTTCGAGCTTGCGGGTCGAAGCGGTGTTCACCCGGTAGTGCGGGAAGGCGCCGTTCGGGCCCGCCGCGCTGATCGTCTCGAAGCTGATGTCCTTGAGATCGGATGAAGACCGGCGGCATTCCTCGAGCTTGATCGCCGCCTCGATCTCGTCGACCTCGCCGGACTGGGCGATGGTGTCGATCCAGTGCAGGAACTTCACGATGGCCGCGCCGTCGCGGACATGGGCCGCCTTCGCGCCTTTGATCTCGACGGAATTCTTGCAGGCCTTGGGCAGGGCGACCGGGTCGGGCCCGCGCTTCACGCTGGCGCCGCCGTCTTCAAGCTGCTGAAACACCCAGACCGAGCTGACGGCTGGATCGACCCGGACGGTCTTGCCCGACAGCGCCTTCAGCCCGTCGCCGAACTCGGTCTCCGCGCGCACGCCGACCTCGTTGCCCAGATGGGCGCGGGCCGCGTCGGTGAGCTTTTGCTCGTTGATGAAGAGGGTGGCGCGGCCGTCCTTTTCGAGGATCGCGGCGCTCAGCGGCAGCGGGGTGCAGGCGACGTCGCCGCCCCGCAGATTGAACAGCCAGGCGATCGAGGCCGGGTCGGTGATCACCGCGGCGTCCGCGCCGGAGTCGGCGATGTCGCCGGCGACGCGGCGGCGCTTGTCGGCGTGCTCTTCGCCCGCGAACGCGATCGGATGGGGATGCACTTTCGCAGCCGGCGCGGCGGGACGGTCCTCCCAGGCCGCGTCGATCGGGTTTTCATCGACCGCGACCAGCTGCGCGCCGGCGCGCTCGGCCGCTTCGGAAAGCCGCGCCAGGGCGTCGGGCGAGTGCAGTTTGGGGTCATAGCCGATGGTCTCGCCGCGCCTGGCGTTGCGGCGGATCCAGCCCGCGATCCCGTCCCCGCCCAGATCGGCGTAGGCGTAAAGATCGTTGTCGACCTGGTTTTTGACCTGCTCGGTGTAGCGCCCGTCGACGAACACCGCGGCGCGGTCGGCCATCACGATCGCCGCGCCGGCCGAGCCGGTGAACCCGGTCGCCCAGGTCAGACGCTCGGCGTTCGCGGGCAGGTATTCGTTGTTGTACTCGTCCTCGTGAGGGATCACGAAGCCGTCCAGGCCCGCGCTTTTCAGCGCCTGGCGCAGCTTGGGCAGGTTCTCGCGGCCGAACTCGGGGCCGCCCTTGACGTGGAAAGTCTGGATTTGCTGGGTCATGGCCGGACGCTACGCCCCTGCGCGCCCGGTTTCAATCGCCCTTGTGCGACAGGCGCGCAGACCGCCTCACGCCGCCAGAGGCCAGAGCGTCTTCAGATCGTCGTTGAGCATGTGGCGGGCCTTCTCCGCCTCGCCGGGATCGATGTGCCGGCCGACGACCGCGAGCACGGCCCTCGTCGTCGCCTCGGGATCGTTCAACAGTGCGTCGTCAGGATCGAAGCGCTCGGCGAGCCGGGTCAGGAACTCGGTCTTCGACCGCACGGTGTCGGGCTGCCGGGCGGGCGCGAACTGCTCGTAATAGAACCCGCGCACCAGGATCGGCAGCTGGGCGCCGAGCTGTGTCGCCGGCTCGGTCGGGATGCGGTCGCGCACCGTGATCAGCACGCCCTTGAGCGCGCGATAGGCCGCCTCGCGGTCGGGCAGGCCGGCCTCCTCCTCGATCTCCTTGAGGATGACGTTCGTCTTGTGCACGGCGTCGTCGAGCGAATTGACTTTGGTGTCGGCCATCTGGACCTCCGTGTGTCGCCGGATTTGCGGACCGGTGCGCCGCTGCATGCGCGCTGCGCAGATCAGGCTTGCGAAAGCGTGTGTTTGCGCTGCGCTCCGCCGGGCGCATATCGCGGTCCTGTCCCGACCAAAACGACGAGCCTGAAGCCATGTTCCACCACGACGACCATCTGCGCCTGACTGCTTGCTCGGGCCTGAAAACCCTGCAGCGCGGCGAAGCCGCCGGCGTGCGCGCGCGTCCGCGCAACACCGATCTCGCAGCCTTTCTGGATCGCGCCGGTCTCGCCGGCCGCGCGCGCAAGCTCTAGGACTTCCGCCGCGCCCGGAAGAAGCCGCGGAGCAGGTCCGCGCTTTCCTCGGCCCTGACCCCGCCCAGCGTCTCGGTCCGCCAGTGGCAGGTGGGCTGGGTGAAAAAGCGCGGGCCGTGCTCGACCGCGCCGCCCTTGGGATCGGACGCGCCGTAGACCAGCCGGCCGATCCGCGCATGGCTGATCGCGCCCGCGCACATCGCACACGGCTCCAGCGTGACGAAAAGCTCGAGCCCGGTGAGCCTGTAATTGCCCAGCGCCCGGGCGGCGGCGCGGATGGCGGCGATCTCGGCGTGGGCGGTCGGATCATGGCCTGCGATGGGCGCGTTGCCGCCCTCGGCGATCACCTGATCGGTGGCCGGATCGACGATCACCGCGCCCACGGGCGTTTCGCCCGCAGCCGCGGCGGCTTGCGCTTTGGCGAGGGCCAGCCCCATAAAGCGGTGATCGCGGTCGTCCATGACCGCTTGGTAATCCCGCCCGGAGCGCCCGGTAAAGCCTTGACCGACACAGATCCCGAAGACGACGGCCCTGACGCCGGCGAGGAAAGCGGCGGAGAGCGCATCGCCAAGGCGCTCGCGCACGCCGGCGTCGCCTCGCGCCGCGAGGCCGAACGGCTGATCGAGGCGGGCCGGGTGAGCGTGAACGGGGTGACCCTGAAAAGCCCGGCGGTGAAGGTGCGGCCCGGCGACGAACTCGCCGTGGACGGCCAGCCGGTCGGTCCGCGCCCGCCCACGAAGGTCTGGCGCTATCACAAGCCCAACGGGCTTCTGACCACCCATCACGATCCTCAGGGCCGAGAGACCGTGTTCGACCGCCTGCCGGCCGAGCTGGGCCGGGTGATCAGCGTGGGCCGGCTCGATCTCAATTCCGAAGGCCTGCTCCTTCTGACCAATGACGGCGAGCTCGCCCGCGTGCTGGAGCTGCCGCGCACCGGCTGGACGCGCCGCTACCGGGTACGCGCGTTTGGTAAAGCGGACGACGCGGCGCTCGCCAGGCTCGCCGACGGCGCAGTGGTCGAGGGGATCGCCTACGGACCCGTAGAGGCGGTGGTGGACCGGCGCACCGGCTCGAACGTCTGGCTGACCGTCAGCCTCAAGGAAGGCAAGAACCGCGAGGTCAGAAAGGTGCTCGCCAGCGTCGGGCTGACCGTGAACCGGCTGATGCGGGTGGCCTACGGGCCGTTCCAGCTGGGCTCGCTCAAGCGCGGCGAGGCCGAGGAGGTCAAGCGCTCGGTTCTGCGCGATCAGCTGGGCAAGCTCTACCCGCTCGATCCCGACGGCTATCCGGTCCGCGCCGGCGACGCGCCGAAGCCTGAAAAGACCGGCACGGCGAAAGCCAGGCCCAAGCCCGCCCGGCCGGGCCTCAAGCCCAAACCGCAGAACAAGTCCGCTTGGGCCAAAGCGTCTCCGAAGGCCGAGCCCGGCCACAAGGCGCGCAAGCGCGCGGAGAAGTCCAAGGCCGAGCGCGGCGAGCTGACTTCGAAGAAAGACCATGCGCATCGTCGCCGGCGCACATAGGGGCCGGCCGATCGCCGCGCCCAAAGGGCTCTCCACCCGGCCGACGACCGACCGGGTGCGCGAAAGCGTGTTCAACAAGCTCGCGCACGCGCCCTGGGCGCCGGAGCTGGAAGGCGCGCGGGTGATCGATCTGTTCGCCGGGTCGGGCGCGCTCGGGCTCGAAGCGATCAGCCGGGGCGCGGCGTTCTGCCTGTTTGTGGAGACCGAGGCCGCCGCGCGCGGGGCGATCCGCACCAATGTCGAGACGCTTCAGCTTTACGGCTGCACCAAGCTTCACCGGCGCGACGCGACCGATCTGGGCAGGAAGCCGGAAAAGGTCGGCGCGCCGTTCGATCTCGCCTTCGCTGACCCGCCCTACGGCAAGGGGCTGGGCGAGCGGGCGCTGGAGAAGCTCGCCGCGGGCGGCTGGCTGAAGCCCGGCGCGATCGCCGTGCTGGAAGAAAGCGCGCGCGCTGAGGTCGCCCCGCCCGAAGCCTTCACCGAACTCGACGCGCTGGACGCGGGCGAGACGGCGGTGCGGTTCTTTCGTTTCGGCTGATCAGCCTGCCGGCGTGGCTTTCGGGCGTCTCGCGCGCAACGGATCGTCGGCGAGCCGCAGCACGCCGAAAACCGCAGCGCCGGAGGCCAGGAGCAGAAGCAGGATCTTAAGGCCTGCGATGCGGACCGCGGCAGCGCGGTCGGCCCGGGCCTCCTCGATGATCCCGGCTACGCCCTCCTGGGCGAACCGGCTCCGGAGCACGCCGAGATCGAAATAGACCGGCAGGCGCTCTTCCCGCCAGAAGGTGCGGTGGGAAACGTCGAGCGCGTCCGTATAGCCCGCCTCGATCAGCGCGGCCCGCGCCGCGGCCAGCCGATCGGGGTCGGCGCCGGCCAGGGTCGCCGAGAGCGCCTCACCCCAGCCGGGGCCCGCCAGCTTCTTGAAGCCGTCGGTCAGGGCGGCCTGCGGGGCGATGGCTTCGATGAGCACCGGATGGCTTTCCACCATGAGCGCGCCGTCTGCGAAGGCGAGCAGACCGATCGAGGTCTCGATCGCCACCCGTTCCTGCAGCCGGGCGATCATCACGAAAGCGGTGGAGAAGGCGGGGTCGGCGATGTCCGAGCGTGCGAACTCGTCGGCGAGCCCGTCGAGAAAGCTCGAGATCACGTCGGTATAGGCGTCGACAGCGGGATCCAGTGCGACCCCGGTGTCCTCACCCAGCGCTCTGGCCCGTTCCAGGCCGGAGAGCGAGGCGCGTAACCGGTCCAGCGCGGCATCGCCCAGGACGGGGGACGTCTCGGTGGAGCGGGCGAACATGGTCTCGATCGTCCGGTCGGTGTCGCGCCGCCGCTCGAGCAGAACCTGACGGGACACCATTTCGGGGTTCATCCGGAAGGTGGCCGCGTTGGTGCGTTCGATCTGCAGATCTTCGAGCACGACGGCCGCGTCGGCGGCGAAGGCGGAGACCGCCGCCGCCGTGTTCACCCGCTCGGTCGTGCGCGCCAGCGTGGTCAGCGCGCTGGCGCCGACGATGACGAGCGCCACCATCGGCGCGAGCAGGACGAGACCCAGCCAGGGCAACCTGTCGTCGGACATGTTTCGCCTCAAAGGGAAAGTCTATACAGAGCCAACCGAACTGTGAGGCAGTAAATATCGATTTGTGGTTAACCGTAAGCAGTTTCCCGCTCACCGCCGGCCGAAGAGCCGCTCGATATCGGCGAGCTTGAGCTCGACATACGTGGGCCGGCCGTGATTGCACTGGCCTGAATGCGGCGTGGCTTCCATCTCGCGCAGAAGCGCGTTCATCTCGTCGCCCGTGAGCCTGCGGCCCGAGCGTACCGAGCCGTGACAGGCCATCGTGCCGACCACCTCTTCGAGCTTTTCCTTCAGGGACAGAGCCTCGTCATACTCGGTCAGCTCGTCGGCGAGGTCGCGGATGAGGCCCTGTACATCGAGGCGTTTGAGGAGCGCCGGGGTCTCGCGCACGCAGACCGCCCCGCCGCCGAAAGGCTCGATGACCAGCCCCAGCTCGGCGAGTTCTTCGGCGCGGTCGAGCACGCGGCGGGCCTCGGCTTCGTCAAGGTCGACGATTTCTGGAACAAGAAGCGCCTGCCGCGCAACGCCGGTCTGTTTGAGCTGGCTTTTCATCCGCTCGTAGACCAGCCGCTCATGGGCGGCGTGCTGGTCGACGATCACCAGCCCGTCCTCGGTTTGGGCGATCACATAGGTGGCGTGCACCTGCGCGCGCGCCACACCCAGCGGATAGCGCGGGGCGGGTTCGCCGGATTCGGTGTCCAGGCCGGTTTCGGTGTTCGCTGCGCCGGGCTCGACCCGCGCGCTCATTTCCGGTGCGAAGCCGTAATCGGGCTCGGCGGCGTAGGCTCCGCCGCCGGATGCGGCGTGATCGGCCAGCGCGCGCTCCCAGCTCGGCGAAGGACGCGAGGCCCAGCCGCCGGCGCGCGCCAGCGGCGGCGCGGACGGGCTAGAGCCGGGCTGAACCCGGCCCAGCGCATAGCCCGCCACGGTGGTCGAGGCGCGGTGTCCGGCGCCGGCCAGCGCATGGCGCAGCGCGCCCACGATCAGCCCGCGCACCAGCCCGGCGTCGCGGAAGCGCACCTCGGCCTTGGCGGGATGGACGTTCACATCGACCTGGTCTGTCGGCAGATCGACATAGAGCGCGACGACCGGGTGACGGTCGCGGGCGAGGAAGTCCTGATAGGCGCCGCGCACCGCGCCCACCAGCAGCTTGTCCTTCACCGGCCGGCCGTTGACGAACAGGAACTGATGCTGGTTCGAACCCCGGTTATAGGTCGGCAGCGAGGCGAAGCCGGTGAGCCTGATCCCTTCGCGCTCCTGATCGATCAGAAGCGCGTTCTCGCCGAAATCCGCGCCGAGCACGCTCGACAGCCGGGCGCGCCGGGCTTCGGCCGGATCGTCCTCGGTCTCCGCCGGGCAGCTCAGCCGCGACCGGCCCTCGCTCGAAAGGAAGAACCCGACATCGGCGCGCGACAGGGCGAGGCGCTTGAGGACGTCGGCCACCGCCGTCGTCTCCGCGCGCTCGGACTTGAGAAATTTCAGCCGGGCGGGCGTGGCGTAGAAAAGATCGCACACCTCCACCCGCGTGCCGCGCCGGCCCAGCGGCGGGGCGGGGCGGGGACCGTCCTTCGCGCCGCCGGTGACCGAAAGCTCGAAGCACTCGCCCAGCTCCTCGGTCTGGCTGGTCAGCGTCAATCGCGCGACAGAGCCGATCGAGGGCAGGGCCTCGCCACGAAACCCCATCGAGCCGATGTTCAGAAGATCGTCCCGGCCGTCCGCGCCGACGGGAAGCTTGGAGGTGGCGTGCCGCTCGACCGCGGTCTCGAGATCCTCCGCGCCCATGCCGCAGCCGTCGTCCTCGACCACGATGCGCACCAGCCCGCCGCCCTCGATGGTGACGTCGATCCGGTGCGCGCCGGCGTCCAGGGCGTTCTCGACCAGCTCCTTGACCGCGCTCGCAGGCCGCTCGACCACCTCGCCTGCGGCGATGTGATTGATCGTCTCCGGCGAAAGGCGGCGAATGCGGGGCATCGGGCCAGCCTCGCGAGGCGGGCTGAGTCGGTCAAGCGGGCGGGGCTGTGGTGCACCGCCCATCCAATCGCACCCGCAACGCGCGCGCCCGCTTCAGCGTTGAGCGTCGGGATGCTAGGGTTCGGCCCATGACGGGAGACGCCATGAACGCCTTTGATCGCGACTTCACCGGGGAAGCCCATCTCGAATACGGGGATGCGGACTATCTGATCCTGAAACCGGGCTCGTACGTGACCTGTGCGGTGACCGGGGAGAAGATCTCCATTCCGCAGCTGAAATACTGGAGCGCGGAGCACCAGGAAGCCTATGTCGACGCCTATGCGGCGACCAAGCGCTGGCTGGAATTGAACGGCGGTCCCGCCGGCGCGCCTGCGCCCGGAGCGCGCTGATGTTCGCCCTGCTGCTAACCTTGCTGGCCGCCGGCCTTCAGGACGCCGCGGCGCCTGAAACCCCCGGCGAGGCCGATCCGGTTGGCGCGCTGATCGAGGCGGTGGCCGAGGTCGAGCCGATCGCCTGCGCCGGCGAACACCGACAGGGCGCGGCGTTGATCTGCCGGACCGCGCCGGGCGCGGAGGTCACGATCGGCGACGTCACCGCGACGGCCAGCGAAGACGGCTGGGTGGTGATCGGCCATGACCGCGACGCCCCGGCCGAGACCACGCTGCGCGTCGCTCACGAAGGCGCGGTCTATGAGCGCACGGTCGAGGTCGAGCAGCGCGAGTACGACATCCAGCGCATCGAGGGCGTGCCCCAGCAATACGTCTCCCCGCCGCCCGAAACGCTCGAGCGCATCCGCCGGGAAGGCCGCATCAAGGCGTCCGCCTACACCTCGCTGTGGGAGCGTCCGGGTTTTGCTGAAGGCTTCGTCATGCCCATCGAGGGCGGGCGTCTGACCGGGGTGTACGGCTCGCAGCGCTACTATAACGGCGAGCCACGCCGGCCCCATTACGGCATCGACATCGCCGCGCCCGGCGGCACGGCGATCACCGCGCCCGCGCCGGGCGTGGTCACGCTGGCCGATCCGGACATGTATTTCGAGGGCGGGCTGATCTTCATCGATCACGGCCAGGGCTTCACCAGCGCCTTCCTGCACCTGTCCGAAGTCGACGTCGAGGTCGGCGACGTGGTCGAGCAGGGCCAGCGCATCGGCGCGGTCGGCGCGGGCGGCCGGTCAACCGGCGCGCATCTGGACTGGCGGATCAAATGGCGCGGCCGGTATATCGACCCCGCCGCCGTGGTCGAGGTTCAGCCCGCGTCCTTGCGGTAGAGGCTCTTCTCAAACCGCCGGTGCACCCAGAACCATTGCGAGGGCGCGCGGCGGATCTGGTCCTCGATGAAGCGGTTCACCTTCGTGACCAGCTCAAGGATCGCCGCGGCGTCCTTGCCCTCGGGCTTTTCGAAAGGTTCGAAGACGGTGATCTTGAACCGGCAGCCGTCCTTCCGGACGATGCTCATCGGCACCAGCGGACAGTTGTATCTCAGCGCCATGCGGGCCGGGCCAGACGCGGTCATCGCCTCGCGGCCGAAGAAGGGCGCGGCGATCCCGTCATTCATCTTCTGATCGTTCATCAGGGCGACCGAGGCGCCCTGTTTCAGCGCCTTCATGATCTCCTTGGCGCCGGTCTCGCCCTTGGGCGCGAAGACGTTCACCCCGTAGGCCTGGCGCTGGGCGATGATGGCGCGGTCGATCTGAGGGTTGTTGGCGTGCCGGTAGGTGATCCGGCAGTCCTTCATATGCCGCACGATGACCGCCGGCATCAGCTCCCAGTTTGCGAAATGACCGCCCACCAGCACCGCAGGCTGACCAGCCCGGTCGAATTCGCGAAGGATGTCGATCCCCTCGACCTCGAGCTGGTCGGAGCCCTCGGAAAAATCGAAGCGGTGGGTGTTGGGGAACTCGCCCAGAAGCCGGCCGAAATTGTCCCACATCGCGTCGAGCAGGCGGTCGAGTTCGCGTTCGCTCGCTTCGGGGAAGGCGATCTTCATGTTGGTGCGCGCGACGTGCTGGACCGAGGCCAGCGGGCCGATCCGGCGCATCAGCGCCGCGCCGAAATCGGACGCGCGCTCGAGGCTCATCGACCGGAACAGCCCCTGATAGGCGTTCCAGCCGGCGGTCTCGGCGGAAAAGGCGATGCGCTGGGCGAAGGACGTCATCGGTCCTGACTAGCGGCGACCGGCGAAGGCGTCCACTGCGTCCTGTATCAGCGCGTCCAGCCGGGCGGGCTCTGCGAAGCGGGCGCGCACCGGCCAGGCGGCGACCGAGCCCTGCACCTCGCCGGGCAGACGCACCCAGTCCTTCTCGGTGGTGACAAGGCTCGCCCCGTGCGCCGCGGCCAGGTCTGCGAGCTGGTCGAGCTCGGCGCGGGTGAAGCGGTGATGGTCGGGAAAGCTTGCGGTCTCGACGAGCTCGCCGCCCGCGCGGGTCAGCGCGTCGTAGAATTTCTGCGGCCGGCCGATTCCGGCGAAGGCGAGCAGCGGCCCTGAAGGCGGCGGCGCTTCGGGCTCCAGCCAGGCGCGCAGCACGGGTTTTTCGAGCCGGTCCAGTCCCAGACCGGCGTAATCGGGTTCGTAGCCTTGCTCAGGGGTCATCACCACGACCGCGTCGGCGCGGGCCAGACCGGCCTCGACCGGCTCGCGCAACGGACCCGCGGGAAAGATTCCGCCCGGCCCCCAGCCGGTCATCGCGTCGACCACGACGATGGAGCGGGTCTTTGAAAGCTTGGGGTTCTGGTGGCCGTCATCCATGACCACGATGTCCGCGCCTTCAGACGCCGCCAGACGGGCGCCCTCGACACGATCGGGATCGACATAGGCCGGCGCGGCCCGCGCGATCAGCAGCGGCTCGTCCCCGGCCTCGCGGGCGGTGTGCAGCTTGGGATCGACCCGCACCGGACCTTTCAGCGCGCCGCCCCAGCCCCGGCTCAGCCCGGCCGGGCTGAGACCCAGCCCGCGCGCCGCCTCGATCACCGCGATCGTCACCGGGGTCTTGCCCGTCCCGCCCACGGTGAGATTGCCCACGCAGATCACCGGAACGGGCGCTGGCGCAGGCGTCGTCGTCGCGATCCGCCTCGCCGTGGCGAAGGCGTAGAGCGCGCCGACAGGGCTCAGAAGCGCGCGGGCGAGGCGGGAGGAGGAGCGCGGCGCGTCCGCGTCCCAGAAAGCGGGCGGTCTCATCGCGGCGCCCTCCGGTCGAGCAGCGCTTCGAGCGCTTCAATCGTGGCCGCCATCGCGCCGCCGCTCAGGTCTGACAGGGCGCGCTCTCCGGCCTCGGCAGTCGGGCCTTCGCCAGCCCAGGCGTCCAATACGGCGCGGGCGATCCCTGCGGCGTCAGCGGCGACCCGCCGCGCGCCGTGCCGGTCGTAAGCGGCCATGACGTCGGCGAAGCTCGCCGCGTAAGGTCCTGTTATCACCGCAGAACCGGCGCGCGTCGCCTCGATCGGGTTATGCCCGCCAATGCCGTCGATCAGCGTGCCGCAGATCACCGACACCGGGCTCAGAGCGAACCACAGCGCCATTTCACCCAGCGTGTCGGCGAGCCAGACGGGCGTTTCCGGCGCCGGCAAGGCGCCGTCGGAGCGCACGGCGTGGGCGAGGCCGGCATTGTTCAGCGCGGCCGCGGCTTCGCCTGCGCGCTCGGGATGGCGGGGCGCCAGGATCATCAGCGCGTCGGGGCGGTCTTTCACGATCAGCCTGTGCGCCTCGGCCAGGATCGCCTCCTCGCCCGAATGCGTGCTTGCGGCGACGAACACCGGCCGGCCGGCGACGGCGGCGCGGGCTTCTGCGAGCGCTTCGGGGTCGGGATCGGCGAGCCCGGCTTCAAGCTTGAGATTGCCGGTCGGCGCGATCGGGCGGCCCGTAAGCGCGGCGAGACCCTCGGCGGTGCGCTGGTCGGCCGGGCCGATATGGGAAAACCGCGACAGCAGCGTCCGGGCCGTGCGGGGAAAGCGCGACCAGCTTTCAAGCGAGCCTTCGTTCATCCGCGCGTTCACCAGCGCCAGCGGCACGCCGGCGCGCGCCGCCGCCTCGATGAGGTTCGGCCAGAGCTCGCTCTCCACGAAGACGCCGAGATTGGGCTTCCAGTCGGCGATGAAGTCCGACGTCCAGCCCGGCGTGTCGACAGGCGGGAACTGATGGATCGTCCGCGCGGGCGCGCGGCGGGCGATCAGGGCGGCGGACGTCCGCGTGCCGGATGTGATGAGGAAGGACAGATCGGGCCGGCGCTCGCCCATCGCCGCGGCGAGGCCGAGCGCGACCTGGCTTTCACCCACGCTTGCGGCGTGAAGCCAGACGAGCCGGCCTTCGGGACGCGCTGCGCCAGGCGCGCCGAAGCGTTCGCCGAGCCGGTCGGGGTCTTCCTTGCCCAGCCGCGCCCGGCGCCGGATCGCGAAGCGGGCGAGCGGGCCGAGCAGAGCGGTCACGGCCCGGTAAAGCGTCAGCCCCGGCGCGCTCACGCCGTGCGCTCCGGCGCGAGCGGGGCGGGCTCGATCGCTTCGCCGCGGCACAGCCTGTCTGCGCGCGAGGTGGCGTCGTTCAGCCGTTCTTCGAGGAGCGCGCGCGCCGCCTCGACGGCCTCGGGGCCGGCGTCTGCGGCGATCTCGATCGGCGCGCCGTAGACGATGGCGCCTTTTCCGAACGGCAGGGGCAGCATGAACCGGTCCCAGGAACCGAACACCTTCGCCCGGCTCATCGACCACCCGACAGGCAGGATCGGGACGCCTGCCGCCCTGGCGAGCCTCACCGATCCTGCGCCGGCGCGCATGCGCGGGCCGCGCGGCCCGTCCGGCGTCATCGCCATGCAGCCGCCCGCTTCGAGCCGGCGCGCCATTTCACGAAAAGCGGAGAGCCCGCCCTTTTCCTTGGCCTTTTTCGCGTTGCGCGAGGAGCCGCGCACCACGCCGACCTTCTGAAACTGCGCCACCCGGCTGACGATGTCGCCCTCGCGGGAGCGGGAGATGAGGATGGATGCCGGCTGGGCGTGCTCCGGCCAGACCGCGATGGTCATCAGGATCCGTCCGTGCCAGACGCAGCCCACCACGCCGCGGCCCGAACGCCAGACCGGTTCGGCGTGCTCGAGCCCCTCGCGCGTCCAGCGCGTGGTCGCCTTGCACAAGCTCATATGAGCGGCGACGAGCGCGGCGATCACGGTCTGCACCGGGGCGGAATTGAGAAGCGCTTTGAGCATGCGGCTTTGTGCTTCGCCGCCCCGGCGGCCTTCGTCAAGCGCGGCGCGTGCGTTGCACATCGGGCTCCGCCCGCTTACTTCACCGGTCCATGAGCACGAATCTCGACGATCCGGCGACCTATAAGCGCGCCATGCGGGGGCTGATGTGGGGCGATCACGGCGTGCTGCGCCTGCGCTTTCACAACATGCACCACGTAGGCGGCGAGATGTGGCGCGGCAACCAGCCCAGCCCTGCGCGCCTGAAACAGCTGCGCGACATGGGGTTCAAGACGATCCTCAATCTGCGCGGAACCCAGCCGGGCCGGCATTATTACGACCTTGAACACCACGCCTGCAAAGCGCTGGGGCTCGACATCGTCGATCTGCCCTGGGGCTCGCGCGAGGCGCCCTTCGTGGAGCGGATCGAACGCCTGATCGAGGTCTTCGACCAGATCGAATATCCCGCCTACATGCACTGCAAGTCGGGTGCGGACCGGGCCGGGATCGTGGCGGTGCTCTACAAGCTGCTGCACGAAAAGGCGCCCTTCGAGGAGGCGATCGAGCAGCTCTCCCTGAAATACCTGCACGTCAAGCACGGCAAGACCGGCATGCTCGACCATTTCTTCGAGCTCTACCGCAGGCGCAACGCGCAAGACCCGATCGATTTTCTCGAGTGGGTGCGCACCGAATACGACCGCCAGGCCTGCCATGACGGCTTCATGGCCAGCTGGTGGGGCTCTGCACTCACCGAGGGAATTCTGCGCCGCGAGTAGGTGCATTCCCGAAAGGGTCTGTTTACACCAGATCGGCGAACATCGTTCCGAAGCGTGAGGGCGGAACGATGCCGGGTGAACTCGGACTGAAAGTGCTCGAAGACAGCGGCGTTCTGGTGATCGTGGCCACCGGGCGCAGGGACGTCCGCGCCGGCGAGGAGGGGCTGGCCAAGTTCCTCGACTTCTACAAGGATTGCGAGGCCGATCGCATCCTGTACGATCTTCGCCCGACCGTCTGCGCGACCGAGCCCGGCGTCCTGATGGATCGGGCGATCCGCGCTGTTTCGGTTCTTCGTCCCTCACGCGTCGCGATCCTCGCCACCGATCTCGAGTCCACGATCGCGCGCATCTACCGCAAGGCGATCGCAGACGCCGGTCATGACTGCGCGATCTTCACCTCCGTCGCCGAAGCGCAGGTCTGGCTGGACTGGTCGATGGAATCCGAGGCGCTGCCTCTGGTCTGACCTTACCGGCATGGCGCTTGCACCGAGCCTTCCCTACGCAAGGGAGGATCCCGATGCACGTCGCCGCTCATGTCCGCGCCTTTCAGAGCCGCTTTCCCTCGCTCGTCGACGCCAAGGCCAGCTTCCAGCGCTTCTGGCGAAGGGCGCTGCGCGCGCCGTTCGAACCCGATTTCCGGCTGCTTGAACGCTGGTCGCCCGAACCCGGGGAGGTGTTCGTCGATGTCGGCGCCAATCGCGGCCAGAGCATCGACGCCATCCGGCTGTATCATCCCGACGCGCTGATCCACGCCTTCGAGCCAAATCCGCGCCTCGCCCTGTCCCTCGCCCGGCTGTTTGAGGACGATCCCGCGCTCGCCGTCTATCGCTGCGGCTTGGGGCCCAAGGAAGAGACGCGGCGGCTGTTCGTGCCGGTCTATCGCGGCTTCGTCTATGACGGGCTGGCCTCGTTCGACGCCGAGGAATGCCGCAGCTGGCTCAATGCGAAGACCGTGGCCGCCTTCGATCCCGCAAAGCTCGAAGTCATTGGTTTCGATGCGCGGACCTTCCCGCTCGACCAGCTGGCTCTGCCGGTGGGCTTTCTGAAACTCGACGTGCAGGGCTTCGAACGCGCGGTGCTCACCGGCGCGCGCAAGACGCTGGAGACGTCAGCGCCGCTGGTGCTCATGGAAAACAACACCGACGGCGACGCCTGGCTGTGCGAGGAGCTCGGCTGGACGCGCGCGGCGTTTGAAAACGGGCGGCTGAGCGCTGGGCGCCGGGGCGCGCTCAACACTTTCTACGTCGCGCCGGAGCGCGAGCGGTCGCTGGATCGCGCGAAGCTTCTGGGCTAGCGGGTGCAGCCTGGGGGGGCGGCGACGCTAGCCTCCGAGGAGCCGCCGCGGCAAAGCGCCTGTATCGCGCCAGGCGGCGTAGGCTTCGTCAGCGCGACTGCACCCGCTGCTCTTGCTCGATATGGAGCCGGAGGCGAGGTTGTAGCGGACCTGGCGTTCGAACACATCGACCGCAGTCACGTAAGCGTCGAGCCATGTCTGACGCTCGTCGACGTCTGCGATCGCATCGGCCCGCGCTAACGCTGCATGATGGATGTCGCCGCCGTCCATGCCGCACAGCTCGACATGCACGAGCAGGTTCGCTTCAGGGAAGTCGTCTAACCGGCTCGGCCTCCATGCCGCTTCTGGATCGACGGTTCCGATCGACTTGATCTCGTCGAGACGCGGCGTGTCGACGAACTCGGTGTCGAAAAAGGAGCATCCTGCGAGAAGCAACGACGCTGCGAGACAGGCTGTTACGCGCATGATCGACCTCCGCTGGACATTCTCGGGAGGTTATATGCGAAATTCGGCCTGTCAATTTCTGGGCTAGCGCAGCTGCAACCGGCTGAGTTCGGCGTAGAGCCCGCCTTGGGCCATAAGCGCGTCGTGGGTTCCCGATTCCACTACCCCGCCGTCCTTCATCACATAGATCCGGTCCGCCTTGCGCACGGTGGACAGCCTGTGGGCGACCACGAGCGTGGTGCGTCCCTCGCTGAGCCGTTCGAGCGCATCCTGCACCCGGGCCTCGGATTTGGCGTCGAGCGCGCTGGTGGCTTCGTCCAGCAGCAGGATCGGCGCGTCCTTCAGGATCGCGCGGGCGATCGCAATGCGCTGGCGCTGCCCGCCCGACAGGTTCGAGCCCTTGGGACCCGCGGGGCTGTCATAGCCATCGGGCAGGGCGGTGATGAAGTCATGCGCGTCAGCGGCCTCGGCTGCAGCCGTGATCTCGTCGTCGCTGGCGTCGAGCCGGCCCAGCGCGATGTTCGCCCTGATGGTGTCGTCGAAAAGCGTGACGTCCTGGCTGACGAGCGCGGTCGCGCCGCGCACCGAGGCGAGGGTGGAGGCCGCCAGATCCTGACCGTCGATCTCGATCGTCCCCGAGCCCGGATCGTAAAGCCGGCCCACGAGATTGAGCAGCGTCGTCTTGCCCGATCCGGACGGTCCGACCAGCGCGACCGTCTCGCCCGGCGCGACCTCGATCGTCACCCCGTCGAGCGCGGACTGGCCGGGCTCGTAGGCGAAGCTCACGTCCCTGACCTGAACGCCGCCCTGGACCACGCTCAGCGGTTTCGCGTCGTCAGGCTCGACCAGCTCGGGTTGCTCGTCGATCAGGCGGAACACCCGGTCGAGCACGGCGAAGCCTTCCTGCAGCACGCCGGTGAGCGAGGCCAGCGCGCGCGCGGCGGGGCTGAGCACCAGAAGCGTGACGATGAAGCCCAGAAGATCGGACAGGTCCGTCGCGCCCTGCACCGCGCGCCAGCCGGCGACGCCGAACACCACCGCCAGCGCCAGACCGCCTGCAGCCTCCATCACCGGTTCGATCCGCGCGCGCTGGGCGACCATGGACAGGACCAGCCTGAACCGGTCGGCGAAGCGGGTCTTGGCTCGGCCCTTCGCCCAGGGTTCGAGGGAGAAGCTTTTCACCATGCGCGCGCCGGAGAAGCTTTCCTCGAGAAAGCTCGACACGTCGCCCATCTGGGTCTGCACGGCGTCCGCGCGTTTGCGGATCGCCTTGCCGATGCGCAGCACCGGCTGGGCGGCGAGCGGCAGCACGATGACGATCACAAGGGTCAGCACCCAGTCCAGCCACAGCATCACCGCAAGGCAGCCGGCGACCTGCAGCGTGTCGCGCATCAAATTGTTCGCCGCGCGGATCAGGCCCTCGCGCAGCATGGTGATGTCGTTGGTGAAGCGGGAAATGATCGAGCCGACCGGCTCGCGCTCGATGCGCGCAAAATCCGCCGTGATCAGCCGGTCGAACATGGCGGTCTGAAGATCGCGCATCACCGACAGGGCGAGCCGGTTGGTCGCCACGGTCTGGAAATAAAGGCTGATCGCGCGCGCCCCGACGATCCCCAGGATCGCCGCAGGCGCGATCCACAGCACGGAGGGGTCGCGCGCTTCGAGAAGTCCCGAGGCGTATTGCACCACGACGCCGTAGCCCGACGCCGCCGCAGCGGTGATCGCCGACAGAAACAGCGCCCAGCCGATCAGGCCGGGGCGTTTCTTCAGCCAGCCGTTCCAGAGCCGCCGGGCGAGCGCGCGCGACTTGGCCGGGCCTGGCGGCTCGGCCGGGGCGGGCGCGGGAGGGACGGTCTCCGCGTCCGCCGCGCTGGCGGTCGCCTCGGTCAAACCGGTCAGCCCTGCGGGCCGCCTTCGGCCGGGTCCAGGAGGCGGTGGGCGTGGATGATGAAAAAGCGCATGTGGGCGTTGTCCACGGTGCGTTGCGCCGCGCCGCGCCAGGCCGCCTTGGCGCTTTCATAGTTCGGGAACGCGCCGACGAACTCGACCTTGTCGAGATCCTTGAACTCGTGCGCGTTCGGGCCGAGATCCTTCAGCTCGCCGCCGATGACGAGATGCAGAAGCTGACGGTCGCCGGACTGGCTCATCGATGCTCTCCCTTGTCGAGACGCTCTAATAGCAAGGCGTGAAGCGCCGGGCCAGCGGCCACGGGCGGCGGCTGGCGCGGCGGATCGCCGTTGAATTTCAGGGGCGCGCCGTCCCGGCCGCTGATCGTCCCGCCCGCTTCGGTGACGATGAGCGCGCCCGCGGCGAGGTCCCAGTCCCATTTGCCGCGCTCGGCTACGACTGCGTCGAACATTCCCTGCGCACAAAGCGCCAGCCGCAGCGCGGCGGAGTTCACCGTCGAGGCCGTCGCGCCGAGATCGCGCAAGGCGGTCAGGCGGCCAGGATCGCCCAGGACGCGCGCGCCGGAAATCGTCTTCTGCCCGCTATGGCGGATCGGCAGCCCGTTGAGCCGCGCGCCTTGACCGCGCGCCGCGTCCCAAAGCCGCTCGGTGGAGGGGTCGTAGAGCGCCGCGGCGACCGGTTCGCCGTCCTCGATCACCGCCACCGACACCACGAATTCGGGCCGGCCCTTCATGAAGGCGCGCGTGCCGTCGATCGGATCGACGACGAAGCTGCGCGGCCGTTCGAGCCGGGAGCGGTCGTCGGCGGTTTCTTCCGACAGCCAGCCGTATCCCGGCCGGGCGGGCAGGAGCCGGTCCTTCAGGAGATTGTCCGCCGCGAGGTCGGCGTCGCTGACCGGATCGCCCTTGGATTTCTCCCAGGTCTTCAGCCCGCGCGCCCTGAAGGCGAGCGCGAGCTTGCCCGCGTCGCGGGCCGCAGCGGCGATCAGGTCGCGATCGGTCTCAGCGCCCGCCAACCGACAGCCCCTCCACGAGGACGCTGGGGGAGTTCGTCGCGTGCTCGAATTCGAGATCGGAGCCGGGCACGAGCCGGGCGAACATGTCCTTGAGATTGCCCGCCACGGTCACTTCGCTCACCGGTCCGGCGCGCTTACCGCCAGCGATGCGGAAGCCCGCCACGCCGACCGACCAGTCGCCGGTGTTGGCGTTCAGCGAGGGGCCGAACATCTCGGTGACCAGAAGCCCCTCGCCGGCTTCGGCCAGAAGGTCGTCAAAGCTCGCCTCGCCCGGCTGCAGATGCACGTTCGCCGCAGAGACGCCCGGCGGGCCGCCGAGCCGCCGCGCGGCGTGGCCGGTCAGCTCCATGCCCAGCTGGCGCGCGCTCGCCGCGTTCATCAGGAAGGTGGTCAGCATCCCGTCCTCGATCAGCGCACGCGGGCGGCAGGCGATCCCTTCACCGTCGGCGGCGCGGGCGCCGAAGCTCCAGTCGCGCAGCGGATCCTCGACGATGTCGACGCCCTCGGCGAAGACCTTCTCGCCCAGACGGTCGCGCAGGAAGCTCGTCCCGCGCGCGATCGCGGGGCCGGAGATCGCGCCCAGCATCGAGGAGATGAAGGTGGTCGCGACGCGCTTGTCGAACACAACCGCCATCTTGCCCGATGGCAGCTTTTCCGATCCCAGGCGCGCCACGGCGCGCTCGCCGGCGCTGGTTCCGAGGATCGAGGCCGCCTTGAGATCGCCGAGACGCCTTGCGCTGTGGGAGTCGTAATCGCGCTCCATCGCGCCGTTCAGCTTGGCGATGGCCGCAACGCCGAGCCCGCAGCGCGAGCCCAGCCGGGCGCGCTCGAACCCGGTCGAGGTGACGAAAGACGATGCGCTGACCCCGGCGCTGGCGCCGGCGCTCGACACCGTCTCGACGCCGGGCACGGCGAGGGCTGCGGCTTCGAGCTCGAGCGCGGCGGCCTCAAGACCCTGCTCGTCGATCGCGGGCGGTTCGTAAAGCAGGATCGCGGGCAGCTTGCGCGCGAGGCGTTCAGGCTCGACCAGGCCGCAATAGGGGTCTTCAGGCGCGGCCTTGGCCATGGCGATCGCGCGCTCCACGGCGAGGGCGCAACCCGCCTGGGAAAGATCGGAGAAGGCGACGCCGGCCTGGCGCTTGCCGATCAGGACCCGCAGGCCTGCGTCCTTGCTCTCGCTGCGCTCGACGGTTTCAAGGCTGTGCTCGCGGACGCCGGCTTCGACCGAGCGGGATTCGCTGACGGCGGCCTCGGCCTGATCGGCGCCGGCCTTCATGGCGGCGTCGACGAGCGTGCGGGCGAGATCGAGAAGGGCGGCCGTGTCCGGCGCGCCCAGGACGGGGGAGGGGCGGGTTTCGGTCATGTCCCGCTCTTAACGCCTCCCCCGTGGTTCGGGCAATGCGAAGGCGCCTAAAGAAGGGCGTGCGCGACCAGCCCCAGCCCCAGGCCCAGATAGACCAGATAGGTGAGCGCCATGCCGGCGATGCGCCCGAAGCTCGGCCCCGGATTGCTGAGAAGGCCGACCGCGAACAGCACCCGGCCCAGGGTCAGCATCGTGCCCAGCACATGGATCGCGATCGCAGGCGCGCCCAGATGAGCGGCGAGCACCAGACCGATCAGCGCGCCCGGCAGCCATTCGGCCGAGTTTCCGAATGCGCGGCACGCCTGCTGCAGCTTTCCTTCACCCTCGCCCAGGCTCGTCTGCGTGGCGCGGCGATAGCGGCTGACATTCACGCCCAGCACGAAGAGCAAGAGCAGATTGAGCCCGACATAAAGCCCTGCGGCGGCGATGTCGGGCGGTGCGAAATCGGTCATCAGACCCTCCCCGGAGTGATTTCTTATGCGTCCTCTGACGGCGGCATGCCGGCGGCCTTGCGGATCGCGTCGGCGAGCACGGCGGGCGCTTCGGCGCCGGACACCGCGAAGCGGCCGTTGAAGATGAAGCAGGGCACGCCCTGCACTCCGAGCGAGCGGTAGAAGCGCTCCTCGGTCAGCACTGCGCCGGCGTCCCGGTCGGTCGCCAGAAGCTCGGCGACGAGTTCGGCCTCCAGCCCGTTTTCGCCAGCGATCTCGGCGAGCACGGCGCGGTCGCCGATATCGCGGCGTTCCTCGAAGAAGGCTTTATGGATCGCGTCCAGCACCGCCTCGCCCACGCCCTGGCCTTGCGCCCAGCGGATGACGCGATGCGCGTCCATCGTGTTGGGGCGCATCGGGATTTCGTCGAAATTGAAGACGATCCCCGCTTCGGGCCCGGCCTGTTCGAGATGGGCGCGCATCGCCTTGAACCGGTCGGACGGACCGCCGCCGAATTTCTGTTTCATGTACTCGGCGTAGGGCACGCCCGCGCGCGGCACGGCGGCGTCGAGCTGGAAGGGCCTGAGGATCGTCTCGGTCTCGATGTCGGGAACGAGCGCGCGCGCCTGGTTCCAGTAGCGCAGGCCGAGCCAGCACCACGGACAGACGGGATCGGAGACGAGATCGACAGAGACAGCAGCCATGACGCGCACGCTAGAGCGCTTCACCCCGGCCGCAAAGCCTCCCGCGCTCAGGCGCTGACGTCGAGCAGTTCGCCGACCATGTCGTCGGCCGCGCGGATCGAGGTCGCGGCGAGGGCGGCCTGCTGATTGGCGCGGATCATGTCGACCCGGGCTTTCACGATTGAGTCGTCGAAAGAGGGGGCGCGGCCGCCGGGTCCGGCGGGTGGTGGGGGGGCGACGGGTTGTCCGGCGGCCGCGCGAGGAGATGGTGCGTCTGGGGGAGACGCGGCAGGGATGGTCGAGGCGCGAACGCGGGCGACCTGGGACGCAGCGCCCTCGAGGCGCGCCGCAGCGGCCTGGAAAGCCTGTAACCCGGATGCGTGGACCGCGTTCATGCCGATGACCATGCAGGCGAATTTCGCCGATTGCACGCGCGTTCGTTAAAGGTGGTGAAGAAAGCGTTGAGGCTCTCAGCGCGCCGGTTCGGCGGGCTCCTCGGCGGCCAGACGCGTCAGCGCGTCATAGACGATGTCCGCCTCCTCTTCGCCCAGCCTGTCGCCGAGTTCGGCGTTGAACGCGCGAAGGACGTGATCGGCGCGCTCGGCGGCGAGCCGGCCCGCCTCGGTGAGATCGACCAGCGCGCCGCGCCGGTCGCCCGCATCCCGGCGTTTCGCCACCAGCCCGGCCTTCTCCATCCGGCCGACGAGGCCCGTGACCGCAGGCGCGCCCAGCGCCAGGGTCTCACCGATCGCGCCCATGCGCCGCTCCCCGCGCCTCAGCAGCAGGAACAGCACGGCGGCCTGGCTCGCGCTCACGCCTGCCTCGGCGGCCAGACGCGCGTCCGCCTCCCGGTGAAGGCGCCGGGCTGCGATCTCGATGAGCAGGAAAAGCCGCCGGTCGACGGCGCGAACGCGTGCCATACCAGCAGGTTGCGCCGATTCGTTCGCGCGCGAAAGATTGCGGGCCTAAGCGACTTCCTTGGGCAGCTTGAAGACGACGTCCTCGTCGGCCACCCGGATCTCCTCGATCTTCACCGGGTGACGCTGCGCGATCGCCGCGATCAGGTCCTCGACCAGCTCTTCAGGCGCGCTGGCCCCGGCGCTGATCCCGATCCGCGACGCGCCTTCGAACCAGCTCCAATCGACGTCCTCGGCCTTTTGCACGAGTTTGGCGTCTTTCGCGCCGGCGCGCAGCGCGACCTCCACCAGCCTGACCGAGTTCGACGAGTTCGGCGCGCCGACCACGAGCACGAGATCGGCCGAGGCGCCGATCGCCTTCACCGCCGCCTGGCGGTTCGTGGTGGCGTAGCAGATGTCTTCCTTGTGCGGCGCGGCGATCTCGGGGAAGCGGCGCTGCAGGGCGGCGACGATCTCCGCGGTGTCGTCCACAGACAGGGTGGTTTGGGTGACGAAGGCGATTTCGGCCGGATCGCGCGGCTCGAAGGCTTCGGCGTCGGCGACGGTCTCGATGAGGTGGATCGCGCCTTCGGGAAGCTGGCCGAGCGTTCCGACGACTTCGGGATGGCCGGCATGGCCGATCAGCACGATCTCCTTGCCCGCCTTGTGATGGCGCTGGGCTTCGACATGGACTTTCGAGACCAGCGGGCAGGTCGCGTCGACATAGAGCATGTCGCGGGCGGCGGCGCTGGCGGGCACCGATTTGGGCACGCCGTGCGCGGAGAACACGACCGGCCGGTCGTCGGGACACTCGTCGAGCTCCTTGACGAAGACCGCGCCCATCGTCTTCAGCCGGTTCACGACGTGCTTGTTGTGCACGATTTCATGGCGGACATAGACCGGCGCGCCATAGCGTTCGAGCGCGCGTTCGACGATCTGGATCGCCCGGTCCACACCGGCGCAGAAGCCGCGCGGACTGGCGAGCAGCAGGGTCAGGGCGCTGGACTCCGACATGAAATCTCCGTTGCGCGGCGCGAGCGGGCGTTGCAGCGGACCGGCTCGCGTAATAGACAGCCTTTAGCAGACCGCGCCCGGCGGGCGAAAGCCCGGCCTCGCCGGACGCGGCGTCTGGTGACGCACCATTTGGGGATCGTTCATGCGCATTTCAGCCCTCGCCGTTCCTGTTCTCGCCCTCAGCCTGGTGGGCTGTCAGTCGATGCGCGAGCGTTTCGCCGAACCTGAACCCAATCCCGGCCCGTGCCCGAACGCGCTGGCGCTGTACGACGCGCACAGGCTGGTCGAGATCCGCGGCGAGGAGATCGTCTACGAAAATGTCGGCTTCACCGCCGAGATTCTCGATGTCGAGAGCCGCTGCCGCTACACCGACCGCCGCGCCGACCCGATCGAGA
The DNA here is from genome assembly GCA_040112665.1 of Oceanicaulis sp. Classification (NCBI taxonomy): domain Bacteria; kingdom Pseudomonadati; phylum Pseudomonadota; class Alphaproteobacteria; order Maricaulales; family Maricaulaceae; genus Oceanicaulis; species Oceanicaulis sp. The sequence goes on along the minus strand of CP157796.1, from coordinate 98,995 downwards.
TGGAGCTCGGCGTGCGCATGGCCTTCGGCCGCGGCCCTGCTGCGGTGGGCGACACCCACACCTACCAGCTGTTCGTCGCCGTGACCGGGCTCGACGATATCGTAATCGACAAGCAGGTCTTCCCGGTCACCGCAGAATTCCGGCCCGGACAGGACCGCATCGAGCGCATCGAAGTCTTCGATCCGGTCCGCATTCCGCGGGCCAATCCGGACACCTCGGGCGTGAACTTCGAGGTGCTGGTCGGCTTCGAGCTGACTGAAGAGCAGATCGAGTTCAACCGCTCGGGCCTCAGGTTCCGCGTCGACGCCGGTCAGGACTGATCCCGCCCATAAGGGGCGCGCCGGCGTCGGGCCGCGCGCCCGGCCTTTCGGAGCGCCGCCATGGCTTCGCTGATCTCACGCCTGTCTGAAACCCTGTCTCAGGCCTTCGCCGCCGAAGGCCTGCCCGCCGATCTGGGCGTGGTGATCGAAAGCGACCGGCCCGATCTCGCGCCCTATCAGTGCAACGGCGCGATGGCGGCGGCCAAAATCGCGAAGAAGCCCCCGCGCGCCGTCGCCGAAGCGGTGGCCGCACGGCTGGCCGACGCCGAGCCCGATCTCGCCGTCGAGATCGCAGGGCCGGGCTTTCTCAACCTGACCCCGCCGTCCGAGTTCTACGCCGGCCGCGCCGACGCGATCGCCGCTGATGCACGCGCTGGGGCGGGAAAGGCTGAAAAGCCGCTGAAGATCATGCTCGACTTCGGCGGGCCGAACGTGGCCAAGCCCATGCATGTCGGCCATCTCCGCTCCGCGGTGATCGGGGACTGCCTGCAGCGGCTCCTGGCTTTCCGCGGCCATGAGACGATCTCGGACGTCCATCTGGGCGACTGGGGGCTTCAGATGGGCCATCTCGTCACCGAGCTCGAAGACGAGCAGCCCGGACTTCCCTATTTCGACGCCGACTTCACCGGGCCGTACCCTGAGGAGAGCCCGGTCACGATCGAAGATCTCTCCCGGCTCTACCCGCAGGCCTCGGCGAAGGCGAAGGAAGACCCCGAGCGCAACGCGCGCTCCCAGAAAGCCACCGCCGAGCTACAGGCCGGCCGGCCGGGCTACCGGGCGCTGCTCGGCCATTTCATCACCGTCTCGATCGCCGCGCTGAAGGCCGATTACGAGGCGCTGGGGGTCAGCTTCGACCTGTGGAAGGGGGAAAGCGACGTCAACGACCTGATCCCGTCCATGGTGGAGGACTTCAAGGCGCGCGGCGTGGCCGAGGAAAGCGAGGGCGCCTGGGTGGTCCGGGTCGCCGAGGAGAGCGACAAGAAGGAGCTTCCCCCGCTCATTCTGGTGTCCCGGCAGGGCTCGGCGCTTTATGCGACGACCGATCTCGCGACCATTCTCGACCGCCGCAAGACCTACGATCCCGATCTCGTGCTCTACGTGGTCGACCTCGCCCAGTCCGATCATTTCGAGCAGGTCTTCCGCGCCGCGGTGAAAGCCGGCTATGGCGAGCCTGGGAGCTTCGAGCACGTGAAGTTCGGCACGGTGAACGGACCGGACGGCAAGCGCCTGCGCACCCGGGCGGGCGGCACGTTCAAGCTCGCCGATCTCATCGGAGAGGCGTTCGAGCGGGCCAAGGCGCGGCTTAACGAAGCCGGGCTCGGCGGCGAGCTCTCCGAAGCGGAATTCGATTCCGTGGCCCGCGCGGTGGCCAACGCCGCGATCAAGTTCTCCGACCTCTCCAACGTCCGGACGACCAATTACATCTTCGATCTCGACCGCTTCGTGAGCTTCGAGGGCAAGACCGGCCCTTACCTGCTTTATCAGGCGGTCCGGGTGAAATCGCTGATGAAGAAGGCCGCCGAGAAGGGCCTCGAGGCCGGCCCCGTCACCATCACCGAAAAGGCCGAAGCCGCGCTGGTGCGTCGGCTGGACGGGTTCGAAGCCGCGCTCGAACGCGCCGAGCAGGGCCGGGCGCCGCACGTGCTGTGCGAGCACGCCTATGGTCTCGCGCAGGCTTTCTCCGGCTTCTACGCGGCCTGCCCGATCCTGCCGGAGGAAGACGCGGCCGTTCGGGCTTCGCGCCTGCGGCTCGCGGAGACGACGCTGACCCAGCTCGAACTGGTGCTCGGCCTCATTGGTCTGGACGTGCCCGAACGGATGTAGCCACGCCCCGTCTCGATTGACTCGAATCGGGCTTGGGCTAGTTTGCCCGCGCGTCCGGAGCGTCGTGAGACGGGCTGTGCGCGGACGACATGACGGCCCCTCGCGGGAGAGACCGGCCGAAGACGCCGGCGCCGAAGGCGCAACCGCCCCGGAAACGCTCAGGCATCAGGACCGCGAACCCAAGGCCGACGCTGGAAAGCGGGCGTGGACAGGTGTGTTCTGCGCCCCACCGAAGGAGCAATGCGGCCTCCCTTGACCGGGCCGGCGCGCGGGAATCTCTCAGGTCCTGGAGACAGCGGGGGCGAGTTCAGGCGGGGGCGCGAGGCCGCCGCTTGTGATCGCGAACCTGCGCGAAGACCTCGAGGAGCGCTCATGGCCGACCAGCCGCTGCACCGGACCCCGCTTTACGACCTGCATGTCGAGCTCGGCGCCAAGATGGTGCCCTTCGCCGGCTATGAAATGCCGGTGCAGTACGAAGGCGTGATGGCCGAGCACCATCACACCCGCAAGCATGCCGGCCTGTTCGACGTCTCCCACATGGGTCAGGCGCGGGTGACCGGCGAGGCGGGCGCGCTCGAAGCGCTGATCACCGCCGATCTGGGCGCGCTCGAGACCGGCCAGCAGAAATACACGCTGCTGCTCAACGACGAGGGCGGGATCATGGACGACCTGATGGTTTCCCGCCCCGAGGACGACTTCCTGTTCGTCGTCGTCAACGCCGCCACCAAAGGGGCGGACTTCGCCCATATGCGCGACCGTTTCGGCACGCGCGCCGAGCTGATCGAGCTCGACGACCGCGCGCTGCTCGCCCTTCAGGGGCCCGAAGCGGTCAAGGTGATGGAAGACCTCTGCCCCGGCGCGTGCGGGCTGAAATTCATGCAGGCCGGCCGGTTCGAGCTGGCCGGGTTCGAGGTTCTGGTCTCTCGCTCGGGCTATACCGGCGAGGACGGGTTCGAGATCTCGGTGCTCGAAAGCGAGGCCGAGGCGCTGGCGCGCGCGCTGCTGGCTGACGAGCGGGTCAAGCCGATCGGTCTGGGCGCGCGGGACTCGCTGCGCCTGGAAGCCGGGCTCTGCCTTTACGGCCACGACATGGACGAGACGATCACCCCGCCTGAAGCCGCGCTGACCTGGGCGGTCGCGAAATCCAGGCGCGAGCGGGCCGATTTTCCCGGCGCGCGCCGCATCCTCAAGCTCATCGAGGACGGGCCGGAACGAAAGCGCGTGGGCATCGTGCTCAACGACCGCGCTCCGGCGCGCGAAGGCACGGAGATCCAGCATGACGGCGAGACCGTCGGCGTGGTCACCTCCGGCGGCTTCGGGCCGACCGTGGGCGGGCCGATCGCCATGGGCTATGTCCGCGCCGACCTCGCCAAGCCAGGCACGCCGCTCGAGCTGATGGTGCGCGGCAAGGCGCGCCAGGCCGAAGTGGTCAAGACGCCGTTTTCCGAACACCGCTTTTTCCGCGGCTAGATCGACCTTCAAGGGGAGTACCGCATGAGCCAGACCCGCTACACCAAGGACCATGAATGGGTCCGCGTCGACGGCGAAGACGCCGTGATGGGGATCACCGCCTACGCCGCCGAGCAGCTCGGCGACGTGGTGTTCGTCGAGCTCCCCGAGGTCGGCAAGGAATTCAAGCAGGGCGACGAGCTCGCCGTGGTCGAGAGCGTCAAGGCGGCCTCGGAAGTCTACGCGCCGATCTCCGGCACGGTCACGGCCGTCAACGACGCGCTGGAAGGCGAGCCGGGCAAGGTCAATGAAAGCCCGGCCGATCAGGGCTGGTTCGTCAAGCTCAAGGTCGCCGACGCGGGCGAACTCGAAAAGCTCATGGATGACGACGCCTACAAGGCGCACACCGAGTAGGCCATGCATCCCAACCGGGCCTTCGCCGCCGATACGAAGACCGCGCTCGCTCTGGTGCGCGCGCGGCCCTTCGCGGCGCTGACGGCCTGGAGCGGGACCCGGCTCGTCACCGTGCAGACCCCGCTCATCCCGGTGCTGGACGAGGATGGCGCGCTGGTGGCGCTGGAAGGCCATCTGGCGCGGGCGAACCGGTTTCACGCCGCGCTGGAGGAGCGAAAGCCGGTCCCGGCGGTGGCTGTGTTTTGCGGGCCGGACGCCTATGTCTCGCCTTCACACTACCCGTCCAAGGGTGAGACCGGCCGGGTGGTGCCGACCTGGAACTACCTGACCGCCGAGGCCGAGGGCGAACTCGAGGTGCTCGACGATCCAGGCCTGGTCCGGTCGATTTTGGACCGGCAGGCCGGCGACTACGAGACCGGCCTGGCGGGCGCTGAGGAGGCCTGGCGGGTCTCCGACGCGCCGGAAGACTACGTGTCGCCGATGATGCGCGCGATCGCGGGGCTGAGGCTCCGAATCACCCGCTTCGAGGCGACCGCCAAGCTCGGCCAGAACAAGGCCGGAGCGGATTTTCATGGGGTGATCGACGCGCTGAGCGCGCGCGAGGATCCCGGGGCGCGCGGCGTGGCCGCGCTGATGAGAGAGCTGGAAAGAGGCTGAAGCGCCGATGCGTTACCTTCCTTTGACGCCTGACGACCGCAAGGCGATGCTCGACACGGTCGGCGTCTCCTCGATCGAGGATCTGTTCGCCGACGTGCCCGAAGCCGCCCGGCTCGACGGCCCTGTGAACCTGCCGCGCCGCGCGACCGAGCTCGAAGTCGAGCGCGCCTTCACGCGCATGGCGAAGAAGAACCTCTCTGCGGGCGAAGCGCCGTTCTTCGTCGGGGCGGGCGCGTACAAGCACCACGTCCCCGCCACGGTGGATCACCTGATCCAGCGCTCGGAATTCCTGACGAGCTACACGCCGTATCAGCCCGAGATCAGCCAGGGCACGCTGCAGACCCTGTTCGAATTTCAGACCCAGGTCGCCGCGCTGACCGGCCTGCCGGTGGCGAACGCCTCGATGTATGACGGCTCGACCTCGTGCGCCGAAGCGGTGCTGATGGCCTGCCGGATCACCAAGCGCTCCAAGGCGGTGCTGAGCGGCAATCTGCACCCGCACTACGCCGCTGCGACCCATACGCTGGCCAAATACATGGACATCGAGACCGTCAGCCAGGGCGCCAAACCCGGCGCGCTGGACGATCTCATAGGCTCGATCGACGACGACACCGCCTGCGTGGTGGTGCAGACCCCTGACGTGTTCGGCCAGCTGCATGATCTCGAAGCGATCTCGAAGGCCGCCCACGAGAAGGGCGCGCTGGTCATCGCGGTGTTCACCGAAGTGGTGTCCTTGGGCCTTGTAAAATCGCCCGGCGAGATGGGTGCGGACATCGTGGTCGGCGAAGGCCAGTCGCTCGGCGTCGGCCTTCAATTCGGCGGGCCTTACGTGGGCCTGTTCGCCTGCCGCGACGATCGCAACTTCATCCGCAACATGCCCGGCCGGCTCGCCGGCGAGACAGTGGACGCGGACGGCCGGCGCGGCTTCGTGCTGACGCTGTCCACCCGCGAGCAGCATATCCGCCGCGACAAGGCGACCTCGAACATCTGCACGAACTCCGGGCTGATGGCGCTGGCCTGGACGATCCACATGACGCTGCTGGGCCAGGCGGGGCTGAGCAAGCTCGCGCGCCTCAATCACGAAGCGGCCTGCGAGCTCGCCGACCGTCTGTCCGCGATCGGCGGCGTGGAGCTGGTCACCGGCAGCTTCTTCAACGAGTTCACCCTGCGCCTGCCCACCGGCGCGGCGAAGGTCGTCGATCAGCTCGCCGCCAAGGGCGTGCTCGCCGGCGTTCCGGCCTCGCGGCTTTATGGCGAAGGTAAAGGCGTCGACGATCTCCTGATCGTCGCGGCCACCGAAACCAACACTCCTGCTGACTTCGACGCGTTCGAAACCGCGCTGAAGGAGATCCTGTAATGGCGATGAACTCCCAGGGCCGCCCGTCCAAGCCGCTGCACACCTTCGATGCGGGCGCGTACACCGACACGTTTTCGGGCTCGCGCGGGCTCGATCAGGCCGAGCCGCTGATCTTCGAGCGCGGCCGGTTCGACAACACCGGCGTCGATCTGCCCGAACCCAAGGGAACCAAGACCCGTCTGGACGGTCTCGAGCGCAGCGGCGAGCTGGGCCTGCCTGGCCTGTCCGAGCCCGAAGCCATGCGCCATTATGTGCGCCTGAGCCGCAAGAACTACGCGATCGATCTTGGGCTCTATCCGCTGGGTTCGTGCACGATGAAGCACAATCCGCGCCTGAACGAGAAGCTCGCGCGGCTTCCCGGCTTCATCGACATCCACCCGCTGCAGCCCCATTCGACCGTGCAGGGCGCCTATGAGCTGATCGGCGAGCTGGCCCACTGGCTGATGACGCTGACGAACACGCCCGCCGTGGCGATGAGCCCCAAGGCCGGCGCGCATGGCGAGCTGTGCGGCATGATGGCGATCCGCGCCGCGCTGGACGCGCGCGGGGAGAAGAACCGCCGCCGCGTGCTGGTGCCTGAAAGCGCGCACGGCACGAACCCGGCGACGGCCGTTCAGTGCGGCTTCACCGTGGACGAGATCCCCGCCGACGAAGGCGGCCGGGTCGACATGGAGGCCTTCAAGGCCAAGCTCGGCGACGACGTCGCGGGCATCATGCTGACCAACCCGAACACGTGCGGCCTGTTCGAGCGCGACATCCGCGAGATCGCCGACCTCATTCACGAGGCGGGCGGGTATTTCTACTGCGACGGCGCGAACTTCAACGCCATCGTCGGCCGGGTGCGCCCGGGCGATCTGGGCATCGACGCCATGCACATCAACCTGCACAAGACCTTCTCCACCCCCCATGGCGGCGGCGGTCCGGGCTCGGGCCCGACGGTCTTCTCCGAAGCGCTCGCGCCCTATGCACCGGTGCCGTACGTCAAGACCGACGGAGAAGGCTGGACGATGGTCGAGCACGAGGACGAGGCCCGCGCCGACGGCGGCGATCCGTTCGGCCGCATGGTCGCCTTCCACGGAAACATGGGCATGTTCACCCGCGCGCTCAGCTACATGATGAGCCACGGCTCGGACGGTCTGAAACAGGCCGCCGAGGACGCGGTGCTGAACGCGAACTACATCCTGGCGCGCCTGAAGCAGGTCATGACGCCGGCCTTCGAGGGCACGTGCATGCACGAAGCCCTGTTCGACGACCGGTTCCTGAAAGACACCGGCGTCTCCACGCTCGATTTCGCCAAGGCGATGATCGACGAGGGCTACCACCCGATGACCATGTACTTCCCGCTCGTGGTGCACGGCGCGATGCTGATCGAGCCGACCGAGACCGAGTCCAAGGCCGGGCTCGACCGGTTCTGCGACACGCTGGAAGCCCTCGCCGAAGCGGCGAAGGCGGGCGAGACCGAGCGCTTCACCAACGCGCCGGTTCATGCGCCCGCCAAGCGCCTGGACGAGACAAAGGCCGCGCGCAGCCCCGTGCTGCGCTGGACGCCGGCGGAGGACACTCCGCAGGCGGCCGAATAGGCCTCACCAGATCTTCGTCGCCTCGCGCGGCGTCTGTGCGACAGGGCGGGCGGCCGGGAACAACCGGTCGCCCGCTTTGCGTGTGAGCCTCAGCACAGGTTGTTCGAACAGGCGGTGCATCAGGCCCGCCGCGGCGATGCTGATCGCCGCGCCCGTGACGAGATAGCCGACCGATCCGACGACGCCGCCTTCAGGCAGCACCGCCGCCCAGACCCGCGCCAGGGCGGCCACCAGCGGCAGGTGGATTAGATAAAGCGCGTAGGACCAGTCCCCGAGCCGGATGAGCACGCGCGAAGGCCGGCTTGCGGTGTCCAGATCGAGCCCCGCCACCCCGTAGACGATGAACGCGGCCGGGATCCCGAATGCCGCGACGCGGTCCCAGCCGGCCGGCGGAATCGCTCCGGGGCTCCAGTCGATGAGGATGGTCGCGGCGAGCCACCACACCACGCCCAGCCCGATCGAGGGCAAGGCGAAGGCGCGCCGTCCGCTGGCGGCCAGAAGCCCCGCGCCGCAGCCCAGAACGAACTCTGCAGTGAGCGGATGTGTGATGAGGTGGAGCACCGGCGCCGAGCCCGGCGCCAGCAGCGCGCCTGCGAGCGCCGCCGTGGCGATCCAGACCGCCAGCAGGGCGGGCAGCCAGCGCCTGGGCGCGAGCAGCAGCGCAGCGAAGACGAGGTAGAAATACATCTCGTGGATCAGCGTCCAGCCGACCACCAGAACGGGCGGCCCGCCCACCGGCCAGAGCGCCAGCGAGGCGGGGACGTTCAGATCGCCCGCCTGCCGGCTGAACGCGCCGTCGAGCAGCAAATAACCCGCCAGCATCGCTGCGGTGGCCAGCCAGTAGGGCGGGTAGATCCGCGTGATCCGGGCGTAGAGAAAGCGGGCGGAAAACCCCGCCGAGCCGTGCGGGGCGTGCCGGGTCACCCAGACCATGACGAAGCCGGAGATGACGAAAAACAGGTCCACGCCGGACATGCCGGCCGCCGCGAAGACCGGGCTGATCGCCGCCTCGAGGAAGCGCGTCTCCTGCTGGCCGAGATGGAGGCCCAGCACCAACAGCGCGGCGAGCGCGCGAAGCGCCTGTATCCATTCCAGTTTCAAGTCGCAGCCCGCCGTTCACTTCCCCGCGCGGCAAGCCTAGACGAGGCCCGCCTCGCCCGTCCATGCGTCAGACCCGGTGTCAGCGGAATGTCACAGAGCGCGGGTTTCCGGGGCTTTCGCAGCTTCAAAGCAGCCTCGCACACCGGTTTACCTTGAAGTCGGGCCTTCCGATCTAGACATTAGGGACGCGCTGGATGTTCGTCCGGCGGTCTTGCGAGCGGAGCACAGCTTTGGCGATGAACGAGCCGTTCAACGGCTGGGGCCGGAAAGGCGTCAACGGCGTGGTGCAGGCCGTGGTGCGCGCCATCGGCGTGGCGCTGGGGCTGTTCCTGCTCGCGCTGGCCGTGCCGCTGTTCTTCCTGCCGATCCCGCTCGGCCTGCCGCTGGCGATCGTCGCGCTGATCCTGCTGGCGGGCACCTCGAAGACCGCGCACAAGCTCATCACCGACTGGCTCAAGCGCCATCCCGGCGTCTGGAACCGGGTCAAGCACGTCTTCGACCGCTTCCATAAGGACGAGAGCTGAGAGCGTCCTCCGGCGACCGACATGAAAAAAGCCCGGCGCGCGCAGCGCCGGGCTTTTCGTCAGGCGTGACCGGAGCGGCTAGTTCAGCCGGTCCTTCAGGCTCGCGATGTCCGATTTCAGCACCGCGTTGCGCTGGGTCTTGGTCATCTTTTCAGTGAGCAGGAGCTTGGCGGCGTCCACGGCGAGGTCGGCGGCCAGGGATTTGACTTCCTTGGCGGCCTGGGCCTCGGCCTGGGCGATGCGCTGCTCGGCCAGAGCCGTCCGGCGCTCGATGCGCTGGGCGATCTCTTTCTTGGCGTTCTCGCGCAGGTAATCGGCCTCGGCCTTGGCCTGCTTGATGATGCCTTCGGCGTCTTCGGCGGCCTTGGCCTGCTTGCGCTTGTAGCTCGCCAGCAGCTCCTGGGCCTCCTCGCGCAGGCGGCGGGCCTCGTCGAGCTCGCCGCGAATCTTGTCGGCGCGGGAGTCCAGTGCGGCGTTGATCATCTTCGGCGCGCCGAACACGACGATCACGACGAAGAACAGGATCAGGCCGACGAAGGCCCAGAACGTGGTGTCTTGAAGCAGATAGCCCATGGCTTACCCCCGGACCTGGTCGACGGCGGCTTCGGCGTCGGCGTCTGCGACGTCGAGGCCGGCCAGACGTTCGGCGGCCGCAGCCGCGGCCCCGGCGGCGATGGAGCGCACTTCGGCGAGCGCCGTTTCGCGCGCCTCGCGGATGCGGGCTTCGCTTTCCTCGAGCTTGGCGCCGAGTTCGGCGTCGGCCTCGCGGGTGGCCTCGGCGATCTCGGCGTCAGCGGCGGACTTCGCTTCGGCGGCGACTGCAGAGGCGCGGGCGCGGGCGTCGGCGAGTTCCTTTTCATAGGCCTTCACGGTCTCGTCGGCCTGCGCCTTCATGTCGGCGGCGGCGTCGAGATCGTCTGCGATCCGGTCCCGCCGCTCTTCGATGGCGCCGCCGATGCGCGGCAGCACGAAGCGCGACAGCAGGAAGTAGAGCAGCGCGAAGCTGATCGCCAGCCAGAAGAGCTGCGAGCCGAAATAGGTCGGATCGAAGGGCGGGAACGCGGCTTCGGCTGCGTAGTCCGCACCTTCAGGGGTTTGCGGCGCCGTCACGGGCGGCCTCCCTTGAGCTGCAAGGCTTCCTGAAGACGGTTCGCGCCGGACGGCCCTGGGGCCGCCCGGCGAACTGAACCGCGACCGTCGTCCGAGGTGTTAGACGACGAACAGCAGAAGAAGCGCGATGAGCAGCGAGAAGATGCCCAGCGCTTCGGTCACGGCGAAGCCGAAGATCAGGTTGCCGAACTGGCCCTGAGCGGCGGACGGGTTGCGCAGCGCGCCAGCCAGGAAGCTGGAGAAGATGTTGCCCACGCCCAGCGCGGCGCCCAGCATGCCGAAGGTGGCCAGACCAGCGCCGATGTATTTCGCGGCTTCCGCTTCCATGTCGATACTCCTCGTAGATGAACGGTGCGGATGGATGAAGAGGGTGGATCTGCCCGACTAGTGGTGCCCCGGATGGAGCGCGTCGGAGAGATAGATGCAGGTCAGCACGGCGAACACGTAGGCCTGGAGGAAAGCCACCAGGAACTCCAGCGCGGTCAGCGCGACGACCATGACCAGCGGGGCCACGGCGCCGAGGACGCCCAGCGCCCCCACCGAACCCAGCATCACGATGAAGCCGGCGAACACCTTCAGAAGGATGTGGCCGGCCAGCATGTTTGCGAACAGACGAACCCCGAGAGTCACCGGACGCGACAGGAAGGAGATGATCTCGATCGGGGTGAGAAGGATGTAGAGCGGCCAGGGCACGCCGGCGGGGAAGAACAGGGAGAAGAATTTCAGCCCGTGCTTGAACACGCCGTAGCCGACCACGATTGCCATCACCAGAAGCGCCATGGCGAAGGTGACGATGATGTGGGAGGTGAAGGTGAATCCCTTGAAGTCCGGCGCCGGGAAGTACGGCATCATCCCCAGCATGTTGCCCATCAGGATGAAGGCGAACAGCGTGAAGACGAAGGGGAAGAATTTCAGGCCCGCATCGCCGGCGGTCGAGCGGATCATGCCCGCGACGAACTCGTAGAGCAGCTCCGCGACCGATTGCGCGCGGCCCGGAACGAGCGCGCGGCGCGACATCGACATCCACAGAAGGCCCGCGACCAGCACGGTCGAGACGATCATGAAATAGGCGGAGTTCGTGAACGACAGGTCGACCCCGCCGACTTCGAACGGCGCGATGACCTTGATCTTGAACTGCTCGATCGGGTTAGTCGCGTCAGCCACGCCCGGCCCCTTTTTCACTGTGGGCGCGCCGCGCCCGGCTTCGTCTTTTCCGCGCCGCGCCCCTCAGGCGTCTCCGTCGCGGTTCATGCTCTGAGCGGCGCGCACCACGTTCAGCGTGCCCGCCGCGAAACCCAGAAGGACGCCGGAAAGAAGACCCCACGGGCTCCAGCCGAACGCCAGATCGGCCAGATAGCCGATCCCGGCGCCGGCCAGAACCCCGCCTGCGAATTCCGATCCGTAGCGCACGCCCTGGCTCCAGTTCGAGGGAGCTTTCGACGCGGTTTCCGCCCGCCGTTTTTCGAGCCGGGCTTCAAGCCGGCGTTCGAAATCCTCGCGGTCGGTCTGGTCTTGGTTCGGATCGTCTAGGCGGGACATTCTGATCAGCGGCCCGAAGAAGACCTCCCCCTTCAGGCGCGCGCACCCTATAAGCGGGCCTATACCAAGTCAAGCAAGCTCGGCCAGCCCGTTTCGTATTGAAATTGCTGAGCTTTTCCGGCTACTCCGCCGCCAGCATCGCTTCGGCGGCGCGCAGGTTCACCGAGACGAGCTGGGAGACGCCGCGTTCGCCCATGGTCACACCGAACAGACGGTCCATACGGCTCATGGTCACCGGGTTGTGCGTGATCACCAGGAATCGGGTCTCCGTCATGGCGCGCATCTGCTCGAGCATGGTGCAGTAGCGGTCCACATTCGCATCGTCGAGCGGGGCGTCGACCTCGTCCAGCACGCAGACCGGGGCGGGGCTGACGAGGAACACCGCGAAGATGAGCGCGGTGGCGGTCAGCGCCTGCTCGCCGCCGCTCATCAGGCTCATCGTCTCCATCTTCTTGCCCGGCGGGCAGGCGTAGATTTCCAGCCCGGCTTCCAGCGGATCGTCGTTCTCGGTCAGCGCGAGCTCGGCCCGGCCGCCGCCGAACAATGTTTCGAACAGGGTCTGGAAGTGGCCGTTGACCACCTCGAAGGCTTCCAGAAGTCGCGCCCGGCCTTCGCGCGAGAGCGTGTCGACCGCTTTCCTGAGGCGGGCGACCGCCTCGATCAAATCGTCTCGCTCGCGCTTGAGCCGTTCGCGTTCCGCGTCGAGTTCGCGGCTTTCCGCGTCGGCCCTGAGATTGACCGCGCCGAGCCGTTCGCGGGCGAGGCGCGCTTCGTCCAGCCGGCGCTCGAGTTCGTCTGTGGAGAGCTGGGCGAACTCGGAGTTTTTCGACCGCGCGGCCAGCGCGTCGGGTGATTCGCCGGTGGCGTCGGTGAGCCGGCGGGTCGTCTCCTCCAGCCGTTCGCCGGCGGCGACCAGGCGGGCGTGCGCGCCGGCGCGGGTCTCGCGAGCGTCGGCGGCGGATTTCTCCGCGGCGCGCAGGGCGGCGTCGAGATCGCGCTGGCCGGTCTCGGCTTCGGCGACCCGGGCGCGGGCTTCGTTGGCGCGCTTTTCAGCCTCCTGCAGGGCTTCGATCAGCTCGGGGCGCTTGGCTTCGAGCGCGCCGGGGCGGGCCTTGGCGGCTTCGAGCTCGGCTTCGGTCTCGGCCTTGGCGGTTTCAAGCGCGGTCAGCCGCTCGCGCGCGCTGTGCTCGCGCCTGGACCAGTCGGCGTGCTCGCGTTCGAGGGCGGCGATGCGGTGGCGGCGGCCCTGGGCCTCGCGCTTGACGGTTTCAAGCGCGGCGCGCGCGTCCGCGGCGGCGGAGCGGGCGCGCTCGGCTTTGGCGCGGGCGGCCTCGATTCGCTCCGCCCCGTCCTCTGCGGCGTCGGCTTCGGCCTGGGCGGCTTCGGCGGTCGCGACATCCTCGCGGGCCGAGGCGAGCCGGGCTTCGGCGCGGTCGAGCGCATCGGCGAGCCCGGCCTTGCGCGCTTCGGCGCGCGCAGCTTCGGCGCGGGCGTTGGCGAGCGCGGCGTCTGCAGCGCGCAATTCGGTCTCGCGCGTGCGCACCGTGTCGCGCGCCGCGCGGGCGGCGGTTTCAGCGTCGGAGGCGGCGTCGGCCTTGCCGGGCACGGCGTCCGCGACCCGGGCGGCTTCGCGGTGGGCGTCCTCGCGGCGGGCTTCGATCTCGGCCAGGCGATTGCGGGTCTCCAGCCGGACGGCGGCTGCGCCGGGCGCGCCGGCTTCCGCAGCGAACCCGTCCCAGCGCCGCAGCGCGCCGGATTTCGTCACCAGACGCTGGCCGGGCGCGAGATCCTTCGCCAGCGCGTCGAGCCGGTCTTCGTCCACCACCCCGATCGCGGCGAGCCGGACGGCGAGGGCGGCGGGGGCGTCGACATGGGCGCTCAGGGCTTCCGCGCCGCCGGGCAGGGGGGCCGTTTCCGCTCCGCCGCCGGTCCAGCGCCGCACGCCGTCGGCGGCGAGGCTGGCTTCCAGGTCCTCGCCCAGCGCGGCGGCCAGCGCGGCTTCATAGCCCGGCGCGGCGCGCACCTGTTCGATCGCCGCGTTCTCGATTTCGCCGCCGGCGAGCAGGCGCTCGAGGCTCTGGGCTTCCCGATCGAGCGCGCTCACCTCGCTCTCGGCGGCGCGGGCGGTCTCGCGCGCTTCAGCGGCCTCGGCACGCGCTATTTCGAGCCGGGCTTCGGCGGCTTCGAGCGAGGCGCGCGCTTCGTCGAGCGCCTCGCCGGCGGTTTGCGATTTCGCTTCGAGCCCGCCCAGATCGGGCGCGGTCTCCGCTTCGAAGCGGGTGATCGCCTCGCGTGCGCTTTCCGCTTCGCGTTCGAGTTTTTCGGCGCGCTGGCGGGCGGCCTCGGCGTCGCGGCGCGCGGCGTCGCGCCGGGCGCGGACCTGCGCGCCGGCGCTGGCGGCGGCGTCGAGTTCGCTCTCGGCCTTGGCGCGGGCCTTGTCGGCGTCGGCGAGGGCGGCTTCGGCCCTGGCTTGTGCGGCGCCGTCTTCGCGGGACTCGTCTTTCAGGCGCGAAAGGCCCGATTTCAGCCGGTCGAGCGCGGTCTTCGCCTCGCCATGCAGCTCGGCCTCGCGGGCGACGTTGCGATCAAGGTCAGCGAGCTTCTCGCCCAGGCGGACAATCGCGGCGCGCGCTTCGGTGAGGTCGCGGTCGAGCTGGTCGCGCGTGCGTTCAGCCAGCCTCAGCGCAGCGGCGGCGTCGGCTTCGGCCTCGCGCAAGGGCTGGACGGTCGCGCTGGCCGCTTCGGCCTCGCGGGTTTTCACCGCCGCTTCGACCATCGCCTTTTCAGCCGCCGCGTCCGCCTCTTTCAGCGCGGCTTCGGCGGCCTCGGCGGCGGTCTTCGCATCGCTCCAGCGCCTGAGCCAGACCAGAGCCTCGAAGCCCCGGATCGACTGGCTGAGTTCGCGATACCGGCCGGCCTGCTTGGCCTGGCGCTGCAGGGCGGCGTAGCGGCCGTCGAGATCCTCGACGATCTCCTGCAGCCGCCCGAGATTGGTCTCGGCCGCATCGAGCCTGAGCTGCGCCTCGCGCCGGCGGGCGCGCAGGCCGGCCACGCCCGCGGCTTCTTCCAGGACCCGTCGGCGGTTTTCCGGCTTGGCGTTGATCAGCTCGGAGATCTGGCCCTGACGGACGAGGGCGGGCGAATTCGCGCCGGTGCCTGCGTCGGCGAACAGAAGCTGGACGTCCTTGGCCCGCACGTCCTCGCCGTTGATCGTGTAATCCGATCCCTTGCCCCGGGTGATCCGGCGGACGACCTCGAGGATTTCGGCGTCGTTGAACTGGGCGGGCGCGCGGCGGTCGGTGTTGTCGATGGTCAGCGTGACTTCAGCGCGCTCACGCGCGGCGCGGCTGTCGGTGCCCGCGAAGATCACGTCTTCCATGCCGCCGCCGCGCAGCGACTTGGCCGAGGTCGCCCCCATCACCCAGCGCAGCGCTTCGAGCAGGTTGGATTTGCCGCAGCCGTTCGGACCGATCACGCCGGTCAGACCGGGATCGATCTTCAGCTCGGTCGGGTCGACGAACGACTTGAAACCGGCCAGGCGCAGCTGGGTGAACTTCACTCACCGCCTCCACTGGCGCCCGCCGCCGGTTTTTCCCGGTCTAGCCGGCGCCGCCATCCTGCGGCGCGTTTTCCGCACCGTCTTCGTCTTCGGTCGCCTCGGTCTCGGCGGGCGCGTCGCCCGTCTCGCCCTCGGCGTCTCCCGCTTCGCCGCCGTTTGCGGCTTCAGAGCCTTCGGCGGTTTCACCGGCCGGCTCGGACGTCTCGCCTTCAGCGCCCTGGGCCGGAGCCGTCTCGCCGGTTTCCGCGCCTTCTGCGGGCGCTTCAGCTTCGGTCGCCTCGGTCGCGGCCCCGGTCGCGGCCTCAGTCGCCGCCGCAGGTTCGGCGGCCTCTTCGGTCGCAGCGGGCGCGCCTTCGGCCGGATCCCGGCCCTCGGCGCGAGCTTTGAAGTAAAGAATGATTCGTTCGAAAGTCTCGCCCGCGAAATCGGCGGGAATGGGGCCGGACGCGTCGGCGAGCGGATCGCCGTTCACCGCCCAGACCTGACCGCCGCCCGACGGGGCGGAGACGGTCTCGAGCTGCTGACCGTTCAGGATGAAGGTCGGCGTGGAGCCGATCCCGTCCGCGGAGGCCTGCTCGGACGCGGCGCGCACCTGCTGGAGCACTTCCTCGTTCTGCATGCACTGGCGGAACTCGTCGTCCGACAGGCCGGCCGAGCGGGCGATCGATTCAAACTGATCGCGCGCCTGGCCGCGCTGCATGGCGGTGAACAGCGCGCGCTGCTGTTCGAACAGGACGTCGATGACATCGAAATACCGATCGTCCGGCGCGCATTCGGCCAGCATGAAGCCGGCGATGGCGAGCTGGGGCTGGCCGGTGATCATCTCGCGGAAGACGAAGCGCACATCGCCGCTCTCGATATACTCCTGCACGACGGGGTAGGCGCTCTCATGCCAGGCCGCGCAGCCGCCGCAGGCGACCGAGGCGTACTCGATCATCGTCACCGGCGCTTCGGCCGAGCCCTTGGCGATATCGTTTTCGCGCTCGAACTGTGTGCGCCCCGAAGCGCTGTCCGCGCCGCCGCAGGCGGTCAGCGCGAACGCCCCGATCCCGGCGGCGAAAATGGCGAGCGTGCGGTTCATCATGTCTCAGTCCTTCCCGTGGTCGTCTCCCGCGGCGGCGCCTTCGCGTTGCGCCACGGCCCTGGCCCAGTCTTCCATCAGGGCGTCGAGGTTTTTGCGTCCGTCGTCAAGCCGGGCGACCTTCGTGATGCGCCGGCTGCGCACCCGTCCGGGCGCGAAACTTTCATTGAGCGGGCCCTGAACGATCTTCAGCCGCCTGGCCGCCTTGCCCGAATAGCGGGCCACGCGCTCGAGGATGCGCGGCGCCTGGGCTTCCACCAGAGCCGCCGCCGGGCCGCGCGCGCGCACCGCCAGCGTCAGCCCGCCCGCGCCGGACTGGAACTTCTCAGGCCGAGTGTATGCCGCGAGCTGCGGGCCGACGATCGCTTCCCAGTTCGCGTCGAGCTCGGCCATGGCGGGGCTGAGCTGCTTGGTGAGCGTGCGCATCGCCTTCACCGCCGCGCGGCCCGCGCTCGGCGGCGGGGCGGCGGCGGGCCGTCCGCGATGGCCGTCCGCCCAGCGCCAGGCGTCCTCCGCTTCGCCGGGGGCGGAGCGAACGATCCTGCGGCGCTGCGGCGGCGCACTTGAAGGATGGTCGAAACGGCTCATGGTGTTTGAGGATCGCGCGGGGGCGGGCCTTGCGCAAGTCATGAGCGGTGCGAAACCCATGTCGACGCCTGAGGACGCAGCCGCCCGCGCGGACGCGCAAGCCGGCGCGCTGCGAACCGCGCTGCTGAAATGGTACGACGCCGAGGGCCGGACGCTGCCCTGGCGGGTGCGGCCCGAAGACCGCGCGGCGGGGCGCACGGCCGACCCCTACGCCGTCTGGCTTTCGGAAATCATGCTGCAGCAGACGACGGTGCCGCATGCGACGCCCTACTGGGAGCGCTTCCTGGCCCGCTGGCCGAACGTGCACGCGCTGGCCGCCGCGCCGCGCGAGGACGTGCTCGCGGCCTGGGCGGGGCTGGGCTATTACGCCCGCGCACGCAATCTGCACGCCTGCGCGGGCGTGGTCTCGAAGATCCATGACGGCGCCTTCCCTGAAGAGATCGACGCGCTGCGCGCTCTGCCGGGGGTGGGCGATTACACCGCCAACGCCATCCGCGCGGCGGCCTTCGACAAGCCCGCCAGCGTCGTGGACGGCAATGTCGAGCGGGTGATCAGCCGGATCTTCGCGCTGGAGACCCCGCTGCCGAAGTCAAAGCCGGCGATCAAGGCGCTCGCGGCGACTTTGGCCGATCTCGACCGGCCGGGCGATTACGCCCAGGCGATCATGGATCTGGGCGCCACGATCTGTACACCGAAATCGCCCGCCTGCGGGCGCTGTCCCTGGGCGTTCGCCTGCGCCGCGCGCGAGGCGGGGGAGCAAACCCGCTACCCTCTCAAGGAGAAGAAAAAGCCCAAGCCGGTGCGGCTGGGGACGTGTTTTCACGTCGTCTCTGACGGCGCGCTCTGGCTGCGCCGCCGCCCGGAAACAGGCCTGCTCGGCGCGATGATGGAGCTGCCGGGGACGGACTGGACGGAGGGCGGCCCCGCAGAGGCCGCGATCGAACGCGCCGCGCCGTTCGCCGCACGCTGGCGCGAGGCCGGACAGGTCCGCCACGTCTTCACCCATTTCACCCTGCATCTCGATGTGCTGTGCGCCGAGGCGCCGTCCGGCTGGACGCCAGGCGACGGCGCGCTCGTCCCGCTCGCCGATCTCAAATCGGCGGGGCTTCCAAGCGTGATGATGAAAGCCGCCCGGCTCGGGCTCGAACGCCGGCTGGTGTGAGCTGGATTCAGCCCCTTACTCCCTCCCCCTCTGCGGGGAGGGTGGGCCGGCGCGTAGCGCCGGGTCGGGTGGGGGAGCGCCGGGTTCTCAGAGTATCGCGCTCTACGATCTTCACCCCACCCCCGGCCTTCGGCCGGACCCTCCCCATCAAGGGGAGGGAGTGACCGTTCGGTGACTAGGTTTCGGCTTACGCCTGCTCGCCCATTTCCGCGCGGATGCGGGCGCGCAGCACGTCGATCGGGGCCAGGCCGCCGGACTGGCGGACATGCCAGAAGGTCCAGCCATTGCAGCTGGGCGCGTTCTGAACGGCTGCGCCGACCTGGTGGATCGAGCCGGTTTCGGGGCCTGCGCTGACCGTGCCGTCAGCGCGCACGCGCGCGGTGCGCCGGCCCTGCGCGCAGTAAAGCGTGTCGCCGGGTTTCAGGAGTCCCGCCTCGACCAGCGCGCCGAACGGAATGCGCGGCAGGGCCCGCTTGGAGCGCGTGACGTCGAGATCGGCCGCGCTGGCGGGGTTGATCGCGGCGATGCGCTTTTGCGCAACGCGGACGTAGTCGGGATCGGCTTCGAGCCCGATGAAGCGCCGGCCGAGCTTCTTGGCGACCGCGCCGGTCGTGCCGGTGCCGAAGAAGGGATCGAGCACCACGTCGCCGGGATTGGTCGTCGCCAGCAGCACCCGGTGCAGCAGCGCCTCGGGCTTCTGGGTGGGGTGGGCCTTCTTGCCCTCGGCGGTCTTCAGCCGTTCCGCGCCCGCGCAGATGGGCAGCGTCCAGTCAGAGCGCATCTGAACGCCGTCGTTCAGCGCCTTCATGGCGGCGTAGTTGAAGGTGGGCCGCGCGGTCCTGGTCTTGGCCGCCCAGATCAGGGTCTCGTGCGCGTTGGTGAAGCGCGTGCCCTTGAAGTTCGGCATCGGGTTGGACTTGCGCCAGATCACGTCGTTCATGATCCAGAAGCCCATGTCCTGAAGGAAGGCGCCGACGCGGAAGATGTTGTGATAGCTGCCGATCGTCCACAGCGCGCCGTCAGGCTTGAGGACCCGGCGCGCCTCTTCCAGCCAGGCGCAGGAAAAAAGATCGTAGGCGTCGAAATCGCCGATCTGGTCCCAGTCGTTGTCGACCGCGTCGACCTTGGAATTGTCCGGCCGGTGAAGATCGCCGCCCAGCTGCAGATTATAGGGGGGGTCTGCGAAGACGAGATCCACGCTCTCGTCGGGCAGGGCCTTCATGGAGGCCACGCAATCGCCCTCGACGATCTGGTCGAGGGGAAGAAGATCGTTCGCCGCGCCTGCCACCTGAACCACGCCTTTTCGTTTCGAAACCCGATGACGAAGAGGGGTGAATCGTTTCGCCTTACCCGATGGTTAAGCCGGATTCATCATGAGCGGCTGTGACGCTCTCGCCTCTCGCACCGGCGCGAAGCTTAACCGATGGATGGGCGTGGGGCCTAATTCCTGAAGCGCGGCGCGATGGGTGGGGCTGGCGTAGCCCTTGTGGCTGGCGAAGCCGTAGCCGGGAAAGCGTGCGTCCGCTGCGACCATCAGCCGGTCGCGCATCGTCTTGGCGATGATGCTCGCCGCGCTGATCGCCGGCTCGGTCCCGTCGCCGCCCACGATTGCGCGGGCCGGGCAGGGCAGGCCGTCCGGCAGCCGGTTGCCGTCCACCAGCGCTTCGCACGGATCGCAGGGCAGGGCGCAAAGCGCGCGCGCCATCGCCGCCATGGTGGCGTGAAGAATGTTCAGCCGGTCGATCTCGGCGGGCTCGGCGATCGCAACGCCCACCAGCGCGCAGGCGCGGATCTCGGCGGCCAGCGCCTCGCGCTTGGCCGCCGTCAGCGCCTTGGAATCGGTCATGCCCGCAAGGCCTTCGATGTCGCAATAGTCCGCCGGCAGGATCACCGCGGCGGCCACCACCGGCCCGGCCAGCGGTCCGCGCCCGGCCTCGTCGAGACCGGCGATGAGCCGGCTCTCGGCGCGGAACGGCGTCTGGCGAGGTGTCATGAGCGGGCGCATGCCAACCTTGCTCGCCCGAACGCGCCGCAGGAGCAAGACCGTGCGGCGGCTTATGCACAGGCGCGCGCACTGGCTAGAACAAACTCATCTGCGCGTCGGTCTCGAGCGGCCGCTCGAACAGGTCGCATCTGAGTTTCGGACGTGCTCGGTCGAGGCCGTGCTTGCGCGCGGCGTTCCTGAAGCGTTTGGCGATGAGCTCGGCGATCGGGCCTTCGCCGACGCCGCGGACATTCCAGCGCGCGTCGTAATCCTTGCCGCCCCGGGTCTGGCGCACGAGGCTCATCACCTTCTCCGCCGCGCCGGGCCGTTCGGCCTTCAGCCATTCGACGAAGAGATCGCGCACTTCCAGCGGCAGGCGCAGCAGCACATAGCCGGCGTGCACGGCGCCGGCCTCGGCGCTGGCTTCGAGCAGCGCTTCGATCTCGTGGCAGGTGAGCCCGGTGATGATCGGCGCTGTCATCACCGTCACCGGCACGCCCGCCTCTGTCAGCGCGCGCACCGCTTCGAGTCGGCGGGCGGGCGTGGAGGTTCTGGGCTCCATCGACCGGGCGAGCTTTCTGTCGAGCGTGGTGATCGACATCGCCGCCTTCGCAAGGCCCAGGGACGCCAGCTCGCCCAGCACGTCGAGATCGCGCATCACCCCGGCGTTCTTGGTGATCAGGCTCACCGGGTGGCGGTATTTCAGACAGGTCTCGAGCAGGCGCCGGGTCAGCCTAAGCTCGCGCTCGACCGGCTGGTAGGGGTCGGTGTTCGCCCCGATCAGGATCGGCTCGACGACATAGTTTCGCTTGCGAAACGTTTTCTCGAGCAGTTCCGGCGCCTGGGGTTTGAAGAAGATCTTGCTCTCGAAATCCAGCCCGGCGGAATAGCCCCAATAGGCGTGGCTGGGCCGGGCGTAGCAGTAGATGCAGCCGTGCTCGCAACCGCGATAGGGGTTGATCGAGCGGTTGAAGCTGATGTCCGGGCTGTCGTTCGTCGTCAGAATCGTCCGCGCGCCGTCCCGGATCAGCGTGGTTTTCAGCTTCGGCGCAGCCTCCTCGGCCGGCCAGCCGTCGTCGAAGGGTTCGCGCCGCTCGCGCTCGAACCGGCCTGTGGCGTTCGACACCGCACCCCTTCCGTTCGGACGCAAACCATCCGGCAGGGGTTCGGACTTCGGGGGCGGGACAAAACGAGCGGTCATGAGGGGACGGTGACTCACAAAATGGAACAGAGCAAGAACATTTTTCAATTGACTCCGCCGCGCCCGGCGCGCTTGATCGGGGCATGACCCGGATCGTCACCGTCATCCCCGCGCTCGATGCGGCGCGCAGCCTGCCCGCCACGCTGCAGAGCCTGGCCGAGGCCGAGCGCGCAGGGCTGGGCGGGGGCTGGATCCTGGCAGACGGCGGATCGTCGGACCGCACCGTGGAGATCGCGCGGCGTTCGGGCTGCGCGGTGCTCAGCGGCGCGCGCGGGCGGGGCGCGCAGCTGGCCGCGGGCGGCGAAGCGGCGCTGGAACGCGCGCGCCGGGGCGACTGGCTGATGTTTCTTCACGCCGACACGGTGCTGCAGCCGGGCTGGAGCGCAGCAGCGCGCACATTCATCGACACCCACGCCGACCGCGACCGGGCGGGCTATTTCGATTTCACGCTGGACGCGGCGGGCCATCGCGCGCGGCGGCTGGAACGCGCCGTGGCCTGGCGCTGCCGGGCGTTCGGCCTGCCCTATGGCGATCAGGGGCTGCTCATCCCGGCGGCCTTCTATGCGCGCCTTGGGGGTTATAAACCCTGGCCGCTGTTCGAGGACGTCGATCTGGTGCGCCGGATCGGCAAGCGCCGGCTCGCACCGATCGGCGCGCGCGCCTGCACCAGCGCCGAACGTTTCACAAGTGAAGGATATGCGCGCCGCTCGCTGCGCAATCTCGTTCTGCTCGGCCGCTATTACGCCGGGGCGAGCCCGGAGCGGCTGGCCCGCGCCTATCGCAAGTGAAACGGCCCAGGCTCGTCGTCTTCGCCAAGGCGCCGGTGATCGGCGGCGCCAAGACGCGGCTGGCCAAGGGCGTGGGGAAGATCGAGGCTTGGCGCCGGCATCGCGCGATGACCGCGCAAATCCTGCGCTCGGTGCGGGACAGGCGCTGGGCGACGGTGCTCGCCGTCTCGCCCGATCGCGCGGTGAATGGTCGTTTTCCGGGCGTCTGGCCGCCTGATCTTCCGAGAGCCGGTCAGGGGAGCGGCGATCTGGGCGCGAGACAGGCGCGGGCGTTCGCGGCGCCGCCGCTGACGAACTCTGTGAGCTCCACGACGGCGCCGCCATCCCCCTCCCTCCCCCTCGGGGGAGGGCCGGGGTGGGGGGCGCGGAACCCCGGAAGCCATGGGCGTGTGGTCGACACCCCACCCCGACCCTCCCCTCGAGGGGAGGGAGGGATGTCGGCGAGACCCCGGCCGGGGACTGACCTGTTTTGCGCGACCGCCAGAGCGGTCGGTGTTCGCCGCCATCTCGGCCCAACCGTCGTCATCGGCACGGACGCGCCTCAGATCACCCGCGCGGACATCGCCGCCGCCTTCGCCGCCCTGAAGCGTCATGACGCCGTGATCGGGCCTGCGGCGGACGGCGGCTACTGGCTGCTGGGCCTGGCGCGGCCTGCGCCGGCCGGGCTGTTCGACGGCGTGCGCTGGTCGCACGCGCAGACCCGGAGCGATCTCGAAGCGCGGCTCGCAAGGTGCGGGCTTCAAAAAATCGCGTATCTTCGCGCCCTCAGGGATATCGACGAGGCGGGAGATCTCGCCGCGCTCAGAAAGGACCGCCGATCATGATCCGTTACGCCGCCGCACTGTCCATCGCGAGCCTGGCCGCCTGCGCGCCCGCCGAAACGCCTGAGCCGGACGTGTTCGACCGGCTGTCCGCGTTCTGCGGTCAGGCCTTCGAAGGCGCGGTGACGAGCGAGGATCCGCGCGATGCGGACTTCGCCTCCGAGCGGCTGGTCATGCATGTGCGCGAGTGCGGCGCGAACGAGATCCGCGTGCCATTCCATGTCGGCGAGGACCGCTCGCGCACCTGGGTGATCACGCGGCTGGAGGACGGGCGGTTGCGCCTGAAACACGATCACCGCCACGAGGACGGCAGCGAAGACGTGCTGACCCAGTATGGCGGCGACACCGAAACTGCGGCGCAAGGGCCGCGTGCGGAGTTCCCGGCCGACGCAGAGAGCCGGGCGCTGTTCGAACGCGAAGCCATCCCGGCCTCGATGCAGAATGTCTGGTCGATCACGGTCGAGGACGGCGCCTTCGTCTATGCGCTCGATCGCCCCGACCGGCATTTCGCGGCGCGCTTCGATCTGACCGAGCCGGTCGCCGCGCCGCCTCCGCCCTGGGGCGCCGCGCAATAGGCGGGCCCGGCGAAGCGCGCTAGGCTCCCGCCGTTACGGGGAGATTTTCTTATGCGCATTCGCCTTGTTCACGCTTTCGCCGCTGCGGCGTCGCTTTCGGTCATCGCCGCCTGTTCGCCGCGCGAGGCGGCGCCGGAGGCTGTACCGGCCGCCGACCGGGTCTTCACCGGCGGGGTGATCCACACCGGGCTCGGCGAGACCGTCGAGCTGGTCGCGGTCACCGGCGATCGTGTCGTGTTCGCCGGTTCAGCGGCCGAGGGCGCGGCCTATCTGGGCGCAGCCACCGAAACCGTCGATCTCGCTGGCGCGGTGATGTTTCCCGGCTTCACCGACTCCCATGTCCATGTGATCGGGGTGGGGTCGCGCGAGCGCAATCTCAATCTCGAAAACGTCCGCTCCATCGCAGAGCTTCAGGCCGCCGTCGCCGGCGCCGCCGCCGACGAGACCTCGACGATCATCGCGGGCCGCGGCTGGATCGAGACCCACTGGCCCGAGGGGCGCTTCCCCACCGCCGCCGACCTCGACGCGGTGGAGGCCGAACGCCCCGTGGTGCTGGTGCGCGCGGACGGCCACGCGCTGGTCGCCAACACCGCCGCGATGACCGCGGTCGGGATCACGGCGGAGACGCCCGATCCCGAAGGCGGCGCGATCCGGCGTGACGCGGAGGGAAACGCCACCGGCATGTTCATCGACACCGCCATGGCGCCCTTCGCCGCGCTTCAGGGCGAACCGACAGGCGAGGAGCGTGCGGCGCTTTATCAGCTCGGCGCCGAAGTGCTCGCCGCCTCGGGCTGGACCGGCGTTCACAATATGAGCGTCGCGTTCGAGGACGTCGCGATCATGGAGCGCCTGGCCGCCGAAGGCCGGCTGCCGATCCGCATCGCGAACTATGTCGACCCCGAGGATTACGACGCCGCGGCCGCCCTCGTGGGCGCCGAAGCGGTCACCGAGCCCGTGATCACGCCGGGGGTGAAGTTCTACATGGACGGCGCGCTGGGCTCGCGCGGGGCGGCGCTTTTATCGCCCTATGACGACGCGCCGGGCGAGACGGGGCTGTTTCTGAGCCGCGAGCCGGGCTCCGTCGACATGATGCAGGCCGCCCTTGAAGACGGCGTGCAGCTCGCCGTTCACGCCATCGGGGATGCGGGCAATCGCGCCCTGCTGGACTGGATGGAGCAAAGCTTCGCCGCCGTGCCCGAGGCCGAACGCGCCGAGCCCGATCCGCGCTGGCGGGTCGAGCACGCCCAGGTGCTGCACCCTGACGATATTCCGCGCTTCGGGCAGATGGCGGTGATCGCCTCCATGCAGCCCAGCCACGCCATCGGCGATCTGCACTTCGCGCCCCGCCGGATCGGCCTTCAGCGGCTCGAAGGCGCCTACGCCTGGCGCTCACTGGTGGAGAGCGGCGCGCTCATCGCCGGCGGGTCGGACGCGCCGGTCGAACGCGGCGAAGCGCGGATCGAGTTCTACGCCGCCGCGGTGCGGAAGGACCTCGACGGCTTCTCCGGCGAAGGCTGGAATCCCGATCAGGCGCTCGATCGCGACACCGCCCTGAAACTCTTCACCGCCTGGCCCGCCTACGCCACGCGGCGCGAGGCCGAGCTGGGGACGATCGAAGCGGGCAAGCTCGCCGACTTCTCGGTGTTTGATCGGGATCTGATGGTCGTGGATGAAGCGAGCCTGCGCGAGGCGCGGCCGGTGATGACGGTGGTCGGCGGCGAGGTTGTGTGGCGGGCGGAGTGACGCTTTCCTCCCCCGTTTACGGGGGAGGTGGTCGCGAAGCGACCGGAGGGGGCGGCGCAGACCTCAGGCTGGCGCAGCCCCCCTCGTCCCGGACCAGGTCCGGGCCACTCCCCCCGTAAACGGGGGGAGAAACCGGCGTCGGCCTTCACTCCAACCCCAACTCCCCCCACATCGCGTCGACGCGGTCGATAATATCCCGCTCCATGTAGAGCTTTTCGCCCCACTCCCGGTTGGTTTCGCCTTCCCATTTGTTGGTGGCGTCCAGGCCGATCTTCGAGCCGAGGCCCGAGACCGGGGAGGCGAAGTCCAGGTAGTCGATGGGCGTGTTCTCGATCAGGGTGACGTCGCGGGCGGGGTCCATGCGGGTGGACAGCGCCCACATCACGTCCTTCCAGTCGCGCGCGTCGATGTCGTCGTCCACCACGATCACCCATTTGGTGTACATGAACTGGCGCAGGTACGACCACGCGCCCATCATCACGCGCTTGGCGTGGCCGGGATAGGCTTTCTTCATACTGATCACGGCGATGCGGTAGCTGCACCCTTCGGGCGGCAGCCAGAAATCGACGATCTCGGGAAATTGCTGTCGGACCAGCGGGATGAAGACCTCGTTCAGCGCTTCTCCCAGGACGGACGGCTCGTCGGGCGGCCGGCCTGTGAAGGTGGTCAGATAGATCGGGTCGCGGCGCATGGTGATGGCGCTGACCTTGAAGACCGGGAAGCGCTCGACCGAGTTGTAATACCCGGTGTGATCGCCGTACGGGCCCTCCGGGCCGTCCTCGTCGAGCAGGACATGGCCCTCGATCACGATTTCGGCTTCGGCGGGCACTTTCAGCGGCACGGTCTTGCAGGGCACGAGCTCGGCTTTCCGGCCGCGCAGGAGGCCTGCGAACTGGTATTCGCTCAGCGTGTCGGGCACGGGGGTGACTGCGGCCAGGATCGTGCCGGGGTCCGCGCCCAGCACCGCGGCGGCGGGCAGGGGTTCGGGCTTTGATTTCTTCCAGCGCTGATAATGCTGGGCGCCGCCGCGATGCTTCAGCCAGCGCATCAGCGTCCGGTCCTTGCCCAGCTTCTGCATGCGGTAGATGCCGAGATTGAAGTCGTCCTCTTTCGCGTCCGAAGGACCTTTCGTGACCACCAGCGGCCAGGTGATCAGCGGCGCCGGCTCGCCCGGCCAGCAGCCCTGGATAGGCAGACGGCCGAGGTCTATGTCGTCGCCTTCCAGCACGATTTCCTGGCAGGGCGCCTTGCGCACGGTCTGCGGGCGCATGCTCATCACGGTCTTCGCCAGCGGCAGCATGTCCAGCGCGTCCCTGAAGCCGCGCGGGGGTTCGGGCTGGCGCAGGAAGGCCAGAAGCTCGCCCACCTCGCGCAGCTGCGCGGCCGTCCGCCGCGGCTCGCCGCCCAGCGTCACCGCGCGCGCCACCCGCTCCACCGTGCCGAACAGGTTCACCAGCGCGGGCATCTCGCTGGGCCGGCCGTCCTCGTGGACCGGGTTCTCGAACAGCACCGCCGGGCCTTTCCTGGCCAGCAGGCGGGTCTGGATCTCGGTCATCTCCAGATGGGTCGAGACCGGGCGGGAAACCCGCTTCAGGTCGCCTTCGTTTTCGAGCAGGTCGAGGAATTCGCGCAGGGATTTGTAGGCCATGGGGCGGGGTCGCCGTCCTTGTGATAGAAAGCCGCCGTCGCGGCGGGTCCGCAGGGGTTATCTGAAACTGGAATGTCGCTCGTCTACCAAATTCTCGGCGGATTGCTGATCGTACTCGGCGTGCCGCTGTTCTGGACCCCGATTCCGATCGGCCTGATCATGATCGCGACCGGGATCGCGCTGATCATCGCAAACTCCGACGCGGCGCGCGAATGGGTGCGGACGCTCCGGATGAAACATCCCCGTTTCGACAACTGGGTGACGAGGGCCGAAGGCGTGGTGCCCCACCCGTTCGACCGGATCCTGAAACAGACCGAAGCCAGACGCGAGGAAGATCAGTGAGGTTAACCGCTTCGCTTCGCTAACACTCTGTAAAGACTGTTGAAAACGCAGTCTCGCTTCTTCCTGAACGGGTTCGGTTGTCGTATATGGAGATCAGGGACACGCTTCTTCGAAGCCTGTCTCCCTGTGAGCAATGACTTAGCGGGCCGGGCGGCCTCGTCCGGCCCGTCTTTTCCTCACAGGCGCGGAGGCAGGGTGTCCGGGGGCGGGCGCTTTCCCCGCTCGCCGGCCCGGGGTCAGGGCGCGCTCGGCGCCGCCTCGGCGTCTTCCTCCTCAGCAGGGTCCGACGGCGCTGTGTCGCGCCTGGACGCCAGCACGGCGTTGGCGAAGTCGATCGCGCCGTCGCTCTGGAAATTCGTCGCGCCCAGGCGGACGATCACCAGGTCTTCGGAGGGGATGACGAAGGCGTACTGGCCCTGAAATCCGTTCATGATGAAGGTGTCTTCGGGAAGGCCGGTCTCGTACATCCAGAAGCCCGAGCCGTAATTTCCGTTCGAGCCCGGCGTCGGCGTTGAGACGTAATCCGCCCAGGCCTCGGGGATGATCTGTTCTCCGTCCGGCGCCCGGCCGCCGTCGATATAGAGCTGGCCCATGCGCGCCCAGTCGCGCGCCGGGGCGTACATGTAGCTCGACCATTTCAGCGTGCCGGCCTCGTCGGGCTCGACGATGGCGCCGCCCATGTTCAGCGGCTCGAACAGCATCTCGCGCACCGCGGCGACGCGGGCCTGCGGCGTGTCGCCCAGACGCGGCTCCAGCCCGGCGCCGGCCAGGATCGTGTTGCCCGACTGATAGTCCCAGCGCTCGCCCGGCGCGGCGATCTGCGCGCGGGTGGCGGCGAAGCCGGCCATGTCGGGCTCGGTGAACAGCATGTCGGAATTGGGATCGGTGCCGTCGTTGAGCTCATACCCCGCCAGCCCGCCGGTCATGGTCAGCAGGTGATGGATCGTGATCTCCGGCCGGCCGGCCTCGGCCAGGGCGGGGATTTGTCCCTCGGCGTGAATGTCGATCAGGCCGCGCTGGGCCAGAACGCCCGCCATCGTGGCGGCGAGCGATTTGGTCATCGACCAGCCGTGCAGCGGGGTGTCCGGCCCGACCCCGTCGGCGTAGCGCTCGGCGACGAGCTCGCCGTCATAAAGAACAAGCGCCGCCAGAGTGTTGCGCCCGTCCTCGGTGAAGGCGGCATCCAGCGCCGCGTTCAGGGCGCCGGTGTCGAAGGCGGCGTCGCGCAGCCCGGCGTTCAGCGCCATCGGCGCGGGCGGCAGGGGTTCGAGCGAGGCCGAGGCGTCGAAATCGTCCCCGCCGTGGACCAGGGTGCAGCCGAGCCCCTCGCGATAGACCGCGCGCTGCCGCCAGAACAGCCCCAGGATCGAGGCGGTCGCCTCCCGCCGGGTCTCGTCGACGTTTGCGCTCACGAGCCCCGCCGCGCCGCCCAGCAGCGGATGGACATAAAGCGCGAGCGCCCGTTCCGGCTCAAGGCCCGAGACAAAGGTCATCGAGCACGCCTGCTTGGCGGTGAGCCCCGTGGCGGTCGGCAGATAGATCCGGCCGGTGTCCGAGCCGTTCAGCCAGACCAGCCCCGCCGCAGCGCCGAGCGCCAGCACCCCGGCCGCGCCGAGCAGAAACCTTCGCATGATGTCGTCCTCCCCCTGAGCGGCGGCAGGATCGATGGAAAATTGCGGGGGTGCAAGCCGTTGCACCCTCAGCCCTGCGGCCGATCGCCTGGCGGAGCGGAACGGGGTTTACATTGACCGTATTCAGTCTAGGGTTTTTTGAGCGCCGAGCGGATCAGTCCTCAGACGGCGCCACGCCGGATCGACAGGCGGCCGCCATATTGCAGCCGTGACGCGGCGATGAAGGAGACGGCCATGACCTGCGCCAACCCTCAACATCACGGGCACGCCCACGAGCACGGCCCCGATTGCGGCCATACGGCGGTGAAGCACGGCGACCATGTGGACTATCTGCATGACGGCCACCTGCATCATCCGCACGGCGACCATGTCGACGAGCACGTGATCGCGCTGGACAAGACCAATCCCGGCGGCTGCGCGCCGATCGGGCAGGGCGCCCTGGCGCACGCCGACGATCACGAGCACGGGCCCGATTGCGGCCATGAGGCCGTGCCGCACGGCGATCACACCTGCTATCTGGTGGACGGCCGCCTGCATCACCCCCATGACGGCCATTGCGACGATCACGGACCGCTGAAGACGGTCTGAAGGTCTAGTTCAGAACGTCCCGCCAGTCCGGGGTCTTCTCGATCTGCGCCTTCGCGAAGGGGCAGAGCGGGATGATCTTGACCCCGCGCTCGCGCGCGTCGGTGACCGCGCGCTCGACCAGCGCCTTGCCCACGCCCATGCCGCGCCAGTCGTCGGGCACGCCGGTATGGTCGATGATGATCAGCGTCGCGCTGGCGATCGAATAGGTGAGCTCGGCCTCGGGCTTGCCAGGCGCGGTCGCGACATAGCGGCCCTTGGTGTCGCCGCGCTCTTCGGTGATCTCGAACTCCGCCATTCGCCGCGTCCTCGTGTTCAGCCCGTGCCGGCTCGCCAGCTTTCGTCCAGAACGTCCTGAAGCGCGGGCGTGCGGTCGATCTTGATCTTCACATAAGGACATTGCGGCACGACCGACCAGCCCCGATCGCGCGCGTCGGAGACCGCCCGCTCGACGAGCCGGGCGGCCTGACCTCGTCCGCGCAGCGCCGGCGGGGTGTAGGTGTGGTCGATCACCATGCGCGTACCGGCCAGAAGATAGGTCAGCTCGCTGTCCCCGCCGTCCTCGCTCAGGACATAGCGGCCCCGTTCGCCGTCTCGCGTCTCGGTGATCGTCTCGGTCATGCGCCAGGCTCCGTTCAGTTCAGATCGGCCGCGTGCGCCTTCAGCGCCGCCAGCGGTACGATCTGCAACGTGCGGGCATGGCTGGCGTTCAGAACGACCTGCGGCGCGCAGCCCGCCTCGAACGCTTCGAGCCAGCGGCTGGCGCACAGGCACCAGCGGTCGCCGGGCTTGAGGCCGGGGAAGCGGAAATCGGGCTGCGGCGTGGACAGATCGTTGCCCCGGCTGGCGGTGAAGGCCAGGAACTCCTCGGTCATCACTGCGCACACCGTGTGAACGCCGCGATCATGCGGGCCGGTCTGGCAGCACCCGTCGCGATAAAAGCCGGTGACCGGGTTCTGGCCGCACAGGGCGAGCGGCCCGCCCAGAACATTGAGCGGGCCGCCTTCGCCGCGATTATAGGTCTGGTCGAACGGCATGAGCGCAAACGTCTCCCCGTAGCGCCGCTGATCAGACGCACTGCAAGCACATATGCCGGACCGCGGCGAGGGCCAGCGCTGTTATTGATCTTATTCAGCCGATGTCAGTCGAAGCGCGAGAAGTCCGGCGCGCGGCGCTCCATGAAGGCGGTCGCGGCCTCCTTGAACTCCTCAGAGCGCAGCTGATCGGCGAAGAGCCCGCCTTCGCGCACGATGCGGCCCTGAAGGTCCTCTTCGGGCAGGCCGATGAGCATCTTGGCGGTCTTCACTGCGCCGGGCGCCTTGCCGGCCAGATCGGCGGCGATCGCGCGTACCGCGTCCTCGAAGCCGGCCTCGGGCAGAACGTCCGTGACGAGGTGCTTGGCGGCGGCTTTGTCCGCGTCCCATTTCGCGCCGAGCAGCAGAAGCTCGCTCGCCACCACCCGGCCCACAAGGCCCGGCAGGATCTGGCTCGAGCCGAATTCCGGCGCCAAGGCGAGATTGACGAAGGGGGCGGAGAAGACCGCGCGCGGCGTGGCGTAGGCGAGGTCGCAATGCAGCAAAAGCGTCGTGCCGATGCCGACCGCGAGCCCGTCCACCGCCGCGATCACCGGCTTTTCGCAGCCCATGAGCGCGCGCATGAAGCGCTCCACCGGCGGGGTGTCGCCGCCGCCGATATGAGGCGGCGCCTCCATGAAGTCGACAAGGTCGTTGCCCGCGCTGAACACGCCGTCCGAGCCTGCGATGATCACCACGCGCACCTCGGCCTCGTTCGCGCTTTCCAGCGCCTCGGCCATCGCCGTGTACATCGCCCGCGTGATCGCGTTCTTCTTGCCGGGGCGGTTGAAGCGGATCGTGCGGACGCGGGCGTCGTCGGACACCAGGATCTCGTCGGTCATGCGTCAGTCTCTCGTAAAAAGGGCCTGATCTAGCGCGGGCAGACCAGGACGTGGGAATCGAACACCGCGCCCAGGATCAGCCGGTCGCCGGCGGGCGCGGCCACCGAAGCGGAATCGATACCCGAGCCGTCGTCGTGGAACACGGTGTCCCACGCTCCGCTTTCGGGGTCCACCCGCACAGCCTTGCTCGGCGCGCGCGCCTCGGGATCGGACTGGTGGGCGAGGAAGGAGAACACTTCGGTGTTGCCCGCGATATAGAGCGATCCGTCCTCGCCGAGCTCGATATTATCAAGGCCCAGCGGCACGCGGTGTTTCGCCGAGCGCACCAGATCGCCGGTCACCGGATTGCGGTCGAAGACATGCACCGTCCGGCCGATGAAGGCGCTGGCGTAGACCTCTTCGCCGTCCGGGCTCAGCTGGATGCCGTTGGCGTAGGCGATGGACTTGGCGACGATCCGGCCCTCGCGCCCGTCGAAAAAGGCGATCGACCCGCCCGGCAGGCCCAGGAAGGGCTCGGCCATCGCCATCGGCCCGCCTGAGAAATACGCATCGTTGGTCACGTAAAAACTCTCCGGCCCGGTCGCAGCGATGTCGTTGGGCGAGCGGATCGCCGGATCGGTGACGGTGCGCACATGGCTCAGGGTCCCATCCGCGCCGATATCGTAGATCAGAACCTGATGGCCCGAGGCCGGGTGGGAGATCACGAACAGCCGCGCCACCTCGCCGTCGCGATAAAGGCTGATCCCGTGGGGCCTGAAATCGGCCGGCGCGTCGGTGCTGACCGCGCGCACGCTGTCAGGGTCGTCCGGATCGAAGGCGTAGATGCCGTTCAGCGGATCGGCGACCCCGGTCCGGCGCTCGGCGGCTGAGACAAACGCGAGCCCGGTGACGGGATCGAAGGTGACGTCCTCGGTCCCCGGCGCGATCTCCACAGCCGTGCACGCCGCGTTGTCGGCGTAATTTTCGCCCTCCAGCACGCCGGAGGCCGGAATCACCACGAAGGCCGTCCGCACCAGCGCGATCGCCAGCACGGCCCCCAGCATGAAGGCGAACACCCGAACCATCGCTTCCTCCACGATCGATACGCGACGTTAGACGCCGGTTCAGGCGGGCGGCAAGCGGTCAGCGTCCGGCTGAACTCTCTCCAATCCTCGCCTTCAAACTCAGAAGATCCGCCCACGCCTTCGCCTTCTCCTGCGGGCGGCGCAGAAGGAAGGCCGGGTGGAAGATCGGCAGGGCGGGCACGCTGCTTCCGTCGGGCAGGGCGTAGTCCGCCCAGCGGCCGCGCAGCTGGGTGATGCCGGTGCGCACCCTTAAAAGCGTCTGCGCGCTGATATTGCCCGCGAAGACCAGAATGTCGGGGCGGACCAGTGCGATATGCCGCTCGGCGAAGGGGCGGCAGGCCTCGATCTCGGCGTCGGTGGGCTTGCGATTGCCCGGCGGTCGCCAGAACACGACATTGGTGATGTAGGCGCTGGTCTCATCAAGCCCGATCGCGCCGAGCATCCGGTCCAGCAGCTGCCCGGCCACGCCCACGAAGGGCTTTCCTTCGCGGTCCTCGTCCCGGCCCGGCGCTTCGCCGACGACCATCACCTTGGCTTCGGGATTTCCGCGCGCGAACACGGCCTGGGTCGCGGTGGCGCGCAGCGGGCAGCCGTCGAAGTTCGCAACCGCCTCGCGCAGCTGATCGAGCGTCTTGCACCTGTCCGCGATCTCGCGGGCGTTCTGAACCGGCGCTGCGCCGAACCCGGCCGCGCGCGCCTGGGCGGGCGTGGTGCGCGGGGCCTCGGCCGCGGGCGGGGCGGGCCTTGCGGCGGCGGGACGGCGCACTTCTGATGGCGACAGCGGCAGCGTCTCCACCCCCGCCTGGTCCCACCAGTCCACGAGGCTTTGCAGCGTGCGCAGGTCTTCAGGCGATAGCGGTGCGGACATGCTCTTCTCGGCGGCGGCCGGTCGGGAAGGTGGGCGCGAGCGGGCAGGCGCCCTAGCTCACGGGAAAAGCCTAGGCTAAGACGGAAGAAAGGGCTGCGCCAGCGTGCTTCGCGCCGGTGCGGCGGCATCAGACAGGAGACGACATGGCCGACGAGGCGATCGAGCGCGAATCCATGGAGTACGACGTCGTGATCGTGGGCGCCGGCCCGGCCGGGCTGGGCGCCGCGATCCGCCTCAAGCAGCTCAGCGAGGAGACCGGCAAGGATATCTCCGTCGCCGTGCTGGAGAAGGGGTCCGAAGTCGGCGCGCACATCCTCTCAGGCGTGGTCTTCGACCCCAAAGCCCTCGACGAGCTCATCCCCGACTGGCGCGAGGATCCCTCCCAGCCCTTCGACACCGAAGTGACCGAGGACCGGTTCGTCATGCTCGGCGAGGCCGGCGCTGCGACCGTTCCGGGCTTCGCCATGCCGGGCTTCATGCATAATCACGGCTGCTATGTCGGCTCGCTCGCCAATCTGTGCCGCTGGCTGGCGGAGAAGGCCGAGGCGATGGGCGTGGAGGTCTATCCCGGCTTCCCCGCGGCGGACTACAT
Organism: Oceanicaulis sp.; assembly: GCA_040112665.1. NCBI lineage: Bacteria > Pseudomonadati > Pseudomonadota > Alphaproteobacteria > Maricaulales > Maricaulaceae > Oceanicaulis > Oceanicaulis sp. The sequence continues at coordinate 64,973 of CP157796.1, read as the reverse complement.
CTACGAGGACGGCGCGATCCGCGGCGTCGTCACCGGCGACATGGGCGTGGCGCGCGACGGCGGCCACAAGGACATGTACCAGCCGGGCATGGAGCTGCGCGCGAAATACACCCTCATCGCCGAGGGCGCGCGGGGCTCGCTCTCCAAGCGCCTGATCCGCGAACTCGATCTCGGGGCGGACCGCGAGCCGCAGAAATACGGCCTGGGGATGAAGGAGCTCTGGCGCGTCAAGCCGGAGAAGTTCAGGAAGGGCCTCACCCAGCACACCATGGGCTGGCCGCTCGACAACGAGACCGGCGGCGGCAGCTGGATGTACCATTTCGGGGACAATCTGGTCTCCATCGGCTTCGTGGTGCACCTCAATTACAAGAACCCGCACCTCTTCCCGTTCGGCGAGTTTCAGAAGTTCAAGACCCATCCCGACATCGCCGAGGTGCTCGAGGGCGCCGAGCGCCTGAGCTACGGCGCGCGCGCGATCACCGAGGGCGGGTATCAGTCCGTGCCCAAGCTCGCCTTCCCCGGCGGGGCGCTGATCGGCTGTTCGGCCGGCTTTGTGAACGTGCCCCGGATCAAGGGCAGCCATAACGCGATGAAGACCGGCATGATGGCCGCCGAAGCCGCGTTCGAGGCGGTCGGCGCGGACCGCGCGCACGACACGCTGGAGGCCTATGAGACGGCCTATGAGAACAGCTGGGTGCGCGAGGAGCTCAAAAAGGTCCGCAACGTCAAACCGCTCTGGACCAAGTTCGGCACCGTCGCCGGCGTGCCGCTGGGCGGTCTGGACATGTGGACCAACCAGCTCTTCGGCTTCTCGATCTTCGGCACGATGAGCCATGGCGGCGCCGATCACGAGGCGACCAAGCCCGCCGACAAGTGCAAGCCCAAGCACTACCCCAAGCCCGACAACGTGCTGACCTTCGACCGGCTCTCCTCGGTGTTCATCTCCAACACCAACCATGAGGAAGATCAGCCGATCCACCTCAAGGTCTCCGACATGGCGCTGCAGAAGGAAAGCGAGCTGGCCGTCTATGGCGGGCCGTCCGCGCGCTATTGCCCCGCTGCGGTCTATGAATGGGACGAGCCCGAGGGCGGGGGCGAGAAGAAGTTCGTGATCAACGCGCAGAACTGCGTGCACTGCAAGACCTGCGACATCAAGGATCCGAACCAGAACATCAACTGGACCACGCCCGAAGGCGGCGGCGGTCCGAACTATCCCAACATGTAAGGGGGCGCGGGCGGCTCCGGCTCCCGCGGGCGCGATGCGCGCTGCACTGATCATCCTTGTGGGCCTGACGGTCTCGGGCTGTACGAGCACCGGCGGCTTCCTCGCGCCCGACGACGCGCCGCAATCGGCCTACGGCTCGTTTCTGGCCGGCCGCTACGCCGGGGCGAGCCGGGATCTCGACGCCAGCTCGGAATACTACGCCGAGGCGCTGGAGCAGGCGCCGGGCTCCGCGCTGATCACCGGCAGGGCGTTTCTGGCCTCTCTGATGGCGGGCGATTTCGACCGGGCGGACGACACCGCCCGCGCCGCAGCGCAAGGCGAGGACGGCGCGCGGCTGGCCCGGCTCTATCTCCTGGCCGCCGATCTCGCGGGCGGAACGGTGGAGCCCTTGCAGGGCGAGCCCGCCGATCCGTTCGGCGCGATGGTCGCCAGCGTCATCGAGGACTGGAAAACCGTCCGCGGCTCGCGGGCGCGGGCGCTCGAAGCGGCGGAAACGCCTGGCGGCGGGCCCTTCGCGCTCAGCGGTCATCTCGCTGTGCATCGCGCCTTGCTGTTTGAATCCGCGCGCGATTACGAGCGCGCCGAACAGGCGTACCGCGCCGCAAGCGGCTCGATCGACCTTCATGACTTCACCACCGTGCTCTACGGCGAATTCCTCGAACGCCGCGGCCGCCGCGCCGACGCGATCGCGCTTTACCAGGGGCGGCTCGCCCAGACCGGGGAGCGCGAAGACCCTGAAGTCGCCGCAGCGCTGGACCGGGTCCGCAACGGCCGCCGTGCGCCGCGCTTTCCCCGCGCTGAAGAGGCCGCTGCGCGCGCGATATTCGCGCCGTCGGCCCTGCTGACCAGCCAGGCGCCGGTCGACTACACCGCGCTCTATCTGCGGCTCGTCCAGCGGCTCGATCCCGATTTTGCGCGCAATACGATGGCGCTGGGGGCGATGCTCGAAGGGCTCGACCTGCTCGATGCGGCGGTGGAGGCCTATGAAAGCCTCGATCGCGGCGCGTTCGCCGCCGACGCCGCGGTGCAGGCCGCCTGGCTGGAATACCGGCAGGGCCGGACCGGGGCGGCGCTCGACCGGGCGCGCGATCTGGCCGCGGCGACCCGCGGAGAGGGGCCGCGTCTTCTGCTGGCCGACATGCTGCGGGCCTCCGATCGCTGCGAAGAAGCGGCCGAGATCTATCGCGCGGTTCATGCCGAACGCGAGGCCGCCGGCCGGGAAGTCGACTGGCACGTGCCGTATTTCGCCGGGCTTTGCCTTCAGCGCACCGAAGGCTGGGCGGCGGCCGAGCCCTGGCTCGTCGCCGCGCTCGACGCCGCGCCGGACGAGCCGCGCGTGCTCAACCATCTGGGCTATAACTGGATCGTCATCGGCGAGCGGGTCGAAGAGGGGTTCGATCTCGTCGCCCGCGCCGCCGAGCTGGCGCCCGAGAACGGCGCGATCCTGGACTCGCTGGGCTGGGGGCATTTCAAGCAGGGCCGGATCGAGGACGCCGTCCTGTGGCTCGAACGCGCGATCGAACGCAGCCCCGAGGATCCGACCATCAACTGGCATCTGGGCGACGCCTACGCGGCGTCGGGCCGGACGCTGGAAGCGCGCTTCCAGTGGAACCGGGCACTGGAGCTCGACCCCGATCCGCGCGAGCAGGCGCTTCTCGAACGCAGGCTGGAGTTCGGCCTCTCCGCCGGGCCGGCCGATCTGGAATGAGCGGCGCGGTCGTCGAGTTCGCGCCCGCCAAGGTGAACCTCACCTTGCGCGTCGGACCGCCGCGGGCGGACGGCTACCATCCGCTCGCCTCGGTGGTCGCCTTCGCCGACTGGGGCGACGCGGTGAGCGCCGCGCCCGCCGAAGCGCTGACGCTCAGCCTCACCGGTCCCGGCGGGGAGAGCCTCAGGGCCGAACCGCAAAATCTCGTCCTGAAAGCCGCCTATGCGCTCAGGGCCGCCGCCGAGCGGCCCGAACTCGGCGCGGCGCTGACGCTTGAAAAGCACCTGCCTGTCGCGGCGGGCCTGGGCGGCGGGTCGAGCGACGCGGCGGCCGCGCTGCGCGCGCTTAACACGCTCTGGGATCTGGGTTTCTCCACCAAAGCCCTCGCCGAGATCGGAGGCGTGGTGGGCGCGGACGTGCCGGCTTGCGTGCATTCCAAACCGCTTCTGATGAGCGGCATAGGAGAGACGATCCAGCCGCTGATCGCCTGGCCGGCTCTTTACGCCGTGCTCGCCAATCCCGGCGTCGCAACGCCGACCGGCGCGATCTTCAAGGCTTATGACGAACACGGTCCCGCCGGGCTCGATCCGGTGCGGACCCCCGCCGCCGGCGGGTTCGGCGACGCCCTCTCCTATCTTTCCGCGTCCGCGAACGATCTTCAGACCACCGCCTTGCTGCGCGAACCCGCCGTGCGCGAGACGCTGAACGCGCTCGAACGGCTCAAGGACGTGCGGCTCGTCCGGATGACCGGGTCCGGCGCGACTTGTTTTGGGCTGTTCGAAACCGAAGCGGCGGCGAAAGCGGGCGCAGACTTTCTCGCTGAAGCCAAGCCTGACTGGACGGTGCGGGCGGTGCTTCTGGGAGGCGCGGCGTGATCGCCGTGCTGGGCCCGGCCGCGCTCGCCGGCTTTCTGGTCTCCGCGCTGATCGCTGCGCTGGTGATGAAGGCCGGCGTGCTCGACATGCCCAACGCGCGCTCGAACCACGCACGGCCGACCCCGCGCGCAGGCGGTCTGGGGATCGCGGCCGGGCTCGGCGCCGGGCTGACGCTCGCCGCATCCACGCCGCTCGCCGGGCCCGAGCTTGCAGGCCTTCTCGCGGTCTGTGCGGTGTTCTGCGCGGCCGGGTTCGCCGACGATCTTTTCACCCTGGACGAGTGGGCGAAGTTCGCCGTGTTCGTCGCCGCCTGCCTCGCGCTCGCCGTCATCGCCGGACCCGTCACCCGGCTCGGCCTGACGCTCGAGTTCGGAGCCGAGCTGCCGTTCTGGGCGGGGCTTGCGGGCTCCGCGCTCTTTGCGTTCGTGGTGATCAACGCGGTCAATTTCATGGACGGATCGGACGCCATGATGGCCGCGGTCATGATCCCTGCTTCGTTGGCGCTGTGCGTGGCCGGGCTCGTGGCGGGGGTGGCGGCGACCTATCTGATCGCCGCCGTGCTCGCCGCCGCGCTCGCAGGCTTTCTGCCGTTCAACACGCCCCGGGCGCGGCTTTTCGCAGGCGACGCCGGCGCGCTCCTGACAGGCGCCGCCTACGCCGCAGGCGCGCTCGCCATGGCGGGCCACGGATTTTCCGGCTCGCTCTGGCTCGCGCCGATGTTCGTCCTGGTGTTCCTCGCCGACGTCTTGCTGACGCTGCTGCGCCGGGCGCGGCACGGGCGTTTTTCATTGAGCGCGCATCGCGAGCACGCCTATCAGCGCCTGATCGCGGCGGGCTGGAGCCATGGCAGCGTCGCGCTCGCCTATGGCGGGCTGACCGCGATCATCGCGCTTTCCGGCCTCGTCGCAGCGCAAGGCCCAGACGGCGCCGTGCCCGCCGCCTTCGCGATCTGGGTCGTGGTCCTGGCCGTGCTCTACCGCGCGGTGGGACGGATCGCGCCGGAGGCGCGCTGAAACACGTTCGAACGCGTTCAGCGAACTTCGGGCGCCGGACTTCCCATTCGCGATCGCCGGGCTATGTTTCGGCTCCGGGCCGGGAATGGCGGAGAGCTTCACCATGGACGACACGTTCGCGCTCAGCTGGATCTTCGCCGGAGCGGCCGCCGCGATCGGCGCGCTCATGGGCTGTCTCAGCCTGATCAATCCGCGCTGGGGCCAGAGCGTGGTGCGCCTGGCGCCCGATCCGCGCTGGAAGGGCGGCTGGGCGGAGTTCCGCGCGAGCTATGGCGGCGCGCTGGTGCTGCTTCACGGCGCGGTGCTGCTGACGCTGGCGATGAGCGCGCAGGCCGGCGCAGGCGCGGTCATGGGCGCCAGCTTCGCGGCTTCGTGTTACTGGCTCGGCATGGCGATCGGGCGCGTCGTCTCGATCTTCGCCGACCGGGAGAAGGAGACCGGCACGTCCTATAACTGGATGGGCGTGGGGTTCGAGCTTCTCATGGCGGCCGCGCTGGGCGCGCCCTTCCTGTCTCATCTGGGCGGATGACCGCGCTTTCACTGGACCGGCCCCGGCCTGGCTGGTAATCGCCTCCCCGATGAGGGAGCCCGCATGAGACCGATGTTCGCCCGCCGGCGGAAAATCCCGCCGCTCGCCGTGTTCGGCTTCGCGATCGCGCTCGCCGTGCTGATCGCCGATCAGGCCAGCAAGTTCTGGATCCTCGAAGGGCTCGATCTCGACGCGGGCGGTCCGGGCAGCCGGGTCAACGTGCTCGATCCCTGGTTCAACCTCACCATGGTGTGGAATCGCGGCGTCAGCTTCGGCATGTTCCAGGCCGACAGCTGGTGGCAGCGCGGGCTGCTGATCACGATCTCCCTCGCCGTGTCGGGCTTTCTCGCCTACTGGCTGTTCTCGGCCGAGCGCCGGATGCAGGCGGCCGCCTTCGGTCTGATCATCGGCGGGGCGGTGGGCAATGTCATCGACCGGTTCCTCTACGGGGCGGTCGTGGACTTCTTCGATTTTTCGGGACTTTGGTTCCCCTACGTGTTCAACGTCGCGGACGCGGCGATCTCGATCGGGGTCGCGGTGCTGATCCTCGATCTCGTCCTTCACGGCGAAGGAAAAAGATAGGGCGCCTGAAAGGCTGGCCATCGCGCCGCGCCCTCTGTTAGAACTTCGTCAAGCATTTGAACCAGCGTGAGGCTCGCCGATGCGTATCCGCACTCTCGTACTGATTTCGGCCGCCGCCCTGTTCGGCGCCACCGCCTGCACCTCGGGCGTGCGCCAGGCGCTCGGAACCGAGCGCACGACGCCGGACGAGTTCCGCGTGGTGACCATCGCTCCGCTGACCGTGCCGCCGGAATACAATCTGCGTCCGCCCGCTCCGGGCGAGCTGCGCGCCGAGGACGTGTTCCAGGACCGCCAGGCGCGCCGCGCTTTGTTCGGCGATCTCGACAGCTCGCGGGCGAGCGATGCGGAGATCCTCTTCGCCGCCCGCGCCGGCGCGGCTGACGCGAACCCCGACGTGCGCGCCCTGATCGACGGCGAGACCGCCGCGATCGTGCGCAAGCGCGAGACCCTGGCCGACCGCGTCATGTTCTGGCGCGACGGCGAGGTGCGGGTCGACGACGAAGGCAATCCCATCGATCCCGAAGCCGAGCGCGCGCGCATCGAACGCCTGGCCGGCGACGGCGATGTCGAGATCCGGCGCCGCCGTGACATCCGCCCCAAGCTGCCCGGCCTCTGAGGCGACAGGCGCTTCCTAAACGATCACGGCCCGGCGGCGACGCCGGGCCGTTTTTCGTTGCAGGGACGTTACTTTATACGGGTTTGACAGGCCCTGCGGGCTGCGGATCAATGGCCCTGACAAAAAACAGGGTTCGGGGGAGGACCGCCATGATCCGCACGCTCGCCGCCAGCGCCGCCGCGCTGGCCTTCGCCGTTTCCGCAACCGCACAGGACGAGGCGGCCGAGCCGCTCACCGTCATCCACGCCGGCACGCTCTTCGCCGCGCCGGGAGAGGAGCGTCCGCGCTCGAACGTGTCGATCCTGGTGCGAGGCGACCGGATCGAGGCGATCGAGGACGGCTTCGTCACCCCAGAAGGCGCGGCGATCGTCGATCTGTCCGACGACTGGGTGATGCCCGGCTTCATCGACGCGCACGTGCACATCACCAGCCAGACCGGGCCGGAGCGCCGCTGGCAGCCTTTCACCGATTCAAGCGCGGATCTGGCCATGGACGGTGCGGTCTACGCCCGCCGCACGCTGGAAGCGGGCTTCACCACGGTGCAGGACGTCGGCGCGGACATGGAGGCGGTGCGCGCCCTGCGCGACGCCATCGCCGAAGGCAAGGCGGTGGGACCTCGCCTGAGGATCGCAGGCGGGGCGGTGACCCCGACCGGCGGGCACGCCGACGTGAACGGCTATTCGATTGCGGTGATGCGCCAGGGCGGCAGCCCCTACGCCTGCAACGGGCCTGACGATTGCGCCCGCGCCGTGCGCCAGCTCGTCCAGGAAGGCGCGGACGTGATCAAGATCACCGCCACCGGCGGGGTGCTGAGCTCCACCGGCGCCGGCGTCGAGCAGCAGTTCTTTCAAGAATAGCTCGAAGCGATCGTGCAGGCTGCGCACATGATGGGCCGCCGCGTGACCGCGCACGCCCACGGGGTGACCGGCATCAACGCCTTCCTGCGCGCAGGCGGGGATTCCATCGAGCACGGCACCTATCTGGACCGCGAATCGATCCGGCTGTTTCGCGAGAACGGCGCCATGCTGGTGCCCACCGTCATGGCGGGCGAATGGGTGACCAACCAGGCCGACGCAGGCTGGATGACGCCGTTCCAGCGCGCGAAATCCCTGCAGGTCGGCCCGCAAATGCTCGAAATGGTCCGCCGCGCCCATGAGGGCGGGGTGACCATCGTCTTCGGCACCGATTCCGGCGTCTCCCCGCACGGCGACAACGCCCGCGAGTTCGAGCTTTATGTCGACGCCGGCATGACAGAAATGGAGGCCATCGCCAGCGCCACCACCGTGGGCGCCCGCCATGTCCGCCTCGAAGACGAGATCGGCCGCATCGCGCCGGGCTTCTCCGCCGACATCGTGGCGGTGGACGGCGATCCGCTGGCGAACATCTCCGAGCTGCGCGACGTGGACTTCGTGATGGCGCGCGGGGATGTGGTGGTGCGCGATTAGGATCCCATGAGGCCCCTTCCCATTCCACCTGTCCCTTTGACGCTGCTGCTCGGCGCGGTCGCGTGGTTTGCGTCCTGGTCGTCCCCCGGCTGGTTGAGCTGGCCGCGCGAGCATACGGCGACGGGATTTCTATGCGGCGTGCTCGTCGCCGCGGGTTTCACGGTCATGATCGCGGCAGTCGTGTCCTTCCGGATGCACAAGACCACGGTCGACCCGCGGTATCCCGATCGGGCTGGCGCATTGGTGACATCGGGAGTCTTCTCGATCAGCCGCAATCCCATGTATGTCGGCATGGCGCTGCTGCTGGTCGGATGGGCGATCTGGCTTGGTGACGGGATAGCCTTGATCTTTCCGGCTCTGTTCTTCGCCCTGATCGATAGAGTCCAGATACCCGCTGAAGAGGCAGCGCTAAGCGAGCACTTCGGCGAGGCGTACACCGCATATTGTTCGAAGACCCGCCGATGGCTGTAAGCCCTGGCGCGGCCAAAGTGGGCGAGGCGAAAAGGCGGCCCGGGACCTTGTGCCGGGCCTCGCGCCTGCGCCAGTATCCCCGCCAAGGTCCAGCATCGGGGCCCGGATCGAGATCCGGCGCATCCAGGAATTCATGTTTTCTTCGATGAGTAAGTAATGTCCCAACTCGACGACGCCTTTTCCGGCACCAAGCCGGTCGCCGAAGCCCTGAAATTCGACGAAGCCGCGCTTGAGCGCTGGATGGCGGCGAACGTGGAGGGGTTTGAAGGCCCGCTCGAAATCGAGCAGTTCAAGGGCGGCCAGTCGAACCCGACCTACAAGCTCACCAGCGCCTCGGGCCGCTATGTCCTCCGGCGCAAGCCGCCGGGCAAGCTGTTGCCGAGCGCCCACGCGGTGGACCGCGAGTTCCGGGTGATGCGCGCGCTGGGCGCGCAAGGCTTCCCGACGCCGAAAATGCACGGGCTGTGCGAGGACGAAAGCGTCGTCGGCACGGCCTTTTACGTGATGGATTTTGTGGACGGCCGGATCTTCTGGGATCCCTACCTGCCCGATCTGTCGCCCGAAGAGCGGGGGAATATCTACGACGCCTCGAACGCCACGCTCGCCCAACTGCACTCGATCGATCACGAGGCGGCGGGTCTGGGTGATTACGGCAAGCCGGGCAATTATTTCGAGCGCCAGATCGGCCGCTGGACCAAGCAGTACAAGGCCGCAGAGACAAAGCCGATCGAGTCCATGGACAAGCTGATCGCCTGGCTGCCCGCCCATGCGCCCGAGCAGGAGCGGGTGAGCGTGGTCCACGGCGACTACCGGCTCGACAACATGATTTTCCATCCCACCGAGCCTCGCGTCATCGCGGTGCTGGACTGGGAGCTGTCGACCCTGGGCGATCCGCTGGCGGACTTCACCTATCAGCTGATGCAGTGGCGCACGCCGAAGGACATCCGCTCGGGCTTTCTCGGCGTGGACCTGAAGGCGGTCGGCATTCCCACCGAGGACGAGTACGTGAAGGCCTATTGCGCCCGGACCGGCCGCGACGGCATTCCGGCGCTGGAGTTCTACTTCGCCTACAACATCTTCCGGCTCGCGGGCATCGCCCAGGGCGTCTACGCCCGCGCCATGCAGGGCAACGCGTCCAACGAGCGGGCCAAGGAACTCGGCGCCCTGGTCGAGCCGATGGCCGACTACGCCTGGCAGATCGCGAAATCATAAAAAAAGCCCCGGCCGGAGGACCGGCCAGGGCTGTTCGCGTTAGAATTCTGCTGTGGCTCAGAACACCCCGCTCAGCTCGAAATAGACGCGCCCGTCGTTGTTCAGCGCGCGTGTTTCGATCTCGACCGGGCCGCCCAGGGCGCGCGTGTCGGCCCAGACATAGCGGATCCGGTCCTGCCGGCCGAGATTGAGATCGGCGCCGATCCGGGCGGTCAGCCCTGCGATACCGCGCTTCTCCGCGAAGAGGTCGAGATCGCCGCGCGGCGGGGTGACCCGCTCGAACTGGTCGAGCCTGTAGAAATCCTCATGGCCCTGGACGTAGTAGTCAAAGCCCCAGGCGAAGCCCAGCGCGTTGAGATCCTGACGGAAATCGATGCTCGCCCGCCAGTCCTCGTCATTGCGGAAGCGGCGCTCCACCCCGGTGACGGGATCGGTGACCATCGTCTCGCGCACCATGGCCGAGCCGGACAGGACGCCGCCGGGAACACCGAGCGCATCGAGCGGGGTGGTGTAGTTCATCTGCAGCCGCCAGCGGCGGCCGTCGCCGAGATTGCCCGGCGCGTCGAACGCCCCGCCGATCGGAACGAGATCTGACACGCCCTCGACCCATTCGTAGAGGCCGATCAGCGTCACCGTGCCTTCCTCGGCGAAGCGGCGCTCCCAGTCCGCGCGCAGCTGCCAGGTGCGCTCGGGCTCGAGATCGGGATTGCCGAGCTGGCTGGTGTCGTCGTTGACGTTGATCGAGGAGATGAAATCCCCGAACGAAAGCTGGCCGACGAAGCGGCGGGCCGAAACGCGCAGCTGGTCGCGCTCGTTCGGCGTCCAGCTCAGCGTCACTTCCGGCTTGTAATAGGTGAAGGTGCGCTCCTGCTCGGCGTCCCCGGTCTGGGCGATGCGCGACAGCTCCACCGCGAAGGCGCCCTCCAGCGTCCAGGCCGGCGAGGGCCGCCAGACCCGCGTCACCGAGGCGTCGGCGCGATGCTCCTCCACCCGGGTTTCGCTGACCGGCAGGTCGACCGGGGTGAGGTCCTCGCCTTCGAAAATGTCGAGGCTGCCGTCCAGGAAATTATACGCGCCTTCCAGCGCCCAGGTCGTGGACACGGACTCCCGGGGCGTATGGCGCGCTTCGAGGCGCAGAACGCTTTCGCCTTCCGCGTCGGCGTCTTGCAGCGTCAGCCGGCCTGAGAAACGGCCGTCCGGGTCGAAGTCGTCGAACACGTCCACGCCTTCCTCGCGGTTCAGCCTCTGAAGGGCGGAGAGCTTGAGCGACCAGGCGTCGGTGAGGACATGGTCGTAATCCGCGCTGGTTTCCGCGCCGATCGCGTCGGTCGAGCCTGCGCCGGTGTCCGCGCCGAGCGGCGCCCCGCCGGGCGTGGTGACTGCGCCGAACCGATTGAAGTTGTAGCGCCAGGTCCAGGCGCGCGCGTCGATCCGGAGCGTGTGGCCGGCGTCGAAATCGCGCTGCCAGGCCGCCGATGCGGTGACGTCCTCCCAGCGCTCCTGGGTGCGTTCGGTCTCGACGCTGAGCGCGGTGAAGTCCGGCTCGAACCGGCGGCGCACGCTGTCGCGGCCGTTGGCGTGGCCGGAGAGATCGAGGCCCAGCGTCAGCGTCGTATTGGCGCTGGTGCGTGTCGCGCTGATCTCGCCGGCGGGTACGAGCCGTCCGGATTCAAACAGCACGGCGCGGCCCGCCCAGGCGCCCGACCAGCCGCCCGATCGGTCGGTGACGATGTTCACCACTTGGTCCTGACCGGCCATGTCGACGCCGGGCACGGGCGCGCGAATCAGCTCGATCCGCTGCACCGACGCGGCGGGCAGGCGCGAGAGCAGGGCGCCGGGCCCGTTCTTGGAGCTCGGCCTGCGCCCGTCGATCAGAACGTTGGACAGCCCGCTCGCGAGCCCGCGGCCGCCCCCGCCGCCGGAGATCGAAAACCCCGGCACCCGGCCGACCATGTCGCGCGCGTTCTGGGGGTTGAACTCGTCGAAGAAGGCCGGCTCGTAAACGAGCACCGCGTCTTCGCCTTCGGCGGCCTCCTGCGCGTCGAGGCTTGCGGAGGCGGGTGTGGCGGCGGCCAGCGGCGCAAGGGCGGCGCAGGCCAGCAGGGTCAGCCGTAAAGGCTTGAAGATAATGTCTGATCGGGTCATGGCGGCGACCATAAAGCGCCGCAGGGTGAAGAGGAGTTTAACCTCAGACAGGCTTTTCACATTCCCGTGATGACGCACCTGCGAAAATTGTCACCCCGCGCCGCCGACCGTCAGGCCGTCGATCTTCAGCGTGGGCTGGCCGACGCCGACGGGCACGCCCTGGCCGGCCTTGCCGCAGGTGCCCACGCCGGGGTCCATCTTCATGTCGTTTCCGACCATGGAGATGCGGGTGAGCGCGGTGGGGCCGTCCCCGATCAGGGTCGCGCCCTTGATCGGTTCTTCGATCCTGCCCTTGCGGACCCGGTAGGCCTCGGTGCAGCGGAAGACGAACTTGCCCGAGGTGATGTCCACCTGGCCGCCGCCGAAATTCTTCGCGTAGATGCCGTCTTCGAGGCTTTCCAGGATCTCGCCAGGATCGTGCTCGCCCGCTTCCATGATCGTGTTGGTCATGCGCGGCATCGGGGCGTGGGCGAAGCTTTCGCGCCGGCCGTTGCCGGTGGCGTCCACCCCCATCAGCCGGGCGTTCTGCCGATCCTGCATATAGCCTTTCAGCACGCCGTCCTCGATCAGAACGGTGCGCGAGGTGGGCGTGCCTTCGTCGTCGAAGGTCAGCGAGCCGCGCCGGTCGTTGATCGTGCCGTCGTCGACCACGGTAACGCCCTTGGCGGCGACCTGCTGGCCGATCCTGCCGGCGAAGGCGGACGTGCCCTTGCGGTTGAAGTCGCCCTCGAGGCCGTGGCCCACCGCTTCGTGCAGCAGCACCGCCGGCCAGCCCGGGCCGAGCACCAGATCCCATTCGCCCGCAGGCGCGTCGACCGCTTCGAGATTGACCTTGGCCACGCGCAGCGCCTCGTCGGCGAGCTCTTTCCAGGCCGCCGGATCGATCCAGCGGGAGAACTCCGCCCGGCCGCCAGCGCCGGCCGAACCGGTCTCGCGCCGGCCTGCGCGTTCGCAGGTGACCGAGACGTTGACCCGGACCAGCGGGCGCACGTCGGCGCGCACATCGCCGTCCGCGCGCACGATGCCGATCACCCGGCGCGAGCTCGACAGCGAGCAGCTGACCTGAACCACCTCGGGATCCTGGTCGCGCAGATAGGCGTCGATCTCCGCGAGCAGGGCGGATTTGGCTTCAAAGCCCGGCGAGCCGATGACGTCGACGTCTTCATAAAGGTGCCGGTTGGTGCGCGCGGGCGGGGGCGCCATCACCGCGTCCGAGCCCTTGCGCGCAGCCGAGGCGGTTTCGCCTGCGCGCTTCAGCGCGGCCAGCGTCGGATCGGAGGAGTGCGCGAAGCCGGTGCGCTCGCCGAACACGCCGCGCAGGCCGAAGCCGCGCTCGGCGTCGAAATTGGCGACCTTCAGACGGCCGTCGTCGAAAGCCAGGCTTTCCGACGCGCTGGTCTCGACGAACAACTCGCCGTCATCGGCCCCGGTCAGGCACGAGGCGAGCACGCGGCTCGCATCGGTCGCGTCGAATTCGAAGGCGGCGAACGGGTCGGCGGTCATGGGCGCTCCGTCAGACAGATCATTTCGTTCAAGACATAGAGGGTCGAAGCGCCGGATACGAGCATCGGCGTGCATGCGGGCTCATTGTTGAAGCGGCAGATCGATGTCGCATTCCGCGCCGGCCGGCTCGAGCCGCAGATCGACCTTCGCCTCGGGGACTCCCTGCAGGAGGCGGCTGATGAGCTCGGAGCCGAAGCCGCGGCGCGACGTGTCCTCGACAACGGGGCCGCCGCGCTCTCGCCATCGCACGTGGACGAGCGCGCCGTCCGCCCCAGCCTCCCAGCCCAGCCGGACTTCGCCGCTCTCGTTCGAAAGCGCGCCGTACTTGACCGCGTTGGTGCACAGCTCATGCAGGATCAGGGCGAGCTTGGTGGCCACGCCAGCGCTGATCTGAAGCTCCGGACCTGAGAACCCGAAGCGGGACTGGTCCGCACAGGCGCCGACGGCGCGCCGGATCAGCGCGCGGAGGTCGGCGGTGTTGGCGTCGCCCTCGAACAGAAGGTCGTGCGTCGACGCCAGCGCCTGCAGTCGTTCGCGAAACCGGTGCAGTCCGGGGCTGTCGGCCTCGTCGCGAAACGACAGGGCGGCCAGCCCGTTCACCACCGCCAGCGTGTTCTTCACCCGGTGGCTCAACTCGTCGAGTAGGGTCTTCACCTCCTGCGCCGAGCGCACCTGGCGCGTGATCTCCTTACCGGCGTTCAGAACGCCGACGGGCGCGCCGCGCGTGTCCAGGATCGGGCTGAAGGAATAGTCGAACCAGGCGGTCTCGCGGCGCCCGCTGCGGTCGAGCTCGAACTGCACCTGATCGCGGCGGACCGTCGCGCCAGCGAGGGCGGCCTCGATCTCGGGTCCGATCTGGTCGGCGGCTTCGGCCCAGGCCTCGATTATCGGCTTTCCGAGCGGGCACGGCTTGTCGGCCAGCAGGGGCGCGTAGGCGTCGTTGTAGGCTGCGACGATCGCGTTCGACCCGCCCATCACGATCATCGGAAACGGCGCGGCCAGCGCCAGGCGGACGGCGCAATCGAGCGCATGGGGCCAGGCCTCGCGCGGGCCGAGCGGGGTTTGCGCCCAGTCGAACCGGTCAACGGCGGTTGTCATGTCGGCTGCGTCCGCGGTCATCGTGCCGCTCCTGCGAGCGCGTTGCGGCCGGCGGTCGCGCCGGGCGTCCCACGCTACAGGTCTTCGAGGCGATCAGAAACCCGTCTCAGCCCGCCTGATGACGCCGGAAGCGGCGCGGCTGGGCCTGGAAGGTCGCGTTGTCCGGCGCGGCGTCGGCGGCGGCGACATAGGCCTCGTAGGCGGCGTCGTATCGGCCCATGGCCTCTAGCGCGACCGCTTCGTTGAAGTGCGCCATCGCGGCGTCCGCGCCTGCTTCGCGGGCGCGGCGGGCGGCCGCGACCGCGTCCGACGACGCGCCGGAGCGGGTGCGGGCGGCGGAGAGATTGAGCCAGGCTTCAGCCAGGTCCGGATCAAGCTGGACGGCCTGCTCGAGATCGGCGCGCGCCTGGCGCAGGATGCCACGATCGAGCGCGATCAGGCCGCGATTGACCAGAACCTTCGCGCGCATCGCGTCGTCGAGTTCGGGCGCGCGCATCGCGATGTCGCAAGCGCCCAGCGCCCGGCCGTCGCTGGCGCCCTCGAACGCGCCCGATTCGCACTCGGCGAGGGCTGCGGCGAGCGAGGGCCGCTCGATCGGCTGCTGGCCGTCGGCTTCCTGTGAAAACGCGACCGCGCAGGCTGCGGCGGCGACGAGCGCGGCGCCCAGGCCGAGCGCGCCGCCCTTGGCGGCTTCGCCCAACGCCTTGCCGGAGCTGGAATTTTCCTCACGCATGCGGGCCATGATCCCCTCCTTCATGGGCAGCGGAAGAAAACCCTAGCAAAATCCTGCGCATCGGGCCAAGCCGCTGCGGTCCGGAGGTATATGAAAAAACATTGGGCCTTGCGACAAAAAGGCGCTTATACCGCGCTGACAGCCTCGCGGGGTGGTTCTATATACCGGCCCGCTGACACGGGCCCGATCCGCCGCGGCCCGTCTGACACATCTCTAGTTCCTCGGGGGAGCCATGCGTTTCACGGCCGCTCTCGGCGCTGTCGGCGCCTTGTTCAGTCTGATCACCGGCGCCGCGTTCGCGACGCCGCCGGTCGTCATTCCTGTGGACGGCCAGCTGGGCCTGCAGCCCGCGGCCACGCCGGTGATGGAGAACATCCATGAGTTCCACACCCTTCTGGTGTGGATCATCACGGCGATCTCCGTCTTCGTTCTGGCGCTGCTGGGCTGGGCGATGATCCGCTATCGCGCGCGCCCCGGCCACGAGCCCAAGAAGTTCAGCCACAACACCTTCGTGGAAGTGGTCTGGACGGTGGTGCCGATCCTGATCCTGGTGGTCATCGCGGTGCCGAGCTTCCGCCTTCTGTACTTCCAGGACGTGATCCCCGAAGCGGACTTCACCATCAAGACGACCGGCAACCAGTGGAACTGGACCTACGAGTATCCCGACCATGGCGGGTTCCAGTACGTCGCGAACATGATCGCCGACGAAGACGTCGCGACCTGGCCGTACGAGGCGCACCGTTTGCTGACGACCGACCTTCCCGTCGTCGTGCCGGTCGGCGCGACCGTGCGGGTCGAGGTCACCGCCTCGGACGTGATCCACAACTGGGCCATGCCCGCCTTCGGCATCAAGATGGACGCCATTCCGGGGCGGCTGAACGAGACCTGGTTCGTCGTCGACGAGCCCGGCGTGTTCTACGGCCAGTGCTCGGAGCTGTGCGGCCTGCGCCACGCCTTCATGCCCATCGAGGTGCATGTCGTGCCCCAGGAGGTGTTCGACGCCTGGGTCGCCGCGGCCAACGAAGACCCCTACGAGGCGCCGCGCGTCCTCGCCGCCCACTATGACGAGCTTCGCGGCGAGAGCCGCGTGGCTTCCGCCCGCTAAGGAGAGGTTTGATGACGGACGCGACCGCGACTCATCACGACGACCACACCCCCAGCCTCTGGGACTGGAAGCGCTGGCTCTATTCGACCAACCACAAGGACATCGGCACGATGTACCTCGTCTTCGCCATCATGGCGGGCGTGGTCGGCGGCGCGATGTCCGGCCTGATGCGCTGGGAGCTGGCCGAGCCGGGCCTTCAGATCTTCAACAACGGGTTCTGGGGCAACGAGCACGACTACAACGTCATCACCACGATGCACGGCCTGATCATGATCTTCTTCATGGTCATGCCTGCGATGATCGGCGGCTTCGGCAACTGGTTCGTGCCGCTGATGATCGGTGCGCCGGACATGGCGTTCCCGCGCATGAACAACATCTCGTTCTGGCTGCTGCCCTTCTCGTTCATCCTGATCATCATCTCGATGTTCGTGCCCGGCGTGGGCGGGGAGAACGGCTTCGGCGGCGGCTGGGTGATGTACCCGCCATTGTCGACGACCGGCCATAACGGCCCGGCCTTCGATCTGGTGATCTTCGCGCTTCACATCGCGGGCATCAGCTCGATCCTGGGCGCGATCAACTTCATCACGACCATCTTCAACATGCGCGCGCCGGGCATGACCCTGCACAAGATGCCGCTGTTCGTGTGGTCGATCCTGGTGACCGCCTTCCTGCTGCTGCTCGCCGTTCCGGTTCTGGCCGGCGCGCTGACCATGCTGATCACCGACCGCAATTTCGGGACGACCTTCTTCGATCCCGCCGGCGGCGGCGACCCGGTCATGTACCAGCACCTGTTCTGGTTCTTCGGTCACCCCGAAGTGTACATCCTGATCCTGCCGGGCTTCGGCATGATCAGCCACATCGTGTCGACCTTCTCGAAAAAGCCCGTGTTCGGCTATCTGGGCATGGCCTACGCCATGGTCGCGATCGGCTTCATCGGCTTCATCGTGTGGGCTCACCACATGTACACGGTCGGCCTGAACGTGAACCTGAAAGCCTATTTCGTGGCCGCCACGATGATCATCGCGGTGCCGACCGGCATCAAGATCTTCTCCTGGATCGCCACGATGTGGGGCGGCTCGATCAGCTTCCGCACGCCGATGCTCTACGCGATCGGGTTCATCTTCCTGTTCACCGTGGGCGGCGTGACCGGCGTGGTGCTGGCGAACGCCGGCGTCGACCAGTCGCTGCACGACACCTACTACGTGGTGGCGCACTTCCACTACGTGCTGTCCCTGGGCGCGGTGTTCTCGATCTTCGCCGGGTTCTACTACTGGTTCGAGAAGATCTTCGGGGTGAAGTACAACTCGCTGCTCGCCCGGACGCAGTTCGTGTTCTTCTTCGTGGGCGCGAACGTGATCTTCTTCCCGCAGCACTTCCTCGGGCTCGCCGGCATGCCGCGCCGCTACGTGGACTACGCCGACGGGTACGCCTTCTGGAACCTCGTGAGCTCCTGGGGCTACGTGATCATGGCGATCGGGATGCTGATCTTCTTCGCCCTGCTCATCGAAGCTGCGATCCGCCGCCGCCCGGCCGAGGCCAATCCGTGGGGCGAAGGCGCGACCACGCTGGAGTGGACCCTGTCCTCTCCGCCGCCCTTCCACCAGTTCAACGAGCTGCCGAAAATCAAGTAGGCCGCGCGTTGATCGCTCTAGTCAGGAACTGACGGGACCTTAAGTGACCGACACTTCCGCAAACGTCGAAACGGGCGGCGCCGCGAACGCGGCGTCGCCCGACGCATACCGCCCCGCCGCCGCTGCGGCGGGCTGGCGCGACTATTTCGACCTGATGAAACCGCGGGTGATGACGCTCGTGGTGTTCACGGGGCTGGCCGGCCTGGTGGCTGCGCCGGGCGCGATGAACCCGCTGGCCGCGGCGATCGCGATTCTGTGCATCGCCGTGGGCGCGGGCGCGGCGGGCGCGTTCAACATGGCCTATGACGCGGACATCGACGCGGTGATGAAGCGCACCCGGCGCCGTCCCGTCCCCACCGGCCGTGTGCCGGCGGGCGAGGCCTATGCGTTCTCAGGCGTGATGAGCCTGGCTTCGGTGCTGCTGATGGCGCTGGCGACGAATTATGTCGCGGCGGGGCTTCTGGCGTTCTCGATCTTCTTCTACGCCGTGATCTATACGATGTGGCTGAAGCGCTCGACGCCGCAGAACATCGTGATCGGCGGCGCGGCGGGCGCCTTTCCGCCGATGATCGGCTGGGCCGCGGTCACCGGTACGGTGAGCCTCGACGCGCTGATCCTGTTCGCCATCATCTTCTTCTGGACGCCGCCGCACTCCTGGGCGCTGGCGCTCTACAAGTCCGGTGATTACGCCGCCGCCGCCGTGCCGATGATGCCGGTCGCCAGGGGCGCGAAATCCACCCGGACCCAGATCGTGCTCTACACCGCGCTCTATCTCGCCGCGACGGCCGGTCCGCTTCTGACCGGGCTGGGCGGGACGGTCTACGCGGTCGCCTCCATCGTCGGCGGCGGGGTGTTCGCGCTTCTGGCGCTCAGGGTGTTCGGCTCGCGCGCCGGCGACGTGCCGAACGCCGAGGACGAGCTTTACGCCGTGCGCGCCGGGGACAAGGCCGCGCGCGACCTCTTCGCCTATTCCATCGCGCATCTGTCGCTCCTGTTCGCCGCGCTTCTGGCCGAGCACGGCGCGGGCGCGCACGTCCCGCTCGGGCCGCTGTTCTAGGAGCCGCCGATGAGCAACGAACCCCTCCGCGACGTCCACGGCGAGCCGATCGAGACGGTCGAGCTCACCGCCGAGGAAAAGGCTGCGCGCAAGCGCCGGAACCTGGCCATCGCGCTGGGCCTTGTGGCGTTCATCGTGCTGATTTTCCTCACGACCGTGCTGCGACTGACCCACAACTACAATACGGGAGGCTGAGGTGATCGGGCGTCTTCTGGACAGGCTTGACCGCAACGCGAAGGTCTTCGCCGTCTGCGCCGGCGTGGTCGCCGGCATGGTCGGCATGGCCTACGCCGCGGTGCCGCTCTACGACCTGTTCTGCCGGGTCACGGGGTATGGCGGCACCACACAGATCGCCCAGTACGATCCCGGCCAGATCCTCGACCGGGAAGTCACCGTGCGCTTCGACGCCTCGGTCAATCGCGACTTCCCCTGGAGTTTCGAGCCGCTGCAGCGCGAGATGACCGTGCGCGTGGGCGAAACCGCTCTGGCCTTCTACCGCGCGACCAACACCACCGGCCGGCCGGTGACGGGCGTTGCGAGCTACAACGTCACCCCGTTCAAGGCGGGGCCGTACTTCTCCAAGCTGGAATGCTTCTGCTTCAACGAGCAGACGCTGCAGCCGGGCGAATCGATGGACATGCCGGTGATCTTCTTCGTCGATCCTTTGATGGACGAGGAGCAGCGCCTCAACGACGTGCGCACGATCACGCTGAGCTACACTTTCTTCGCCTCCGGCGACGAAGGAATTTACGAGACCGCGCAGGCGCAAACAGGCGCCGGCGAAGCGTCTTAAGCGCGCGCCGCAGTTTCAGGCGCGTATCGGAATGGACGACCGGGTAGGGCGGGGCTATACCGCCGCCACCTGGGAATAGGGACTGGCAGGAGACGATCATGGCCGGCGGAGCCGTCAAACACGATTACCATCTCGTCGATCCGAGCCCGTGGCCCTTCGTGGGCTCGCTCGGCGCGTTCCTCATGGCGTTCGGCCTCGTGATCTTCATGAAGGGTCTGACGACCGACGACGCCAGCTGGACCTATTTCTTCTTCGCCAAGGACTCGCCCTGGATCCTGATCCTGGGCACGCTGGTCGTGCTCTACACGATGTTCGGCTGGTGGGGCGACGTCATCAAGGAATCGCTCAAGGGCGACCACACCCCGGTGGTCGATCTGGGCCTTCGCTACGGGATGATCCTGTTCATCGTCTCCGAAGTGATGTTCTTCGCCGCCTGGTTCTGGATCTTCTTCGAGGCCGCCCTGTTCCACGACGTCCGTGCGGGCGTGGAGTGGTACGGCCCGGCCATCGGCGCGGACTTCACCGGCTGGGAAAGCTGGCCGCCGCCGGGTGTGGAGACCTTCGATCCCTTCCACCTGCCGCTGATCAACACGCTGGTCCTTCTGCTGTCGGGCACCACGGTGACCTGGGCGCATCACGCGCTGCAGCACGGCGACCGCAAGGGCGCCAAGCTCGGCCTGCTGCTCACGGTCGTTCTCGGCCTGTGCTTCAGCGCACTGCAGGTCTACGAGTACACCCACGCCCATTTCGACTTCGCCGGCAATCTCTACGGCGCGTCCTTCTTCATGGCGACGGGCTTCCACGGCGCGCACGTCATCATCGGGACGATCTTCCTGGCGGTGTGTCTGATCCGTCTGATGGCGGGTCACTTCACCCCCCAGAAGCATTTCGGCTTCGAGGCGGCCGCCTGGTACTGGCACTTCGTCGACGTGGTGTGGCTGTTCCTCTTCGTCTTCGTCTACGTCGCCTTCCAGTAAGCCCGGCGTGCACGCCGACAGACCGAGCCCCGTTCTCGCAGCCTTACGCGGGCGTTGCCCGCGCTGCGGGACGGGGCGTCTGTTTTCCGGCTATCTGAAATTCGCCGGCGCCTGCGAGAGCTGCGGGCTCGACTTCAGCGGCGAGGACGCCGGCGACGGCCCCGCCGTGCTGATCATGTTCCTGGTCGGGCTGATCGTGGTGCCGCTGGCGCTGGTGGTCGAACTCGCCGCCGCCCCGCCGATCTGGCTTCACATGCTGCTCTGGCTGCCGCTGTCGATCGGTCTGGCCGCCGCCATGCTCCGCCCGTTCAAGGGCGCGATGTTCGCCCTTCAGCACATGCACGGCGCAAGGGAAGCCCGGCTGGACGAAGACGATTGAGCGCCCCCCACCCCGACCCTCCCCCGGTGGGGGAGGGAGGGGCGTTTCGGCGCCGGCCCATCTCCGGTTCAGGCCGTGACGACCTCCCCCCAGCTCGCCCCCCGCTCGCTCTGACGGCGAACCCATCCCTCCCTCCCCTCGAGGGGAGGGCCGGGGTGGGGTGTGGCCGCATGCTCCGGCCTCGACGAACCTGACCGGTCGACGACGGCCCGCGATGCGGTACGATCCCGCGCCCACAGGGAGGTCCTCATGGCCGAAAACAAGACCAAGCCCACCGCCGTCCCGGTCGAGGAGTTCCTCGACAGCGTGGAGCCCGACGCCAAGCGCGAGGAAGCGAAGGCGCTGGACGCGCTGTTCCGCAAGGTCACCGGCTGGGCGCCGGTGATGTGGGGCCCGTCCATGATCGGCTACGGGCAGTATCACTACAGATACGAAAGCGGCCGGGAGGGCGATTTCCTCGCCACCGGGTTCTCGCCGCGCAAGGCCAGGCACTCGATCTACATCCTGCCCGGATACAGCGATTACAGCGACATCCTCGCCCGGCTGGGCAGACACGATCACGGCAAGAGCTGCCTTTACGTGAAAAAACTCGCAGACATCGATCTGGACGTGCTCGCCGAACTGATCGAAGCGGGGGTGCGGGACCTGTCGCAGCAATATCCCGTCAAACCGAGCTAGGAGGCCGCCCTTGGCCCGATCGCCGAAACAGACCGTCCGCGCCTGGGTGGAGGCCTTCAACTCGGGCGACGCGGAGCGTGTGGCCGCGTTCTATCACGAGGATGCCGTGAACCATCAGGTCGCCTACGGCCCGATCGAAGGCCGGGCGGCGATCCGCGCCATGTTCGAGACCGAGTTTTCCCGCGCCGAAATGGTGTGCGAGATCGAGAACCTCTTCGAGGACGGCGACTGGGCGATCCTGGAGTGGACCGACCCGTTGGGCCTGCGAGGCTGCGGGTTCTTCAAGATCGAGGACGGGCGCATCCGGCTTCAGCGCGGCTATTTCGATAAGCTCAGCTTTTTCCGCGCTCAGGGGCTGCCGCTCGAAGACGCCTTGAAAGCGGGCGTCTGAGCGGGGATGACCAAAACCGTCGTCATCCACACCGACGGCGCCTGCTCGGGCAATCCCGGGCCGGGCGGCTGGGGCGCGGTGCTTCAGTACGGAAAGCACGAGAAAGAGCTTTCCGGCGCCGAGGCCGAGACCACGAACAACCGCATGGAGCTGATGGCGGCGATCGCCGCGCTCGAGGCGCTGAAACGCCGCTCCGAGGTGCGCCTCGTCACCGACAGCACCTATGTGCGCGACGGGGTGACGAAGTGGATCCACGGCTGGAAGCGGAACGGCTGGAAGACCGCCGCCAAGAAGCCGGTGAAGAACGAGGATCTCTGGCGCCGGCTCGATACGATCGCGCAGAAGCACGACGTCACCTGGGAATGGGTGAAGGGCCATGCCGGCCACCCCGAGAACGAACGCGCCGACGAGCTTGCGCGCAAGGCGATCGAGACGTTGTCCGGCGATTGAGCCCTCACGCTGCCATCTGGCAGCCCAGCGCCTGGCACGCCTTCATCGAGCCCCAGAAGATGCGCACGCGGCCAAACCCGGCGTTCTGCAGGACCGACGCGGCGATTGTGGCGCGCTGACCCGTGCCGCACAGCACGATCCAGTCGCGGTCCCTGTCGAGTTCGCCCAAGCGTTCGGGCAGTTCGCCGGCGTAGATGTTCACCGCGCCGTCCAGATGGCCGCTGTCAAACTCGTCCGGGCTCCTGACATCAAGGACGCCCGGCGCGTCGCCGCCCTCGATCAGCGCCTTGAAGCCCGGCCCGTCGATGGAGGGTATCGCATCGACCGGATAGCCCGCGCTGGCCCAGGCGCTGACCCCGCCCTTCAGATACCCTTCCACCCGGTCATAGCCCATGCGCGCGAGCTGCAGCCGCGCTTCGTCGGCCTGATCGGGGCTCGCCGCGATCAGGCCCAAAGGCGTGTCATAGGGCAGAAGCCAGCCGGCGAAGCCTGACAGAAGGCTGATCGGCAGGGCGACAGACCCTGGCGGATGACCGCCCGCATAGCTTTCCGCCATCAGTACGTCGACCGCGATCATCCCCTCTTTCATGCGCCGAATGAAGGCGTCGGCGTCGATGGGGCGCGGCGGGGCGGGCCGGGGACCGAGCGCGGGCGCCCCACCGGCGTTCAGCGTCTCCATCATGCGGAAATAGGGCGGTTGTTCATGGCGCTCGGCGGTCTTGGCGTCGATGAAGTCTTCGCGGCCGAGCTTCAGCCGGGGATTGTTCGCGCGCTCATAGCCGATCGTGGAGAAATCCCGGCTGGCCATGCCTGACCCGCACACCGAGCCCGAGCCGTGGGCGGGCCAGATCACGGCTTGATCGCCCAGCGGCAGGATCTTCTCGAAGATCGAGTCGTAGAGCATGCCCGAGACTTCCTCGTCCCGGCCGGGATAGAAGTCGGTGCGCCCGACATCGCCGACGAACAGCGCGTCGCCGGTGAACACCCCGATCGGGGTGTCCCCGGTCTCGTGATGGCGCAGGACCAGCGAAATCGAATCCATCGTGTGGCCGGGCGTGTGCAGCACCTCGAGGCTGGCTTCGCCCACATGTACGCGCTCGCCCTCGGGCGCGGCCTCGGCGTAATGCACCTTGAACTCGTCGGTGGGCCCGCGCAGCACCGTCGCGCCGGTGCGCCGGCTGAGATCCTCCGCGCCGGAGACATAGTCCTCGTTGCGGTGGGTCTCGAAGATGAAATCGATATGCACGCCGCGGGCGCGCGCCATCTCTTCATAGACCTCGAAATCGCGCCTGGGGTCGATCACGGCGGCCCGCTCGCCGTCGCCCACCATGTAGGACAGATGGCTCAGCCCCTCGGTCTTGATCGTCTCGACAAACATGAAAACGCCCTCGCGCCGCTGGCGCGAGACCAACGGGGCGAGGGCGGGGTGAGTTCCGGGCTCGGGCGCGCCGCCGCTGCTGCGCGCAGCGCCGATCTGGCGGAACGTCTTCGCGGGGCCTAGTGTTCGCTGGCGCCATCGCCGTGCGGAGATTTTGATCCATGACCGAGCCGTTCGCGCTGTTCGCGCCTGTCTTCGAGGCGGACACCAACACGCTGCGCTTCGGCTATGAGGTTCCCGGCTTCGGCCGCTTCGAAGAGACGGTGCGGTTTCCTGAAGAGGCGCGCCTCACCGACATCGAACCCGAGCTGCGCGAGGCGCTGGCCGCGATCGCCGCAATCGTGATCGGGACGAGCTATTACAAGGCGAAACCTGCCGGCGCGCTGCGCTTCGGGTTCGCTCTGACCGAAGCGGCCGAACGGGTCGCGCTGCTCGCCTACGGGCCGGGGCTGGGCGAGTTCTATGTGAGAAACGGGCTCGACTACCCGCCCGCGCTGAGCCTCGCCGCCGACCGCGCTCCGGCCCGGCGCGGCGCGCCGGGCGAGGGGCGCAGGGCGGTCACCGCCTTTGGCGGCGGCAAGGACAGCCACGTGGCAAGCGATCTGGTCCGCCGCGCCGGCGGCGAGGCCGAGCGGGTCTCGGTCATCCTGTCTGAAAAGGTCGGCGACCGGCTCCAGACGATGAGCGAGACCGATGTGATCCTGATCCGCCGCACGATCGATGCGCGCCTGATCGAGATTTCGAAATCCGGCCAGGCGCTGAACGGGCATATCCCGATCACCGCGATCAACTCGGCTCTGCTGGGGATTTACGCCGCGGCGCGGGGCCTGGACTGGGTCGTGTTCGCCAACGAGCGCGCGGCCAGCGAGCCGACCATGCAGTCAGGCGGCGCGGCGGTGAACCATCAGTATTCCAAATCGCTCGAATTCGAGGACGCGCTGCGCGCCGGCTTCGAGGCGGCCGGGGCCGGATTCTCCTATTTCTCGGTGCTGCGACCGGTCTCGGAACTCTGGACCGCGCACTATCTCGCCACCCGCGCCGAGCACGCGTTGCCGATCTTTGCGAGCTGCAACCGCAATTTCGTCTTCGCAGGCGATAACGCCCTGCCCGAGGGGCGGCGCTGGTGCGGAAAGTGCGCGAAATGCGTCTACACCGCCGTGCTGCTGGCGCCCTTCCTGCCGGTCGACCGGCATGCGGAGATATTCCAGTCCCGGCCTTTGCACGACGAGGCCAATCTCGATCACCTCGTCGAGATCGCCGGGCTCACCGGCGCGAAACCCTGGGAGTGCGTGGGCGAGACCCGAGAGGTGGCCGCAGCGCTCGCCCATCTTTCCGCCGCGCCGGGCTGGCGCGACGCGCCGCTGATCGCCCGGGTGAAGGACCGGCTGACCGAGCGCTGGGACCTCTCGGAGCTTCAGCACACCTGGGGCAGATCGCTCGACGCGCGGTCCGAACACCGCATGCCCGAGCCGGTCGCCGAGGCGGCGGGGGCCTAAAGCGCCTTCGCGGCCGCAGTAAACGCCGCGCCGCGCTCGGCGAAGCTCTGATAGGCCGAGCATCTCGGTGCGGCGGGGCTCAAAAGCACCACGCCGCCGGTCTTCACCGCGTCGAAAGCCGCTGCCACGGCATCCTCGATCTCGGGGACCGCTTGCGTGATCGCCGCATGGCGGGTCGCGGAGAGCGCCTCGGCGATGCGCGGGCCGTTGTCCTTCAGGCAGATGACGGCGGCCAGGTTGTCGGCCTTGTCGAGCTCTTTGGCGAGCCAGGCGTAGTCCTGCTCGCGCTCCTCGCCGCCCAGAAGCAGGGCGACGGGCCGGCCGGCGAAGGCGCTGACCGCATGAACGCAGGCCTCAGGCGTGGTCGCGAGGCCGTCGTCGACGAAGATCACGCCGCCTGTCTCGTGTACGGTCTGAAGCCGGTGCGGCAGGCCCTTGAAGCTCGACAGGCTCTCGAACGCGGCCCTGGCGTCCAGGCCCAGGCTGTCGATCAGCGCGAGCCCCGCGCAGGCGTTGAGCGCGTTATGGCCGCCGGGCAGGGCGGCGATCGGGCCCCAGCGCTCATTCTTGTAGACCACCGCGCCGTCGCGGGCGTGAAACCCGTCTTCGCGGCCGAACCAGACCCGGTTGGGTTGGTGGCCGAACATCTCGATCAGACGCGGATCTGCGGCGTTCATCACCCCGGCGGTGTTGGGATCGAGCCGGGCGAGCCGCGCCTTGTCGCTGCGATAGCGCTCCACCCCCCGGTGCCAGGGCGCGTGATCGTTCGACAGATTGAGGAAAATGAAGCGGTCAGGCGCATGCACCAGGTCGGCGATCTGATAGCTCGACATCTCGAGCACCACCGTCTCCGCCTCGCGCGGGGCCAGCAGCGCGGGGTCGCCGATATTGCCCGCCAGCGCGGCGTTCACGCCGGCGCCGCGCAGCATGTGATGCAGCAGGGCCGAGCTCGTCGACTTGCCCTTGGTGCCGGTGACCGCGAAGACGCTCTGGGTCTTCGGCTTTCGCGCGAAGAACAGATTGGTCTGGCTGGTCAGCGCCGCGCCGGCCTTCAGCGCGGCGTCCAGGCGCGGGTCATAGAGGCTGACGCCGGGGCTTTTGACGATGAGCGGATTGCGGCCGGCGCGCACGGCGGCCTCGAGATCGTCTTCGGCGATCCAGCGCACGCCCTGGGGCAGGCCGGCGGGTTCCTTGGCGTCGACGATCGTGATCGCCGCGTCCGGCGCTTCGGCCAGAACGAGGTCGAGCACGGCCCGGCCTTCGCGGCCGAGGCCCCAGATGAGGATGTCACCACGATCCTGAAGACGATCGGACATGAAACGCCCTTTTTCGATGACGAAGCGGCCGTGTTTCACCACGAAGCCGACGAGGTCTGTCCCCGCTTTTTTCTAATCGCGCTCGCTCGCCGGACGTTGCGCGGCGGCGCGCAGCTTGTGATCGGCGAGCACCAGCGCAGCCATCGCCTCGACCACCGGAACGGCTCTGATTCCGACGCACGGATCGTGGCGGCCCTTGGTGGAAACCGTTGTTTCTTCGAGATCTTTCGTCAGCGTGCGCCGCTCGGTCAGGATCGAGCTGGTCGGCTTGATCGCCACCCTCATGACGATGTCCTGACCGGTCGAGATGCCGCCCAGCACCCCGCCGTTATGGTTGGACAGAAATTCAGGACCGCCGTCAGGGCCGCGCCGCATCTCGTCGGCCGCCTCCGCCCCGGTCATCGCCGCGGCGGCGAATCCCGCCCCGATTTCAAAGGCTTTGGCCGCATTCACGCTCAGCATCGCGCTCGCCAGATCGGCGTCCAGCTTGCCGTAAACCGGCGCTCCCCAGCCCGCCGGAACGCCCGAAACCCGGCACTCGACGATTGCACCAAAAGAGTTTCCGGACTTGCGCGCGGCGTCCATGTCCTCGGCCCAGAGCGCGGCGGTTTCAGCGTCAGGGCAGAAGAAGTCGTTGTTATCAATCGCGTTCCAGTCCCAGCGTTCAGCCTCGATCCGGCGCGGGCCGATCTGGATCAGCGCAGCGCGCACCGACACTTCGGAGCCCAGCACCTTCCGCGCGATCGCGCCCGCGGCCACCCGCATCGCGGTCTCCCGTGCGCTCGACCGCCCGCCGCCGCGATAGTCGCGGACGCCGTATTTCATGTCGTAGGTGAAATCTGCGTGCCCCGGCCGCCACTTGTCGCGAATGTCTGAATAGTCCTTCGAGCGCTGGTCGACGTTCTCGATCATCAGCGAAATCGGAGCGCCTGTCGTGACCTGGCCGCCTGTGCGCTCGTCCTCGAACACGCCGGACAGGATCTTCACCTGATCGGGTTCGCGGCGCTGGGTGACGTGGCGCGACGTGCCCGGCTTTCGCTTGTCGAGATAGGGCTGGATGTCGGCTTCGGTCAGCGCGAGCCCCGCCGGACAGCCGTCGACCACGCAGCCGATCGCGGGCCCGTGGCTTTCACCCCAGCTGGTGAAGCGGAACAGATGGCCGAAACTGTTGTGAGACATGGGCTAACGCGTCTTCGAGGATCCGGCGCGCACCATAGGCGAGCCGGGCCGCTGCGTCACGCCGCGCCGCGCCTCGCCCAGCTGACCAGCCGGGCGGCGGGGCTTTTCTTGACGAAGGCCTCGTAAAAGCCGCGCAGCAGCCCGGCGTTGGCCTCGGCTTCCTCACGGGCGGCTTGTTCGGCGAAGGCCTTGTCGCGCTCGATCCGGCGCTGGCGTTCGGCTTCGCCCTCGCCGAGATCGGCGTCGACCATGTGGTCGCGGACGGCCACGTGTACGCGCCAGTTGGAATCCCCGATCGGGACCAGAACCGTTCCGGTTTTCACGCCCACCGGAATGCGCACCATGGTCTCGCGATCCTCGATCCTGATCGTTCGGAGCCCGCCCTTGCGCGCTTCTTCCGGCGTGATTTCGAGATCATGCCGACGCGGCGCATGAATGCGTAGCACTTCGTACGCCTTCAAAAGCCTCTGCAGCTTCATCAGCGTGTCCGGCGTTTCCTTCGCGGTGTCGGGATGGACCTGCTTGACGAGCGCACGGAAGCGGGCGCGGACTTCAGAGAAGTCTTCGCCACCGGCGAGGCCGAACGCCCTGTAGGCGGCCATGACGGCTTCCGAACGTGAACTCATGGGGCTTATTTAAGGGCTGTGAGGTTTTCGAAAGGTTGACCGATCGCGCGCATCGACTAATTCCGGCAGCTGTTCTGATCGAAAGGCAAGGTCTTGAGCCGCAAGGACATAATCCCGCCCAGCCCTGACGAGGCCGATTACGCGGCGTCACAAACTCCGCCTGAGGACATCTTCACCCGCGAAGATCCGTTCGCGCTGTTCGAAGACTGGATGGCTGCGGCGAAAAAGTCCGAGCCGAACGATCCCAATGCGGTCGCGCTCGCCACCGCCGACGCGCAGGGCCTGCCTGACGTGCGCATGGTGCTCCTCAAGGACGTCGATGCGCGCGGCTTCGTGTTCTACACCAACACCGAAAGCGCCAAGGGAAGCCAGCTCGGCGAGAACCCCAACGCGGCGCTGTGCTTTCACTGGAAATCGCTGCGCCGCCAGGTGCGGGTGCGCGGACCTGTGACCCGCGTGCCCGACGCCGAAGCCGACGCCTATTTCCAGAGCCGGGCGCGCGACAGCCGTATCGGCGCCTGGGCCTCGCGCCAGAGCCGGCCGCTGGAAAGCCGCTTCGCGCTTGAAAAGGCGGTCGCAGGCTATGCGGCGAAGTTCAATTTCGGCGACATTCCGCGGCCCGAGTTCTGGACCGGCTTCCGGCTCAGCCCGATTCATGTCGAGTTCTGGCGCGACCGCGCCTTCCGCCTGCACGACCGGATGGCGTTCGACCGGACCGGCGAAGACGCGCCCTGGTCGGTCACGCGCCTGTATCCCTGAGCGGGTTTTGGTATAGAGTTTATTCAGGCAGGGTTATCGCGAAGGGGAGGGCGCGGCGTGCTCAACATTTTCAGGATCATCCGTCATCTGGTCGTCGGGATCGCCGCCACGCTGGCGATCGGCGTGCCCCTCTGGTTCGTGATCACCGCGTTCGGGGGCAAGTTCGATATCTGGACCCCGCTCGACGCGTTTCGTCATGTCAGAAGCTATGCGGGGATCCTGCTGCCCGCCGCGGCCATCGCCGGCGTGGCGGCGCTGATCGTCGCGGTGCTGTTCCGGGTGGTGTTCGGGTCTAAGAACGCGCCGGGCGCGGGCGGCTACATCGCCGGTTTCGCCGCGCTGGCGGTCGGTCTGGGCGGCATTCTTTACGCCCAGCAGGTGCGGGCCATGGCCGCCGGCGTACCGCCCATCCACGACATCACCACCGATTTCGAAAATCCGCCCGGCTTCACCCAGGCCCTGCTGGACCGGCGCGGGCCGAACTCGAACCCCGTCGGATATGAAGGCAAGACCGTCACCGACGCGGACTGGGTCGATCCGCACTGGGCGGGCCGCCTGCTTCCGGGCGTGCAGACCGAAGCCTACCCGGACGTGCGCCCGGTCGAACTCGACCTGCCGCCGCAGCGCGCTTACGCGCTGGCGCTCGATACGGCCAAGGATGTCGGCTGGACGGTGACCGCGGACTCAGAGCGCGCGCTGAGCTTCGAGGGCACGGCGGAGACCTTCTGGTTCGGGTTCGAGGACGATGTCAGCGTGCGGGTCACGCCGACCGAGGACGGCGGATCGCGCATCGACATGCGCTCGATCAGCCGGGTCGGGCTCAGTGATCTCGGCGCCAACGCCGCAAGGCTGGAACTCTACGCCGAGCGTCTGCGTGAGCGCGCAGGCGAGACGGGGTAGGCGCCGAGCGGCGCAGGGATCTCGTCCCCGTAATCATCGCGTGTTACCTTGTACACATGAGCACACATTCTTCCGCCTCAACGACCGTTACAGTGCGCCTGCCCGAGGAGGTGGAGACGCGGCTGAGCGAACTCGCCGGCCATACGCGCCGGAGCAAGTCCTACCTGGCTAGAGAGGCGATCACGGCTTACGTAGAGCGTGAACTTGCGATCGTCGCCGGCGTCGAAGAAGGGCTGGACGATCTTCGAGCCGGGCGCGTGGTTCCGCACGATGAAGCGATGAGCGCGCTGAGGAGTGCAGTTTCTAGCGTGCAGGACGGCGAATGAAGCGATTGCAGTGGTCGGCCGCTGCGCTGGCCGAGTTGCAAAACGCCGTTCGATACGTCGCTCAAGACAGCCCGAAGGCCGCCATCGATCAGCTGGACCGGATCGACGGCGCCGCTCGGAGCCTGGCGGAGACGCCGATCGGCCGCCCCGGCCGGGTCGCCGGCACATATGAGAAACGCGTTGTGCAGACGCCCTACATCATCGTCTACGCGTTCGACGCCTCGACATTGACGATCCTGCGGGTGATTCACGGCCGCCGCGACTGGCCTGAAGGTGATTTTCCGCCAGTGACCTGATCAAGCTCAGCTTTTGCAGCGCGCTAAAGCCGGTCGAGCACCGCGCGCATGGCGTCGATCTGGCTGGCGCCCATCGCCATGGAGCGTTCCGGCGACCAGCCCTGAGCCTCGTCCGGGGTGATGGCGCTGTCCTTGAAGGGCATTTCCAGGGTCATGGCGAGGCAGCCGAAGGCCGGCGCCATGTAGTTCGTCGCCACCGACGGGTTCGCCGTGCCCGGCGCGGAGACCGGATAGCCGTGGGCGGTCTGGAAGTCCGGATTGAAGCGCATGAGCTCTGACTTGTAGAGGTCGAGCAGCGTCTGGGCCTCGTCGTTCCAGCCCGGCGTGCCTTCGGCGCCGGCGATGAAATTGTACGGCAGCGCTTCGTCGCCGTGCATGTCCAGAAACAGGTCGACGCCGGTCTTGCGCATCTCTTCGAGCACGCAGACCACCTCGGGGCTGTTCGCCTCGCTCGCCTTGTCCCATTCGCGGTTGAGATTGACCCCCTTGGCGTTGGTGCGCAGATGCCCGCGCGCGGAGCCGTCCGGGTTCATGTTCGGCACGACATGTATCACCGCGCGGTCCAGAAGCGCGCGCGCGACCGGATCGGCCTCGTCCAGAAGGCGTTCGAGAAACCCTTCCGCGGCCCATTCGGCCATCGTCTCGCCGGGATGCTGGCGGGCGATGACCCAGATCGTCTTCTTGCCCGCGCCAGGTTCGCCGACGGTCAGCCGGTCCATGTCGCGGCCGTCCAGCGTCTGGCCGATCACGTCCAGGCGCGCGCGGGGGCTGTGCTGGCAGGCTGCGACCAGCGCCTCGTGCCGGGCCATGGTGTAGGGCGCGAAATAGGCCAGCCACACCGAGTCCGCCTCCGGCGTGTGTTCGATGACCAGCCGGCCGTCCTCATACCGCGTCTCGGCGCGCAGCCAGGTCTCCCGATCGGTCGACACGCAGGCGCGATAGTTCGGCCAGCCTTCGGGATAGGCCGCGCCGGCGGCGTTCTCGATCACGAACCGGCACGGCGTGTCCTTCGCGCCGGTCACGCGGAAATAGAACCACTGGTGAAAATCCGAATGCGCGTCCTTGCGGATCTCGAGCCGCACGTCGCTCGGCGTGTCTGCAGACTTCACGACGATATTGCCGGCTTCAAAGCCGCTGGTGATGCGCATGGATGACTGCTCCGAAAGGGAGAAAGAAAAGGTCTAGTAGGCCCGCTCGACCACGAACTCGGCCAGCGCCGCGAGCGCTTCGGACCAGGCGTTCTTCGGGGCGGCGTCGAGCGCCTCGACGGCCCGGCGCGCATGGCCGCGGGCGGCCGACAGCGTGCCTTCGAGCGCGCCGTGGCGGTCCATCAGCGCCTTGGCGTGTTCGAAATCGCCCTCGCGCTGGTCGAGATCGCCGACGACCCGGGTCCAGAAGCCCCGCTCTTCGGCGTCGGCGTTTTCAAGCGCCAGCGCCAGGGGCAGGGTGATCTTGCCTTCACGGAAATCATCCCCGGTGTTCTTGCCCAGATCCTCGGCCAGACCGCCGTAATCGAGCGCGTCGTCGACGAGCTGAAACGCAAGGCCCAGCTCGCGGCCATAGGTTTCAAGCGCGGTTTCCAGCACCGAGCCCGAGCCTGCGAGGATCGGGCTGACCTGGGCGGCGGCGGCGAACAGCGCGGCGGTCTTGGCCTC
This sequence comes from Oceanicaulis sp., assembly GCA_040112665.1. Classification (NCBI taxonomy): domain Bacteria; kingdom Pseudomonadati; phylum Pseudomonadota; class Alphaproteobacteria; order Maricaulales; family Maricaulaceae; genus Oceanicaulis; species Oceanicaulis sp. The sequence goes on along the minus strand of CP157796.1, from coordinate 32,426 downwards.
GATGATCGACATGTACGCCTGACGCGAAACGTCGAGATTGCGCACGGCGGCCAGCTGGCGCACCTCGCCCTCGGCGATCACGGCGGCCGCGCGGCTGAGCACCTGAAGGGCCGGCATGGAGCCCGCGTCGACCATCAGCATGAAGGCGCGTGCGAACAGGAAATCGCCGACCAGAACCGAATGGGCGTTGCCCCAGACCCGGTTGGCGGGCCGCTTGCCGCGGCGAAGGTCGCTGTCGTCGACGACGTCGTCATGCAGCAAGGTGGCGGAATGGATGAACTCCACCGCTGCGGCGAGGGAGACATGGCCCTCGCCTTCGTAGCCGAGCATGCGCGCGGCTGCGACGGTGATCATCGGCCGGATGCGCTTGCCCCCGGCCTCGACGAGATAATGCGCGACCTCGGAGATCACGTCGGTGTCGCTGGCCATGCGCTCGGCGATCAACGCCTCGGTGCGGGCCATGTCCTCGCCCGCGAGCGCGGCGAGTCGTGCGACGGGGTCGACGTTCTGGCCCCTGATGTCGGCTTGCGGCAGACCGTTCACCCCGTGTCCTCTTGCCGTTCGCTGCTTTGCGGCCGCACAATAGAAACCGGCCCGGCGCGCGGCAAGCGTACTGCACCGCGTTCCAAAGCCGCATCGGCTTTCGCCGGACATAGAACGGAGGCGCTCTTGATCGAGGTGCTCACCACGAACGACCCTGTCCGGCTGAATTTCGCCGAGGCGGTGCTGAAAGACGCGGGCATCGAGACCCATACGCTGGACGCAAACACCGCCGCGGTGTTCGGCGGCGCGTTGCCCTGGGTGAAACGCCGGCTGCTGGTGCGCGAGGCGGACGGGGACCGGGCGCGCAAGCTGCTCGCCGACGCGCTTCCCAAGGACGACGAGGCGTGAACGAGGCCGCCGGCGCGGAGCGGTTTTTCGGCGGACGCATCGTTTTAAGGCAGGACCCGGACGGCTATCGCGCCGGACTGGACGCGGCGCTTCTGGCGGCCGCCGTGCGGGTGCCGGACGGCGGCCGGGCGGCGGAATTCGGCTGCGGGGCGGGCGCGGCGCTGCTTTCGGCGGCGAGCCTGAACGAGACTGCGCAGATCTTCGGGATCGAACGCGACCGCGCCGCCGCCGCGCTGGCGCGGGAAAACACCGCCCTGAACGCCATGACGCACCGGGTCTCGATCATCGAGGCGGATGCGATGGCCTGGCGGGAGGAGAGCGGGCTGGACGCGGTGTTCTTCAACCCGCCCTTCTTCGACGATCCGGCCGCCTTGCGGGCGCCCAAGCCGGGAAAGACCGGCGCCTATATGAACGAGGCGGGGCTCGCCGCCTGGATCGAGGCGGGACTGAAGCGTCTGAAGGAGGGCGGCGTCCTGACGGTCGTTCATCGCGCCGACCGACTCGGTGAGATCCTCGGCGCATTGACGGGCAAGGCGGGCGATACGGCGGTGCTGGGCGTTCACCCCAGACCCGGCCAGCCGGCCAAGCGGGTGCTGGTCGCCGCACGCAAGACCGCGCGGGCGCCGATGCGCCTGCTCGCGCCTCTGGTGCTGCATCCTGAGACCGGTTCAGGCTTCACCGAGCAGGCGCGCGCCGTGCTGGAAGGCCGCGCGAGGCTTGCTCTTCACCCCTGACGGGGCCAAGTGAAGCGCCCTGACACTCGCGAAGCGGAGCCGACATGGCGTTTTACGATTCCCTGACCCGAGAGCTGCGCGGCGCGGGCTCCAGGCTCATGAAGGCGCTGGGCTCTGACGTCCCGCTGGTGCCGGTGGTCCGGCTCGAAGGCATGATCGCGGCGGGCGGGCGCCATTCCTCGGCGCTCAATCTCGCCCGGGTCGAGAAGCTTCTGGACAAGGCGTTCTCGATCGAGCGCGCGCCTGCGGTCGCGATCGCGGTGAATTCGCCCGGCGGCAGCCCGGTGCAGTCACGGCTCATCCATCATCGCATCCGGCTTCTGGCGAAGACCCATGACAAGCCCGTGCTAGTGTTCTGCGAGGACCTGGCCGCTTCGGGCGGGTACATGATCGCGTGTGCGGGCGATGAAATCTTCGCCGACCCCGCATCGATCGTGGGGTCGATCGGCGTAATCAGCGCGAGCTTCGGCTTCACCGAAGCGATGGAGAAGCTCGGCGTCGAGCGCCGCATGAAGACCGCCGGCAAGAGCAAGGTGCTCGCCGATCCGTTCTCGGCTGAGACCGATGCGCAGAAACAGCGCATGGAGCGGCTGATGGAGGGCGTGCACGCCCAGTTTATCGCGCTCGTCAAAGACAGCCGCGGCGACAGGCTCGACACCGAACGCGAGCTTTTCGACGGCTCGGTGTTCACCGGCGAGGAGGCGGTCGAGGCCGGCCTGATCGACGGGCTGGCCGAAGTGCGCACCGAGCTTCAGCGGCGCTTCGGAGAGAGCGTGAAGATCAAGCCGCTCAGCCCGCCCAGGCAAGGCCTGCTCGGCCGGTTCACCAGCTCTGCGGTCGACGCGCTGGAGACCCGTTCGGCCTGGGGCCGGTTCGGGCTCTAGCGCCTGCGCCGGCGCGAGCGGAAGGGCGCGTCGTCGTCCTCGCCCGGCGCCGGAGCGCCCGCCTCGCCGCCCTCGTCGGGCATGTTCGCCAGAAGATCGCGCCAGCGCCAGCCGCCCTCCTTGCGCGGGGCGGGCTCTTCGCGCCGGGCTTCGGCTTCGGCCTCAGCGCGATCGGGCAGGGCGTCCTCGCGATCGGCGTCGGAGAGGTCGAGCGGAGCGTCCTGATCGTCGCCGCTGACATTGAGATCGGCTTCCGGTTCAGGCTCGGGACGCGCCGGGCGGCGGGCCGCCGGCTTGGGCGCAGCCTTGCGGGCCGAGAGCGGGTCGGGCACCTCGTTGACGCCGAGCTCGATCGGCCGGCGGCCGCCCGCCACCCCGCCCATGCGCAGGATGAAATCGGACAACAGCTCATAGTTCTGCCGGATCCGGGCCTGGAACTGGGCGTCGATCTCGCGCGCCTGATCGCTGGCTTCGGCGGCGGTTTCGTTCAGACGCGACAGCCCGTCTTCGAGCAAGCGCTCCATGGCGCGAACCTGCTCGCGCGCTGATTTCGGCGCCTCGTCCATCTTCTTGCGCAGCGAATCTAGCGCGGCCTCGACCGCCTCGGTCTCCTCGCGCGCGGCCTTCAGCGTGTCGGCGAGCCGCTGTTTCACCGCGGCGGAGGCATCTTCGGCGGCGCGCGCGGCGCGTTCGGTCAGGTCCTCGGCCTCGCGCATCCTGGCCTGGAAGGCCTCGTCGGAACGGCGTGCGGCTTCGAAGCCCGCTTCGCTGACCCGTTCGAGCGCGGCTTCCGCGTCGCCGGCCTGTTTGCCCAGCGCGTCGCCCGTTTCCTCGGCGGCGGCGCGGGCAGCTTTCGCTGCGGCCTTGAGCCGTTCGAGCGCTTTCTCCTGCGCTGCGGCGGCCGCCTCGCTGTCCTTGCGGATCGCGTCGCCGAGGGTGGAGGCGCGTTCGAGCGCTTCGGTGATCGCCTGCTCGAACACCTCGCCGGAGCGGCGGGCGGCGTCCTTCAGACTTTGCGCACCTTCACCGGCGGTCTTCGACATGGTTTCGAGCTCGGCCTTGTGGAAGTCGAGCGCGGCGGCGATCTTTTCCTGCTCCTTGCGCAGCACCTCGCTCGCCTCGGCCAGCCGGTCGCGATGTTTCAGATAGGCCGCTTCCAGCCCCTCGGTGCGCTCCTTCAGCCGGTCGGAGAAATCGCGCAGCTCGGTCGAACGCGCATCGAGCGCCAGCGCGACCCTGTCACCGCTTTCCTCGGCGGACTTGCCGGCCGCTTCGAGGCGCTGGGCGCCGTCGCGGACGAGTTTCTCGCCCGCCTTGGCGCGCGATTCGGCGAGTTCGGCGGCGGCGGCGACCATCTTGGACTGGTCCTGAATGGCCGCAGCGATCAGCGCCGCCTTGTCGTCGAGCGAATCGGAGACTTCCGACAGCCTTTCGCGCTCGCCGCGCAACGAGGAGACGAGCTTCTCGGCCTTGTCGCGCGCTTTTTCGGAGCTGTCCTCAAGGCTGTCGGCGTGATGGGTGATGATCTCCTCGATCGCGGCGAGGCGGGCGAGCGCGCTTTCCATCGCCGCGTTCACCCGGTCGATCTGCACGGTCACTGCGTCTGCGAGCCGGGCGGAGTCGTCCGAGGCGTGCCGGGCCGGGCTGGCGAGCCGGGCCACGGCGATGTCGAGGCGGCGGGCGCGAGCGCCCGCACGGGCGACTTCGCGGCCGAGCAGGCCGGCGAGCACGAACAGAAGCGCGGGCGCCACGGCGAAGACGCCGAGGCCCGCGAGTTGGGCCGGGGTCAGAGTCTGAAGGTCGGCGTAACCGGCGAGATACGCGCCCGCGCCGCCAGCCCAGAGCAGGCCGAAGGCCGCACCGGCGAACGCGATCCAGCCGCCGCCGCTGGGCGGCTCGGGACGAGGCTCGTCCTCCACGGTGACCGGCGAGCGCGGCACGCGTTTGGCAATCGCGCCGCCCCGGCTTTCAGCGAAACCCGCCTCATCTTCAGAAGGCGCGGGTTCGGCTTCGGCCGTCTCCGACCAGTGCTTGTCGTCCTGGGTGTCCTTGGCGGCCATCGGGCTGAAATCTCCCGCCGCGCGTAAGGCGGCCTTCCTCGCAGGTCAGCCTGAAGCGAGTCGCGAGGGGTCACGCCCGGCGGTCAGACCGAGCGTCTGTTTTAGGCGTGGAGAAACAGAAATTAAAGCGCCGGGAACGTCAGGCGCGCACGCGCGGTCTCGCAGTCGGCCACCGGCTCGGGCTGGAGCTCAGCGCCGGTCCCGGAGGCGGGCGCCGCCTCCTCGACGAACGCGGACGGCTGGAAGCGGACCGGATCGCAGTCCTCCTCGCGCTCATACCCGAAGCCCGCCAGCGACAGCACCGCGGCGGCGACGAGATGGAGGAGGTCGAACAGAATATGCACGCGCAATTCCTTCACGCTTCACGACACCCGGTATGCGCGCGCGGGCGGGGCTCTGGCAAGAAAAACCGGACTTCGCGAACATGAAACCTTCGTAAGGCGGGGCCCTGACACCCCTGTCCTGCATTGCGCAGCGTCGAAGATCAGGCGAACTTGGCGTGAATTTCCGGAAATCCTCGGGGGAGGGCGCGATGACCGAAAACGTTTCGAAAGGCGCTGAAGCGAGCGCGGCGGGCACGGCGATTTCGGCTCGTCCTGTCGCGGCCGGCGAGCGCTTCGAAAGCCTGGACGTCCTGCGCGGCGTCGCGGTGCTCGGCATTCTCATGCTGAACGTGCAGGCCTTCATGATGGCGCCGAACGCGTACATCTGGCCGCCCGCACAGATGGATTATTCGGGCGCGAACGCGACGACCTGGCTGATCGCGCACGTCTTCTTCGAGCTGAAGTTCATCACGATCTTCTCCGCCCTGTTCGGGGCCGGGGTGATCCTGATGGTCGGCGAGGAGAAAGACGCATCCAAGAAACTGCACTTCTCGCGCATGACCTGGCTGCTGGTCTTCGGCGTCATCCATCTGTTCGGATTGTGGTTCGGCGACATCCTGACGACCTACGCCATCGCCGGGTTCATCATCGTCTTCTTCCGCCATATGAGCCCGGGCAAGCTGATCGGCTGGGGCCTGTTCTGGATCGCGCTGTCGGGGATCATCTACATCGGCATGATGTGGATGCTGTCGCTGGCGATCGAGTTCGGGGACATGAGCGCCGTCGATCTGCAGATGGCCTACTCCGACGAGCGCATGGCGGAGATGACCGCGAACTACCAGAACGGCTTCCTCGCCAGTCGCGGCGAGAATGCGCTGAACGCGGCGATGAATCTCGGAACGATCGTGTTTTTCGGCGGCCGGGTGATCGGGGTGATGTTCATCGGCATGGCCCTGTTCAAGCTGGGCTTCCTGACCGCGAAATGGTCCGTGCCGGCTTACATCGCCGCGCTGGTCGTCGGGCTCGGCGTCGGCCTGCCGATCGTGGGCTGGGGGGGTCTGCAGGCGGTCGAAGCCGGCTTCGCGCTCGAGCGGCTCTGGATCAATATCGGCACCAATTACGCCGGCAGCCTTCTGGTCGCCTTCGGCTACGCCGCCGCGATCATGCTGATCTGCAAGGCCGGGTTCCTGAAGCTCCTGCGCTATCCGTTCGCGGCCGCCGGGCGCATGGCCTTCACCAACTATCTCACCCAGACGCTGACCATGGTCGCGCTGGCGACGGGCGTGTTCGGCCCGGCGCTGTGGGGCCAGCTCGAACGCGTCGAGCAGGCCCAGCTCGTTCTGATCGTCTGGGCGGTGCAGCTCATCGTCTCCCCGCTCTGGCTGTCGGTGTTCCGCTTCGGCCCGTTCGAATGGCTCTGGCGTTCGCTGAGCTACGGCAAGCTGCAGCCGATCTTCAAGGCGCGCAGCACGCCGCCGCCCGCTGCGCCGGCGCAGTGAGGGCATAGTGAGCCAGGCGAAAGCCGGCGATCTGTTCGCCTTCTACGGCCTTCTGCGGGCTGGAGAGCGCGGGTTCGCCCAGTTTGGGCTGGCTGACGCCTTTCTCGATCGCGGGCCGTGCGTCATCTCGGGCGAGCTGTGGGATCTCGGCGCTTATCCGGGCCTCGTCGCAAGACCCGGCCAGGTGATCGGCGAGCTGTTCGAACTCGTCGACGCGTCGGTCCTGGCCGACCTCGACGCGTTCGAGGACTACTGGCCCGGCGAGCCCGAGCGCTCGCGCTATGAGCGGGTGAAGGTCCAGCTCATCGCGCCTGACGCGGAGGCCTGGGTCTATGTCTGGCGGCTCGGCCTGGACGAGGCGCGCCACATCGAGAGCGGGGACTGGTTCGACCGTTAGGCCGCGCTCAGGCTTTCGGAGCGTCGGGCTGGTTTTCCGGCGCGGCGCGATCGAACTCCGGCAAGGCGCGCGCCGCAGCGTCCGCCGCGACGAGCCGCGGGAAGCGTTCGAGGTCCACGCCGAAGCGCCGGGCGTTGTACATCTGCGGCAGCAGGTAGACTTCCGCCAGCGTCGGGCCGTCGCCGAACAGAAAGCCGTTCGCGCCGGAGGCGTTCTCCGCCAGGGTTTCCAGCGCCGTGAAACCGGTCTCGATCCAGTGCCGCGCCCAGGCGAAGGCGCCGTCCTGATCCGCGCCGTAATCGGCTCTGACCTTTTTCATCACGCGCAAATTCTGGATCGGATGGATGTCGCAACCGATCGCAGCGGCGAAGGCGCGGACGCGAGCCCGCACGATCGGGTCTGCGGGCAAAAGCGGCCGGGCGGGAACCGCCTCTTCAAGCCATTCCAGGATCGCCGGGCTCTGGGTCAGGATCGTCCCGTCCACTTCGAGCGCGGGCACCAGGCCTTGCGGGTTCCGGGTCACATAGGCCGGGCCGGATTGTTCGCCCTCGACCAGGTTCACCGGGACATAGTCGTAATCCAGCCCCTTCCAGTTCAGCGCCAGCCGGACCCGGTAGGTCGTGCCGGAACGGAAATAGCCGTGCAGAACCAGTTTCATCGGGGCTCTCCTGCGTTCGCCGCGCCGGGCGGGGGTGAAATTAGTTGCAAATGATACTATTTTCCGCCAGCAACGATGCGCGCGCCGCGGTGCGAACTCAAGCCCGGCGCAGCCCCTTTTCGCCGATCATGGAGCGCGTAATGGCCGATCTGTTCGAGAACCCGCTGGGCACCGACGGTTTCGAGTTCGTCGAATTCACCAGCCCCGAGCCGGAAAAGCTCGAGGCGCTGTTCAAGCTGCTCGGCTTCACGCCGGTGGCAAAGCACATGTCCAAGGACATCACGCGCTTCAAGCAGGGCGACGTGACCTTCCTCGTAAACCGCGAGACCGATGGCCAGGCCGCCGAGTTCCGCAACGCCCACGGGCCGAGCGCGAATGCGATGGCCTTCCGGGTCAAGGACGCCCAGAAAGCCTACAAGGACGCGCTGGAGCGCGGCGCCGAGAGCTTCGGCGAGGGCGTTTGGACCGACAAATTCCCGGCCATCAAGGGCATCGGCGGTTCGGTGCTGTATCTGGTCGATCAGTACGGCGACGACCTCTACGCCGACGAGTTCGAACCCACCGGCGAGGTCGACGAGGGCGGCGCGGGCCTTCAGGTCCTCGACCACCTGACCCACAACGTGTTCAACGGCAACATGGACACCTGGGCGGGCTTCTACGAGCGCGTCTTCAACTTCCGTGAAATCCGCTATTTCGACATCAAGGGCCAGCACACCGGCCTTCTGTCGCGGGCCATGACCGGTCCGTGCGGCAAGCTGAAGATCCCGCTGAACGAAAGCTCCGACGATCAGAGCCAGATCAGCGAGTATCTGCGCGAATATAACGGCGAGGGCATCCAGCACATCGCGCTGACCACGCCGGACATCTACAAGACCGTCGAGCAGCTGCGCGAAAACGGCGTGGTGTTCCAGTCCACCCCGGAGACCTATTACGAGCTCGTCGACGAGCGCGTGCCGGGCCATGGCGAGGACCTGGAGCGACTGAAGAAGAACTCGATCCTGGTGGATGGCGATCCGGAGAACGGCGACGGCCTGCTGCTGCAGATCTTCACCACCACCAATATCGGTCCGATCTTCTTCGAGATCATCCAGCGCAAGGGCAATGAAGGCTTCGGCGAGGGCAATTTCAAAGCCCTGTTTGAATCCATCGAACTCGACCAGATCCGCCGCGGCGTGATCAAGCCCAACACCGACGCGGCCGAGTAGGCTTTCGCGTTCCGCTTCCGGTGGCGCACCCCACCCCGGCCCTCCCGTCGAGGGGAGGGAGGGATTTGGCGGCGACCGGCGCGGATTGACGGCCGGGCGCCGGGGGCTGAGGCGGCCGCAACCGCCCACCCTCCGCCTCGGGGGAGGGCCGGGGTGGGGGAGCGAGTTTCGATGACCGAGAAGAGCTCACACCAAACGGCGGGCGCGTCCCTGCGCCTGCCGGACTATCTGCCCTACAGGCTCAGCGTGGCGTCCAACAAGGCCTCGAGCCTGATTGCGCGCGCCTACCAGTCGCGCTTCGGCCTGACGATCTGGGAGTGGCGGGTGATCGCCGTGCTCGGCGAGGGCAGGCCGCTGACCGCCCAGGCGGTCTGCGAAGCCACCGCCATGGACAAGGTCACCGTCAGCCGCGCCATCCGCGCGCTGGACGAGCGCGGCCTCGTCGCGCGCACCCCGAACCCGTCCGACCGGCGCGCGAGCGATGTCTCGCTGACCGAGGAGGGCGCTGCGATCTACGCCGAGGTCGCGCCGCTGGCGCTGCGCTACGAGCAGGCGATCCTGGAAGGTTTCACCGCGTCCGAACGCGAGACGCTGATGGCGCTTCTGGTGAAGCTCGAAGCGCGGCTGGACGAGACGGCGCTGGAATAGCAAGCCCCCATCGCGCTTGCGGGAATCGTCATCGCACCGTCATTTCCGCTTGGTACCCCTCCGGGCTGATACGCCACGGGGGTCCGCCATGCTTCGCCGCTTCGCCTTGTCCGCTGCGCTCGCCGCCTTTTCCGCCGCGCCAGCGTTGGCTCAGAGTTATGTCGCCGCACCGCAGATCGTGCCCGGCGGCGGGGGCGAGACGATCAGCGGGATGGTGTTCGACGATACGGACCTGGACGGGCGGCGCGATCGCGGCGAGCGGGGCGTCGAAGGCGTTCTGGTCTCCAACGGGCTCGACTGGGCCCGCACCGACGCCGAGGGGCGCTATCAGATCGCGGTCAGGCCGGACATGGACCTGACCATCGTGCAGCCTTCAGGCTGGCGCGTGCCCACGAACGCCGATCTCGTCCCGCAATTCTTCTACACGCACAAGCCCGGCGGGACCGGCTACGCCATGCGCTATGGCGGCTTGCCCGACACCGGGCCCGCGCCGGCCGAGGTGAACTTTCCGATCACCCGCGAAGGCGCGGCGGGAAATGATTTCGCCTGCGCGGTGATCGGCGACAGCCAGACCTATTCCAATCAGGAGATCAGCTGGTTCCGCGACGGGGTCGTCACCGATCTCGCCCGCGCCGGCCTGTCTGAGAGCGATTGCGTCCTCTATGTCGGCGACGTGATGGGCGACGATCTGGGCCTGCTTCCCAGGCTTCTGGACGTGGGCGCGGCGGCGGGCGCGCCGCAATGGCTGGTGCACGGCAATCACGACTACGATTTCGACGCGCGCAGCGACGCGGACTCCGCCGACAGCTGGCGGCGGATCTACGGGCCGAACTATTTCGCGTTCGAGATGGGCGAGGTGCTTTTCGTGGCGCTCGACAACGTCGTCTACCCGTGCGGGCCCGAGGACGTGGCGACCGGTCACGAATTCTGCGCCGAGGGGGCGCGTCCGACCTATAACGGCCGGGTCACCGAGACCCAGCTTCAATGGCTGGAAGGCCTGATCGCCGAAACGCCCGAAGACCGGCTGATCGTGCTCGCCCACCACGTCCCCTTCGTGAGCTTCGTCGACGCAGGCTCGAACAAGCACCAGACCGACGGGCTCGATCGCATCCACGCCCTGGTCGAGGGCCGCCGTGCGCTCTCGCTGTCGGGCCACACCCACACGATCGAGAACCACGCGCCCGGCCAGATCTTCGAAGGTTGGGCGGAGAACACCGGAACCGGGCCGCTGCCCTTCAGGCACATCATCGCCGGCGCGGCGTCCGGCGCCTGGTATCAGGGCGACTTCAACGTGGATGGAAACCCCATGGCGCTTCAGCGCATGGGCGCGCCCAACGGCTATCTGCATCTCGATTTCGCCGGGCCTGAGTATTTCGAGCGTTATGTCGGCCAGCGCGTCGATCCCGAGCGCGGCCAGTGGGTCGGGCTCTCCACCCCGGGCTTCCGCGCCTGGTACGACGAGATCATGGCCTGGCGCGCGGAGGACCCCGTGATTCGCGATTCCGTCCCGCCCGCCTCGATCAACGACCTGCCCGACACCGGCATTCTGACCCCGTCCGAGCTGGCGGAAGGCGTGTTCGTCACCGCCAACGTCTGGGCGGGCTCGGCGGAGACGGCCGTCGTCGCGGTCCTGGCCGACGGGACGGAACTCGGCCTCGAGCGCACCCAGCAGGGCGCAGGCGAGGCGCCGCTGATCGGCGCGGCCTACGCCGATCCTTTCGCGGCGGAGCGCCAGCTTTCGGTGGGTCGTTACGCCATGCAGAGCCGGTCGGGCGACGACCGCGCGCAAGGATTCGAGCTTTATCAGGGCGCAAGCTTCGGCCCCGCCGCGCCCCAGCCCCAGCGCTCGATCGCCGATCGCAACATGCATCTGTGGACCGCCCGCCTGCCTGCGGACCTGCCCGAGGGCGCCCACACCCTGCGCGTCACCAGCACCGACCGCAACGGTCTGGTCTACGAGGACACGCTGGTCTTCGAAGTGCGCGCCGAGCGTCCGCAAATGCGCTTCCGCTCGGAGCTGTGGGCGGATTAGGGACTACGCCGCGGCGGCGTTCTTGCGCATCTTCCAGAAGCGCAGGGCGCGTTCGGCGTCCTCGACCTTGAGCTGTTCGTACATCTGACCGAGCTGTCGGGCGTCGTCGAAGGCGGTCTTGTCCGCGCCGCTGCGCAGAACGGCGATGGTGACGAACAACGCCTTTTCGATGCCCGCGCCCTTGCAGATCAGCGCGAGCCCGTCAGGGCTGTCATGGTCGAGCGCACGCCGGGCGGCGGCGTAGTCCACGCCCGCGAGCTCGGCGAAGCCGACGCAGAACGCGGCGGTCTTCTTCTCGCGCAGGAGCCGGATCAGCAGCGCGCCGTCGAGCTCCTTGCGCACGCGCTTGGCGGCGATGAGCTTTCTGGCTTCGGCGACCTCGCGGTCTTCGGCGAGCCGGGCTTCCAGCCGGCGCTGGGAGGCGGCGAGGGCGGCTTCGAGCACGCCGGGTTCGAGCCTGTCGAACCGGTCGGCGATCTTCTGGCGCAGGGTGGAGGAGACCACCATCATCAGGTCGTTCAGAAGGTCGGGGGGCGCGTCGACGCGCTCGACCATCGGCTTTTGAAGCGTTTCGCTGGTCTCCGCGCGGCGGGCGACGGTCTCGAAGGTTTCCCGCGAGAGCTTCGCCCCGTCGTTCTCGACGAGTTTGGCGACCGTGTCGTCGTCGCCTTTTTCCACGATGGCGTGAGAGACGCGTTCGGGCACCGTTTTCCGGGCGGCGACGGCGCGCAAATGCGCCTGGCTCGCGCTTTCATGAACGATGGTGACGAGGTCTTCCTCGCTGAGCACGCCAGAGCGCTGCAGAATCGGCGCGGCGACCTCGATGGCGTCCTGGGCGAGCTGAAGAATCAGACCCTTGGGCGCAAACGGCGCGTCGGCGAAGCGGCGGGCGAGTTCTTCGCGCGCGTCCTGCGCAGTCTGGCTGGCGAGCGTCTGCAGGACGGCGTCGAACTGGCGCTGGGTCGGGCTTTCGCTGGCGGGCGGCGCGTCGAAGAACAGGTCGGTCACTTCCCGAAGCAGCGCGCGGCGCCGCTCTGAAGATTTTTCCTTGGCCAGCTCGGTGAGCCTGTGCAGCTTGGACGTCACGGCCATTTCGGCGCTCCGCTCGGCAATTCTCGCGAGGCCTGCAAGGATGATCGGTTCGGGTAAAGAAACCGTGCGCAGCGGAACGCTGGCGGAGGTCTTTTTTGTCTTCCTCAGGCTCGGGCTCGTGGGTTTCGGCGGTCCGGCGGCGCATCTGGCCTTGTTTCGCACGGTGTTCACCGGCGAGCGGCGCTGGCTCGAACCGGCCGCCTATGACGAGCTGATGGCGCTGTGCCAGTTCCTGCCCGGCCCCGGATCGAGCCAGACCGCGGCCGCCGTCGGCTGGGTCAGGGCGGGGCCGCTGGGCGGGGTGGTCGCCATGACCGCCTTCGCCCTGCCTTCGCTCGCGATCATGGGGCTGGCCGGCTGGGGCGCGGTGGCGTTCGCCGAGCTGATCGGAACCGGGCTCCTCGCCGGGCTTCTGGCCGCAGCTGCAGGCGTCGTCGCCAACGCCGTACTCACCATGGCGCGGACCCAGGCCGCGTCCGTGCCCGGCGCCGTGATCGCCTTCGCCGCCTTCGCCGTCGTGCTGTTCGCCGGCGGGTTCGAATGGCCGCTCACCGGCGTGCAGCCCGCGATGATCTTACTCGGGGCTCTGGCCGGCCTCGCCTTCGCCGCTGCGCCGGGCCCGGCGGAGGAGGGGGCCGTGCGCGGCGGTGGGCGGAGGGGGGCGATCGCTGCGCTCGTGGTCTTCGCAGGTTTGCTCGCCGGGCTGCCGCTTGTCGCAGGCGAGGACCGGGCGCTGATGCTCGCCGACGCAGTCTACAGGGCGGGCGCGCTGGTGTTCGGGGGCGGGCATGTGGTGTTGCCGCTGCTGGAAGCGGGCGTCGTGCCCGACCTGGTCGAGGAGGAAGCGTTCCTCGCAGGCTACGGTCTGGTGCAGGCCGTACCGGGTCCGCTCTTCACCTTCTCCGCTTTCATCGGGGCTGCGGCCGCCGACGGCCCGGCTCAGGCGCTGGGCTATGCGGCGCTGGCCGCAGCCTCGATCTTTCTGCCGGGCCTGTTGCTGGTCTACGCCGCCTTGCCGTTCTGGGCGCAGCTGAAGTCGAGCGCGGCGGCGCGGCGGGCGCTGTCGGGCGCGGCTTCGGCGGTGACGGGCATCCTCGCGGCGGCCCTGATCGACCCGGTGATCGTGTCGGTGCCCGCCGAGCCGATCGCCTATCTGATTGCGATCGCGGCGTTTCTGGCGCTGCGGTTCATCAAGGCGCCGCCGCCGCTGGTCGTGCTCGCCTGCGGCGCGGCCGGGTTCGTCCTGCTCTAGCCGCCCAAGAGCCCGCTGTCGTCGCGCGGGGGCGCTTCGCCGCCGTCGACGGCGCTCAGGGCCTCGCGCTCGCGGGCGGTCGGCGCGCGGTCCGAGGCTGCTTCAATGCGGGCCGCGAGGTCAGGCGAAAGCCCTGTCGCAGCGCCGGGATCGGGGAAGGGCGTCAGCGCCATGGCGTGGAGATCGCAGCGCGCCTCGCGGCCGGGCAGGGGGCGCCGCCAGGTGTAGGCCTGGCAATTCTGGTTGACCGCACAGGCGCTTCGGCAGGCCAGAACGCTCAGCGCAGCTGCGCCGTCCAGGCGTGCGACCACGGCGCCGCGGCGGGCGAAGCCGTCCTCGATCGCGGCCGCGCCTGTGGGCGCCGCGCCGTCGGAAAGCGCGGGTTGAGCGAGGGACAGCAGGAGCGCGGCGAGCAGGGTCATGGGATGAAGGATCACACGGCGAGCGTTGAAAAAGCCTTGCTGCGAAGCGCGACACCGTTGCGGTCAGCGCCCCGGACGGCTAACGCTTCGCCGCCTGAGATACGGGGAGATCGCCCATGGCCGGCGTGGACAGCGAAGCGAATAAGGACGGCGCGCTCGCCCGGTTCGTGGGCAGTGCGGGCTTCAGGAATTTCATCACCACGCTGATCCTGATCAACGCGGCGATCCTGGGTTTGTCCACCTACGACTTTCCGCCGCTGGTGCTGGACGTTCTTCACTATGCGGACATGGCGATCATCGCGGTCTTCGTCGTGGAGATCGTATTAAAGCTGATCGTTCAGCGGTTTAGCTTCTTCAAATCAGGCTGGAACTGGTTCGATTTCACCGTCGTCGCCTTCTCGCTGATCCCCGACGCAGGCGCGTTCACGGTGCTCAGGGCCTTGCGTGTCCTCAGGCTTTTCCGCCTGTTTTCGGTGATCCCGGAGATGCGTTCGGTCGTCGAGGCGCTGGCCAAGGCGATCCCCGGCATGGGCGCGATCATGCTGGTTCTGGGCGTGATCTTCTATGTCGCCGCGGTGATGGGCGCGAAGCTGTTTTCCGCCACCCACCCGGAATTCTTCAACAATCTCGGCGGGTCGGCCTTCACCCTGTTCCAGATCATGACGCTGGAGAGCTGGTCGATGGGCGTCGCGCGGCCCGTGATCGCCGAGCATCCCTACGCCTGGATCTTCTTCGTCGGGTTCATCGTCCTGACGAGCTTCGCCGTGCTCAATCTCTTCATCGCCGTCATCGTGGACTCCATGCAGTCGAAACATTTCGACGCGGAGACCGAACGTCAGGCGATGGCCCATGACGAACGCGAGCATCTGCTCGAGGAAATCCGGGGGATGCGCGCGGAATTGTCCGAGCTGAAATCCCTGCTTTCCGGTCAGTCCAGTCCCGACGCTCCGGAGGCCGGCCGGTCCGCACCCGGATCGAGCAAGGCGTCGAAGCGCGACGACAGAGAGGAATAGAAGGCCGCCAGCGTCTCCTCGCGTTCGGTGCGGCGGGTCGGTTCGGGCGCGCTGAGCCCGCGCGGCTGCAGGCCTTCATGGGCTTCGCTCATGAACTGACGCCAGATCTCGGCGGGCAGCGAGCCGCCGGTGACGCCGTCCATCGGGGTGTCGT
The DNA here is from genome assembly GCA_040112665.1 of Oceanicaulis sp. Taxonomy (NCBI): domain Bacteria; kingdom Pseudomonadati; phylum Pseudomonadota; class Alphaproteobacteria; order Maricaulales; family Maricaulaceae; genus Oceanicaulis; species Oceanicaulis sp. The sequence goes on along the minus strand of CP157796.1, from coordinate 17,162 downwards.
CGTCATTGCCGACCCAGACCCCGGTCACGTAGTGGCCGGTGAAGCCGACGAACCAGGCGTCGCGGCTTTCCTGGCTGGTGCCGGTCTTGCCCGCCGCGCGGCGGTCGGCGAGCCGGGCGCGGGTCCCGGTGCCGTCGACCACCACCGATTCCAGCATGGTCGACATCGACTGCGCGTCGCCGCGGCTGAGCACCTGGCGGCCCGGCGCGGGTTCGTGCTCCCAGAGCACTTCGCCGCGGGCGTTGCGGATCTCGGTGATCAGAACCGGCTCGGTGCGCCGGCCGTCGTTTGCGAAGACCGCATAGACCGAGGTGAGGTCGATCAGCCGCACCTCGCTCGCGCCCAGCGTCAGGGCCGGGACGGGGTTGAGCGCGGTCGTGATTCCCAGCCGCTCGCCCATCTCCGCGACTTTCTCGACGCCGATCTCGGCGCCCACCTGGGCGGCGACGGTGTTGATCGAGCGTTTGAGCGCGTCGGCGATGGTGATGCGGCCGCGATACCCGCCGCCGTAGTTTTCAGGCTGCCAGCCCTCGAAGTCGACCGGCTCGTCCTCATAGGCGGTGGCCGAACTCAGCCCTTCCTCGAAACCGGCGGCGAAGACCACCGGCTTGAACGCCGAGCCGGGCTGGCGCTCGGCCTGAACGGCGCGGTTATACTGGCTGTCTTCATAGTCCCGGCCGCCGATCAGGGCGCGCACCGCGCCGTCGAGATCGAGCGCGACGATCGCGCCTTCGCCGGCGTCGCGGGCCTCGCCCTGCTCTTCGAGCACGTCGTTGAGCGCTTCGTGAGCGGCGCGCTGCACCTCGCGGTCGATGGTCGTCTGGATCATCAGGATCGGCGCTTCCTCGACGTCGAGCACCGAGCGGGCGCGCGCCAGGGCGAGATCGAACACATGACCGTAGAGCGCGGGATTGGGGTCAACCGTGGCGCTGTCGGCGAGCTCTGCGGGGTTCTGGACCGCGTTCAGATAGGCGATGGGATCGATGAAGCCCTCGTCCATCATCGCGGTCAGCACGTCTTCGGCGCGGGCGCGGGCGGCGGCGAGATTGTCTGTCGGCGCAAGCCGGCTGGGCGCCTTGGGCAGGGCGGCAAGGATCGCAGCCTCCTGCAGCGTCAGCTCCGCGGCGGTCTTGTTGAAATAGCGCGCCGCGGCGGCCTCCACCCCGAACGCGCCTTCGCCGAGATAGACCCGGTTCAGATAGAGTTCGAGGATCTCCTCCTTGGTGAGCATGTCCTCGATCGCCATGGCCAGCCGCATCTCCTGCAGCTTGCGCTGGATGGTCTGGTCGGGCCGCAGGATCAGGTTCTTGACCAGCTGCATGGTCAGCGTCGAGCCGCCCTGCACGATCTCGCCCGAACGCACGTTTGCGATCAGGGCGCGCACCATGGCGCGGCGGTCGACCCCGTCATGCTCGAAGAAATTGCGGTCCTCGATGGCGATGAAGGCCTGCGGCACGTGGGCGGGCAGTTCGCTCAACTCCACCGGCCGGCCGTAGCGCGGCCCGCGCATGCCGATCACCGCGCCGTCGGCGGCCAGCACCGTGAAGCTCGGCTCGCGGCGCGTCTCCCACAGCTCCTCCAGCGAAGACGGCGCGTCGGGCATGTCGTCGAACGCCCAGAGCCAGCCCACCCAGAACGCCACGAGCCCCGCGACCACCAGGGTCACGACGGTCAGGCCGAAGGCGGCGGGCGCGAAATTGCGCGCCCGTTTCCAGAACCCGGGTTTGTCGTCGGCGCGGAAAGTTATGGCGCGTCTCCTGAGCTACGCTGTTCAGCGGTCCTGTCTTGACCAACGTATCGCGGCTAAATTCGGGCGATGACCTCGCTGCGCCCCTTTCATGAACGCAAAACCCTTTCGGAAATGACGTCCGAAGAGTGGGAATCGCTCTGCGACGGGTGCGGCAAGTGTTGCGTGGTCCTTCTCGAAGATGAAGAGGACGGCCGGGTCTGGCGCACGAACGTGGGGTGCCGCCTGCTCGATCTCGGCTCGGTCCGCTGTAGCGATTACGCGAACCGGCATGTCCGCGTTCCCGGCTGCGTCAGGCTGACGCCTGAGAATATCAGCAGCCTCAAATGGATGCCCGACACCTGCGCCTACCGCCTGATCGCGGAAGGAAAGCCGCTTTTCGACTGGCACCCGCTGAAAAGCGGCGACCCCGACAGCGTGCGCAAGGCCGGGATCGGGGTTCACGGAACGCTGGTCAGCGAGACCGAGGTCGATGAAGACGACCTCGAAGATCACATGGTCGACGAATAGCGAGCACCGGGCCGCCGCCTGGGCGTTTTCCTTGCGCTGAAGCGCTTTTTCCTGCGCGAGGTCCCGGCTCTGCGCCCGGATCGGGGTCCGGGCTTCGGCCGGGAATTCATGGGGGGTGGGGCGGGCGATAGGGGGACTGGTCCTCGCGCTATCCTGCCTCGCCCGCATCGGCTTCGCCTTTCCTGCAAGGCGCGCGGCTGAAAATCTTTCCGATTCAATCCGACCGGCCCTGTGATCGGGTAGTGTTCAGGCATGGTCGAAATCAAAGGCAGGCGGCGCACCGGGCCGCGAAACGTCGACTGGGTGGCGGTTTACGAGCGCTGGTCGGCGGGTGAGCGCGCAGGGCTGATCGCGGACGAATTCGGGCTTCAGCCCGACACCGTCCAGCAGCGCTGCAAATGGCTGGATCAGAACTTCCCACGCGAGGCGCGGTCGCGCCGGGCGCACGGCTTCTCACAGGCGCTGGAGGAGGCTCACGCCTCGCTTCTCTCCGGCGACCCGGCGGAGGCCGAGCGCCGGGCCAAGGCGGTGTTCGCCCTGGTCAGGGCGGCGCGGGCCATCGAGGACTGGGCCGGCGAGGCGCCGGACCGCGATACGCAAGGACAGTCTGGCCGGGGCGGCTCCGGCGAGGAGGGCGCCGGTGAGAAAAGTGAAGCCCGAGCGGAGCTTGAGCGCCGACTTGCTCGCCTTAAGGACGCCCGAGGACGTCGAGGCGCTGGAAGCAAGCCGCAGCCTGGCTCTTTGGGAGATGCAGTGGATCCTGAGCCGCTGGTACATCTGGGGCGCCCCCCATCAACGCCCTCCTGAGGGCGTGTGGTCGGCCTGGCTGTTTCTGGGCGGGCGCGGGGCGGGCAAGACCCGGGCCGGGGCCGAATGGCTGCGCGGCGAGGTGCTCGCCGGCGCCGAACGCGTGGCGCTGATAGGGCCGACCTTTCGCGACGTGCGCGAGGTGATGCTGAACGGTCCTTCGGGCTTGCTGAACATCAGCTATGACGAGGAGCGGCCGGTCTTCGAGCCGTCACGACAGCGCATCGTCTGGCCGAACGGGGCGGTGGGCTACGCCTTCTCAGCCGAGGATCCTGACGGGCTGAGAGGCCCGCAGTTTCACGCAGCCTGGGCGGACGAGTTCGCCGCCTGGGCCAAGCCGCAAGAGACCCTCGACATGCTGCGTTTCGGGCTGCGGCTCGGACGCAGGCCCCGGCTCGCGGTGACCACCACGCCGCGGCCGATCGAGGCGCTCAAACGCCTGATCCATGCGCCCGGCGTGGTCACGACGCACGCGCCGACTGAAGCGAACGCCGACAATCTCGCGCCGGGTTTCGTCGAGGCTCTGAGAGCCCAGTACGGCGCGAGCCGGCTGGCCCGTCAGGAACTCGACGGGGTGCTGATCGACGATCCCGAGGGCGCGCTGTGGACCCGGGCGATGATCGACGCCGCGCTCGCCGCGATCCGCTGCGAGCCCGAGGAGATCGTCGTCGCGGTCGATCCGCCCGCCAGCGGCACGGGCGACGAATGCGGCATCATCGCCGCCGGCGCCGCAGGCCGCGGCGCGGCGCGCCGGGCGGTGATCTTAAGAGACGACTCGCTTCAGGCCCGTCCCGAAGACTGGGCGGCGAAGGTCGCCGCCGCCGTGGAGACGGTGGACGCGACCAGCGTGGTCGCCGAGGCCAATCAGGGCGGGGACATGGTCCGCGCCGTGCTGCAGGCCGCAGCGCCGGAGCTGAAAGTCAGGCTGGTGCACGCCAGCCGCGGCAAGCGCGCCCGCGCCGAACCGGTCGCCGCCCTCTACGCGGCCGGCCGGATCGCCCATGCGGGCCGGTTCCGTCAGCTGGAAGACCAGATGTGCGGCTTCGGCGCCCCGGGCTTCACCGGCAGCCCCGACCGCGTGGACGCCCTGGTCTGGGCCGTCGCCGCCCTGTTCGAAGGCGTCGCCGCGCCCAGGGTGCGGCGGTTGTGAGGGTTTTTGTCCTCCCCCGTTTACGGGGGAGGTGTCCGCGAAGCGGACGGAGGGGGCGGCGCAGACCTGAGGCTGGCGCAGCCCCCCTCGCCCCGGATCAAGTCCGGGGCACTCCCCCCGTGAACGGGGGGAGACATCGACGACTTATAGAAAAAGGACCTCGCCATGCTTGCGAAATGGCTCGGGCTCGACCGCAAGGCGGCCGGGCGGACGATCGCTTTGTCTTTCGCGCCGGGCGCGGCCTGGAGCGCGCGCGGATACGCCGGTTTCGCGCGGGAGGGCTATGCGCAGAACCCGGTCGCGCATCGCTGCGTCAGGCTGATCGCTGAAGCCGCGGCGGCCTGTCCGCTGATCGTTCAGGGCGAGGGGCGGGCGGCCGACACCGCCCGCGCGCTTTTGAAAAGGCCCAATCCCGACCAGTCCGCGCCCGAGCTTATGGAGACCGTCTATGGTCATCTGTCGGTGGCGGGCGACGCCTATGTCGAGATCGCCGGCTCCGAGGGCGGGCCGTTCGCGCTTTATGCGCTCAGGCCCGACCGGGTGAGCGTGCTGCCCGGCCCCAAGGGCTGGGCGGACGGCTGGGAATACCGGCACGGCTCGGAAAAGCGCGTCTTCGCCCGCGACCGGGCGAGCGGGAAGAGCCCGATCCTGCATCTGAAGCTCTTCAACCCGGTGGCCGACCATTACGGCCTGTCGCCTATGGAGGCGGCCGCGCGCGCTGTCGACGTGCACAATTCCGGCGGCGCCTGGGCCAAGGCGCTGCTCGACAACGCCGCGCGGCCCTCCGGCGCGCTGGTCGTCGGCGGGCGGGACGGCGAGGGCCGGCTGAGCGAAAGCCAGTACGCCAGGCTCAAGGACGAGCTCGAAGCGCTCTACACCGGGCCGCAGAACGCCGGCCGGCCGCTGCTGCTCGAAGGGGGGCTGGACTGGAAGCCGATGGGCCACAGCCCTGCGGAGATGGATTTCATCGAGGCCCGGCGCGAGGCGGCGCGCGAGATCGCGCTCGCCTTCGGGGTGCCGCCCATGCTGCTGGGGCTGCCCGGCGACAACACCTACTCGAACTATCGCGAGGCGAACCTCGCCTTCTACCGCCAGACCGTGCTGCCGCTGGCGAAGAAGACCGCTGCGGCGCTCGAGGCTTTCCTGTCGCCCTGGCTGGGCGCGGCGCTGGGCGTGATCGCCGACGAGGAGGCGCTGCCCGCGCTTCAGGAGGAGCGCGCGATGCGCTGGCGGCGGATCGTCGAGGCGGACTTTCTTTCAGACGATGAAAAACGCGCCCTTCTGGGGCTGAAGGAGCAGGCATGACCGACACGTCCTATCCCGGCAGCCCCTGGCGGCTGGACCGGAAGATCACGCTGGGCGTGCTGGCCGCGCTGGCGCTTCAGACGTCAGGGGCGCTGATCTGGGCGGGGGCGGCGAGCGAACGGCTCGACCAGCTCGAACACCGCGCCGAAGCGGGCGCCGCCGTGAACGAAAGGCTCGCCAGGCTGGAAGAATCCGCCGCCCACACCCGCGCCGCGCTGGACCGGATCGAGCGAAGGCTGAACGAGGGCGGTTAGGCCCCGCCCTTTAGTGGAGCCTAGGGTCGGGTGAAGGAACGCCAGCATCTGCAGGTTTCGGCGTTCTATGATCTTCACCCCACCCCCGGCCTTTGGCCGGACCCTCCCCATCAAGGGGAGGGAGTTGCGGTTCAGCTTCAGCTCTGAAGTTCCTGCACTCGCGACGCCTAACTCCCTCCCCCTCTGTGGGGAGGGTGGGCCGGCGCGTAGCGCCGGGTCGGGTGGGGGAGCGCCGAGCGCGGCAGACCTGGCGTGCGCGGTGCTGGCCCCGCCCGTCCGCTCAGCGGACGCCCTTCCGGTCAAGCGAGGGAGCGGGCGCTGGCTCACTGCATCAACCCAATCGAAAAGGAGCGCGCGGATGGAGGCGCGAAACGGCGGGACGCTGGCGGTCGCCGGCTATGCGAGCCTGTTCGACATCGAGGATCAGGGCGGCGATCTGGTGCGCGCGGGCGCGTTCGCCGCGAGCCTGGTGCGCAAGGGCCCTGATGGCGTGCGCATGCTGTTCCAGCACGACGCGGGCGAGCCGGTCGGGGTCTGGCGCGAGATCCGCGAGGACGGCCGCGGTCTGTTCGTGCGCGGCGAGATCCTCACCGCAGGGCCCAGAGGCCGGGCGGCGGCGGCGCTGGTGCGCGAGGGCGCGGTGGACGGGCTGTCCATCGGCTTTCGCACCTTGCGCAGCGCGCCGCGCCCCGGCGGCGGGCGCGACCTTCTCGAACTCGATCTGTGGGAGGTCTCGATCGTGACCTTCCCGATGCTGGCCCAGGCGCGGCTGCGCGTGCTGGCCGACCCCGCCGCCGAGCTTGCGGCGGCCTGACTTCCCCTGACACGAAAGGACACCCATGACCCGGGAGACCAAGATGGCCGCCCCGTCCGCCGAGGCGCGCGCGGCCGGCCACGAACTTCTGGCCGCGTTCGAGGCCTTCAAGGAGGCCAATGACCGCCGGCTGGACGAGATCGAGAAGAAGCGGGCCTCCGATCCGCTGCTGACCGACAAGCTCGACCGCATCGACGCAGCGCTGGGCGCGGCGCAGGACCGGATCGACCGGCTGGCGCTGGAGCAGTCCCGTCCGTCCCTGGGCTCGGGCGAGACCAAGACCGCCGGCCAGGACGCCTGGACGAAGTTCCTCAGGACCGGCCGCGAGCTCGAAGGCAAGGCGCTGAGCGTCGGCACGGCCGGCGACGGCGGCCATGTCGCTCCGGCGGAGACCGAGGCGATGATCGAGCGGCTGATCCGCCAGGTCAGCCCGATCCGGCAGATCGCCACGGTCAAACAGACCACCAGCCACACCTTCAAGAAGCCGGTCAGCGTGGGCGGAACCACCGCGGCCTGGGCGGCGGAGACCGGCGCGCGGACCGAGACCGACACCTCCACCCTGCAGCTGATCGAGGTGCCCACCGCCGAGCTCTACGCCATGCCCGCCGCGACCCCGGCGATCCTGGACGACGCCTTGGTCGACGTCGAACAGTGGCTGGCCGAAGAAGTCCGCGACGTCTTCGCCGAGGCCGAGGGCGCGGCCTTCGTGTCGGGCAACGGCACGAACCGGCCCAAGGGCTTTCTCGACTACACCAAGACCGAGGACTCCGCCGCGGTCTGGGGCGAGATCGGCTATGTCGCGACCGGCGCCGCCGGCGCGTTTCCCGCCGCCGATCCGTCCGACGTGCTGATCGATCTGATCTACACGCCGAAAAGCGCCTACCGGACGAACGGCCGGTTCGTGATGCGCCGCTCGACGGTTTCGGCGGTCAGGAAGTTCAAGGACGCGGACGGCAATTACATCTGGCAGCCCGGCGCTTCGGCCGGTCAGCCGGCCACGCTGATGGGCTATCCGGTGACCGAGAGCGAGGACATGCCCGCGATCGGGACCGACGCCTACGCCATCGCCTTCGGCGATTTCGAGCGCGGCTATCTGATCGTCGACCGGCAGGGCGTGCAGGTGCTGCGCGATCCGTATTCGGCCAAGCCCTACGTGCTGTTCTACACCACCCGCCGCGTCGGCGGCGCGGTGCAGGACTTCGACGCGATCAAGCTTCTGAAGTTCGGCGAAACGTAGGTCTGAGACCACCTCCCCGCCGGCGGCGATCCTCCCCTTCGCGCCGCCGGTCCCTCGAAGCGCCCCGGTTCAGCCGAGCCGGGGCGCTTCGCTTTTTCTAACGCCAGTTCGAGGCCGCCATGACCCTTCACCTTCTGTCGCCCCCGGCGGCGGAGCCGGTTTCGCTCGCTGAAGCGAAGACCTGGCTGCGCGCCGGCCACGACGCCGAGGACGCGCTGATCGGCGATCTCATCGCCGCCGCGCGCGAGCGCGTGGAGATCGAAACCGGCCTCGCCCTGATCACCCGCAGCTATCGCGAGATCCTCGACGCCTGGCCCGAGCGGCGGCTCTCGGCTTTCGGGCAGGCGGTGTCGGCCGCCGTAGCGCCGCTTCAGAGCGTCGAGGCGGTCCGCACCTATGACCGCACCGGCACGGAGACCGTGTTTGATCCGGCCGAATACCGGGTCGAAACCGGCGAGCCGGGCCGGGTGATCGCGGTCTATCCCTTTTCGCTGCCGCGTCCAGACGCGCGCGGCGGACGCATCGAGATCGATTTCACCGCCGGTTACGGCGCGAGCGCAGACGCCGTACCCGCCGCCCTGCGCGAAGCGGTGCTGCGCCTGGTCGGCGAGGCCTATTCCGACACCGAACGCGCCGAGAGCGCCCGGCGCGGCGAAGGCGGCCTGCCCGACGCGGTCGAGGCGCTGCTGCGGCCCTTCCGGAGGGTGCGGCTATGAGCGCTGAAACCGCGTTCGCCAGCGCCCTGATCGCCGCGCTGAAAGCCGATCCGGGCGTGCAGGCCGCGCTGGGCGATCCGGCGCGGGTCTACGACCGCGCGCCGCGCGGGGCGGCCTTCCCGTTCGTCTCGCTGGGACGCGGTGAAACAGAGCCGCTGGACGCAGACGGGCTCGACCTCGTCGATCACAGGCTCACCGTTCACGTCTGGGGCCGCCGCGAAGATCCCGCCGCCCTGAAGGACGCGGTCGGCGCGGTGCGCAGCGTCCTGCATCAGGGATCGCTCAGCCTCGATCCGCCTTTCACCTGCGTCCTCGCTCGCGTGGTCTACGCCGACATGTTCACAGGCCCCGACGGCGCCACGCTGCACGGCGTGGTCCGGGTGAGGGCGCTTGTGGAGCGATAGGATCTAGCTGATAAAACCCAAGCGAGCAGCCTCGTTGACAGCCTGGTGACTTGATCTAATGTATCACGGTGATAGATAGAGCATGGCCGATCTGACCCAGGAGCTGAAGCCGGCCGACGCCACCAAGCTGATAAACGCCTTTGCGGCGGATATGGGACTGAGCCTGACCTGGACCTTGCATGGAAAGCAAAGGCTTCGGGAACGTAGCCTCATCATCGCGGACGTGATGCACGTCCTGTGCACCGGGTTCGTCCATGTTCGACCTCAGCCGGCCTCCCGCGGCTTCTGGAAATACCAGATCGAGGGTGCGTCGCCCAACAGCGGCGGGCGGACAGTGCGTGTCGTCGTCTTCCCGGGTCCGGGGCCGTCGCTGAAGATCGTCACTGTTATGTGGAGGGACGAGAGATGACTGTGAGACGCATCGACTATGTTTACGACGAATGCGGGCTCGACAACGTGATCCTCAAGGACTTCGCGATCCAGGTCGATGACGCGGGCGAAGACGTGATCACAATTCCGAACGTGAACGCTTTGCATCGGGTGCTGGTGCACGCCGTGGCGACGAAGCCGGGCGGCCTGACGCCGGACGAAATCCGCTTCCTGCGCTCGGAAATGCGACTTTCGCAGGCGGAACTCGCCAAATTGCTCGGCAAGGACGGCCAGACGATCGGCCGTTGGGAGCGCGGCGAAACACCGATAGACCAGGCTTCACAGATGGTCGTGCGGCGAAAGGCGGTGGAATATGCGCGGATCGGCGATGTCGCGATCGACGTGCTGGCCGAACGCTCCACATATTCTGCGGTGCAGGATCCGATCCGGATCCAGGCGGACGATCCGGACAATTACAGGCCCGTCGCCGCCTGATTCTACGCCGAACCCGCCTCAAATAAGCCGCCCCCGCCAGGGCGGCTTTTTTCTTGTCTCGAAAAAGGAGAAACGCCATGACCGCGCAAGCCGGCAAGGACCTGCTTTTGAAGATCGGCGACGGGCAGCTCAGCCAGAGTTTCACCGCCGTGGCGGGGCTTCGGGCGAAGACGATTTCGCTGAACGCCCGGGCGATCGACGTGACCCACGCCGACAGTCCGGGCCGCTGGCGCGAGCTGATCGAGGGGGCGGGCTTGCGCTCGGCGAGCGTCACCGGCGCCGGGATCTTCGTGGACAGCGCGGCGGATGAGACGGTGCGGGCGGTGTTCTTCGATCAGGCCCGGCGCGACTGGCAGGTGGTGATCCCCCATTTCGGCGTGCTGGAGGGCCCGTTCCTGGTCACGGCGCTGGAATATTCCGGCCGGCATGACGGCGAGGCGACCTATTCGCTCTCGCTCGCCTCGGCCGGACAGCTGAGTTTCACGCCAAGCTAGAGCGCGACAAGGCCTGAACGGGTCAGGCCGGGCGCTCTGGTACTCTTTGCTGAGCGCAATTTGTCCGAAAACCGGTCCCCACTTTTCGGATTGCGCTTCAATCTCGGCGCCAGCGCTCGTCTTCGAGCTCGTTCAGGCAGGCGCGCTGGGCTTCGGTGTCCAGGATCTGCTCACACTCGTCCTCGGCGCGCTCGTCATAGACGTCCTGGAGGAAGGTTTCGCACCCCGCCAGGAGAGGCGTGGCGAGAAGCAGGGTCAGGACGATGAAGCGGCGCATGTCGGAACTCCTTTATCGGACGCCCGACCATGCCGCGCACCGCCGCGCCCGGCAACGTTCAGCCGCCGCCGTCGGCCTCGGCGTCTTCGATGCAGGCTTCCCGCGCGCCGTCCGGCAGCAGGTCGCTGCAGTCGGCCGCGTCGAGATCGGTGTCCTCGCCGCCAGACCCGCCCAGCCCGTCGCCGCCCGAAAGCGCGCTGTCGCCGTCATTGCCGGACGGCCCGCCCATCAGCGTGTCGTCAGATCCGCCCAGCAGCGCCGGTTCGTCGTCCGATCCGCTGTCATGGGTCGGGTTCTCGTCGGTCACCGGCGGCGGTTCGAGCCCTTCGGTTTCAGGCGGCGGGAAAGCCGGCGGCTGCACGCCGAACATCTGACAGCCGGCGAGGGCGGGCGCGGCGATCAGCGCCGCGAAGAATGCTTTTCTCATCATCAATCCCCGTGGGACTGCGGTGCGGACCGCGCCTGCAAGCGGGGCGGTCCGGAATGAACGATATGATCAACGCACAACGCGGCGAAACGGCGATCGAGATCGGCGGCGAGGCGCACATGCTGCGTCTGACCTTGGCCGCGCTCGCTGAAATCGAGACCGGTCTTGGATGCGACGGGCTGGAGGCGCTGGGTGAGCGGCTCAAGCGACTGGACGCGGCGGGGCTGAAGCTCGTCCTGGCCGCGCTCCTGCGCGGCGGCGGGGCCGACGAGGCCGACACGCTCGCGGGCCTGGCCGGGCCGCGCGCGGCGGCGGCGGCGGTCGCCGATTGCTTCAGGACCAACCTGACATGAGCCCACGCTGGGCGGCCTGGTTCGCCGCCGGGGTGGGCCGGTTCGGGCTCAGCCCTGACGCTTTCTGGTCGCTGACGCTCGCCGAGTGGCGCGCGCTGATCAGCACCAGGGCCGGCCCCCGCCCGCTCGGCCGCACCGAACTCGACGCGCTTTTGAAACTCGACGCCGGGAGATCCAGGCCATGACCAAACGCTCCGCCGCCGAGCTCGCCGCCGAGCGGCGCGCGCAAAAGGCCGAAACCAAGCAGACGCTCGACGAGCTCGCCGAAGAGGGTGAGCAGACCGCCACGCTCATCTCCGAAGCCTTTGAGATCGCCGGCGGTCATATCGCCGACGCGCTGGAAGACGCGGCGCGTTCGGGCGAGCTGAGCTTTTCCGCCATGCTCGAAGCGATCGCACAGGACGTCGCCAGCCTGTTCGTCGGCGAGCTTCTGGTCGAACCGCTGCGCGCGTTCGCCCAGTCCGCAACCCAGACGCTCGCTGGTCAGCGCGCCGAGGGCGGACCGGTGCTGGCGGGCGAGCGCTATCTGGTCGGCGAGCGCGGGCCTGAAGTTTTCACACCGATGTCGGCCGGCTCGATCCAGTCTTTCGGCGCAGGCGCGCCGGTCACCGTCGTCATCAACGCTGGCGCGGACGCAACCGAGGCCGTGCGCCGGTCCGAACGCCAGATCGCCGCGGCGGTCGCGCGCGCCGCGATCGCGGGAAGGAGCAGCCTGTGAGCGCATTTCACGATGTGCGGTTTCCGCTCTCGATCGGGCTCAGGGCCCGCGGCGGGCCGCGGCGAAAGACCGAGATCGTCCCGCTCGCCTCGGGCCGGGAGGAGCGCAACACCCCATGGGCGCACTCGCGGCGGTACTGGGATGCGGCGCCGGGCGTGCGCACGCTGGAGGACGTGGCTGTGCTGACCGCCTTCTTCGAAGCCCGGCGCGGGCCCCTGCACGCTTTCCGCTTCGCCGACCCGATGGATCACAGATCCTGCGCACCGGGCGCCGAGCCCGCCGCGACCGATCAGACGCTCGGGAGCGGGGACGGGGCGACGGCCGTCTTCGCGCTTGTGAAGCGCTACGGCGACGGGGCGGGCGCGTGGGTGAGGCCGATCGGCCTGCCGGTGGCGGGCAGCGTGCTCGCCGCTGTCGACGGCGCGGCGGCGGACTTCACGCTCGACGCCGAGGGCCGGATCGTCTTCGCCTCGCCGCCGGCGGACGGCGCGGTCGTCACCGCCGGCTTCCGCTTCGACACGCCCGCCCGCTTCGACACCGACCGGCTGGATATCAGCGCAGAAGGCTTCACCGCCGGAGAGATCGCGTCCGTGCCGCTGGTGGAAGTGGTGCTCTAGGCTTGCGCGCGCGGCGGATCGGAGGCTCACTCGGCGCACTGAAGAGGGAGACCGCCCATGATCGCCGCGCTGATCCTCGCCGCCGCCCAGGCCGCAGAGCCTGCTCCGGCAGAGCTGCAAAGCTTTACGCCGCAGGGCTTCCGGACGCGGATCGAGGTGGAGATCGCCGCGCCGCGCGAAGAGGTGTTCGAGGCGGCCACAGGCGACGTGACCGGCTGGTGGGATCACAGCTTCGCGCTCGACCCGGCCGAAATGGTCATCGAGCCGGTGTTCGGCGGGCGCTTCTACGAGCGCCTGGAAGCGGGCTCGGACGACGGCGCTCTGCATGCGCGCGTCATCTATGTGGATGCACCGGGCGTGCTGCGCCTTCACGGACCGCTGGGTCTCTCCGGCCGCGCGGTCGACATCGTGACGAGCTGGACCCTGACCGAGGCCGAGGACGGCGCGGCGACGGCCTTCACCGTCGACCTCGCCATGACCGGGGAGATCGACGCGGAACTGGCCGGAATCGTCCGCCAGGTCTGGGTGCATTTCATCGAGGGCCGGCTGAAACCCTATGTCGAAGCCGGCTGCCACACCGCGCCGGACGACCCCTGCGCGGCCTTCGCGGTGACTGATCGTCAGCTGCGCAACCGCTTCCAGAGCCCCGGCCCGCAAGGCCGGGGTTTTTCGTTTTGAGGACCCCTCATGATCGACATTCCCGCCGCGCTTCAGGCCCGGCTCGACGCCGGGTGCACGACGATCGCGCGCGCCTTCGTGGTGACGCGCGGCGACGGGCAGGTGTTCGGCTTCACCGATCACGACCGCGCCTTGAGCGTCGCAGGCGTGGAGTGCCGGCCCGATGCGGGGCTGATCTCCGGCGAGGCGCGGGCCGAGGCCGGCTTCACCCCGGCGCGCGGGGCGGTGTTCGGCGCGATCGAGGGCGCAGTCCTGACCGAGGCCGATCTCGACAACGGGGTCTGGGACGGCGCGCGGGTCGAACTCTACCATGTCGACTGGTCCCAGCCGTCTTTGTTCTACAAGGCGTTCACGGGTGAGCTCGGTGCGATCAGGCGCTCTGAAAGCGGGTTCGAAGCCGAGCTCGAAGGTCCCAGCGCGCGGCTCGACCGGGTGATCGGACGGGTGTTTTCAAGCCGCTGCGACGCCGAGCTGGGCGATGCGCGCTGCGGTGCGGACCTTTCAGGCGCGGCGTTCGGAGCAGCGGCGACGGCGGTGTCGAGTCGGGCGCCGGGGGCGGTGGTCGTCTCCGACGTCAGCGCGGCGGCGGGCTGGTTCACCCATGGCGTGCTGACCTGGACGAGCGGGGCCAACGAAGGCGCCAGGCACCGGATCTTCAGCCATCGCAGCCATACGCAAGGCGCCGCGCTGGAACTCGATCCCGCGCCCGCCGCCCCGGTTCAGGCCGGCGACGAGGCGGCGCTCACGGCCGGCTGCGACAAGCGGTTTGCGACCTGCCGGGACAAATTCTCCAACAGCGTCAATTTCCGCGGCTGCCCGCACATGCCGGGCAATGACGTGCTCGTCCGCTCCGCCAGTTCCGAACCCGTCCGCGACGGCTCGAAGCGATGACCGTGAGAGCGCGCGTGCTCGCCGAGGCGCGCGGCTGGATCGGCACGCCTTACCGCCACCAGGCGAGCGCGAAGGGGGCGGGCTGCGACTGCCTGGGGCTGGTGCGCGGGGTGTGGCGTGCGGTGATCGGGCCCGAGCCCGAAACCCCGCCGCCCTACACCGCGGACTGGGCCGAGCGTGACGGAGCGGAGACGCTGCTTCACGCCGCCGGGCGCCTGCTCGTCCCGACCGGGGCCGCCGAGCCCGGCGACGTTCTGCTGTTCCGGTTCAGGCCGGGCGTGCCGGCCAAGCACTGCGCGATCGTTTCCGGGCCCGGCCGCATGATCCACGCCTGGCACGGCCGGGCGGTGTGCGAGACCGCGCTTTGCCCGTGGTGGCGGCGGCGGATCGCCGGCGTCTTCGCTTTCCCAGACCTTTAAGGAGACCTCATGGGCCGTCTCGCTCTGGCCGCGGGCGCGTCGCTGGCGCGCACGGCGGCGGCGCTCGCGCCTCAGTTCGCACGCAGCGTGATCTCGAACGCCTTTCAGCCGGACGTCTACGGTCCGCGCCTGGCCGAGCTGGCGATCCAGACCTCGACCGAAGGCGCGCCGGTTCCGATCGTGTTCGGCCGCATGCGCCTGGCCGGTCAGGTGATCTGGGCGGCGCGTTTCACCGAGACCGCCCAGACCCGCTCGGCCGGGGGCGGCAAGGGCGGGCCCAAGATCACCGAGTACTCCTACGCGCTGAGCTTCGCGGTGGGGCTGTGCGAAGGCCCGATCGCGGGCGTTGGCCGGGTCTGGGCGAACGGCGAGCCGCTGGACACCGGCGCGATCACCATGCGCGTGCACACAGGCGGCGAGGACCAGGCGCCGGATCCGCTGATCGAGGCGGTGGAGGGGGCGGGGAGCGCGCCGGGCTATCGCGGCCTGGCGTACGTGGTCTTCGAGGATCTGCCGCTCGATCCGTACGGCCAGCGCATCCCCAATCTCAGCTTCGAAGTCTTCGCGGCCTCCTCCGGCGGCGATCAGCCGCGCATGGAGGATCTGGTCGAGGGCGTGTGCCTGATCCCCGCCTCCGGCGAGTTCGCCTATGCGAGCGAGGAGGTGGTGCGCGAGATCGAGCCGGGCTTCGACCGCACAGAGAACCGCCACACCCTGCGCGCGCCGAGCGATTTCGAGGCGGCGCTCGACGATCTTCAGGCGCGGCTGCCCCATTGCCGCTCTGTCGCGCTGGTCACCGCCTGGTTCGGGACCGATCTCAGGGCCGGCGAATGCGAGATCCGCCCCGGCGTGGAGACCCGCGACAAGGAGACCAGACCGCTCAGCTGGTCGGCCGCAGGGCTCGACCGGTCGACCGCGCATCTGGTCAGCCAGGTGGACGGCTCGCCCGCCTATGGCGGTACGCCGGCGGACGCCACGGTGATCAGCGCCATCAGGGCGCTGAAGGCGCGCGGCTTCGCGGTGACGCTCTACCCCTTCATCCTGATGGACGTGCCTGCGGGAAACGGCCTGCCCGATCCTTATGGGGGAGCCGAGCAGGCGGTCTATCCCTGGCGGGGCCGGATCACCTGTCACCCGGCACCGGGCCAGGCGGGAAGTCCGGACAAGACCGCGGCGGCGGCTGCGCAGATGGCCGCCTTCGCCGGGACCGTCGATGCGGGTGATTTTCAGATCGGTCCGGACAGCGTGAGCTATTCCGGCCCGAACGAATGGCGCCTTTCGCGCTTCATCCTGCACCATTGCGCGCTCGCCGCGGCTGCGGGCGGGGTGGAGAGCGTAATCATCGGCTCGGAGATGCGCGGCGCCAGCACGGTGCGCGACGGGGCGGCGAGCTATCCGTTCGTAACCGAGCTGAAGCGTCTCGCCGGCGAAGCGCGGGCCTTGCTCGGCCCTCAGACCAAGATCAGCTATGCTGCGGACTGGTCGGAGTATTCCGGCCACGCGCCGGCTGACGGCTCGGGCGACCGCATCTTCCATCTCGACCCTTTCTGGTCGGATCCGGACGTCGATTTCATCGGGATCGACTGGTACGGCCCGCTCGCCGACTGGCGCGAGGGAGGCGGTCACGCCGACGCGCTCGCCGGGGCGCGGTCGATCCACGACCGGGCCTATCTCGGCGGAAACGTCGAGGGCGGGGAGGGGTATGACTGGTTCTACGCCAGCGAGGCCGACCGCGATGCGCAGGTCCGAACCCCGATCACCGACGGGGCCTACGGCGAGCCCTGGATCTGGCGCTACAAGGATCTGCGCGCCTTCTGGGAGAGCGGCCATCACGACCGGATCGGCGGCGTGCGTCAGCCCGCGCCCACCGCGTGGACGCCGCGGTCCAAGCCGGTGCGGCTGGTGGAGCTGGGCTGCCCGGCCATCGACAAGGGCGCGAACCAGCCCAACGTCTTCATCGATCCCAAGAGCTCTGAGAGCTTCGCGCCGTACTTCTCCACCGGCGCGCGCGACGATCTCATCCAGCGCCGCTATGTCGAGACGCTGCTCGATTACTGGGCGCCGGCGAACGGGCGCAATCCCGACAGCCCGGCCTATGCCGGCCCGATGCTCGATCTCGCCCACAGCCATGTCTGGACCTGGGACGCGCGGCCCTTCCCCGAGTTTCCCGCCCGCGAGGACGTCTGGACGGACGGGCCGAACTGGCGGCTCGGCCACTGGCTCACGGGCCGGGCGGGCCAGTCCTCGCTCGCCGACATCGTCACCGGACTGGCGAACCGCGCCGGGCTCGACGCGCTGGATACGAGCGGGCTCGACGGCGTGCTGGCGGGCTATGTCGTCGACCGGCCCATGCCGGCGCGCGCGGCCATCGAGCAGCTGGGCCGGGTGTTCGGCTTCGACATTGCAGACCGTGCGAGCGGGCCGGCCTGCGTGCCGGTCCCCACGGCCTCTGCGGCGACGCCGATCAGCGCGGCGCGCCT